>JAHJYW010000046.1 GCA_018827375.1 Alphaproteobacteria bacterium
GAATTCCTGATCCAGCCCTATGTGCGCTTCAAGGGCCAGCCCGGCGAGCAGGCGACCATGTTCTTCCATGATCCCGCCGGCAATGCGATCGAGCTGAAGGCTTTTGCCGATATCGGCCAGCTCTTCGCAAAATAGCCCGCGCCTTAAATCTCGGACATGTAGCCTTACCGCGCTTGACCCAGCGCCCGGCGCACCCCGTCATGCCCCCATGGACGCGCAAGACCTCTCCGCCGCCGAACACCGCATCCTCTCGAACATCGAGACGCATGGCTGGCACAGCCTGCATGTGTTCGATCCTGATCTCGCCAAGCCCAACTTCACCTATTCCATCGGCTTCAGTCACACGCTCAACGCGCCGGAATTCATCGTGTTCGGCCTCCACCGCGACCTGATGCACGGCATGCTGTGGGAAGTCTTCCGCCAGATAAAGGCGGGCCGCAAAGTGGAAGGCGACCAGCACTGGCAGGGACTTCTCGAAGACCATGACTGCATCGGCAAGAAGGCTGGCCATGCCAGACCGTTCACGGACTATGTGCCTTATGCCGACTGGTACTGGCAGCGCCTCGGCCATCGCGGGCATCCGGGCGTTGTCCAGCTTGTCTGGCCCGGCGACCTGGATGGGCTGTTCCCCTGGGATGACGACTGCGCCGAATCCGTGATCGACGCCCAGCCCCAGCTCTGGGTCTAAGCCCCTTCCCCCACCTTTGCGCACAAGCTACACTTGCGCCATGATCCTTTACGACAGCACTCGCGCCCCGAATCCTCGCCGTGTCCGCATCTATCTCGCCGAGAAGGGCCTCCACGTGCCAATCGAGCAGGTGGACATGATGGCCCGCCAGAACCGGCAGCCGGATTTCCTCGCCAAGAACCCCGTCGGCGGCCTGCCTGTGCTCGAGCTGGATGACGGCACCTGCATTTCCGAAAGCGTTTCCATCTGCCGCTATTTCGAGGAACTCCACCCCACACCGCCCCTCTTCGGCACGGGCGCAAAGGGCAAAGCCGTTGTCGACATGTGGCTGCGCCGCGTCGAGCTGAACCTGATGGTGCCCATCGGCATGGTCTGGATCCATGGTCACGCCCTGACGGCCAAACTGATCCGCCAGATTCCCGAAGCCGCCGAGCAGAACCGCGCACGCACCGCGATCGGCTACAAGCTGTTCGACGACCAGCTGGAAAAGCATGAATTCATTGCCGGTGACACCTACACCGTTGCCGATGCCGTGGCCCTGGCCACCTATGATTTCGGTGCTGGCCTTGTCGGCGTTCCGCCGGATGCGAGCCTGGTAAATCTCGCGCGCTGGCACGCCGCCGTTTCCGCCCGGCCCAGCGCAAAAGCCTGACAAGCAGATGGCAATACTTGACGTGAGCGCGTGACGAGGCGAAGCCTTATCGCATGCCCTTTTCCGTACCTGCCGATATTTCCCACATCATCCAGCTCGCCATCGCGCCGGTCTTCCTGCTTGCCGGTATCGGGGCGCTGCTGAACGTCATGGCCAACCGCCTTGGACGCGTCGTGGATCGCTGGCGAAAGGTCGAGGGTTTCCTGGCCGATCTCGGCGAAGAGGCCCGCAAGGCCCATGTGCTGGAACTCGCTGCCATCGACCAGCGCATGATCCGCATCAACCGCGCCGTGACGCTGTCGACCCTCTCGGCCCTGCTGATCTGTCTGGTCATTGTCACGTTGTTTACCGGCCAGCTGATCCGCACCGATGTGTCAAATCTCGTCGCCGTTCTGTTCGTCGCGTCGATGGGTGTGCTCATCGCCGGGCTTGTCTACTTCCTGATGGAGATTTCCATCGCGACGCGCACCCTGCGTGTGGCACCGCACCTGATCACCACGGCGCGCGCCAGCGGGAACCGCAAAAAGAAACTGACGAACATTCTCGACTAGTCTGCGGCCGCAACCGGCTCTGGCGGCATGACCGGGTTTGACGTGTTGAACTCCAGCCGAAAGAAGCGTTCCGGCCGCTCGAGCTCATAGGCAAACAGCGTATGGGCGGGGCGCACCTCGATGGCCCAGATATTGTCCTTGGACACCGGGATGCCCTCTTGGTCGAACAAGGCCTTTGTCGCCTCATCCGCCGGGAAGTTCTGCCGTGAGCCGCTGCTGTAATCGGCCGCTGTCCCACCATAGCCGGTCACCGCATCAAGACTGCCATCGGCGTGCCGGTGTTCGTGATGCAGCCCCAGACCATCCGGGCCGCGTGTCAGCACCCAGGTGCGCGAGCGGTCCTCGCCAACCGACAGCGGAATGCGTATCGCGGATTTCGAACAATCGCGCACATGCATGACAATGCGTTCGCTCCGCCAATCCGCGTCTGCCGCATCCTCGCTGACGACCTCGCCTTCAAAGGCCTGGCCACAGAGGACCGACACCCGTTTCCAGAATTCCGCCTCGGGAGACGGAGTGCAGGACGAGACGGAAAGTGCGGCAAGGCCGCCAAGACATGAGCGCAAAAGCATGGGGCGCAGCCTAGACTGGCTGCGCCCCATTTCAATTCCTAATATCAGGCTTGCCTCAGGCCGGGTTCGGTTCCGTGTCGCCAAGCCCGGTATCGCCCTTGGGCTTGCGGCGCTTGCCGGTGATCGGAACGGCAGAAGCCGGGCCGGAATCATCATCGGTCAGGTCAGGCCGCGTCGGCTTGTTGCCTTTCAGCAGTTCGGCAATCTCGAAACCGGACAGCGTCTCGTATTCGAGCAGGCCTTCGGCGATGGCCTCCCACTCATGACGCGTGTCGGTCATGATGCGGCGGGCTTCGTCCATGCCAGTCTGGATCAGCTTGCGAACTTCTTCCTCGATCTTGCGCGATGTGTCTTCCGACACGTGCGAAGACTGCATCAGCTGCTGGCCAAGGAACACATCGCCCTGGTCGGAGCCATAGTCCACCGGGCCGATATTGTCGGCAAAGCCCCAGCGCGTAACCATCGCCCGTGCGAGGCGCGTTGCCTGCTGGATGTCCGAGGCGGCACCGGCGGTGACGTTGTCGTGGCCAAACTTCAGTTCCTCGGCGACACGCCCGCCCATCATGATGGCGAGACGGCTCGTCATCTCGATTTTGGACATGGACAGCTTGTCGTCTTCGGGCAGCTGCATGACCATGCCGAGCGCACGTCCGCGCGGAATGATCGTCGCCTTGTGGACCGGGTCGGCCGACGGTACTTTCATCGCCACGATGGCGTGGCCGGCTTCGTGCCAGGCCGTCAGCTCTTTTTCTTTTTCAGACATAACCATCGAGCGACGCTCAGGGCCCATCAGAACCTTGTCTTTCGCATCTTCGAACTCGGCCATGGCAACAACCCGCTTGCCACGGCGAGCCGCCAGCAGGGCTGCTTCGTTCACGAGGTTGGCAAGGTCAGCACCCGAGAAACCGGGCGTACCGCGCGCAATCGTCTTGGAGTCGACATCCTTGGCGAGCGGCACATTGCGCATGTGGACGCGCAGGATTTTCTCGCGGCCGATAATGTCCGGATTGCCGACGGTGATCTGGCGGTCGAAACGGCCTGGACGCAGCAGGGCCGGGTCCAGCACGTCAGGCCGGTTGGTCGCAGCAACGAGGATGATGCCTTCATTGGCTTCAAAACCGTCCATCTCGACGAGAAGCTGGTTCAGCGTCTGCTCGCGTTCGTCATTGCCGCCGCCAAGGCCTGCGCCCCGCGAACGACCGACAGCGTCGATCTCGTCGATGAAGATGATGCAGGGTGCCGAGCGCTTGGCCTGCTCGAACATGTCGCGCACGCGGCTGGCGCCGACGCCGACGAACATTTCGACAAAGTCGGAACCGGAAATCGTGAAGAAGGGAACGCCAGCTTCGCCGGCTACGGCGCGGGCCAGAAGCGTTTTACCTGTACCAGGAGGGCCGACCAGCAGCGCGCCTTTCGGGATCTTGCCACCGAGGCGCTGGAATTTCGAAGGATCCTGCAGGAACTCAACGATCTCCTGCAGCTCTTCCTTGGCTTCATCGACGCCGGCAACATCGTCAAACGTGACGCGGCCATGCTTTTCGGTGAGCAGGCGTGCGCGTGACTTGCCGAAGCTCATCGCGCCGCGTCCGCCGCCGCCCTGCATCTGGCGCATCATGAAGAAGACAAAGCCGACGATCAGCAGGATCGGCAGGATCGAGAAGATCAGCGAGGCGAAATTGTTGCGCCCGCTATCGGC
>JAHJYW010000008.1 GCA_018827375.1 Alphaproteobacteria bacterium
AGGCCGAGCGAGGTGTAGCTGACCAGTGAGAAGTAAAAGACATCCATCGCGCTTGCAGGCGTCTCGCTGCTCAGATCGCCAATGCCCAACACGCGGCCTGCACCATATGCGAGGGCGTAAAGACTGGCCGCCACGACATGCGCGATACCAGACACGCAAAGCGCAACAACGAGTTTGCGGCCGCGATGCCAGGTGGCCGCACCAAGGTGCCGGATCGCGCTTGAGACGATCACGTAATGCAAGGCGCCTGACAGCACGAAGGTGAAACTGGTGATAAGAATAGCCAGGATCATGATGCGGGCCTCGTCATGCGCCGCGCCATCCAGAGTGTTAACAAGGGAACCATGATCCACATCAAGATTGGGACAATGCCGATATTCGTGCAGGGAATGACCGGCATGGCTTTGCTATAGCGCCAGCCCCAGGATGCGCTGACCATGACCTGTTCGACCAGCGCAATCGCGGCCAACCCGGCGCCGGCATAGATCAGGAGCGGCATGGGATTCGAGACGCCTGGCGACCCAAACCGCAGCGCAAGACCGTAAGCGAGCGCCATCAGACCGGCATCCGCGATAGATGCGAGGGCGCAGGTCATGATCATCTGCCGGTGACTAAGGTGATCCATTGCATAGAATGGCATCTGCAAAGCTTCCCACACAAATGCTGTGAGGGCGCCGAAGATCACAATCCAGATTATGGGGCGATCGAGCAGGCGCATCAGATATGTATCCCCGGAAGGTCACGAATCTGAGTGCGCATGATCGGGCGCCTCCTTGTCGCGGATCCGCCTCAGATAGAGGGCTTCGAAGGCAAAGATTGCCGCCATGGAACCCAGTGCGATGACGACGATCATCGGGTCAGCACTGGCCTTGATGAAGAGGAATGCGCCAAGCGCGATCAAGTCGAACAGAATGGCGGCGATCAGGACCCAGGCGCGGGCGCCGACATCCTCGCGCAAATACCGCAGCACGCCGTAATGGATGATGATATCCATGACCAGATAGTAGATCGCGCCGAGTGAGGCGATCCGGCCAAGATCGAAGAAGGCGGCCAGAAAGGCAGCGAGCACGACGGTGTAGACGAGCGTATGCGTCTGGATGCCACCGGGCATGCCAAAATGCTTGTGCGGGATCAGGTTCATATTCGTCAGCATGGCGAGCATGCGTGAGACGGCGAACACGCTGGCCAGAAGTCCGGACGCTGTGGCTATGATCGCGATGATCACGGTAAACGCCACGCCACGATCGCCAAAGGCCGGGCGCGAGGCTTCGGCCAATGAAAAGTCCTTGGCCGCAACAATCTCTTCCAGTGTTAGCGAAGAGCCGACGGCCAGTGCCACAGCCATATAAACGACGAGGCAGATGGCCAGCGACCAGATGATCGCCCGGCCGACATTCTTGTTGGGGTTCTGGACCTCGTCGCCGCTATTCGTGATCGTCGTGAAGCCTTTAAAGGCCAGGATCGCAAGCGCGACACCGGCAAGGAAGCCAGCGGGGCCGGTCTGCTCAGTGGTCGCAGACGACGCCGCTTCGAAGGAGAGGCCTGACGCCCAGAGCGCTGCGCCAGCAAAGACCAGTATCCCGCCGACTTTGAGCACGGCCGCGACTTTGGACACGCCGCCGATAATCTTGTTGCCGGATATGTTGATCACAAAAGCAAAGACGATTAACCCGACTGCAAGCACCGGCACCAGAACGCTGTCTTTAGCGACATCGAAGAGCTGCAATGTGTAGGCCCCAAAGGTACGCGCGACGAGGCTTTCATTGATAATCATGGACATGGTCATCAGGAGCGCGCTGGCGGCGGCAATCGTGGTTGGCCCATACGCCTTCTGCAGGATCATCGCGATGCCGCCTGCCGACGGGTATTTGTTCGACATCTTGATATAGGTGTAGGCGCTGAACCCGCTGATGAAGGCCGCAATCAGAAAGGCTAGCGGGAAACCGGGACCGGAAAATTGCGCAACCTGGCCCGTGAGGGCAAAGATACCAGCGCCGATCATGACGCCGGTCCCCATCGCGACGGTGCCAGCGAGGCTTAGCGAACCTTTCTTATAGGTTTCGGACGTCATTGGTCCGCTGCCTGCTCGGCTGGGAAACGGCCAACATAGCTGGCAAATACGCTTTGCGCCTCACCATCGAACAGGATCACATCATAGGCATCGGGTGAATTTGGTGTTTCCATCCCCGGCGAGCCCATCGGCATGCCAGGCACAGATAGTCCCGCTGCGGCCGGACGTTCTTTCAGCAGCCTTCGAATGTCTGCGGCCGGGACATGGCCTTCGATCGCATACCCATCAATCTCGGCGGTGTGGCAGGA
>JAHJYW010000047.1 GCA_018827375.1 Alphaproteobacteria bacterium
TCGCCGCGCGAGCCTTCGGTGATAAGGCAGCCCGAGCCATAAATGCCGGTTGGGTGGAACTGAACGAATTCCATGTCCTGCAGTGGCAGGCCGGCGCGCAGCACCATGGCATTGCCGTCGCCCGTACATGTGTGGGCCGAGGTGCACGAGAAGAAGGCGCGTCCGTAGCCGCCGGTGGCGAGAATTGTCTTCTGCGCGCGGAAGCGGTGCAGCGTGCCGTCATCCAGTTTCCAGGCGGTCACACCGCGGCAGACACCTTCGTCATCCATGATGAGGTCGAGCGCGAAATACTCGATGAAGAATTCGGTCTCTTCCTTGACGCACTGGCCGTAGAGCGTGTGCAGCATGGCGTGACCGGTCCGGTCAGCCGCCGCGCAGGTTCGCTGGACGGGACCCTGGCCGAAGTCACGGGTCATGCCGCCAAAGGCGCGCTGGTAGATTTTGCCCTCGTCGGTCCGCGAGAAGGGCATGCCCCAGTGTTCAAGCTCGTAAACAGCGGCAGGCGCGTTGCGCGTCAGGTATTCGATCGCGTCCTGGTCACCGAGCCAGTCGGATCCCTTGACGGTATCGTACATGTGCCAGCGCCAGTTGTCTTCGCCCATGTTGCCCAGCGAAGCGGCGATGCCGCCCTGTGCAGCAACCGTGTGCGAGCGCGTCGGGAAAACCTTGCTGATGCAGGCTGTGCGCAGGCCCGCCTGAGCCGCACCGAGCGCGGCGCGAAGGCCGGAGCCACCTGCGCCGACGACAACGACGTCATATGTGTGATCAACGAATGTGTACTCAGTCATCGTGGTTTCTCCCACAGCCGCCATCAGGCGCCCGCGCCAATCCAAAGTTTTAGCACCGAGAGCGCGACAGTCGCGAACAGCGCGATACATGCGAAACTGTTCAGGATAAGCAGCGCCGAGCGGGTGCCTGTCTTAGCGATATAGTCCTCGATCACGATCTGCATACCAATACGCATGTGAAAGAATGCCGCGCCTGCCGTCAGGATGAGCAGAATCGCGTTCCATGGCTTACTGGCCCACTCGGCGGCGCCGTAATAACCGGCGCCCGATGCATGGATCACCGAGAACAGGAACCACGGCACGAGAAAGACCATCGCAATCGCGGTGACGCGCTGGCGGATATGGTCGCTGGTGCCGCTCTTGGCCGAGCCGAGCCCGCGTGCGGCCTTGGCAGGCGTGATGAACTGATTGTTCGCCATTGTTCAGACCCCTTAAAGCCAGAGCACAGCGGCCCAGATGGCCACCGAACCCAGAACGGCAAAAGCATAAAGAAAAATGGAGACGGCGCTGGCTGTCTTCGGGTCGAAACCAATGTGCGGGCCGTCCCAGAGAAGGAAGCGGATGCCGGTCGCGAAGTGGAAGAGCACGGCAACAGTCCAGGCGAAAAGGATGACCTGACCCGGGATGGACGCGATCACGCTCTCGATAATGTCATAGGTTTCCGGCCCGCTGGCCAGGCCGATCAGCCAGGCAGCGATCAGGAACGTGCCGAAATAGAGGCCGATGCCTGTAAAGCGGTGCGTGATGGAGGCAAACATGGTCGCGTGGTAACGCCAGATTCCCAAATGCGGTGACAGGGGGCGGGAATCCGCCGGGTTGGTGCCTGACATGAAAGCTTACCTCACCTGTAATGAAATGCTTGGCTTCGCCTTCTAGGCGCCTCTATGATCCTGTCAACGTGAAGGGCAGGGGAAGCGACAAATTGAAACCGTTTATTCTGGGGCTTGGCCTCATCTTGATGCCGCTTCTGGCGACGGCCGAAACCACGCCAGACCCAATGGACGCGCTCGTTGGCGCCTATGAGGCTTACGTCCGCGACGTCAATCCGGATCAGGCCGCAGAGGCGGATGGCACAATCGCCCGCCAGTGGCGCGATGTGCGTCCCGATGCGGTTGCTGCTCAAGCGCTGCGCGCTTTGGCCCTGCAGGAAGAAATTACTGCCGCTGAGACAGCTCGAACGGTGGACCAGGCGATTCTGAAACGGCTCCTGCAACTGGATGTCGATGATGCGACGTATGATTCCGCTCGTATTCCTTTTACAGGCGACTGGGGCTTTCAGGCAGAACCCATTTTCACTGCCATGCAGACGAAACTGGAATCGGTCGATGACGCCGAAGCCTGGATTGCGCGCCTGAACGATGTGCCGCGCTATTTCGGCGAGAACATCGAGAACATGCGCCGCGGCATCGCGACGGGTTGGACCGCGCACGCGGACCCGCTGAACACGATGACCGAACAGATCCGCGAGCAGATCGTCACCGATCCGGCCGACAGCGATCTCTACAAACCGTTTGAAACCCTGCCTGCGGATATGGACGCTGAAACCGCCGAGCGCCTTCGGACTGAAGGGCTTGAGGCCGTAGCACATGCCGTCACAGCCTATAAGGACACGCTGCGCTTCATCCAGACCGAGTATGCGCCCCTCGCGCGGCCCGCGCCGGGCCTTGCCAGCCTGCCGGGCGGGCAGGCAGTCTATGCGGCGGCGGTGGAGCATCACACGGCCGGGGCCGGCTACACGCCTGTCGAGATCCATGAACTTGGCGAACGCGAGGTGGCGCGCATCCGGGCCGAGATGGAAAACATCATCGCCGAGATCGGCTTTGAGGGCAGCTTTGCTGATTTCCTCGCCTTCCTGCGCGCCGACCCGCAATTTTATGCCACGTCTGCCGACGATCTGATGGCCAATGCCAAGGCTGTCGCCGCGCGCATGGACGCCATGTTGCCGGATTATTTCGGCCGCCTTCCTGAACTGCCCTATGACGTTGAGCCTGTGCCGATGGCGATCGCGCCGGGCTACACGTCAGGGCGCTATGTCGAGGGCGATCCGAAAGAGGGCCGCCATGGCATCTATTGGGTCAACACCTATGCGCTTGAGCAGCGTCCGCTGTATGAACTGCCGGCGCTGACCGCGCATGAGGCCGTTCCTGGCCACCACCTGCAGATTGCGCTGAGCCGCGAAATGACAGGCCAGCCGAAATTCCGGCAGGACTATTACGCAACGGCCTTCGGCGAGGGATGGGGCCTCTATGCCGAGCATCTGGCAGGCGAAGCGGGCATGTATGAGACGCCCTACGAACGTTTCGGTGGTCTTTCCATGGAGATGTGGCGCGCGTGCCGCCTTGTCGCTGATACAGGCCTGCACTGGTTTAACTGGACGCGCGAAGAGGCCGAGGTCTGCTTCAACGACAACACGGCGCTTGCGCAGCTCAACATCGACAATGAAGTCACGCGCTATATCGGCTGGCCGGGCCAGGCGGTTGCCTACAAGGTCGGTGAGCTGAAAATCCGCGCGCTTCGGGCCGAAGCTGAAGCCGCGCTTGGCGAGCAGTTCAACATAAAGGCCTTTCATGATGTTGTGCTCGGACAGGGTGCCGTACCGCTGGATGTGCTGGACGCGCAGGTCAAAGCGTGGATCGTCAGCCAGTTGCCAGAGGCTGGCACAGCTACGCCCTCACAATAGGCGCATAAAATAAAGCCGCACAGCTTGTGCTGTGGCAGGCTTGAGGCCACATGGGCGACCCATGTTTAGCTTCTTTGAACGCCGTATCGACCCTTTTCCGAACAGCCCCCTGGAGGTTCCTCCACAGGGGTTTCTCGCGTTCATCTGGCATTATGTCCGCGACGCCGTGCCATGGCTGATCCTGATGTCCATGTTCACGGCCGTAATCGCGATTGGCGAAGTCACGCTGTTCGGCTTCCTGGGCGGTATCGTCGACTGGCTGGCCAGTTCTGAGCGCGAAGGATTCTTCCAGCGCGAGGGTGGCAAGCTGGCCATGATGGCGGTGGTCGTGCTGGTGGTCCTGCCGCTGGCGACGCTGGTGCAGGGCCTGATCGTCTATCAGGGCCTGATGAGCAACGTGCCGATGAGTGCGCGCTGGCGCATGCACCGGCAGATGCTGGGCCAGTCGATGAATTTCTTCGGCAACGAGTTTGCCGGCCGTGTCGCGACCAAGGTCATGCAGACCTCCCTGTCCGTGCGCGAAACGGTGATGAAGGTGCTCGACGTATTTGTCTTCGTCGTCGTCTATTTCCTGTCAGCCCTGACGCTCGTTGCGGCGGCAGACCCGCGCCTCACCCTGCCGCTCATCCTCTGGGCCGTGGTCTATGGCTTTGTGCTGCGCTGGTTTATCCCGCGTCTCGGCAAGGTCTCGGAACTGCAGGCCGATGCGCGTTCGGTCATGACCGGGCGGATTGTTGACTCTTACACCAATATCCAGACGGTGAAGCTCTTCGCGCATGCCGGACGCGAGGAAGACTATGCCCGCGAAAGCATGGATGGCTTCCTGCAGACTGTTTACAAGCAGATGCGCTATGTCACCGGCTTCAATGCCATCGTCTATCTCAACAATTCGCTGCTTGTCTTTCTGATCGCGGGCGGCGGCATCCTGCTCTGGCAGGGAGAGCTTGTCGGCGCAGGCGCGGTGGCGGCCGCCATCGGTCTTGCCCTGCGCATCAAGTCCATGTCGCAATGGATCATGTGGGAAGTGGCAGGCCTGTTCGAGAATATCGGCGTCGTCTACGACGGCAAGGCCATGCTGGAAAAGCCGGTCATCGTTGCCGACGCGCCCGATGCGCAGGTCCTGCCGCGCGGCGCCGGCGCCATCACGTTCGAAAACGTGACCTTTCATTATGGCAAGGGCGCGGGCGTCATCGAGGATATGTCGCTGTCGATCCGGCCGGGCGAAAAGATCGGTCTTGTGGGCCGCTCCGGCGCGGGCAAGACAACGCTGACCAATCTTCTCTTGCGCTTCTATGATGCCGAGAGCGGTCGCATCCTGCTCGACGGGACTGACATCGCTCATGTCACACAGGATTCCCTGCGTGCACAGATCGGTGTCGTCACGCAGGACACGTCCCTTCTGCATCGTTCGATCCGCGAGAATATTGCCTATGGCCAGCCGGACGCCAGTGACGCTGAGATAAGCGTCGCCGCAGGCAAGGCCGCAGCGCTCGATTTCATCGCATCGCTGGAAGACGCCAAAGGCAGTGTTGGCTTTGATGCACAGGTCGGCGAACGCGGCGTGAAGCTCTCCGGCGGCCAGCGCCAGCGTATCGCGATCGCCCGCATCTTCTTGAAGGACGCGCCCGTCCTCATCCTCGATGAAGCAACGTCGGCCCTCGATTCCGAAGTCGAGGCCGTGATCCAGGACAAACTGTTCGACCTGATGGAAGGCAAGACCGTGATCGCGATTGCCCACCGCCTGTCGACCATCGCTGCCATGGACCGGCTGATCGTTCTGGATCAGGGGCGCATCGTGGAAGAAGGCACGCATGAGGAACTTGTGCTTGCCAGGGGCCTCTACGCCGATCTCTGGGCGCGCCAGTCGGGCGGTTTCCTTGTCGAGCCGGAGCCTGCCGAAATAATGGCGGAGTAGGGCGACATGAAGCTCACGATTATCGAAACCGGTCTTGTGCCCGAACCTATTCGGGCATCATTCGGAGACTATCCGGGCATGTTTCGGGCACTTGTTCGGGCATCCGATCCCTCGTTTTCGTTTGAAACCGTGTCGGTCATCAAGGGCGAGCAACTGCCTGATCCGGCTGGCCTCGAAGCCATCCTGATCACGGGATCACCCGCCGGCGTCTATGATGACGAGCCCTGGATGGCGCCGCTGATGGATTTCATTCGTGCAGCGGCGACAGCAGGTGTGCCCCAGGTCGGCATCTGTTTTGGTCACCAAGCCGTCGCCGAGGCGCTGGGCGGCAAGGTGGTTAAATCCCCCAAGGGCTGGGGCGTCGGGCGCCACACATACGAGGTCCTCGCCTGTCCCGGCCTTACGGCAAAAAAATGTCCCGACCGCGTATCCATCGCAGTCAGCCACCAGGATCAGGTCGTAACCCTGCCGCCTGGTGCAGAGGTGATCGCGCGATCGGATTTCACACCGAATGCAGGGCTTTATTACCCGCAGGCACGCGCCATCAGCTTTCAGTGTCACCCCGAATTTTCTGATACGTATTCTGCAGCACTATATACACTACGCGAAGACCGGCTCGGTGACGCGGTACACGCGGCGGTCGGGTCTTTGGCGATACCGGCCGACAATCAGCTGCTGGGCAGCTGGATTGCCGGCTTTCTCAAATCGTCCAATCAGCCAAAACGGTAGCGTGCACCGATCGATAGAAGGTTCTGCTGGTTTTCAATGTCCAGCGTGCCCGGGAACAGATCGTTATCTGTTTCGATATCGTCGGTCGCGCGATAGGCATATTCGCCATACACTTCCCACTGCTCGGTCATCATCCAGGTCAGGCCGGCTTTCACCTGATAGGCAAACTTGGTTTCGCCATCGTCGATGACGTTAACGCCAGAAGGATTGTACTTCACGTTGACGTCGGAAATGCCGATGCCTGCACCGACATAGGGCTGCCAGACACCCGAACGATTGAAGTCATAGTAAAGGTTGGCGAAGATCGACGTGCTTGAAATATCGCCGCGGCCATCTGCAACAATCGCAGCGACGGATGCGCCTAATGGTGTCGGACTGCCGGCGATCGAGGCCGCATCGAGTGCATCAATGCTGCCGCCCCCCAGCGTCACGCCGGTATGCGTATCAACGTCCGCCTTGGTGTATGAGATTTCAACGCCGCTTCTCAGGCCATTGCCATAGCGTGCACCGACTTCGCCATTGAAGCCCGAACCGTTGTCGAATTCGGTGTTCCAGCCATAGTCGGTTCCGGCAGCGACATCGAGCGTCGTTCCATCGCCGAGATTGCCTGTTGTAAAGGCGCCGGTCGTGCCGGAATTGTCGCTGTCCGACTGATCGAGATAGCTAACGGAACCAGCTACATACCATTCCTGCGCAAGCGCGGGTGAGGCGATAAGGGCTGTTGTGCAAAGGGCTGCAAAAATGGGTGTGAATTTCATTGTCGTGTCCTTCTTGCTTTTGTTTTTGTTAACCTTGCTACGTAGGCCTCCCGACCCCGGATGATTAATAATCGGTAATTGAATCTCCCGTATGGCGTGGAGGATGCATGCTGTATCCGGAATGATACATTCCTCGTCTAAGGACGCAGAAAGCTTGGAGACATGAAGCAAATGATGCCTAAACCGCTCGCCCATATCGACGACAACACGCTGGAATTCGAAATCCTGCCTATGGTGAAGCCTACCGGCTTCCGCGAATACGATGCGCGTTGGTGGTTCAACGGCATCGGCCATGAGAAGGCCCCGGAACTCAACTATACTGGCGTCCAGGCCCTCGGCCTCGGCATGGCTACCCTTTTCCATGAAATGGGCGTCACACCAAAAGTGGTGACGGGCCACGACTTCCGCTCAATCAGCCAGCCGATCAAGAACGCGCTGATCCTCGGCCTTGTCCAGGGCGGCTGCGACGTACTGGATGTCGGCCTGGCGCTCTCGCCGATGGTCTACTGGAGCCAGTTCGAGCTGGACGCGGCCTGCTGCGCCATGGTCACAGCCAGCCACAACGAAAATGGCTGGACGGGTGTCAAAATGGGTGCGGATCGACCGCTGACTTTCGGCCCGGTCGAAATGGGCCGCCTCAAGGAAATCGTCATGGCGGGCGACTTCCAGCCGCGCGCCGGCGGTGGCCATCACCGCGTTGACGGCCTGCGCGAGAAATATATCGCGTCCGTGGCCGATGGCGTGAAACTCTCCCGCCCGATCAAGGTCATTGCGGCCTGCGGCAATGGCACCGCCGGTGCCTTTGCGCCGGATGCCCTTCGCGCCATGGGCGCTGAAGTCATCGAGATGGACTGCAATCTCGACAACACATTCCCGAAATACAACCCGAACCCCGAAGACTCCGAAATGCTGCACGAGATGTCGAAAGCCGTGAAGGAGCTTGGCGCCGATGTCGTGCTGGGCTTTGATGGTGACGGAGACCGCTGCGGCGTTGTCGACAATACGGGTGAGGAAATCTTCGCCGACAAGATCGGCCTGATGTTGGCGCGCGACCTGTCGAAAAACTACAAGAACGCGACCTTCGTGGTCGATGTGAAATCGACCGGCCTCTACAAGACCGACCCGATCCTTCAGGAAAACGGCGCGACCGTCGATTATTACAAGACCGGCCACTCTTACATCAAGCGCCGCACCAATGAACTCGGCGCCCTCGCCGGTTTCGAGAAGTCCGGCCACTTCTTCTTTCGCCCGCCCATCGGGCTTGGCTATGACTGCGCCCTGACTGCCGCCAAGGCGATCCTCGAAATGCTCGACCGCAACCCCGGTAAAACGATGGCCGACCTGCGCGACGAGTTGGGTGTGGCCTACACGTCCCTCACCATGTCGCCGCATTGCGGAGACGAAGTGAAGTATGACGTCGTCGACAAGATGGTCGCTGAATACGAAGCCCTCAACGGCACCGAGATCCTCGGTCGCAAAGTGGTCGACGTGAACACGGTGAACGGTGCCCGCGTGACGCTGGAAGACGGTAGCTGGGTTTTGATCCGGGCCTCCTCGAACAAGCCCGAGCTCGTCGTCGTGGTGGAATCCATGGCCAGCGAGGACGACATGCGCGCTCTCTTCCACAAGGAAATCAAACCGCGCCTCGGCAAGCATCCGGAAGTCGGTGCGTATAATCAGGAAATCTGACGGTTATGGCGCTCAATCCGAATTATGCCGCCGTTTCCGGTCGCCAGCAGGTGACAGGGCGCTGGGCGATCACGCTGCCGGGCGAATTCAACCGCCGGGAAGAGGAGGCGGGCCTCTGCTTCTGGCGTCCTGGCCTCACTATCTGGCTGACGGCCTATGGCGCAGAAGATGGCCTGACCATCGCCCAGCGCCTGGGGCGTGATCGCGGTAATGCTTCGCCGGACGCGACGGACATCACCGAGAGCCTTGATGACGAGATCGGCCAGCTTTCTTACCGTGTCGCAGAAACGCGCAGTGATGGCGCCGTCATAAACGGGCTCTACACATACGCCCATGGCGTTGCGGGACAGGTCATGGTGGCGGCTTATTATGAGTCCGACGCTGAGCTTGAGGCTGCCCGGAAAGTATCTGGATCGATTGCCTATACAGGCTGAGAGGCTGGCACGGCCTCTTGACCTTGCGGCACAAAAATCGCAACCCGTGCGTCAAGCCGGACGGGCTTTCGAAAAGGACTAATCCATGCGCGTTGCGATGATCGGTACAGGCTATGTGGGCCTGGTTTCGGGTGCTTGTTTTGCAGATTTCGGTCACATCGTGACCTGCGTCGACAAGGATGCCTCGAAGATTGAGCGCCTGAAGAATGGCATTATGCCTATCTATGAGCCAGGGCTCGACGCGCTCGTCGCCAGCAATGTTGCGGAAGAGCGCCTGTTCTTCACGACGGAAGCGGCTGAAGCGATTAAGGATGCAGACGCCGTGTTCATCGCCGTGGGCACGCCCTCACGGCGCGGTGACGGCCATGCAGATCTTTCCTACGTCTATGCGGCGGCCGAAGAGATTGCAGGATTGATGGACGGCTTCACAGTCGTCGTTACGAAATCCACCGTGCCGGTTGGTACGGGAGACGAGGTCGAGGAAATCATCCGCAAGGCCCGGCCGGATGGCGAGTTCGCCGTCGTGTCCAATCCAGAATTCCTGCGCGAAGGCGCAGCGATCAAGGACTTCAAGATTCCGGACCGCGTTGTCGTCGGTACCGAGGATGAGCGCGCCCGCCAGCTGATGCGTGAACTCTATCGCCCGCTGTTTCTGAACGAGACGCCCATCCTGTTTACCGATCGGCGCACGTCGGAACTGATCAAGTATGCTGCGAACGCATTCCTCGCTG
This sequence comes from Alphaproteobacteria bacterium, assembly GCA_018827375.1. GTDB lineage: Bacteria > Pseudomonadota > Alphaproteobacteria > Caulobacterales > Hyphomonadaceae > Hyphomonas. The sequence continues at coordinate 9,725 of JAHJYW010000047.1, forward strand.
TGAAGATCACCTTCATCAACGAAATGGCGGACCTGTGCGAGAAGGTCGGCGCCAATGTGCAGGAAGTGTCGCGCGGTATCGGCCTCGACAACCGGATCGGCCGGAAGTTCCTGAATGCGGGCCCCGGCTATGGCGGCAGCTGCTTCCCGAAAGACACGCTCGCGCTCAGCAAGACGGCCAATGATGTCGGCGCGCCTGTGCGTATCGTCGATACGGTCGTCGAAGTGAACAAGGCGCGCAAGAAAGCCATGGCTGACAAGGTCATCGCGGCCATGGGCGGGGACGTGAAGGGCAAGACGATTGGCGTTCTGGGCCTCGCATTCAAGCAGAACACCGACGACATGCGCGATGCACCAAGCCTCGACATATTGCCGGCGCTGATGGCGGCAGGCGCAAAGGTTCGCGCCTATGATCCCGAAGCGATGACCGAAGCGGCGCACCTGCTCGAGGGCGTCGATTTTGCCACCAGTCCCTATGACGCCATCCAGGGCGCAGATGCCATGGTCATCATCACCGAGTGGGACCAGTTCCGTGCGCTCGATTTTGATCGTGTGAAAGCTGCGCTGAACACGAATATCGTGGTAGACCTGCGCAATATCTATTCTCCCGAAGACATGGCGGCCCGCGGCTTTGCCTACACGTCGATCGGGCGCCCGTAATTCCCACTTTCCTTTCCATACCGGATTCCAGACATGAAATTCTTCGTCGATACCGCTGATACCAAGGACATTGCCGAGCTGGCCGCGACCGGCCTTATCGATGGCGTCACGACCAATCCGTCGCTTATTGCGAAGGCCGGACGCCCCTTCGCTGAAGTGATCCAGGAAATATGCGGACTGACCACCGGTCCTGTCAGCGCCGAAGTGGTCGCGACCGATGCCGAGGGCATGATCCGGGAAGGCCGCAAGCTGGCCAAGATCGCCGAGAACGTGGCCGTCAAACTGCCGCTGACATGGGATGGCCTGAAAGCCTGCCGCACGCTGTCCGACGAAGGCACGGCCGTTAACGTCACGCTTTGCTTCTCGGCCAATCAGGCCCTTCTCGCTGCCAAGGCCGGCGCAGCGTTCATCTCGCCCTTTATCGGCCGCCTCGATGATATCAATCTCGACGGCATGGAACTGATCAGCGACATCCGCCAGATCTATGACAATTACCTGTTCGACACGGAAATCCTGGCCGCCTCTATCCGCACCCCAAACCATGTGAAGCTCTCTGCGCTTGCCGGTGCAGACGTGGCGACCATGCCGCCAAGCGTGATCAAGAGCCTGGTCAACCATCCCCTGACCGACGCGGGCCTGGAGACCTTCCTCGCCGACGCGAAGAAGGCCGACATCAAGGTCTGATGCATCATGACTGAGGCCGTTGATCCCAAAGGCCGTGTGCTCATCATCGCCGGCTCGGACTCGGGCGGCGGCGCCGGTATCCAGGCCGATATCAAGACTGTTACCATGCTCGGCGGCTATGCCATGACGGCCGTTACGGCCATCACGGTGCAGGACACCAAGGGCGTTCATGGCGTCTGGCCGGTGCCTATTGATGCCGTCATCGGGCAAATGCGGGTCACGCTGGCTGATATCGGCGCCGATGTGATCAAGACCGGCATGCTGGGCTCGGCCGCGCTGGTCGAGGCGATTGCCGAATGCCTGGACGAACATGCGCTGATGATCCCGCGCGTCATCGATCCGGTCATGGTCGCGACATCAGGTGACCGGCTTGTTGATGCAAAAGCGGTCGAAGCGATCCGTTCCGAGCTGGTGCCGCGCGCGCGTCTTGTGACACCGAATGCGCCTGAAGCGGAAGTGCTTACCGGTAAGGCCGTGGAATCCCTAGACGGCCAGCGCCGGGCAGCAGATCGCCTCCTCGAACTCGGCGCCCATGGCGCGCTGGTCAAGGGCGGCCATATTGGCGGCAGTGTCATCACGGATGTCTTGCAGACCACGACAGGCGAATGGCTGTTCGAAAGCCCGCGCATCAATACGCGCTCCACACACGGCACCGGCTGCACGCTTGCTTCTGCGATCGCCACCTATCTGGGCTTGGGCGTCAGCGTCCCGGACTCGGTGGAACAGGGGCGTGACTATCTGATGGGGGCCCTGCGGACTGCGAAGGGACTCGGAACGGGCCACGGACCGGTCAACCATGGCTGGCTGCTTGACCGGGACTGACCCGTTAGGGCCGCTGAAGGCCCTGTCAGAAATCGTCGTTTCTGTACGGACAGGCTCTGTGCTTAAAGCATCTCTCAGGAGATAAGCCGATGACCCAGCCCTTGCCCTTTTATCAGGTCGATGCCTTTGCCAACCGTGCGTTCGAAGGCAATCAGGCCTGCATCATGCCGCTCGACGCCTTCCTGCCCGATGATGTGATGCTGGCCATTGCCGCCGAGAACAATGTCGCTGAGACGGCCTATATTGTGCGCACCGGCGAAGAGAGCTGGAACCTGCGCTGGTTCACGCCTGCCGTTGAAGTGCCGCTTTGCGGCCATGCCACGCTGGCAGCTGCGCATGTGTTGTTCACGCACGAAGGCTATGCCGGCGAGACAATTGCCTTCGACACGATCAAGTCCGGACGGCTGACCGTGCGCAAGCTGGAAGACGGACGACTGGAAATGGATTTTCCATCCGGTCCAGTGAAAGAAATCCCCGTGAGCGACGATGTCGCCGAGGCGCTCGGTGCGCGGCCCGTGCAGGCGTGGGGCGGGATGTTCTACGCGGCCATGTTCGAGACGCCCGATCAGGTGCATGCGCTTAAGCCGAACCTGAAGGCGCTGGCATCGCTGGGTGTACCGGGTGAAGGATGGGACAGGGGCAATTTTGGCTGTTTCGCGCCCGGCGGGGAGGGCGTCGATGTGACCAGTCGTTTCTTTGCGCCCGGCAGCGGCATTGACGAGGACCCGGCCACCGGGAGCTGGCACACGATGCTGGCGCGGGTTATGTCGGAACGGTTCGGCAAGGAGGCCCTTTCCTGCTTCCAGGCCTATCCGGGTCGCGGCGGTCGGATCGAGACACACTTGCAGTGTGAACGGGTGAAACTCTCTGGCCGCAGTGTGACGACCGTGGAAGGCCGGTTCTTCCTCCCGACGTAAAATCGCGTCTGGCGTGCGGCCATTTGCGGGCGGCCTGAAAGGTGCATATTGTCTCCACAGGCACCTCCGGCAGCCCTGTGGATTATTCAACATGAGATTTCGATCAGGATTGCGCAGGATTCGGCAGCCAGCCCTTTGGGTCGCCTGCAGCATGCTTGTCGCCGCCTGCTCTGTGGCTCCAGCGTCTGACCCGAAGCCGGTATCCTGCGATGCGACCATGATGGGAGTTGCACGCACAATAGAAGTGACGCCCAGAACAGGGCCGATTCATGCGCTTCTGAGGGACCACGAAGTGGTCCTGACATTCGATGATGGACCCGAGCCGAAGCGGACACGCGCCGTGCTCGACGCGCTCGACAAGGAGTGCGCCAAGGCCACCTTCTTCCTGCTGGGGAACCAAGCGAACCGCTATCCCGCGATGGCGCGTGAAATCAGCGCGAGGGGCCATTCCATTGGCAGCCACACCTGGTCTCACGCGAATCTGGTGAACCTGAACGACACCGCAGCCAAGGATCAGGTGCAGCGCGGTCAGGACGCCGTCAATGCCGCGTTATCCAGCGTCGACAAGCGGTCCGTGATGTTCCGATTTCCCTACGTTGCCACCACGCCGGATCTGTCCCGGATCGTGCGCGACATGGACCTTCTGGAAGTGGGGGTGACAGCTGATGGCGCTGACTGGACGCGTATTTCACCTGAAGAGGCCGTGGACCTGATATTTCAAAAGCTCGCGCTCAGCGGCGACAAGGGCGTGGTGCTTTTACACGATCCCTTTGACCGTTCGGATGCGCGCACGGCCCTGCTTCTGTCGCGCCTTAAGCAGGAAGGCTACAGAATCGTGGCTCTGGAAAACACGAATCCCGGCCGGTAACCTTTCGCTCTTGATGGCATGATATGTGCAGTCGCGATGGGTAAACTGACGCGCCTTCTGCGCCAGTTACGTGCGCGTGGTTAGGGAGTCGCTGTCTTGTCAGAACGTGGAATGAAGTCCCGTTTGCGTATCACGCTGGTACCATGTGTCCTCGGCCTGATGACATTTGCGCTCGCGGCGAGCGGCTTTTCGCTGATGCTGCGTAGCGCGGCGCCCGTGCCGGACATGAACGTTTTGAGCCCTAAACTCGCCGCCTATCGCGCGCAGGCCGCCGATTATGACACCGTCTTCATCGGCACATCGCGTACCTTTTACCATATCGTGCCTGACGAAGTGGAGGCCGCGATGGAAGCTGAAGGCTGCCAGCGGCCCAATGTGTTCAATTTCGGCGTTTTCGGCCTGACCGGTGCTGAGCAGGACTGGCTGCTTGATCAGGTCCTGGCCGCAGGGCAGGGCGCTCTGCGCACGGTTGTTATGGAAGACCCGCTGCCTGAAGCGCGATCGCTGGACGACGCCACGAACGAACGTGCACGCTTTTTTCACGCGCCCTCAGACTATTCCGCTACGCTAAGCAGCATCAGTTCATTTCCCGAATCTGCACCGAAGAAGGTTTTCCGCCTAGGCGTGTTCGGCGCCGGCGCCGCCTACGATCTCTCCGGTGTAGGCAGGGCCGCCGAGCTGTTCTTCCCGGCGCCCGTCAAGCCGGCGCCATATACGATGGACATGACATCAGACGGCTTCGAAATTCTTGGATCGATTTCGTCGCCAGACATTGAAGCGCGCCGCAAGGACTTCGTGGATCACCCGGAAAAATATGATGAAGCGCTGGCGCGATACGGGGCGGCGAGTAACGAAGCTGTCGAGGCGCGCGCTGTCTATCTCCAGGCGCGGCTTCGCAGCCTCAAGGCGCAAGGGCTGAATGCCGCGCTCTTCGTCTCGCCGGACCCTGAAGAGCTGGACCGTACGCCCCGTGTCGGCGTGGAACTCGCCCGTATCGCGCCCGATCTTTCGGTGATGAATTTTAACCGCCCAGATGTATATCCGGATCTCTTCGGTCGCAGCCTCTGGTTCGATCACAGTCACTATGGCGAGGAGGGTGCACGCAAGCTGAGCCGACTTGCCGGTGCAGAGCTCTGCCGGGATCTGAAGCAGTCGGACGCAGGAGGTCAGCATGCTGTTCGTTGAGCCGCGTTTCTTCCTTTTCTTTGCCGTCGTTTTTGGTCTTGTCTGGACGCTGCGCAATAATCTCTGGCGCAAGCGCGTCCTGACGCTGGCCTCGTACGTCTTCTATGGCGCTTGGGACTGGCGTTTTCTTGGCCTGATCCTTCTGATCACCGTGATCAGCTATTTGGTCGGCGCGGCAGCCAGCCGCTATCCGGCGGGTGACAGAACCCGAAAGCTCGCACTGACGGGCGGCATCGTTGCGTCTCTCGCACTGCTTGGCGTGTTTAAATACTTCAACTTCTTTGCTGACAGCTTTGTCGATTTTGCCGGAATGATGGGCTTTAGTGCGGGATCGGTGACGCTGAACCTCGTTCTGCCTGTGGGCATCAGTTTCTATACGTTTCAGGCCATATCCTATATGGTGGATGTCCATCGCGGCGACATTGGCGCGCGGCGCTCTTTCCTTGATGTGGCCTTCTATATCGCCTTCTTCCCGCAGCTGGTCGCCGGACCAATTGTTCGGGCATCCGAATTCATTCCGCAGATGGATACCGCCCGTAAATGGGCCGATGTCAGCGTCCGCGCCTGCCTGACGCTGTTCCTGATCGGGTTCATCAAGAAGGCCTGTATCTCGGACAATATTGCGCAATATGTCGACGTCATTTTTGCCGACCCGTCCTCCTTTGCCGCATCGCAGGTGGTCGCCGGTGTTCTGCTCTATGGCATCCAGATCTATTGTGACTTTTCGGGCTATTCCGACATGGCCATCGCCTGCGCAGGCCTGCTCGGCTACAAGTTCCCGGCCAACTTTGACTCGCCTTACCTGTCGGCCAATATCCAGGATTTCTGGCGCCGTTGGCACATCAGCCTGTCGTCCTGGCTGCGCGACTATCTGTACATTCCGCTGGGGGGCAATCGGCGCGGCAATGGACGCCGCGATGTTAACCTGATGACCACGATGGTGCTGGGTGGCCTCTGGCACGGTGCTTCGTTCAATTTCGTGATCTGGGGATTCCTGCACGGGATCGCACTGATCATTCAGCGCTTCTGGCACCAGCTTGTGGCGCGACGCGTGCCGGCCATGGGGCTGCTAGGCGGTTTCGTCGGCGGCGCCTTGACATTTTATTGGGTGAATCTCGCGTGGATATTCTTCCGGGCGGCCGATCTCGGTGAAGCCTTGAGCATTTCGCAGACGTATTTGACATGGTCGTCAGCCGGGCAAAACATGCTGCCAATCGCTGTCTGGCCGCTCCTAGCGTGCCTTGGCCTTTTCCATTGGCTGTCACACCGGTTTGGCGCACAGGAGATGATCGAGCGTCTCGCGCCCAATCGCTTTGCGGTGACATATGGTGCGGTCGTGGCAATCGCAATCGCCTTCGTTCCGCTTGGCTATCGCCCGTTCATCTATTTTCAGTTCTGAACGGGGCGTGTGCCCCCTTGGCACCTCTGGCCGCCTTCGACGACCAGTAGACTTGCAGCAAGCGATCGAACGTTCAGCTTCGCACTTGGTGCCACAGATGGCATTGTCCGCGCCGCCCGTCTCCTGGTGCCTCACCAAAACCGGACGCTCGCGCCTACCGCGCCGATCAGCTGGAACTCGCCAAAAGCGGACAACAGCGCCGGATAGGGGGCCGACAACTTTTCAGCGTCATGCTCTTTACGAGATCCTGACGCCAACCTCATACATCATCAGATGTCCGACGCATCACACCAACAAGAACTTGAGCGCATTATAGGCCGTGCGGCTGAAACAGGTATGCGTTGGTCCAGGCAGCGTTCGCTACTCCTATTGGATGAAAAGTCTGCCGGTCAGTTCGCATCGAATGCAGACATCGAGATCGAAGAACAGATACGCTGGGATCTCGCCGACGCCTTTCCTGGTGATTCAATCGTGGGAGAGGAAACAGGCGGCAGTCTTGGCGACGAGGTAACCGGCTGGGCTATCGATCCCATCGACGGAACGTCCAACTTTATTCTCGGCCTGCCCATTTGGGGCGTATCGATTGGATACCTTGAACACGGCAGGTCGACACTTGGAGCAATAGTGCTGCCTGAGCTGAAGCTCATGATTTCAGCCTTGCGCGGTCATGGAATGCGAGTGAATGGGAGCGCACACATTCAGTCCCAACGAATCCCGAATGTCAAAGTCATTGCCCTTGGAGAGAATGACTATGAAAGTGGCCCGGAAACAGATGCAAGAGCGCAAGTCTTGCGCAATAGCGGCTTTGCTGTTGTCCGGTATCGCTGCGCAGTGTTCTCTCTAGGCGTCGCCGCTCTCGGCAGATTGAGCGGCTATATCGAAAACGGTTGCGGTCTTTGGGACATAGCCGCCGCAGACGTGATCTGTAACGAGGCTGGGATGCGCGTCGAGACATATAAGATCACTGAAGGACGATACCATATCAATTCCCAGTGGTAACAAGATGTCTCGGTCCGGTCCCAGCGTCTGAATTGGGCCAAACGCACCAGTCCACTGCGCCGGATCAGAAGGGCTGAACCACTCCGATGCTGCCGTCGAGCTACTCACCGAGCAATCGCGTTAGCATTCTGCGGATATGATCCTGGCCGCCAAAAAAGACGGCGAGCACACGAATCCGTTTCACATCTTCGTCTATGTCGAACCACGCAATGGCCTGCCCAATTGTCAAATGGCGCAGCCCGGGCAGCATGTCGTCTTGCAGCGTTCCGCGATAGGGCAATTGTCCCAATTGAGCGATGTCCTCTCGGATCGCCTGCACGCGCGCTTCTGCGCGCTGGATAGCTGTCTCGGTGTCATCGCCAAAGCCAACATAGCTGTCGACAAGAAACTCGAAAATCAGTGTGAAATCGCGTCGGGCATCGGCCGCGAAGACGACCTCATATACCATGTTTGGCGCGCTTGCGGGTCGCTGCGCCAGAAATGGCGTCCATCATGTCGTCGTTGGATACGAACTTTCCTCTTCGCCGTTCGATTAGAAGGGTTCGCAACGCCTCAAGCTCCAACGCGTCATTTTCGAAACGCTGGCGCAACAGTTCCAGTCCTTGCTGCAACGCAGCGCTAACAGAAGGAAATCGCCCCTTCTCGACGAGTTGGCGTGCAAAAGCATCCTGTTCGTCGGTGAGCGAGATCGAAGATTTGACAGTCATGAGATCTCTCCTTGCGACCGGAAAGTACTACTGGGTAGCACCCAATTCAAGTCCCCATGCTCGCCTTCGATCGACCGCGCCATGCCAGTTGCAGGCCTCCAGCTCTGCCGTCTGCGCTGTGCAGCGGCTTGGACAGGAGGAACATCATGGAAGACGAATTGAAGCGCCCTGCCGCAGGCTCGGGGCAAGCAGGGCATCGCCGGTTGAATGCGGGCAAGCTGACGGGGCAGAAGCCTGCGTTGAAAATGAGGGAGGTCTGGTCGATCCGGACCCGACTTGAACTTAACGGCAATGTGCGAAACCTCGTCCTCTTCAATCTCGCGATCGATAGCAAGCTCAGGGGCTGCGATCTCGTCCGGCTGAAGGTTGGCGATGTAGTGGCTGGCGGACACGTGAAGTCCCGCGGCATGATCATCCAGAAGAAAACTGGCAGGCCCGTACAGTTCGAGATCACCGAGAACACCCGCCGATCAATCATAGCGCTTTTCAGTCACGCCCTTCCTAGTCTAGAAGATTATCTCTTCCAGAGCCGGCTGGAAGCCTCGCCGCATCTCTCGACCCGGCAATACGCCCGCATCGTTCGGGGCTGGGTGGCTTCGATAGGGCTTAACCCGGCAACCTATGGCACGCACTCTCTGAGGCGCACCAAGGTCGCCCTCATTTACCGCAAGACCGGCAACCTGAGGGCTGTCCAGCTGCTGCTTGGGCGCACAAAGCTTGAGAGCGCGGTGAGATACCTCGGTGTGGATGTTGATGATGCTCTGGAGATCTCGACGGGCATCGATCTCTGAAAATCCGGAGCGGCAGGAAGCGAACTTGCCTGCCGTTCCATTCTCGCTTGGCAGGGGCGCTATCTCGCCAAGAGCGGTCATAAGGTTGATCGTCTTCGGTTGAATGCCTAGCCCTAGTTTCCATCCGGCGATCGGTCCAGAGAGCATCGTCAACGACGGACGCATCCGAAAACAGAAACTAGATGACCGGCGCGCGCGGCCAGTGTCCCAACCCAGCAGAACTCCGTTTTGAAAAAGGACACGTCCATGCTAACTCTGGCTGCTCAATTTTTCGGGAAAGAATAGCAATGCATGCTTTGAAGCTGAGATACGTAGCCGCGGCCATGATCGCTGTTGTTGTGTCCGCCTGTGATGACACTGCTGACAAGGCCCGCGAAGTCGCCAATGACGCGGCAGCAAAAGCGCGCGAAACTGCCGACATGGGCCGCGAGTCTGCTCAATCGACAGCGGATGGGATCACTTCAAATGGCGTTGCTGAGGTAGCCCCTTCCGCTCTGCCCACTACTTTCAATATGCCCGCTACTGTAGTCGAATTCGATGAATACAGTTTCGACTTTGGGACGGCATCAGAAGGCACCGTCGTTACGCATAACTTCCGATTCACCAATATGGGTAGTGAGCCGCTGGCCATTTTGGGGGTGGAAGCGTCGTGCAGTTGCCTGTCTGTAGAAGTGCCGAATCGGGAAATTGCTCCGGGCGAAACCGCCGCAGTGACGCTTCAATTCTACTCTACGAACAATAGGGGCCAGCGAAACGAAAAGGTGACGCTGGCCGCCAACACAAACCCGATTAAGGTGAACCTCTCCTTGAGCGGTCTAATTGAGGCTGGCGAAGAACCACAAATGCCTCAGTGAATTTTTACCTGCCGAATGAGCGCTGCGGTCTGACGGAGAGCGCCAGAAACTAAGATTGGCGGCGTGTGAGTGAAAAGAGGCAGCGCGCCTAGGTTGTTCTGCCGCTCCTCAAGGCACAGGCTCTATTCTGGAAACGAAATCTGCAGTCCAGAGTTCGACCGGCAGGAATGGGCCAGAGGCCGACATTGAGCACGCGTATCTTGAGTGGCGGCTTCGGGGTGAATTTCGACCTCTGAGCTTTAGCGCGTGATTTATTGATCAGTGCGCGCGAGTGATCGTCTGTCATTTTCGATTATTGGAGCCTTCGCTGGAGCCCCTAAAGTACACTCGGCGACACACCAGTGATACACTGCGGCTTGTGTTGGGTAGTGTGCCGCGCTATGTCGTGCTCACGGATGCCCAATGTTTACAGGGGATTCGGGGAGGGGTGATACACCCCCTTGGTACCTCTGGCCGGACTCGAACCGGCACTCTGTCACCAGAAACGGATTTTGAATCCGTCGCGTCTACCAGTTCCGCCACAGAGGCCCTTTGCAGGGAAGGCTTCTCCTGCCGCATGGCAGGCGGTCCTGTCAATCATCTCGACGCGGCGCCAGAAGGTCGTTAACAGGATCAATATGCCAAACGCCTCTTTTGCCGCCGAGCGGACCTTGTTGCAAACCCTTGAGGCCATGGCCGCAAGCGCCCCTGAAGAGGGGCTGACGCTGCGCGATATCATGGATCAGCTGGATGAAAGCGCCTTCGGTGCGGGGCTGTTTTTCCTGGCGCTGCCCTGCTGCATTCCGTTTCTCTATGGCGTGCCACAGGTAGTTTCATTGCCCATGATGGCCCTGGCAGGCCAGATGGCCGCTGGCCGTTCGCAGCCATGGATGCCGGAAAAATTCGGCCAGCGGAAAATCGACCGCAAGGGCCTGACCCAGATGGCTAAGGGTGGACGCAAATGGCTGGGCTGGATCGAAACCTTCACAAAACCAAGGCTTAAGGGGATTACGGGGAAGCGATCCGAGCGGATTATCGGCGGATTCCTGTGCCTTTTCAGCGCCTCCATCCTGGTGCCGCTGCCGATGACAAACACCGTGCCTGGCTTTGGTGTGGCGTTGGCGAGCTTCGGCCTGATCAACAAGGACGGTGTTCTGGTTATTCTCGGCCTACTTCTGGGGTTTGCCTGGATATTCGGGCTGGTCGTGCTGGGGCCGGTTGCGTTGCTGGCATTGATTGGCGCGGCCAAAGACGCGATCATGGGATTCACGGCATAGTGACGCTGCGCCGCATTGTGGGTGCGGGCAATGGCTGTGCTAGTGGCGATATGTTGAAGCTCCAAATGTTCCTGAGGGATTGGAAGTGGCCGGTGGCAGCGCTGGTCCTGTCTGCGCTGATGATCGCCATCGCGCATGGATTCGAGACATTCGGCGGACTGGCCCCTTGTCCGCTCTGCCTGCGCCAGAGGGAAGTCTATTGGGCCTTGATCGCCATGACGCTCACAGGCCTCGCGATCTGGCGGTGGCAGCCAAAGCGGCGGTTCCTCGTAGCGCTGAATGTACTGATTGGATTGGTGTTTGGTGTTGGCGCCGTTGTTGCCGGCTATCACGCAGGCGTGGAGTGGCAGATGTTCCCGCCGCCGGCCGGCTGCGCAGCCGCGGCTGCGGTGGACCCGTTCGCCATCCGCGACCTGAACCAGAATTTCCACGTCGCTGATTGCACCGCTGCGCCGTTCTACATTCTCGGCCTGTCCATGGCCGGGTGGAACGGTGTTGTCTCGCTGATCCTGTCAGCACTCAGCTTTGTGGCAGCTGCAGCGACGGTGCGCCGCTAGAGGCCGAGCACTTTGCGCGCGATAATCGTGCGTTGGATCTCGTTCGTGCCGCCATAGATCGACTGGGCGCGGCCAGCGAAATAAGCGGATACATCTTTCGCGGCATAGGGCGGCAAGCCGATGTCCGATGCATTTGCGCTGAAGCCTGGCTGGGCAAAGGCAGCGGCTGTATCGAGAAAAAGCTCGGTAATCTGCTGATGGGTCTGCGTTGCCAGAATCTTGATCGTTGAGGCGGCGTCGCCCGGAGATCCGCCCGAAGAAAGCCCGGATAATACCCGAAACACCGTCATTTCGAGCCCATCGACGGCCATTTCGGCGTCTGTCAGTTTACGGGCAAAGGCGGGTTCGTCGATCAGGCGATGATTGCCCCCGTTCGGAATGGCGTTGGCCAGTTCACGGGCATGGCGCAACATGGCGCGCTTGCCGCCAATTCGGGCATAGGAGGTGCGCTCGAAACCGAGCAGGTATTGTGAATAGGTCCAGCCCTTGCCCTCTTCGCCAATGCGATAGTCTTCTGGCACTTTGACATTGTCGAAGAGCACTTCGTTGAGGACATGCTTGCCATCGATTGTGATGATCGGCACGAGTGTCACCCCGGGGGCGTCCATCGGACAACAGATGAAACTGATGCCCTCCTGTTTTTTGCCCTTACTGCTCGTGCGGGCCAGCAGGAAGATCCAGTCGGCATGCTGGGCTGCAGAGGTCCATATCTTGTGACCGTTGAGCGTGTAGGTGCCGTCTTCGAGCGTGGCGCTGAACTGGAGCGAGGCAAGGTCTGACCCGGCACCTGGCTCGGAATAGCCCTGGGCCCAGCCGACGGAGCCGTCGCGGATGCCTGGCAGCCACTTGGCCTTCTGTTCGTCGGACGCAAAAGTATAGAGCACGGGACCGACGTAGACGACGCCCATCGGGGTGACTGTCGGCACGCCAGCCCGTTCAAGCTCTTCATCAAAAACGTATTGTTCTTCAACCGACCAGCCGGGACCGCCATATTCCTCGGGCCACGCGCTGGCGAGCCAGCCTTTGGCGCCAAGCGCCATTTCCGAGCGCCGGATGTCTTCGGTCGTCAGGGACTTGCCTGACCGGTTCTTCGCAATGATGTCAGCTGGAAAGTCGCTCTCGAAAAAGGCGCGCACTTTCGCGCGAAAGACTTCGGTTTCAGGGCTGAAGGTGAGGTTCATCTTTGGCTCCGCAGCAGGCATTGTTGAAGCCTAGGCAAGGCCTCTATCCTGACAAGCCCTGCCGCGACGTCGCCTTGAATGCCTGAGCCTGCCCGCGGGTTAGTCCTGTCGGGGCAGGGTCAGGCCGTCTTGTGTGGCGGTAACTGGGCGGATGCTGCCATCCTCATTGAAATAGAGGTGTTCTGCGCGGACCGAACGGCGGCCCATTGCGCCTTCCACGCCATCAATGCTGAGCGCGGCATTGTGATAGAAGAAATACCATTCGTTCTTGAATTCGACGATGCCGGGATGGATCGTGAAGCTGTTCTCGCCCGGGCCCATGATCTTTCCGCGATAGGTCCATGGGCCTGTGACGGTCGGCGCGGTTGAATAGTAGATCTGTTCGTTTTCATTCTCCGCTTCGTCGATACCGGCATAGGCCATGTAATAAACGTCCCCACGCTTGAAGAGCCACGGGCCTTCCTCGAAATGCGTCAGCGCCACTTTCCGAATAGGCGCAGCGAAACCAATCATGTCCGGTTTCAGGGGCGCATAATAGAGATTGGCATTGCCCCAGTAGAGCCAAAACGTCCCATCTGTATCCTTAAAGACAGTGGGGTCTATGTCATCCCATGTGTGCGGGCCGTCAGTGTCGGAATTGCCGACCAAGGCCTTGCCGAGGGCGTCGGTGAACGGTCCGGTCGGACTGTTTGAAATGGCGACACCGATGGATTTTCCGTGATCGGTCTCATCATGTTCGACAGCGGTATAGAGCCAGAACTTGCCGTCCTTCGCGATAGGTTCTGACGCCCACGCATCGCCGACCGCCCATTTGAAGTCGGTTGGTTTCATGATGGCGCCGTGGTCGGTCCATGTCTTCATGTCGTCTGTCGAATAAACGCGCCATTCCGTCATGCGGAACATCTCACCTTCGCCTGCCTCATCACGGCCGACATAGAGATAGACCCGTCCGTCATGAACGATCGGGGCCGGGTCTGCAGTGAAGATGCTGGTGATGATGGGGTTGGTGGGCTGCGTCGTCAGGTTGGTGGCGCCGGAGGAATCAGGGAGCGAACTGGTGCATGCGGTAAACGATGCGATGAGGGCAGCTGCTGCCAGGCGATTCGGCATTATATTCTCCCTCCACTTCGATATCACCCACTGTCCGAGCGCGGATCGGGCGAGTCAAGTTAGCGCTAACTTTTTCTGATGCTTGGGTGGCGGGAAAAGAAAAGCCCTCCCCGTTTCCGGGAAGGGCTCTTTCTGTTTTTGGTTCGGAAAGCCTCAGGCGGCCTTTTGGGCCTCAATCCAGGCGTCGACTTTACGCTCAAGCAGTTCGAGCGGTAGCGAGCCGCCACCCAGAACCGTGTCGTGGAAGCCGCGGATGTCGAACTTGTCGCCAAGCTCGGTCTCGGCCTTCGCGCGCAGCTCCTGGATTTTGATCATGCCGATCTTGTATGCGGTCGCCTGGCCCGGCATCACGATATAGCGCTGCACTTCCGAGCGAGCCTGCGTTTCCGTTATCGCGGCATTATCAAGGAAGTACTGGACGGCCTGTTCCTCGGTCCAGCCTTTCGAATGCAGGCCGGTGTCGATCACGAGGCGGATGGCGCGCCAGATTTCCGAACCGAGGCGGCCGAAATCGGAATAGGGGTCGGCATAAGTGCCTGGCATTTCCTTAGCCAGCCATTCTGAATACAAGCCCCAACCTTCGGCGTAGGCTGTGAAGTTCGCCTGCGTACGGAACGTCGGGATACCCGTCAGCTCCTGAGCAATGGAGATCTGCATATGGTGACCCGGAATGCCCTCATGATAGGCGATGACTTCTAGTTCGCGCTTCGGCATGGAGGTCATGTCCGAGAGGTGCGCGTAATAGGTGCCCGGACGCGAGCCATCCGGCGTGCCGGGATAGTAGTGCTGTGCGGCGCCGTCCTGTTCGCGGAACGCTTCGACGCGTTTTACAACGAGGTCGGCCTTGGGCAGGATACCGAAATAGTTGGGCAACTGTTCCTTGATACGATTGATGGCAGCGGTTGCGTCAGCAATATACGCCTCGCGGCCTTCATCCGTATTCGGATAGTAAAAGCGCTCGTCATCCTTGCTGTCGCGCAGCATGGTGAAGAATTCGTTCAGTGTGCCTTCGAACCCGACCTGTTCCTTAATCGATTCCATGTCACCGCGCAGGCGCGCAACTTCCGAGAGGCCCAGTTCGTGGATCTCGTCGGCGGTCATTTGTGTTGTGGTCTGTGTTTCAAGGCGATAATTGTAATAGGCAGCGCCATCCGGCTGGAGGTAGGCGCCGACCGGCTGGGTGGAATCCGGCGAGTTGGCCATGTCGGCTGTTGCAAACGCGATCACATCCTCATAGGCGCCAAGGAAATCGCCTTTAAGCGCTTCTTCGGCTTCGGCGAGCAGGACGCCGCCCTGTACATCGTCAATGCTGCCGGCATCAATCAGAGTCGTTATTTCCGACTTGATGTCCGCCAGTATGGCGCTGTCATCGCCGTCCGTGAACGGTGCGCCAGTGATGATTTTCCGGGACTGGTCGATAACTCCCTCATAGGCGAACTTGGGCGCATGCACGCCGCGATCCGCCGACTCCTGGGCGACGGCGATGGCCTCACGAAGAGCGCGTGAGCTCTCGCTGATACGCTTGATGTAGGCTGTCATGTCTTCTGGCGTATCGACGGAATGGAAGCTGATCAGAAAGGTCGGCAGGAAGTTCTGGATGCCGTTCATCTGGTCGAACACAAAGCCGTTGTAGCGGAAAGCGGCGGCCTTGGCGGCTTCATCATACTGGTACTTCCAGATGTCATAGGACATCTGGTCCTCGGCGGAGAGGGCATCATAGTCAAACGCGGCTTCCATTTCCTCGGTCGAGGCTTTCAGCCATTCCAGTTGCTCATCCTGGCAAGCAAGCGTCATGCAATCGATCTCGTCATTCTTGTCCTTGCGTCCAAGAAAGGTCAGCTGCATGGGGCTGAACTGAAGTTGTTCTTCGTATTTGGCGTCGAACCAGGCATTCAGCCGGGCGCTCATTTCAGACTGGGTTTCAGCCGGCGCTACGGCAACGGGCGTGGCATCGAGCGATTCTGCCGGAACTGGTTTTGAGGCACAAGCCGACAGAACAAGGGCGAGGGCGATGATGGAAACGGAGCTGCGCATGTATGAGGATCCTCCCGGGCATTTTCCGATTAACGATATGTGAGGTATCGCCTTCTGCGGCGCGGTGTCAATTGGCAAGCGCGGGTATGGCGGCTACAGGAGTGTGATGACTGATCCACGCATATCACCCGACAATACGGCCCGCGGAGACCAGCGCACTGTGCGCATCGGCACGCGGGGATCTCCGCTTGCCCTTGTCCAGGCGCGACAGATTGCAGCCTCGCTGGAGGTTGCGTCTGGCGGTGCCCTGCGCGGAGAGATTGTGCCGTTCACCACGACAGGCGATCAGCTGACGACTGAGCGGTTGATAAATTCCGGTGGCAAGGGATTGTTCACGCGCGAACTTGATGCCGCGCTGGACCGGGATGAGGTCGACATCACCGTACACAGCCTCAAGGATGTGCCGGCCGTATTGCCTGAAGGACAGATATTCGCCGCTTTCCCGCAGCGGGAAGATCCGCGCGAGGGCTTCCTGTCGCCGCATGCCGATAAACTGGCGGACCTGCCGAAGGGTGCCAAGGTCGGCACGGCGTCGCTACGGCGCGAGTCCCAGACGCTCGCGCTGAGGCCGGATGTGGAGATCGTGACGTTCCGCGGTAACGTCGCGACCCGCATGCGCAAGTTGGAGGACGGTCTCGCCGATGCGACGTACCTTGCAATGGCTGGACTGACCCGCCTTGGCATGGCGCACCTGGCAACACCCATCCCCATGGAAAAAATGCTGCCGTCGGCCGGGCAGGGTATCATTGGCGTCGTCATGCGTGATGATGGCGATGCGGAGATTCGCGCGGCGCTGGGCGGGCTTGATCATGCGGAAACACGCGCGGCTGCCACAGCCGAGCGGGCGTTTCTGGCGGCGCTGGACGGCAGCTGTCGTACGCCCATTGCGGCTCACCTGTTTGACCGGGGTGAGGAGTGGGAGCTGATCGGCGAGGTGCTGGCGCTCGACGGGAGACAGTGTTGGCGCGCCGACGGCACATGCCGGAAAGAGTCGAGCGAAGCGCAACTCGCCGCGCTTGGACGAGATGTTGCAGCCGATATCCGCGCGGCGGCTGGCGGCGTGCTACCCGCCTTTGTAGACGAGTGGTGAGCCTTCCCGTTATCGTGACACGCGCTCAACCAGGCGCCGCCGAAACCGCGGCGCGTTTAAAGAGTGCGGGTCATAAGCCCATCCTGTCGCCTGCCCTGACGCTTGAGCCTCTCGGCGCCGAGCTTGATCTGGCCGGCGTTACAGACCTTGTGTTTACCAGTGCCAATGGCGTGCGGTATCTCCCCAGTGTCAGCGAGGCTGTGTCGCGGGTCTGGTGTGTGGGGGAGGCGACCGCTGATGCCGCGCGGAAAGCGGGCTGGGCGGGTGTGCGTGAAGGCAATGGTAATGCGGTGGAGCTTGCCGCGCATATCATCGCGGCCCCTGAGGGCCGGACGGGCGTGTTCCTGCATATCGCCAATGAAGCGGCAGCAGGCGATCTTGTGGCGCGTCTGACGGCCGCGGGCGTCAATGCGCGTTTTGCGGCGCTTTATCGCACGGTGCCAATCGCTGCCGTGAGTGATGCCGCAGCCAGCGCGCTGACGCGTGAGACGCGTGTCGTGATACTGGCGCATTCCGCGAAGGGCGCTGCGGCGTTTCGAAATGCCGCCCGTGGCCTGGACTTCAGACGATCAATTGTCGTTGCAATCTCGGAAGCCGCTAGCGGGCCACTTGTGGGCTGCGGGGCGCGGGCTGTCGTTAATGCGGCGTATCCAAGTGAGACGGCACTGATGGAAGCGCTGGATGCAGCAATTCTGGCGCTCTGAAGGCGACCTTTGATCGCTATCGGCGTATGTGTCAGTGTGAACGAAATTCCGCCTGCGAGGAGCAGACAAACAGATGAGTGACGATCCCGAGGACGATATCCCTGTCGACTCTGCAGAGCCGATTGATGCTGACTTCGAACCGGCATTCGAGCATGACGAGCCATCGCGCGCCAGGAAAGCCGGCGCGGGGCCCGGCTGGCTTGGACTGGGCGTGGCCAGCCTGATCGCGGCCGGTATTGGCGGGGCGATCGGAATCGTTGCAACCATGGCGCTGCCCGTGCGCAGTGGCGGCGAGGATGTATCGGCACTGACGTCGGACCTCGACGCACTGAAGGCTGGTCAGGAAGCGGCGGAACTCGAGCGCAACAAGGTCATCAGGAATACGGCCGATCTGGAGTCGCGTCTCGACGCGCGGCTCAAATCTGTTGCGGCTGCTGGCGGCGACGATCTCGGGCCATTGCTTGATGAACTCGATGCCGTGTCGAAGCGGATCGACGAGGTGATTGCCAATAATGATGGTGAGGCGCTGATGAAGCTCTCTGCCCGACTTGATGCGATGGAGGCGGTCGATACGAGCGGCGAGGCAAGCGCGCAGGAGCTGGCCCGGTCTGTCGCAGCGGTCGCCGAAAGGGTCACGTCACTTGAGACCCGGCTTGCCGCGCTACAGTCTGATATTGTGCGCAGCGGCGGGGACACCACAGAACTGACAAGTCTGATCGAGCGTATGCGCAATGATGAGGCGGTTGTGCGAGCCAAGGCTGAAGCATCTGAAAGCAATGCTGACGCCGCGTTGGCCCTCTCGGCGATAGAAGCGGCTTCACGCCAGGGTATTGCGTTTGAATCCGACTATCGCAAGCTGAGGGTACTGCTCCCGCAATCGGCTGAGGTGCGATCCCTGGGCACCATAGCGCCAACAGGCGCGCCAACGCTCGCAGATCTGCAGCGGTCATTCGGCCCGGCGAGTGCAGAGGCGCGCGCGGCTGAGCCGCGTGAACAAGAGGGTCGCTGGGGCTGGCTCAACCATGTGTTTGGTGACGCCGTAACCGTGCGCGGCGAAAACGCCGAAGAGGCGGGGGCGCCGGTGACCCTGTCGCGTGCCCGTGATGCACTGGACGCAGGGGATCTGGAAGGAGCAGTCGCCATCTTAAGTAATCTGACAGGGGAGCCAGCCGCGGTGATGGCCGGCTGGACCGAATCGGCAAACCGGCGCATCACACTCGAAACAGGGCTCAAAGCCCTGAGGCTCGGCATGATTGGTGGGGAGAACCAGGCGCAATGAACCGGATCTTCCTGTTTGTCCTGATCCTTCTGATCATCGTTGGTGGCGCTTTGATCGGCTTCTGGGCCGTGAATCTGCCGGGTAGTGTCGTGATCAATGATAGTCGCGGCGAGCTTGTCTCGCTGCATATGGGCGTCGCAGCCATAGCGCTGATTGTGTTCGGCGGACTTGTCGCGGCGGCCTGGTGGCTGCTCAGCGGCCTGTTCGTATTGCCAGGCAAGATTGGCCGCGCCCGCCAGTCCAGCCTCGCTCGCAAGGCCAACATGGCGCTCACTGAAGGCCTGCTGGCTGCGGAGGCAGGTGATCCCGCTTACGCGCTGAAACTTGCCCGCAAGGCGGTCAAGCATGCCGAGGATGAGCGGTTGAAGCTCCTCCTCGAAGCGCGTGCGGCTGAAGCCAATGATGATTGGGCTGGCGCCGAGCGGGCTTGGGGGCAGCTCACGCGTCTGCCAGGTGGCCAGCTTGCCGGCCTGCGTGGGTCTGCAATGGCGGCTGCTGAGCGCGGCGACCAGGCAACAGCAGAATCGCGCGCGCGCGAGGCCCTCGGCCTGAAATCAAATGCGGACTGGCCATTCAATTCCCTGTTCGATCTTCAAGTCGCGCGTGGCGAATGGGAGAAGGCGCTCGAGACGCTGGTTATTGGCGAGAAGCGTGGCCTGATTGCGGGCGACAGCCTGCGCCGTCGTCGTGCCGTCTTGCAAACGGCCCGCGCTGTCGGTCTGCCACATGATCGCAAGCAGGATGCCCAAAAGGCCCTTGCAGAGGCGATCCGGGGGGCACCTGGATTCCCTCCAGCCGCCTTCCATGGGGCGCGGCAACTGATGATCGACTCAAAGGAGAAGGCCGCTCAGGGCGTGCTGGAGCTTGGCTGGAAAGCGCGGCCGCACCCGGCGCTGGCGCAATTGTCGCGCCGGCTTGTGCCGCAGGATGATCGCCACAATATCGCGGCCCGCCTGCAGGCGCTTGTTGCGACCCACCCAACCCATCGTGAAAGCCGAATCCTGTCGGCTGAACTGGCCATGGACGAAGCAAACTGGGTCGAGGCGATCCGCTTACTGGCGCTTCTTGTCGAAGAGAACCCGACGGCGCGGCTTTGCCTGTTAATGGAGCGCGCGCTCAAGGGCTATGGTGACAAGGACGAGGCGCAGCGTTGGGGGCGGATGGCAGCATCGGCGTCACGTGAGGCTGATTGGTCGGATATTGACCCCAAGGGTAACGCCTTCGATTTTGCCCAGCGCGACTGGAGCCGGCTTGTTTACGCTTTCGGCGACGTCGGCGATTTGGTTCACCCTCGCTATGAATCCTATGGCCGGGAACTGGAGGCAGGACGGGTTCTGGCGCTTGCCGGTCCGGAAGAGGAGAAGGTCGCGCCGCCCAAAGCGCCCAATGGTCCGCTAACACCGCCATTGGATTATGCGTCAGACGACGACTAGGCGTCCTGCGTCCGAACGGCAAAAGCGTCTTGCGTGCGCGCGCTTGGATGGCTATTCAGGCCGAACGCTCATTGGAGCATGCCGCTATAGCTCAGCTGGTAGAGCATCGCATTCGTAATGCGGGGGTCAGGTGTTCAAGTCACCTTAGCGGCACCATTTTCCCAAACTACTGACATTTATCAGAGCTGATCAGGACTGGACCACGAAGAGTCCCGCGATGATCAGGCAAGCGCCGATGGCGTATTTCACAGTAAGCGGTTCTTTCAGGAAAAACGCGGCCATCAGGGGTACCAGCACGAAAGTGAGGGCCATGAAGGAATAGGCGTAGGACAGCGGCACCACTTTCAGGACATAGATCCATAGCAGCGTTGCGCTTCCATATATAGCGAGCGCCAGCAGAAAGAGCGGATTCAAAGCTACGCTGTAGAATGGTGTGCCGGCCTCTGCCGTCAGCCGGGTACTCGTCAGCTTGAACAGGACCTGGCCGACTGCGATCATTATCGGTGTCAGCAGGAGCAGGCCGTAGACGGGCATGGAAATGGTCTTCATTCGGCAGCCACCATGCGTTGGTCAGCCTCGGCATCCAGTGTTTCGCAATAATAGATGTCCCGCTGGATATCCCGACAGGAATAAGCCTCGGGCACGGGTTGCATCGCTCTCAAGAACGAGTGCGTGTAAGGGAAGAAATTGAAGTGCGGATTGAATGTGTAGCGATACTCACGCTCACGCGGCACAACAATAATCACTCGGCGCCTTGCGATGCGCCGCAGCTCAGCGATGGCTTGACGATAATCAAGCACATGTTCGATCACATGGGTGCAGACAACGGTGTCAAACTCGCCGTCCGCAAAGGGGAGTGCCTCTATCTTTGCTGCCACGTATTCGATGCCTGGCAGCGCGTTGGCGTCATCAACAGCGAAATCGACGCCTGTGAGGCGACCAAGCTGTGGCACAGCTGTGCGGATTCGCGAAAGCAGATGGCCCGTGCCGCATCCGATATCACAGACACTATCGCCCAGAATGTCAGCGCAAATCGCCGCGATGCATGCTTCGGAATTATCGGTGCCTTCGTGAACACGGGGGTGGTTTCTATAAAGAGCTTCATATTCCTGATCACTCAGGAAGGGAGCCCGCTCACGGAAGCTCGCAAGTTCAACGATGTGCTTGCCCCAGATCAGGCTTGCCGCATGACGAAACAGCGACGAATCATGCAGGAAGGCCGGCACGATATCTTCGAGGACGAAGCGTATCCGGTTGGTGGTTTCCCGTTTCATCGCGCGTCTGCGCCTGGTTGAGAGGCTTGATCATTATTGGTGTTTCCGCGGCGTAGTTCGACAAGCGGTGTCGTGCCGGAGCGATACTGTTCGCCGCGGGACGGGGCTATGGAGAGGTAATAGATGCGTTTCTGTTCAGCGCGGCCGCGTGCGACGGAGTCGAGGATAACACCTGAAATGAAAGTCATCATAGCAGCCAGAAGAAGCGTCATGGCGAGCATCCATGTCGGGATACGGTCGACAAGTCCCGTGGCAAGATAATCGCTAATCACAGGCACCATCAGGAACGCCGAAACGGCGAGTAGGACGATGGCCAGGTAGCTGAAAAACATGAAGGGACGGGTTTCCTTCATCAGCATGCCCATCATGCGCAGGATGCGGAAGCCGTCGCGAAAAGTTGAGAGCTTGCTTTCGGAGCCGGCCACCCGTCGCCCATAATCGCAATCCACTTCCGATACCGGCAAGCGCAGCACGGATGCGTGAACCGACATTTCCGTTTCTATCTCGAAACCTGCCGAGGAGGCGGGGAAACTCTTGGCGAAGCGGCGGGTGAAGGCGCGGTATCCGGAGAAGATGTCGGTGAATTCGTTGCCGAAAAGCGCTGTGTAGGCTGCGTTGAAGATGCGGTTACCAAAGGCATGTCCGCTGCGTCCGGCATCCTTGTGCACATTGCGCCGTGTGCCGACGACCATATCGGCATGCTCGTCGAGAAGGGTCTGGATCATGCGCGGGGCGGACGCCGGGTCATACGTACCATCGCCATCCGCCATTATGTAGACGTCTGCATCAATATCGGCGAACATCTGACGGACGACATTTCCCTTGCCCTGACGACGTGAGGGCACAACGGTGGCACCCGCAATCGCGCCCTGTTCGGATGTGTCGTCTACAGAATTATTGTCATACACGAATATGCGTGCACCCGGCAGCGCCTTGCGAAAGCCAAGCACGACGCCCGCCACTGTGCGACCCTCATTGTAGCAGGGGAGCAGCACGGCAATCCGGAGATCTTTGTAGATATTGTCAGTCACGCTGCCACCATTGCCCGAATTTAGGCATTTCTACACGGGCAAGGGTTAAGGTCGCCTTTCGCACCTGATTGCTGCGATGGGGAGACGATATGCGATATCTGACCGCGGGTGCGCCGACAGGCCGGGTGATTGGTGCATGTTTCGGGCTGCTTATGGTCCTGTCTCTCCTGGTTGTGAGCGCTGTGTCGGGGCGGTTGTCGATATCGGCCATGGAGGCTGACAATGTCATGCGCCTGGTCCAGATCCAGGACCTGTTGAAGGGGCTGGGCTGGTTCGATCTGCATCAGGTGCGACTGGGGCTCTCGGGGGGCACGGCCATGCACTGGTCACGTCTGGCGGACGTTCCTGTTCTGGTTATCAAGGGGGTGCTTGACGTCTTCCTGCCTTCGCAGCGCGCGCTGGAAATAGCCTGTCTCGTCTGGCCGCCGCTAAGCGTGTTGCTGGTGGTCTGGGGACTGATGACGGGCGCGCGAAAGCTTGGTGGCCGCACCATGCTGGTGTTCACCTGTATCATCGCAGCGACGATCCTCTTCCGGCATCCCAACTTTCTGAGCGGGAGCATAGACCACCACAATTTACAGCTAGGCTTCCTCGCGATAGCGCTCGGGTTTTCGCTGGATCGAAATCGCGCGCCGGTGAGCCTTGCAGCTGCAGGCGCAGCGCTCGCTTCGTCGATCGCGATCGGCGTGGAAGTTTATGCTTTTGTCGGCGTTTTTTGTGTCTTCCATGCCCTGGATTGGGCGCTGACGGGCGCGGCGGCCCGGCGCGGTGCCATGGCCTTTGGTGGCAGTCTTGCACTGCTGACGACAGTGTTTTTTTCGGCGTCGATTGCACCGGCGGGTTATGGCGTGGTTCATTGCGATGCCCTGTCATTGGTGACGCTGTCTGCTGCCGTGCTCGGTGGAACTGGCCTGGCGGGCGCGGCTGCGGTGTTGTCGGACAAGTCTCTCGTGTGGCGCATGTTCGGGCTGGGTATCGTGGGGATTGCCTGCGCGACAATGCTCTTAGTCCTGGCGCCTCAATGCCTGGGCAGCCCACTCGACGAGTTGCCGCCGATCGTGCGCACGCTCTGGCTCGAAAAGGTGGACGAGGCGCGGCCGCTCTTTGCCTTCCGTCCGGCCATGGCGCGCGAGATGCCATTCATGGCGGGCATTACGGTCGTTGCGATGGCGGTTTCGGCTTGGCGCATTTGGATCGGTGCCCAGCGCCGGGCGCATGTCTTGTTTCTTGCGCTGCTTCTCGCCGACTTCGTTCTTACGCTGCAGCAAGTGCGTTTCTATACGTTTGGGCATCTCTTCGCGGTCCTGCCGCTGGCGTTATGGGTCGCCAGCCTTTTCGCGCGGGGCAGGGAAACCGGCGAGCGCAGCGTGACCTATGTGCTGGCGCTCGCTGTGTCAGTGCCGCTTGTATGGGGCGTGCCAGGTATTTTCTTCGCGCCGAACGGGCGCGGCATGACCGCTTCAGCATATGCTTGTGGCAGCGCGGCCATGCTGTCGGCCCTGGAAGGGCAGCCGGATGGCCGGGTGCTGGCCGTGGCCGATGTGGCGCCAAACATTCTGCGCTATACGCGCCATAGCGTCCTTCATGGTCATTATCATCGTAATGCAGCCGGTATCGAAGCCGCGCTTTCGATCTTCACTGCGCCATCGGGTGAAGCGCTTAACCTGATGCGAAATGCTCAGGTGGACTATGTGCTGTCGTGCCCCGGCCATGCTGAAATGAACATGCTTGCGACGTCCGCACCGCACGGTCTGGCTGCAGACTTGAGCGCGGGGACGCCTCCGGGCGCTCTGAAAATCATCCACAGGGAACCGGATGGTGAGACGTTGTTTGCCGTTGAACCTTAGTCCCCGAGCACATAGTCGGCTTCCGCCACATATCGGCTAGGGCCTTTGCCCGAATGGCTGGAATAAAGGTGAAAGCTGTTGGCCCAAAAGGCTTCGCTGCAATAGGCGTGACGCGGTTCGGCCCATGCGGTCACCTCTTCCGGTGTTGCGCCGTGCAGGTAGGCGAGCGTGACATGGGGCAGAAAAGGGCGGCGGTCGGGCGAAAGGCCGAGGCGGCGCGCGGCACGCTCGCACTGGCCGGAAAGCGAACGCAGTTCATCGGTTTCGCGCACCCGCGCCCAGACGGCGCTTGGCTCGCGCTTGCCGAACCAGCCGACCCCTTCAAGGCGGAGCTCCATTTCCGGCGCCCGGATCTCGCCGAGCAAGTCGTCAAGATCACGCGCAAGTTCATGCGTCAGATCGCCAAAAAAGCGCAGTGTGATGTGAAAATTTCGTTCGGGGCGCCAGCTTGCACCACTTAGGCCCTTTTGAAGGACCTTCAGCCCCGGCGCAATGTCCGGGTCCACGGGAAGAGCGGCGAACATGCGGTACATAAGCTCATCTCAAACAGGATTTAGGACAAAAGAAAACCCGGCTCCACCAAAGCCGGGTTCCTTACTCAGGTATGAAGCCGTGCTTAGCTGGCGAGGTGGCCGAGCTTGCCGAAATGCTCTGCGAGCAAATAATAGAAGGTGACGCGTGACTTGTTGCCGCCCTCAGGTTGCAACTTATCGCAAACAGCCTTGATTGCCGCGTCGAGGTCGTCCTTGGTTTGCGCCAGTCCGAGCTTTCCTCTGCACCAGCGTTCGCGGACGCGGTCCAGTTCGCCCCCATCTGAGCATGAAACCAGTGAACTGTCCCGGTTGCGCAAAGCAATGCCAAGATGACCCACAATTTTCTCTGCGGCGGCCTGATTGTAGCCGCTCGCGTATTTCTTGATATTCTCGGCGTAAGCCGATGCGTCTGCCATGATATTATCCCCTTAGTTTTCCGATGCCCCAACCGTTGGATTTACACCGGATCGACGAAATTACCCGGTGGTTAATATGAGTCAATGCAAAAGACGAAGGCCTCTTCTCTTGGGGAGGCGTCTGAATTGATCTTGTTCACTTGGAAAGCCTGCGCCTGTTCAAGCACTTTAGAAGTAAAGGCTGTCTGTGTTGTGAGAATGCTGCAAGTGGTAGGTTGTATTCGACCACCGGCCGTGGGGCGGCTGGAGATTTCTGCAAGCGATGATGTCCGGTTTTCCTTGCAGACGATGATGAGTTTCACCATATTCAAAAGTAACACGCGCACGTTTACGCGTGGAACCAAAACAGAAGGGTATTAAACCTATGAACGAATTCAATCGGGCCTACACGCCAAAAACCGGCGCCGACTCGATGGACACGTCAGTCAATGAGGGCCTTCGCGCCTTTATGCTTGGCGTTTACAACAAGATGGCGCTTGGCCTGCTGCTGACAGCAGGTCTTGCCTATGCCTTCGGCGCGCTTGTGCCGGAGTCTGTGACGCTAACACTCCTGACAGGTCCAATCGGCCTTGTGATCATGTTTGCGCCTCTGGCCATCCTGCTCCTGTCCGGTTTCGTCATGAAAAACCCGTCGCCGCTCGCGGCGAACCTTGTCTATTGGTCGGTGGTCTCACTGATCGGTGTCGGTATGGGCGCGATCGTGTTTGTCTACGCGAACCAGCCGGATGGCATGATGATCGTGGCAAAAGCCTTCATGACAACCGCCATCGCATTCGGTGGTCTGTCGCTCTGGGGCTACACGACCAAGCGTGACCTGTCGCCGATCGGGACATTCCTGATCATGGGCGTGATCGGTATCATCGTGGCCAGCCTGCTCAACATGTTCTTCTTCAAGTCGACGATGATGCACATGATCATCTCGGTGCTTGGCCTCTTGATCTTCGCCGGCCTTACGGCTTTTGACACGCAACGCCTGAAGAACATGTACTTCCAGCTGATCGGCGATAGCCGTGCGATGGCCGTTGCCACGACTTATGGCGCGCTAAGCTTGTACCTGGATTTCGTGAACATGTTCCAATTCATGCTTGCGATCATGTCGGGCAACCGCAACTAGGCTTTGCCGACATCACAAAATACCGAGCCCCGCCCTCACAGGCGGGGCTTTCGTTTTTGGCGCATTGCGAAACGGCGGCGCGTCGGCTAACCCTCCGGGCCAGATACACACCCCAACGCTTTCAGGAGTTTTGATCCATGGCCCGCAAGAAAATCGCCCTTATCGGTTCCGGCATGATCGGCGGCACGCTCGCCCATATCGCAGCACGCGAGGAGCTCGGCGACGTGGTCATGTTTGACATCGCCGAAGGTCTTCCACAAGGCAAGGCGCTCGACCTCGCAGAATCCACCCCGGTCTACAATTCCTCTGTCAGCCTCAAGGGTGCGAACGACTATGCTGACATCAAGGACGCCGACGTCTGCATCGTGACAGCCGGTGTGGCCCGCAAGCCAGGCATGAGCCGTGACGACCTTCTCGGCATCAACCTGAAAGTCATGAAGTCGGTCGGCGAAGGTCTGAAGGCCAACTGCCCGAACGCTTTTGTGATCTGCATTACCAACCCGCTCGATGCCATGGTCTGGGCGCTGCAGCAGTTCTCCGGCTTCGACACGAAGAAAGTTGTCGGTATGGCCGGCGTGCTGGACAGCTCGCGCTTTGCCTACTTCCTGTCCGAGAAGACCGGTGTGTCGGTCGCCGACATCCACGCGTGGACGCTGGCTGGCCATGGCGACGACATGGTGCCCATGGTGCGCCACTCGACTGTCGGCGGCCTGTCGCTGCCGGAACTGGTCAAGCAGGGCTGGATGAGCCAGGCAGAGCTCGACGGCATCGTCGAGCGCACCCGCAAGGGCGGCGGCGAGATTGTCGCGCTGCTCAAAACGGGTTCTGCTTATTATGCGCCAGCCGAAAGCGCGATCTCGATGGCGAAAGCCTACCTGAAAGACCAGAAGCGCGTTCTGCCTGTCGCTGCCTATTGCGAAGGTCAGTACGGCCTTGAAGGCATGTATGTCGGCGTGCCGACCCTGATCGGCGCCGGCGGCGCAGAGAAAGTTGTCGAGTTTGATCTCAACGATGACGAAAAGGCGATGTTCGCCAAGTCCGTTGAGTCCGTGCAGGGCCTGATCCAGGCCTGTAAGGACATCGACGGCTCGCTCGCCTAGGAGCCAGACATGGCCATAGGGCCAACCATCGAAACCGAACGCCTGATCCTCCGCCCCCCAAGGGCGGAGGATTTTGAGTCATGGTGCGCATTTCACGCCGACGCGGATGTGATGCGCCATCTTGGCGGCGTGCAGGGGCCGGAGCTGACCTGGCGTTCCATGTGCGCCATGACGGGTGCGTGGACAATTGAAGGCTTCTCGATGTTCTCGGTGATTGAGAAGGCCACCGGCAAATGGGTCGGCCGGCTCGGCCCGTGGCGGCCTTATGGCTGGCCGGGAACAGAAGTGGGCTGGGGTCTTGTGCGGTCCGCGTGGGGCAAGGGTTATGCGAGCGAGGGCGCTGCGGCTGCGATGGACTATGCGGTGGATATTCTGGGCTGGGGCGAAGTGATCCATACAATTGATCCGGCGAATGCAGGCTCGATCCGCGTGGCGGAACGCCTTGGCAGCCGCGTGTTGCGTCAGGCCACGTTGCCGCCGCCGATCGCGCTAACGCTGGACGCTTACGGCCAGAGCGCCGATGAATGGCGTGCGCGGCGGATCAAAGGCGCGTGATCGGCGTCTGATGCGGCTCGCGGAGGGCCTCCTTTGCGGCTAGCGTGCCCACAAGCGCCGCGAGGAGAATGCCGCCATGATCCGCACTTTATCCCTTGTTTCCGTACTTGCCTTGCTGCCTGCGACCGCCTGTGGGCAGGAGCCATCGGAAGATGCCCTGAACGCCAAGGCCGCTGAAGCTGAAATGGCCATGGAGGCCAAAGCGGAAACGCCTCAGGTCGGCCTGCCGAACGGGGCTGAAGCGCCGGATGTAAGCCTTGTTGATACAGCAGGCGTGACGCAGACACTCGAAACGCTGGCGGGACCAAAAGGCACGGTGATTGCCTTCGTGCGCTCAGCCGACTGGTGCCCCTATTGCAAGAAGCAGCTGATGGACCTTGAGGCGGCTGCGGCGCCGCTTGCCGCGGCGGGCTGGACACTCGTGGCTGTGTCGTATGACCCGGTCGAGACGCTCGCGCGCTACAAGGCGGACAAGAGCCTGAGCTATGTGCTTTTGTCTGACGGGGGCTCTGCCGCAATCAAGGCATTCAACCTGCTGAACACGGATGCCAAACCGGGCTCACGGTTTGAAGGGATTCCGCATCCTGCCATCGTGTTCGTCAATGCAGACGGCTATGTCGCGAAGACGTTGCGCGAAGAGGGCTACAAGGCGCGGCCTGCCGTGGACGTGGTCATCGAGACTGCGGAAGGCCTGTAGGCGGGTTTCCTTGGGCGTCTCTCTGGCCTAGCGTGCGGCAACTGAAAGCCGGAGATGAAGCCATGAAACATATCCTGACACCCATGATACTGGCGGCGGCGCTTGTTGCGCTGCCTGCATCTGCCGATGAGTCTGCGGTACTCGACCCCGCCATCAAGGCGCAGGCGGAAGCGCTGATGGCAGCTGGTCTCAAGGATGATGTCGGCCTCGAGTTCACCGAAAGCCTGACCACCGAGATCGGGCCACGCCTGGCGGGCTCTGACGCCGAATGGCGCGCCCGGCAATGGGCCATGGTCAAGCTGAAGGACCTGAATTTCCAGCAAGCCTATATCGAGGATTTCAACATTCCCTATTGGGAGCGTGTGACCGAGACGGCTTCAGTTGCAGGTGACAATCCGCAGAACCTTGCCATCACAGCATTGGGCGGTTCCAAATCCACAGCCAAGGGCGGCGTCGAGGCAGAGGTTGTGCGCTTCACCAGCCTTGCTGACCTGAAGGCGGCGCCTGCAGACTCGCTGAAAGGCAAGATTGCCTTCATCGACGAGCGTATGGTCCGCGCGCAAGACGGGTCTGGATATGGCTATGCGGTGGCGAAACGCGGCGGCTGTGCACAGGCGGCAGCAGACCTCGGCGCGGTGGCGTGCCTGATCCGCTCGGCCGGTACCGACTCGCACCGCATGCCGCATACGGGCGGCATGTCGCGCGAGGGCGCTCTGGGCGCGTTGCCTGCAGCTGCGCTTGCGGCGCCGGACGCCGACCAGCTGGCGCGCCTGCTGGAGCGTGGCGCGGTCAAAGTGAAGCTGAATATCCAGGTGAAGGCGGCGGACTCTGCGGCGTCGGGCAACGTGATTGCCGAAGTGGAGGGCGCGAGCCTGAAGGACGAGATCGTTCTGATTGCGTGTCACTTGGACAGTTGGGACCTTGGCACTGGCGCCATTGATGATGCCGCAGGCTGCGGAATCGTTGTTGCGGCGGCGAAGTTGATCCAGGACCTGCCCCTGAAGCCCAGGCGGACAATTCGTGTCGTGCTCTATGGCTCTGAAGAGGTTGGCCTGTTTGGTGGCAAGGCCTATGGCGAGGCCCATGCAGATGAGCTGGAAAACCACGTTCTTGTTGCTGAGAGTGATTTCGGGGCAGGCCGTGTCTGGCGCCTGACGACTGGGTTTGGCGATGGCGCGATGGCTTACGCCAAGGCGATGCAGGATCTTGTAGCGCCCCTCGGAATCATCCCCGGTGACAATAGTTCAAAAGGCGCTTCAGACGTTTCCGTTCTCGGAAATCTTGGCGTGCCCGCCATCTCGCCGGACCAGGACGGAACTGATTATTTCGACCTGCACCACACGCCGGATGATACATTTGACAAGATTGATCCAGAGGCGTTCCGGCAGAACGTGGCGACTTATGCGGCGTTGACTTATCTTGCCGCTGAGACCGGTTGGAACTTCCGCAAGGCAGCCGAGCCTGAGATGACAGACCAATAGGCATGCCGGATCGGCAGGCGCGGATTACGGCGAGCCTTGACGCGGTGCATGAAGCGTTGCGCATGGCGCGGCGAGAAGCGGCAGGGATTGAAGCAGACCCACAACGCTTGCGGTGGACTGCAGTCGGCATGGTTATCGCCCTGCAGGGGGCGTTGGTTGCGGCCCTGAGCGGCTATGAAAGTGCCGATGCGGCAGATGTCATTGATCCATCGACGCTGGAACGCTTTGCGCCGGTGGCCTTGCTGCTGCGCCGGGCCCGGTCACTGGACTATCTCAATACGCCAGAAAGGCTGGAGCTGACGGCATCCCAGGTGCGCCAGATCGAACATGTTGTGACCTATCGAAACGGCGTGGTGCACGGCTGGACCGGTGGAGGACAGGCTGATAATGAGAGCGTGATGCGGGGATGTCGACGGATCGTGCAAGTGGTTGGTCATGCTGTGCTCGCTCATCCGTCTTTCGACGCAGCCGGGCATGGTATCATTTGCGCCCTGATCGCGGACGAAGTGTCGGGCCTCGAACGCATGCTTGTGGCGCTTGGTTAATGTCCGGGTCATGCTCGCATGGCATGAATGACCGTCATGCGACCTGTTCTTCGCCCGTTTATTCTGTCCTGCGCCGCCCTTGCCCTGATTGCAGCGGCGCCGGCGACCTTTACGCGTGAGGATCTCGATGCGCTTGAGTCCGAACGTCAGGCAGCGATCACAAGGCTTGAGGCGCTTCAGACAGCAGGCCAGGAAACCGAGACAGACCTCAGGCAGATCGACAGCAGGCTGATTTCTGCGGCAATGGAGTCGCGTCGTCGCGAGGAGCAGGCCGCATCGTCCGAGAAAGCCCTGATCGATCTCGGGACGCGCCGGATGGTCGCGCAATCCGCGCTGCTGGAGGACCGGCAGGCGCTTGAAGATATGCTGGCTGCCCTTGCTGCCTCCAACCGGCGGCGTCCCCCCGCGCTGATCGTGTCGCCAGGCAAGGCCAACACAGCGATTCGCCGGGCAATCCTGATGAGTGAGATGACTCCGCGCCTTGCGGCGCGCTCAGATACGCTCTCTGCCGAAATTGACGAACTGAACCAGCTCGAAAGGCAGATGCGCGGCGAGCGTGCGCGGCTGGAAGCAGCAGAGGCGACACTGGCCGTAAAGCGGGTGGAGATCGAGCAGCTGGCGGCCGCCAAGCGTGGCAGCTTCGAGGACATTACCGGCGATATCAATGTGCTGAAGGAGCGGGCCGATACACTTGGCCGCAAGGCGGAGACACTGCGCGAGCTGCTTTCGGCGCTGGAGTCCGATGCGCCTTCTGCGCCTGGTGTTAAGCCAAAACTGCGTCCGACGCTGGCATCGACTTCATCGTCTGTTTCCCGTCCCAAAGCCCCTTCGCAAGCGCCATCGCGCACGCCGGCGCCACGCCCACTCGGCAAGGCGGCGCTGGGAGGTTTGATCCAGCCGACAGCTGGCAACGTAGTCTATGGGTTCGGTGACAAGATGCCGACTGGCGGCAAGACGGAATGGATCACTTTTTCGACAAGACAGGCCGCCCAGGTGGTCGCGCCGACCGATGGAAAGGTCGAGTACGCGCGCCCATTCCGCAGCTATGGATCAATGTTAATTTTGCGCACAAGTGACGGATACCATGTTATTCTTACAGGTATGAGCCGGATCTATGTCACCGAAGGCCAGTCAGTCTCCGCGAACGAACCTGTCGGGCGCATGCCGGACAGGGCAAATCCGCCACCAGAGCTGAATATGGAATTAAGGCTTGGCGACAAGGTAATGAATCCGGCACAATGGTTGCCGAGTGACAGATGAGGTCACGCATGACGGAGGATTGGAATATGCGTTCACTGCTGACAGGTGCCGCCCTTGGCATCGTTCTGGGTGGTTCAGCGGTCGGGTTCTCCGCACTTGCCTGGCCACAGGAAAAGCCTGCCGATTCGCGGATGGTGACCTACCAGCAGCTTGAGCTCTTTGCCGAGATTCTCGCGCGCGCACGTCAGGACTATGTTGTTGAGGTCGACGAGAAAGCCGCGATGGAATCTGCCATCAATGGCATGCTCACCTCGCTCGACCCCCATTCCGGCTATCTCAATCCCGACGATTTCCGCTCCATGCAGGTGCAGACTTCCGGCGAGTATGGCGGTCTTGGCATTGAGGTCACGATGGAAGATGGCTTTGTAAAAGTCATCTCCCCAATGGACGGAACGCCTGCGGCCCGCGCTGGCATCCAGCCTGGCGACCTGATCACCGCCATCAATGGTAAGCCAATCATCGGTCAAACCCTCAATGATGCCGTGAAGGAAATGCGCGGCGAAAAGGGCACGGACATCCTGATCACCATCCTTCGCGCAGGCGAGGATCCGTTTGATGTGACACTGATGCGCGAAGTGATCGAGCAAAAGTCCGTCACCTGGAAAATGGAAAAGAACGACGTTGGCTATTTGCGGATTTCGAGCTTCAACGAGCGTACCACGCTACTGCTCGAAGAAGGCATCGAAGGCATTTCAAAAGCCACCGGCGGCCGTCCGAAGGGGCTGATCGTCGACTTGCGCAATAATGGCGGCGGTTTGCTCGACCAGGCCGTGTCGGTGTCCGACATGTTCCTTTCGGGTGGTGAAGTCGTCTCGACGCAAGGCCGCAGGGCATCGGATGTGGAGCGCTACAATGCGCGCACGGGTGAAGTGTTCAAGGGCGTACCGGTTATCGTGCTGATCAATGGTGGTTCGGCGTCGGCGTCCGAAATCGTCGCGGGTGCCCTCAAGGATCGCGGACGCGCGACCATTATCGGCACGACCAGCTTCGGCAAAGGATCTGTCCAGACAGTTATCCCATTGGGCGCAGACCGCGGTGCGATCCGCCTTACAACTGCTCGCTATTACACGCCATCGGGCCGTTCGATCCAGGCGCTTGGCATTGATCCCGATATCGAGATCACGAACAGCCGTCTCACCGAAGAAGAGCTGGCCAAGATCAAGCGCTGGTCGGAAGCCGATCTGCCGCATGCATTGGCCAATGAAGACGGCGAAACCCGGCATGAGATGAAGATGCCGGACGAGCAGCCGCCGGAAGACTACAAGGGCGAGGACTTCCAGCTTGAGCGGGCCGTGCAGATGCTCAAGGAAGGCACTGTAACTGCCAGTGCATTTCAGCGGGCCGGTTAACGAATATTCGTAACTCGTTAACCAGATTGCGGCATCTATGGTCGTTCAGGATTTAATTTGTTGATTACATGAGGTCGCCCCATGCCTTATCGGAGAGACGCTGATCCGTCTCCTCTGCGGACCGGACTTGTTCATGCAGGTCTGAGTCTTCTGGTGTTCGGAGGACTTGCGGGCGCGCTTGGTGCGGGCATCCAGTTCTCGGGCGACCCCTCAGCAGCAGGCCCACGCCAGCAGCTGGCCCTATTCGAGGTCGTCGATGAGGCGAAACCGGAACTCAAAACCCGTCTCAGGACCGATGGATCCGACATGGCAATGCAGCCGCAGGTCGATACAGACGGCTATGCGGAAGTTGAAAGTGGTGATGAGCCAAGCCTGGGCGTGGTTTACGCGGATGGCGCGGAAGCGACCGGCACGGGCGGACCGTCTGATGATGTCATGGCTGATGCCGAGGGCGTAGGCGTCCGTATCAATGGCAAGCTCGTCAAGCCGGGTGAATCATATGGCGAAGTGACGTCGATCGTCTCGCTTGATGATGCCCCGATTTCAGGGATGACAGAGACCGTAAACGGCTTGCGTCTGCCGCGCATCGCAGCAGACGGCCGGATACCAGCCGAGGCGTATGCCCGACCATTCGCCAATCCGGGCAAGAAGCCGGTCGTTGCGCTGGTTGTCGGCGGCCTTGGTATCAACGCAACGCATACGAAATCGGCAATTGATGAATTGCCGCCTGAAGTGACGCTCTCCTTTGCGCCGGATACTTCGCGCCTTCAGTACTGGATCGATCGTGCCCGTGCGGCGGGTCATGAAGTGCTGATCGAGCTGCCAATGGAAAATTATGACTATGGCCGCATGAGGATGCACCCGCAGACCCTGCTTTCCGGGCGCTCTGCGGATGTGAACGTACCGCGGCTGAATGCCCTGTTGGGGCGGGCATCCGGGTACTTCGGGGTGATCAATTATCAGGGCGCGAAATTCGCGGAAGATGCCACTGCTGTGCGCCCTGTACTTGATGTTCTGAGCAAGCGAGGTGTCGCGCTGGTCGAGGATGGTAGCCTTGAAGAGGCCAGCCTGGACAAGGTGGCCGACGAGACACGGGTGCGGTATGCCAAGGCCGCTTCGCCCATCGATACCAAGCTGACGGCCGATGACATCAATCTGGAGCTGATGGAACTTGAGACCATCGCCAAGCAGAGTGGCGCGTCCATGGGTACAGGCTACGCTTTCCCGATCACGATCGAAATGGTGAAGATCTGGACCAGTGAACTTGGCCCAAAAGGCATCCTTCTGGCCCCTGTTTCAGCACTCGTGGGCACCACACCCGCAGAATTGGTTGATGCAGAGCGTATGCGCACTGGCAGCAAGTCGCAGGCTCCTGTAAACCCTGCCGGGTGAAAACATCTATTATCGATCCTGAACGCTATCGTCCGAATGTCGGGCTCGCCCTTTTCTCCAAAGCGGGCCATGTCTTTGTGGGCCGCAGGATAAACGGACGTGGGGCGTTCCAGTGGCAGATGCCACAGGGCGGCGTCGACAAGGGCGAGTCACCCCGCGACGGCGCCTTACGCGAGCTTGAAGAAGAAATCGGTGTTCCCGAAAAGCTGGTGGATGTGCTCGAGGAGACGAGTGACTGGCTGTACTATGATTTTCCGCCGGATATGAAGAAGCGCCTGCCCGGTCCGTTTATCGGCCAACGGCAGAAATGGTTCGCTTTTCGCTTCAAGGGGTCCGACAGTGATGTGCGCCTCGACCGGCATACGCCGGAGTTCGATGCGTGGCGCTGGGCAAGACTGGAAGAAACCCCTGGGCTGGTTGTACCCTTCAAGCGTCTCGTCTATTCCGAAGTAGCGGTACGATTCAAAAGCTGGGCTGAACCTGTACATGGCGGCAAAACTGTCCAGGGCTAAGGGAGCGATGCATGCCGAAATCCCTTTTGATGATCCACGGGATCGGTTGCGGCGCTGATGCTTGGGACCGTATGCGTCCCGGATTCGAGGCCGCAGGCTGGACTTGCGAAGCGCCCACCCTGTTTCCAGACCAGCGTACCTTGGATAATCCGCCGGCAAGCCTTCCGGACCTTGGCTTTGACGATTATGTCGCTGCGATGGTTGAGGCAGCCAGGAATCTTGAGAAGAATACGGGCGAGAAGCCTGCCGTTATCGGACACTCCATGGGTGGGCTTATCGCGCAGTGCCTGGCCGAACGGGGTGTCGTATCGCAGGCCGTTTTTCTAACGCCAGCGCAGCCCAAGGAATGCGCAGAGATTGGCTTTTCTGTCATCTATACGTTTCTCAATATAATCCTGACGCGCAATCGGAAGAAAGCTTACAAGGTGTGGCGGTCGGGCTTTCGGTTCGGCGTATTGAATTGCGTACCGCGGCGCCGTCACGACGAAATCTATGCGGCTGCGCGATATGATTCCGGCCAGGTATATGGCGACATCACTGATGGTGTTGAAGTGGACGAGGGCTTGGTGACGATCCCGACTCTGACGATTGCTGCGTCGCAGGACAGGGCAACGCCCGCCAGCGCCGTGCGCAAGGTGGGCGAAAAATACGCGCGCGCAACGGTGCCGGGGGACTTCTTTGAGTATCCTGACAATGCGCACTGGATTGTCGATGAACCA
This sequence comes from Alphaproteobacteria bacterium, assembly GCA_018827375.1. Classification (GTDB taxonomy): domain Bacteria; phylum Pseudomonadota; class Alphaproteobacteria; order Caulobacterales; family Hyphomonadaceae; genus Hyphomonas. Next base: position 46,079 of record JAHJYW010000047.1, read on the forward strand.
GGTACGGATGCTGTTGTGGCCGACATCGTGGAATGGTTGGACACACCCTTCGGGAAACATGCTTGATGAATAATATGGAAGATGATGCACACGGCGTGCATGACTATGTTGCCGATCCACGCAATGCAGATGTGCTAATCTCCGTGAATGGCGAGATGAAACGGCGAAATGAAGCAGTCGTTTCGGTCTTTGATAGCGGTTACATCCTGGGCGACGGCGTGTGGGAAGGGATGCGTGTCTCGAACGGAGGCGTGGCCTTCCTGCCAGAGCATTTCAAAAGGCTCTATGCTGGCGCCAAGACCATCGACATGGATATTGGTCTGACCAAGGACGAGCTGACGGCGCGCCTGATGGACTGCCTCAAGGCGAACGGCATGACGAATGGCGTGCATATTCGCCTGATGGTTACGCGCGGGATCAAGAAGACGCCTTATCAGGGGCCGCGCTTTACGATTGGCAATGCCACCATCGTTATTATCCCGGAGTACAAGACACCTGTGCCGGAGATCATCGCCAAAGGTGTGACCCTGTTCACGGTCCATGTGCGCCGTACCGGCCCGGCCGAGCAGGACCAGAAGCTAAATTCCCATTCCAAGCTTAACTGTATCATGGCCTGTATCCAGGCCGACAAGGCCGGTGCCGACGAGGCGCTCATGCTGGATCCGGATGGCTTTGTCGCGACATGTAACTCGACACATTTTTTCATTGTTCGTGACGGAGAAGTCTGGACCAGTCCACCGGAATACTGCCTCGGTGGTATCACGCGCGGCAATATCATCCGGGTCTGTCGCGAGGCGGGTATTCCGGTCTTTGAAAAACGGTTCTCACTGTTTGATGTATACTCCGCTGACGAAGCATTCATCACGGGCACCTTTGCCGGGCTGACGCCCGTGCGTGAGGTCGATGGGCGCACCATCGAGTATGTCGGCGGGCCAGTCAGCCAGCGTATCAGCACGCTCTACAAGCAGCTTGCCGCCAATAGCCTGACGCCAATTTCATGAGTTCTGCTCGCAGGATTGCCATGTGGTCGGGCCCACGCAACATGTCCACCACGATGATGCGCAGCTTTGGCGCCCGCGCCGATTGTGTGGCTGTGGATGAACCCTACTATGCGGCCTGGCTGGTGGCTGCCGAGGAGGTGCATCCGATGCAGGGCGAAATTCTAGCCAGCCAGCCAGCCGATCCGGCCTCGGTCGCTGAAACGTTGCTCGCCCCTCTGCCCGAGGGCAAGACGGTGCAATACCAGAAGCAGATGACGCATCATATGCTTGAGGATTTCCCGCTGGAGTGGGCGGGGGCCTGTGAGCATGCCTTTCTCATTCGCCATCCCGCGCGGGTGATAGCGTCCTATGCGCGCAAGATGGATGCGATAAGTCTTGAGGCCATCGGATTTCCTCAACAGGCGCGCCTGTTCGACGCGATATCAGCGCGAACGGGCAAGACGCCGCCGGTCGTGGATTCAGATCATATCCTTGCCGATCCGGCGGCAGTGCTCGAGCGGTTGTGCGTTGCGGTCGGTATTCCTTGGGATGCGGCCATGCTGTCTTGGGCGCCGGGAGCGAAGCCCGAGGACGGCGCCTGGGCTCCGCACTGGTATGACGCCGTTTGGCATTCGGAAGGCTTTGGCGCCGAGGCAGGGCCATTGCCGGTCCTGTCGGGTGAGGCGGCCGAAATTGAAAAAGAGGCGCTCGTGATTTACGAGCGCCTCCTTGAATATCACGTCTGAGTGTATTGCTGCCTATTGATTGGCAGAGCGCAGGAAGCGGTTGCGCAGGTCGACGTCCGACTTGAAGACGCCCGTGAACTGGGTCGTGACCGTAGTGACGTCCTTGTGGTGGACACCGCGCGTCGACATGCATTCATGGACTGCCTCGATCAGGACGGCCGTACCCATGGGGGCGAGGCTTTCCGTGATCGCATCGCAGATCTGCGCTGTCATGGTTTCTTGCGTCTGCAGGCGCTTGGCGAAAATTTCGACCACGCGCGCGAGCTTCGAAATGCCGACCACAGCGTCCGACGGCTTGTAGGCGACGAAGGCCTTGCCGATGAAGGGCGCCATGTGGTGTTCGCAATGGCTCTCCACGTCGATATTGCGCAGGATGACGATGTCGTCATAGCCCTGCACATCCTCGAAGGTGCGTGAGAGGTATTTGATCGGGTCTTCGTCATAGCCCGAAAACCATTCCTTGTAGGCATTCACGACACGCTTGGGGGTGTCGAGCAGGCCTTCACGGCGGGGGTCGTCTCCGGCCCAGGCAATGAGTGTGCGAACGGCTTCTTCAGCCTCCTGCACGGTCGGGCGAACGAGGGGTTCCCCCCGCGACTTGTCATTCTTGGGCGTGATGGCGTCCATTGCCATGTTTCTTGTGTCCTTCGACTGAGGGACGGAGGTCGAGCCGAGGCTTGGTCTGGGAAACCGGATGGCCCCCTGCCCGGACTTAACGCCCGCCCGAGTTGATACCCTCAGGGCGATGCATGACTAGATAGGCTGGCAAATGAAGCGTTTCCAGAAAATTCTGCGGTGACGCAGAGTAAATGCTTGACCGGAATCACGTTGCCCCCACCGGGGGACGGTGGTATTCGCCCCGTCATGAAGCTGTTTCGGACCCTGCTCGTATTGCCAAAAGGCTGTTGCTGTTAATGCAACTAGTGCCCATTAGGGCATCCGGCCCTGCTGCAGGGCGCTGATTTTACCTCTTTTTCCGTTCGAGCCCGAAATTCCATGACTCTTCGCATTTACGATACCGCTGCCCGCGCAAAACGCGTGTTTGAACCGCAAGATCCGGCTCGCGTGACGCTCTATGTGTGCGGTCCGACTGTGTATAATTATGCCCATATCGGCAATGCTCGCCCGCCAATCGTGTTTGATGTGTTGCGCCGCGTGCTGGCCAGCCAGTATGGCGCGAAGTCCATCGTCTATGCGCGCAATATCACGGACATCGAGGACAAGATCATTGCGGCCTCGCTGGAAACGGGCGAGCCCATAGAGGCGATCACGCACAAATTTGCGAAAATCTACAATGAAGACGTGGCCGCACTGAACGTTGCTGCGCCAACCGTCGAGCCTTGGGCGACGGGCCATGTGCCGGAAATGATCGAGATCATCGAGAAGTTGGTGCGCAAGAAATACGCCTATGTCGGCGAGCAGGGAGTCTGGTTCGCGGTCGGCTCGATGCCGGATTACGGCAAGCTGTCGGGCCGCAAGCCGGAAGATAACGAAGCTGGGGCCCGAGTCGAGGTCGAGACCGACAAGCGCGATCCGGCCGATTTCGCGCTCTGGAAGTTTGCCAAGCCGGGCGAGCCGGAAGACGCGATCTGGGACAGCCCGTGGGGCCGTGGGCGGCCAGGCTGGCATATTGAATGCTCCGCCATGGCGGCCAAGCACCTTGGCAAGACGATCGATATTCATGGCGGCGGAATTGATCTTCAGTTCCCGCACCATGAAAACGAGATCGCCCAGTCGGAATGCGCACACGGGCAGGTGATGGCCAATTACTGGATGCACAATGGGTTCCTCGACATGGGCGGAGAGAAGATGTCCAAATCGCTCGGCAATGTCGTGCTCATCCATGACCTGCTGAAGACATGGCCGGGTGAAGTGCTGCGCTTTGCCATGCTGAGCGGGCATTACCGCGCTGCGCTCGACTGGAACGAGGACCTGCTGAAGCAGGCCAAGACGACGCTCGACCGCGTGTATGGGGCCTTGCGCCGCGTATGGGACGCGGAAGGTGGCAGCGGGCGCGACAAGGGCGTCCTGAAGGCCCTGTCCGATGACCTCAATACGCCTGAAGCCCTGGCCGAGCTTTCGCGCCTTGCCAGCGAAGCGAACTCGGCGGCAGATCACAAGGACCGGGACGCCATGGCAGACGCACGCGCGAACCTGCTGGCAGCCGGGGCGCTGCTGGGCCTGTTGACCCAGACGCCGAAGGATTGGGAGCAGGGCGATGACAGCGACGGCAATGCCCGTATCGACGCTCTTGTACAGGCGCGGATCGATGCGCGTTCCGCGAAAGACTGGGCGGAGGCCGACCGGATCCGGAATGAACTGGCGGCTGAAGGCGTGGAAATCATGGACGGCGCAGTCGGATCGACCTGGCGGCGCCTTTAGGGCATCCGCAAATTTCATCGAAATTCACGTGGTGAACAGAACGCGGCGTTGGGGGTGATAGTGTATTCAGGCGTCATCACCGCTTCTCCGGCGGCCCGTGCGAAGGCGCACTGGTCCGTCGGTACACTCTCAACTAGGGTCTTCCGGTCTTCCGGTCAGCCGGGAGACCCTTTTTTGATGTTGCGCGTTCTCGTTCTCTGTTTCGCCCTCCTTCTGCTTCCCGGATGCGTCGCGACGAAAGTGGCCAAGACGGCTGTTTCCGTGCCTGTGAAGGTCGCCTGGGCGGGTGGGAAACTGGCCGGGAAGGGCGTCTACCATGCCGGCAAGGGCGTGCTGAACCTGGCGCATGACAGCTATCAGGTTGCCGGTGCGCCGGTAGCTTTCACCGAAGCGGCCCAGACTCAGCAATCTGATTTTCTGGTCCTGCGCGCTGAATTCATTGATCATGACGGACGCACACGCGTTCTGGAGCGCAAGGTGCCAGCGGAGACGCTTGAATCCGAGCTTGCCGCGCTTGAGCAGAAGCTGGATGGCGCGCCCATGGTTGCCGAAATCGTATCGATCACAGTTGATGTCGCATGAGAGCGGTATCCTGACGGATCGTTAAATTGACCGGGCAGGGCGGTGCATGTGACGAATGGGTCTCGGGCCTAGAACCCCCGTTTCAATGCACCAAATTCTTTAAAGGTCGTCCTCTTCACACCTGTTGAGGGCGGCCTCTTTTTGTCGGCCTCTGGCAGTGCTGCTTGTCATCAGGGCCGCCCAAGGCCATCTGTTTGCGTGATGAGCGAACTCTATCACAATCGTATTCTGGAACTGGCAGCGAACATCCCGCATGTCGGCACGCTTGAAGGCGCCGAGGCCTCTGTGCTGAAGGTTTCCCGCGTCTGCGGATCGACGGTACATGTCGAGATCCGGCTGGACGAGAGCGGAGACCATGTCGCCGCCATCGCGGTCGACCCAAAAGCCTGCGCGCTGGGGCAGGCCTCAACGGCGATCCTGTCGGAATATGCCCTCGGAGCGCATGTGGATGAAGTTGTCGCTGCACGCGATTCCCTGAAGGCGATGCTGAAGGACAAGGGCTCTCCACCGGAAGGCCGGTTCTGGGAATTGCGGCACCTGCAGGCCGTTGCTGACTATCCCCCGCGTCACACAAGCACGCTGCTGGCCTTTGAGGCCGCTGTGGCGGCGATTGAGCAGGCGCGCGCGGCTCGGGGGCTCGAATCCGTTCAGGCACCTCAGGGATGAGTGGAATGCGCCGCAAGACGGCCTACGTGCTGCTGCGCATCTACAAGGCCAGCTTTTCGCTGGTTTTCTACGCCGCGGGTGCACGTTGCCAGCATAAGCCGACCTGTAGTGAATATGGCGCCGAATGTGTGGCGCGCCATGGCTGGTGGCCGGGGGGATGGATGGCTATTGCGCGGTTCATCCGGTGCCGGCCGGGCGGCAGTTTCGGATATGATCCGGCACCCGAGACGAAACCGGACGTGCCTGCCTGGCAGCCGTGGCGTTATGGCGACTGGAAAACGGGTGGCAGGCCCTTCCCGAACCAGGCAATTGAAAACCCGCCGGAAGCGTGAGATAAGCCTGCCCGATGACATGTTCGAACCGTCTCCTGCTGCCCAGCGGCCTGACCACGCGAACCCGCCGGGGTACATGACCCCCGCGAGGCTGCGCCGCTGTGCGCGCTTCACGTCTCATGTACCCGGTACACTCCCCCAGAACCCCGGCCCGCCAGCCTGATGTAATCGCCACCTTGAATGGGGTGGGATTTTTAGCGAACTCGCGCTAAGCACACCGCCGCAGGCAGGCCTTTCGGAACAAGACTTTGCCGCGCCCCGTGCGCCAGACCGCTGAAGAAGACTGAAACATGATCAAAGTATCCCTGCCCGATGGATCGGTGCGTGAGTTTGAAGAGGGCGCGAGCCCGTTGGACGTCGCCAGTTCGATCTCGAATTCCCTGGCCAAGAAGGCGATTGCCGCCCGTGTCGATGGCGAGCTGCGCGACCTGACGCGCCCGCTGGACGGCGATGCGCGCGTGGAAATCGTGACAGCGAATGACGCTGAAGGCCTCGAGCTGATTCGGCATGATGCAGCGCACGTGCTGGCCCAGGCCGTGCAGGCGCTCTATCCCGATACACAGGTCACGATTGGCCCCGTGATCGATGATGGCTTTTACTATGACTTTGCCCGCGAGACGCCGTTCTCGACGGAGGATTTCGACAAGATCGAAGCCAAGATGCGCGATATAGTCGACGCTGATTACCCGATCATTCGCGAAGTCTGGGACAAGGGCGAGGCGATCTCGATGTTCCGGAAGATTGGCGAAGACTACAAGGCGCAGATCATCGACGACATCATCCCGCCGGGCGAAGCGATCACGCTTTACCGTCAGGGCGACTGGTTCGACCTTTGCCGCGGGCCGCATTTGCCATCGACGGGCAAGCTGCCCAAGGCGTTCAAGCTGATGAAGTTGGCCGGCGCCTATTGGCGCGGCGACTCCAAGAACGAGATGCTGCAGCGCATGTACGGAACGGCTTGGGGCAACGAGAAAGACCTCAAGGCCCATCTCGAACGCCTGGAAGAGGCCGAGAAACGCGACCACCGCAAGGTTGGCGCGGCGCTGGACCTGTTCCACTTCCAGCCGGAAGCGCAGGGTTCCGTCTTCTGGCACCCGAAAGGCTTCATGATCTGGCGCCAGCTGGAGGCCTATATCCGCCGCCAGCAGGATGCCGATGGCTATGTCGAGGTGAAGACGCCGCAGCTGTTGAACTCGGTGTTCTGGGAGCAGTCGGGCCACTGGTCGAAATTCCGCGAGAACATGTTTGTCGTACCGGACGAGATCCCGTCCACGGATGATGATGCGCCGATCCTGACAGGTGATGGCGACCTCATGGCGCTGAAGCCGATGAACTGCCCCGCACATGTGCAGATCTTCAAAAACGGGCAGCGCTCGTATCGTGATCTTCCGATCCGCATGGCGGAGTTCGGGTGCTGTCACCGCAACGAGGCGCATGGCGCCCTGCATGGCCTTATGCGCGTGCGTCAGATGACGCAGGATGACGCGCATATCTTCTGCCGCGAGGACCAGATTGCGGACGAGACGCTCCGCTTCCTGAAACTGTTCGAGCGCGTCTATGGCGATTTCGGCCTGTCGGAGATTTCCTACAAGCTGGCAACGCGGCCTGAGCTGCGTGCCGGTACGGACGAAACATGGGACCGGGCCGAGAAGGCTCTGGCCGATGCGCTGACAGCTGCCGGCATGCAGTTCGAGATCGCGGAAGGCGAAGGCGCCTTCTATGGCCCGAAACTCGAATTCCACCTGACGGACGCCATTGGCCGGACATGGCAGTGCGGCACGTTCCAGCTGGACTACGTGCTGCCGGAACGGCTCGACGCGGAATACACAGGGTCGGATGGCGCCAAGCACCGCCCGGTCATGCTGCACCGCGCTGTGTTCGGTACGTTCGAGCGGTTCATGGGCATCCTGATCGAGAACTATGCCGGGGCCTTCCCGCTCTGGCTCTCCCCTGTTCAGATCGTGGTGGCGGCCATTACGGACGCGGCGAACGACTATGCGCTTGAAGCGGCCGCCGCCCTGCGCAAGGCCGGGCTGCGAGTCGAGACGGATCTGCGCAACGAGAAGATCAATTACAAGGTCCGCGAGCATTCGGTGCAGAAAGTGCCGATCATCGCAGTTGTCGGCGGTCGGGAAGCGGATGAGCGAACGCTGGCGCTTCGCCGCCTCGGCAGCCAGGGCCAGCAAATGATCAGCCTCGATGACGCTGTTATCAATCTGGCGCTTGAGGCCCTCGCGCCTGATCTGAAGCGGGACATGTGATCAAGGACTCGTGACAAGTCAGAGCGTTGGCGACAAAGTAAACTGCATGTCATATGCGCCCATTCTCGCCGCCGCGTTCGTGCTCTGGCCTGTCATCGGACTGCTTGGCGCACAAGGCTATGGGCCGCTCCTGGCGATTGCTGCGCTGCCAGCGCTCGCTGTTGCGCGACCGAAAATGCCACCTGCAGTCTATGCATTGATGGCGCTCGTCTTTGTGGGTTGGGCCGCATTGAGCGATGTCTGGTCGCCCGCATCGCGCGGGTTTATTTCGGGCCACTTGCTTGAAGGTGATTTTGCGATCCGTGCTGCCGGTGTGCGAATCCTTTTAACCGCTCTGTTCGGCATGATTGCCGTCGCCGGCGCCTTGCAGATCAGGCAGGGAACAGCGCAGCGCTCTGCGCGGGTCATGCTGGGTGCTTTCGCTGTTCAGGGCCTTCTTGTGGCCGCGAGCGCCGTGATCGGCGGTCCTGTCGTGGCCATGATTTACGGCGCTGACCCCTTGGAACAGGCGAAGGGCGCGCAAAACATTGCGCGCAATGCCAACGCCTTCATGATCGTGCTGCCGATCTTGCTGGCCTACCTCGTCGCACGGCCGGGATGGAAGTGGCGGGTGGTGACGGCCGGACTGGTTCTCGCCAGCATTGTGAGCGTGATTTATGACGATACGGATTCGGCCCTGATCGGCATTGCCTTCATGCTCGCCGCCGCGGCTGTCGCAACTCTGGCGCCGAAAACCGGATACCGTTGGTTGCTGTGCATGGTGGCGGCCTATATCGCCTCAGCTCCGGTGCTGATCGGCTCAGCGGTTAATCTTGTGTCGCGGCTCGGTATCGAGCTTCCCGCGTCGTTCCAGTCGCGGGTCTGGTCGTGGCAGCTGGTTATCAGCAAGTCAGTCGAAAAGCCGATTATCGGGCATGGTATCGGGGCCTCCAAAACATGGCGCGACACATATGCCGACCATCCTGCCTGGCTGGCCCAGTTGCCCGACTTCTGGTCAGTCTACCCGGTTGTTCCCGGGCATCCCCACAATATGGCACTGCAGATATGGGCAGAGACGGGCCTCATCGGTGCGGTCCTGACGGGTCTGACACTCGTCGTTATCGGCTTTCGCTTGCCGGCCCCCGAGACGTTCAGGACCGATATCCGCTATGCCATTGCGGGCCTAATAGGGGTTGTCGTCAGCCTGTTCAGTTTTTCCTACAACGTGTGGAATGATTCCTTCTGGGCAAGTATCATACTGGCCGTGTGCGGGATCATCCTGCTTGCGCGGCGGGAGCGGACTTCGCTGTGAGCGGCGTGCCAACGACTTCAGCCATTGTCGTGAGTTATTATACTGGTCCGCGCCTGCAGGAATGCCTCTACGCGCTGAAATCAGATTCCGACATTGCCGAGATCATCCTGGTCGATAATGGAAACGCACCGGAAGCAGAGGCATGGATCGACAGTTTCATTGAGCGGACAGACAAGGCCCGCCTCATTCGGATAGGCGATAATCCGGGCTTCGGAACCGCCGTGAACCGGGGGGCAGCAAGCGCACTCGGTGAGCTTGTCCTCGTCATCAACCCTGATGCCGTCATCCGGCGGGGCTCTGTTGGCCCAATGCTGGCAGCTATGCAGGCGCAACCCGAACCCGCTCTGGTCGGTGGCAAGATCTTCGATTTGCAGGGGCACGAAGAGCGTGGCTGCCGTCGCAATACGCTTACGTTTGCGCGGGCGCTCGGGCTAGGCAAATGGACTCTGGAGGGGGAGCCGGCTCCGAAGGCACCGATTACAGTTGGGGCGGTTTCGGGGGCGTTCTTTCTGATGCGGCGAGATGCGTTCCATGACATCGGCGGCTTTGATGAGGATTACTTCCTGCACGTCGAGGATGTTGATCTATGCCGCCGGGTGATCGAGGCTGGCGGATCGGTCATCTACCAGCCGCTGGCTGGGGCCCTGCATTATGGCGCGACATCGGACGCCCCTTCCAGCGTTGTTCAGGCGCACAAGGCGCAAAGCCTGACGCGCTATTTCCGCAAGTTTGCGAAAGGTCCGCTGGAGAAGGCGCTTGTGGCCGGACTGTCGCCCCTGTTCGCTGTCGCGCTGAGGCTGCGTGCCTAGAGGATTGCAGGAATAACGCGATCCGGTGGACGGTGCCCATCGGCGAAGGTCTTGATGTTGATAATGACCTTCTCGCCCATCTCGCTGCGGCCTTCGATCGTGGCTGAGCCCATGTGCGGCAGGAGAAGCACATTTGGCAGGCCTAGAAGGTCTTCGCTCACCGCAGGCTCGCGCTCGAATACGTCGAGGCCCGCGCCAGCAATCTTGCCGGCCTTCAGGGCCCGTGCGAGGGCCGCTTCGTCGATCACCTCACCGCGTGCCGTGTTGATGAGGTAGGCTTCTGGCTTCATCAGGTCGAGGCGGCGCGCATTCATCAGGTGAAAGGTTGCCGGGGTGTGCGGGCAGTTGATGGAGACAATATCCATACGCGACAGCATCTGGTCGAGGCTGTCCCAATATGTCGCTTCAAGCAGCTCCTCGGTGCGCGGGCTGACCGGTTTGCGGTTATGGTAGTGGATCTGGAGGCCGAACGCCTTGGCGCGGCGCGCAACGGCCTGGCCAATGCGGCCCATGCCGACAATGCCGAGCCGCTTGCCCGCAAGGCGCCGTCCCATCATCCAGGTCGGTGTCCAGCCATCAAAGCCGCCACTGTCCATCACCAGTGCGCCCTCATGCAGGCGGCGCGGCACCGCAAGGATCAGCGCCATGGCGACATCCGCGGTATCGTCTGTCAGCACGCCCGGCGTATTGGTTACGGTAATGCCGCGCTGCACGGCGCTCTGCACATCGATATTGTCCACCCCGGCCCCAAACTGGGCGATGAGACGCAGCTGGTCTCCTGCGCGGGCGAGGACCTTGCTGTCGATCCGGTCAGTCACCGTGGGCACGAGGACATCGGCGGTCTGCACGGCCGCGACGAGTTCTTCGTGGGTGAAGGCGTGATCGTCCTGGTTCAGGCTGGTGTCGAACAATTCCTTCATCCGCAGCTCGACGGGGGCCGGCAACTTGCGTGTGACGACGATCTTGAGTTTCTTGGCTGGCATCTGGCCCCTCATAATTCTTTATTTGGGCTTAGCAGAGCGATCCGCGAACGCCAACGTTTGTTGTTTTACACGTGATTCATCTGGTTGTGAGAGTGTGAGCCTCTCAACAGCGAGTCTGGCCTCCTACACATGAAATGGGCAACCCTCCTTGTCACTGGAATCTTCCTGTTTGGCGGCTGTGCTGCCGCCGAAGGTCCGCAGGTTACGCGTATCAGCCAGTTTTCGGGCAAGGCTGTCCCGCGTTTTGAAGTGCTCAAATTTGCCGCAGTTAACGGTCGCAAAGGGCCGAGCAGGGATCAGGAAATCCTTTGGCGGTATGAGCGCAAGGGCCTGCCGGTTCTGATTATCAAGGAAAGCCGGGATTGGCGTCGTGTACGCGATCCCTCGGGCGACGAAGTATGGGTGCATGCCCGGATGCTTGAAGCGGGCACGGCGGCGATGGTTCAATCGGCTACCATTATTCATGAGGGAGCAGATGCGGCTAGCCCCGAAATTGCGTCGCTGGAATCGGGTGTGCTGGTGCGGCTCGGCGAGTGCGAAGTCAAATGGTGTGAGGTCGAGGTACAGAATTTTCACGGCTGGGCCCTGCGCGAAGCGCTATGGGGCGCTGACACGGGCGAGGCAGGTCTGTAATTCCGGGTGGCTCTGGCGGTTGACAAGCCGGGCCGGTCACTGTGGTTAGGCGGTTACGCTATATTCCAGGAGAGTCCGCGATGTCCGGTCCGCACGATTACCACACCCCGAAGTCCAGCTATACGAAGGCTGACCTGCTCGAATCGGGCAAGGGCGGGTATTTCGGCCCTGGCAATGCGCAGCTGCCTGCGCCGCCTATGCTGATGATGGACCGTATTACCGAGATCAGCATGGACGGCGGCGTTTACGGGAAGGGCCATATCATTGGCGAGCTGGATATCGATCCGAGCCTCTGGTTCTTTGCGTGCCATTTTCCTGGTGACCCGGTTATGCCGGGCTGCCTTGGCCTAGATGCGATGTGGCAGGCCGTCGGCTACTGGCTCGGCTGGTCCGGCAGCCCGGGCAAGGGCCGCGCGCTGGGCGTCGGCGAGGTCAAGTTTACCGGCGAAATCACGCCGGATTGCAAACTGGTGCGCTACGAGATCGACATTCACCGCGTGCGCCGTGGCAAGCTGGTTCTGGGTATTGCGGACGGCAATGTGTTCGTCGACGAGCGCCACGTCTACACGGCCAATGACATGAAAGTGGGCCTTACGGTTCCAGGTCAAGTTACGCCGGTTTAGGCGCAAAAAACCCGACTTAAACCCGCAAAAGGCTCTGCATATACCGCGCAGAAACCCTTGATCGCACGCTAAACCCATGGATCGGTTGCGCTGTGCGGCGCTTGACGGTTTGACCGTGTCCGCCTAGCCCCTAAGGCAGAAAAACAGCCAATGAGGAGGCCCGCATGGCCGAAGAATGGAACCTGCCGTCCGGTGACCTGATGAAGGGCAAGCGCGGCATCGTCATGGGCGTCGCCAACCAGAACTCGATTGCCTGGGGCATTTCCAAACAGCTGGCCGCGCAGGGCGCCGAGATCGCCTTCACCTATCAGGGCGAGAGCCTGGAACGCCGCGTACGCCCCCTGCTCGAGTCCATTGGCATGGACACGATGATCGCTGCGGACGTGACCGATGATGCGAGCATGGACGCCGCCTTTGCCGAGATCAAAGCCAAGTGGGGCAAGATCGACTTCCTCGTCCATTCGATTGCCTTTGCCGGCAAGGACGAGCTGCAGGGCTCGATGGTGGCCAACACGACGCGCGAAGGCTTTCGCCGCGCAATGGACATCTCGGTCTATTCCTTCATCGACTGCGCTCGCCGCGGCGCCGAGCTGATGCCGGATGGCGGCTCGATCATGTGCATGACCTATCTCGGTGCCGAACGGACCGTTCCGTCCTATAACGTGATGGGCGTGGCCAAGGCGGCGCTTGAAGCTTCCACGCGCTATGCAGCGCGCGACCTCGGGCCACAAGGTATCCGTGTCAATGCAATTTCGGCTGGCGCCATGCGCACGCTGTCACTGGCGGGAATCAAGGGCGGCAAGGGCCTGATGGGCACAGGCCGTGACTGGTCGCTGCTGAAGGAAGATACGAGCATGGAAGGCGTCGCAGGCTGCGCGCTGTACCTGCTATCCCCGCTTGGCCGCTCGATTGCCGGCGAAGTGATCCATGTAGACGCGGGCTTCCACGTCGTCGGCGTGCCGGACATACCGGAAGAATAGGCCTCAGTTCACGATCGTGACGGATGGCCCGGCAAGGCGGATCGAGTAGATCATGCCTTTCTTTTCGCCCATCTGGATGCTGAAGGCGGCGAGGTCCACGTCGCCCTTGAGGCCGTCGGGGACGATGGCGCCGCGCGGGGTCTGCCTGAACCGCGTGTAGGCGTGCGGGCTGGTTTCCGCCTCGAAATGCCGGAAGGTCCAGTCGCTGAGATACGGCACTTCTGTCAGGCTCTGGCCGGACACCATGCGCAGGGGCACGTCTTCATTAAGCGTGCCGGAGAGTTTCGCGAAGACTTGCGTGGCCCAGACGCCAGATTTCGTAACCACTACGCCGATGGCCACATGGGTAAGGTCGGGATTCAGGATATTGGCCCTGTGGCTGGGGCTGTCCATCAGGTTCTGGTGGAGCTTGGGCAGGCTGTTCGAGAAGTTGTAGCGACCCTTGACGATTTCGAGCATGGCCAGATTTTCGGCTGAACGCTGCACAAAGGCGCGCCTGTCGAGCGCCGTAAGCCGGTCACCCGGCGAGCGGCCATCGGGGCTGAGATGGTCGAAGAATTGATTGGCGGCCATATCGAGGCTCTGGAAGCGGGCAGGGGCGAGGAGTTCCGGGCGTAGCTGGAGCGGTGCGAGATCATGCGCTGCCCGTTCGGCATTGATCCGTTCAATGAAGCCAGCCTCCATCTTCGCGTCAAACTTGTAGCCGGGAGGCAGCTGCTTAAGGCAGGGGCGCACCGTCTCAACATAGTCAGCCGTGCTCTGGCCGCGTGCGCCAAGGCGCAGGTCGCAGGCCTGTGCAGCGCTGGCCATGAGAATGCCGGCGCCTGCGAGTGCCAGCCATTTGGACAGGGTTCGCCTCATGAGCGAAAGCCTAGCGGCACCAAAAGGCGCGGCCCAGCTTTTTGTGCAGCGGAACATTCCAATTTGAGGCTGTCTTACACCCTGCAGAGGCGCTCGGTTTAATCCTCGCGCTCGTTCTCAGCAATATGGGCTAGAGGCGGGTCCTGTCGTCCAGCACGCCGAGGGAGCGCAGCCGCTCGAGTACAGGAGCAACCATACGCTCGATGGCTTCGGCATTCGGGCGGACGTTGCCATAGGCCGGCAGGCCCTCGTCAGCGATAACGAGATTGGCCTCGAATTTGGCCGGATGGGTCCAGCGATAGTGCGCGGCGCGAACGGTAGACATGTATTGCTCGAGCACATTGTCGACCTCGCGGCCGCGATCAATCACGTCCCGCCGGATTCGGCGGGCGAGGCGCAGGTCGTCCGGCGTGTCGACATAGACCGACAGGTCGATCAGCGACTTGATCTTTGGCATGGAGAGAGCGTGGATGCCCTCCAGTAGCAGGATTGGCGCCGGCTCGATGCGGCGTGTCTTTTCGCTACGGTCATGCCGTTCGTAATCATAGATCGGCTGGTCGACGCCATGGCCTGCCTTGAGGGCCTTCAGGTCGCGGACGAGGTGGTCAACTTCCTTGGAGATGGGATCGTCATAGTTGACCCCAGCGATGATGGCCTGACGCTCGTCCTCGGTCGTGTAATCACCATAGTGGCGCATGGGATGGTAGTAGGCGTCCTCACCGAACATGACGGCCTGGCCGGGGCCAAGATGCGCGAGCAGCGCTTCAGCCAGCGTCGACTTGCCGGAACCGGAGCCACCGGACATGGCGATGAGGAAGGCGGATCTGCGTTTGGTCATGCTCGCTGCTTAGCGCCAAACAGGCGCGTTTTCCAATAGTTCCGGTCCGTGCAGCTGTGCAGACATGAAAAGCCCGGCTCCTGTGACGGGGCCGGGCCGGGGGTCGCACGATGCTGGGTGGACTAGCGGCCGATAACGAGCGGGCCGCGCAGGGCATATTCATTGGCGCGATAGGCCACGTCGAGCGTGAGATAGGCCTGTTGCCCGCTGGCGAGCGGATTGCTCATGCGCGTGCCGAGTCCCTTGGTGATCGTTTCGCCGGACGCGTTGGTGAGACGCCAGCCGACAGGCTGGAGGCGGTCGTCACCAAAGGCGGCGCGGATGTCTTCCGTACCTGAGATGACGAGGGGGAGGGGTGATTCAAGACGGCCGTCCACATGGGCGAACAGCTGGACGACATACGTCTTGCCGTGTGCCTTGGCGATTCCGACAGCCGTGTGGCTGAAGCCGTCACGGGTCATGTTGCCGACATTGGCCTTGTCCTTGCGCAGGGCCTTGAAGATCGCCTTGGCGTCCATGTCGCCATCGACGATAACGATATTCGCGCCGGATGCACCGATCAGGACTGTGCGGTCAAAAGTGCGGATGCGCGCGAGGTGGTCGCGGCCTTCAAGATCGTCATGGCCAGCATAGCCGCGAACGGCCATGTCCATGGCATGAATACGGGCAGCCTGGAGGAGGGACGGCAGGCGCTCGAGCGAGGTCTCGCCATTGGCCGCGCGCACGGCGTCAGTTGCATCGACGAGCTGTTGTTCGAGATAGGTGTCATAGTCGACGCCGTTCAGGCCCTCGAAGCAGGCATCCGCTTCGGTCTGATAGGCGATCGGATCCATGGACAGGCCGTCAGACAAATTGCAGGACGACGTTCCGGCGAGGGCTGGAAATGCGAGCGCCGCAAAGGCTAGCGCCGACACTGACATATATTTGTAACGTGACTGTAACATAACTGTCACAATAGTTTCATGACACTTCCATGTCAACGAAAA
>JAHJYW010000048.1 GCA_018827375.1 Alphaproteobacteria bacterium
ATAAAGTCGGTCGGCGTGTAGCGCGCCAGGGCCGACTTTGCGAAATGCGGGTTCTGCGAAATGAACCGGTCAGACGCGGTATGAATATTGGTGAAATTGCAGCGCCCACCGCCTGAGATACGGACCTTTTCGGCAGGTTTCGCCGCGTGATCAACCACGATGGTTTTAAGCCCGGCCTGTCCCATGCGTCCGGCACAGAAGAGACCGGCCGCACCGGCGCCCAGAATGATCACGTCGAAGGAGGATGTACCGGCCATCGCTGGCCTATGCCGTAGCGGGCCGCAAAAGAAAAGCGCACCCCCAAAAGGGGCGCGCTAGTCGAACTCTAGATTTCACTCCCTCTGGAGTGATGCCGTTCGTCTTATGCGGTGACGGACTGGCGTTGTTCGGCATGTTTGCCTTCGCAGATCTCCTCAACGATCTTCGCGTTGAAGTCACCGAGGTCGTCTGGGGAGCGGGAGGTCACGAGACCGGCGTCCACCACGACCGACTGGTCGAGTACGCGCGCACCTGCGTTCTTGAGGTCCTGCTGGATCGCCGCGTAACCGGTCATCTCGCGACCGTTCACAAGATTGGCCGAGATCAGCAGTTGCGGACCGTGGCAGATTGCGAAAACGGGCTTCATCTGCCTGAAGAAGGCCGAGGTGAAATCCTTGGCTTTCTGATTGGTGCGCAACGTGTCCGGGCTGAACAGGCCGCCGGGAATGAGCAGGGCGTCGAAGTCTTCAGCCTTTGCATCATCCAATGTCAGGTCGACTTTGAACGTGTCGCCGTGTTCGCGGTGCTTGTTCGCCTGGATCGTGCCGTGCTTGAGCGAGACGATCGTTGTTTCGCCTCCGGCGTTTTCGATAGCTTCTTTCGGTGAAGTCAGCTCGATCTGTTCAAATCCGTCTGTGGCGAGGATGGCGAGTTTTCGTCCTTGAGCGCGTTGAGTCATAAGTATGTCTCCTTGCTTCTAGTGTTTTGGTGCGTCGGCAGGCCACGCGAGAGGTCTGCGCCGCTTCAGGAATATCCCTGTGCCTAATAAATGCATGGGTTCTGTAATGGTTGCAGGCCAAAACGTTACACTTGGGCAATGCGCACATGGTGCGTAGGCGGATAACTACTTCGTCTGGCCGCCATCGACCGGCAGCACCGCGCCTGTCACAAAGCTCGCGAGCGGGCTGAGCAGGTAGGCGGCGGCCGAGCCGATCTCGTCGGGCTTGCCGAAACGGCGCAGCGGCACTTCGCGCCGGATCCATTTTTTCCAGGAGTCGCCACGCTCACCCTCCGAGCGCTCTTCCCAGTCGCCGCCTGGGAAGATGATATTGCCCGGGGCAATCGCGTTGACGCGAACGCCGGAGGGGCCGGCGACGCGGGCCAGTTCCTTGGCTAGGTGGTTCATCGCGGCCTTTGACGTGCCGTAGGTGACTGGCGTGCCGAGGGCGCCAAGGCCGGCAATGGATGTGATCATCAGGACCGAGCCTTCCTCGCGCGGTGTCATGCGGCGCAGGGCAGACCGCGCCAGCTTGAACGCGGAATCGAGATTCTGGCTGATGCCCCCATCCCAGGTTTCGTCGTCCACTTCAAAGCCGGGAGGGCAGGGGTGAAGGCCGACATTGGCGACAGCGCCCCAGAGCGGACCGAACTCTGTCTCGATTGCGTCGATCATGGAGTCGATGGTCTTGGAGTCGCGCAGGTCGCCGGCGCGGGCCCAAAGCTTGTCTTTGCCATATTGCTTTGCCAGCCGTGCGCGCTGTTCTTCAAGGGCTTCAGCGCCACGTGCGGCGATGGCGACTTTTGCCCCTTCGGCGAGGCACGCCTCGACAATGCCGAGACCAATGCCCCGGCTGGCGCCTGCAACGAAGATGACTTTATCCTTGAGACCGAGATCCATGCTTTATTCTCCCTATTTTTCTGTTTGTATGTCTTGAAGCTGTTCCGCCCCGGCGGCGAGCGGCGCCTTGCGGCTGATGACGAAGGCGGAGCCGATGGCGAGGAAGCCAAGGCTGCCGGCCATGGGCCAGGGATGGTTCCAGAAGAGGAAGACCGTGCCCGCGGCGGCAAGCGCCATGCCTGCCAGCGCGGCTGCCTTGCTGCGCATGCCTATACGGCCTGTCTCAACGAATGTCTGGATATGAATGCCGATGCCGGGACGGGCGTAAATCCATTCTGCCCAGCGTGGATCCGACCTGACAAAAGCGTACGCGGCGACGATCCAGAAGATGGTGGTGGGCATTACAGGCAGCACGACGCCAATCGCCCCCAACGCGAAAGCGAACATACCAAGGATGCGCCAGGCCCACATGCTGGCATACATCGGGCGCAAAGTGGCAGCTGACAAGATGGATAAAGGCTGTCGCGTCGCGTCGGCTACCTGACAATAACGCAATATTCCTTTGAATTGACCCAATCGCGCCCTGTTGGCGCCCCGCACAAGCGGTGTATGGATATCAACAGAAAATGCAGGAGAGGTTCATGGCGCAGTTCGGAACGAGCACTCAAGGTCGATACAAGGCCGTTATCGCGGCTTTACTCTTCGGTCTGGTTGCGGCGTGCGGGGGCGGCAAGGACAAGCCGGCCGATGATGCCAGTGTGGCTGGCGAAGTCGTCCAGCGTTCTCCCAAGGACCAGGTTGCTGCGCGGCAGCGGGAACAGCGCCGCCAGAAGGCGCTCGCCGCACAGGAGCAGGAATTTTCCTATTTCCGCTACCGCATCGACACCAGTGGTGAGCAGCCGCTCGCGTGTCTCGTTTTCTCCGCTGCGCTTGATCCCAAGGCCGACTATTCGCCTTATGTCGAATTCCGCCCGGCCTTCCGGCCTGCGCTCAGTGTCGAGGGACGTGAGCTTTGCGTAGGCGGCCTGACATTCGGCACCAGCCGCACTGCGACCATCCTCTCCGGCCTGCCAGCCGCTGACGGCCGCACGCTCAAGCGTGAAGAGACTGTGCCGATCGATTTCGCTGACCGGCCTCCCTATGTCGGCTTCAAGGGCGCGGGCGTGATCCTGCCGCGCGAAGATGCCGACGGCCTGCCGATCGAAACGGTCAACGTGGACAAGGTCACGATCAAGGTCTCGCGCATCAATGACCGCGCACTGGCCTTCAAGAGCATTACACAAGGCGAAACCACGGCGCAGGGCCGCTATTCCTATGCCTGGGGTGAAGACAGCCCGAGCGAAGTCGAGACCGAGCTTTGGTCCGGTACGATGGAGATTGCGGCAGAGCAGAATGCGCCGGTGATTTCGGTCTTCCCGCTGCAGGACGTGATCGGCACAATGGAGCCCGGCGCCTATTATGTGCGCATCGAGGACGCCGCCAAGCTCGACCCACAGGAAGGCCCGCCGGCTTCGTCCAGCCGCTGGATCATGCTGACCGATCTCGCGATCACGGCCTATCAGGGCGAGAACGGCCTCGATGTCACCTTGCGCTCGCTGCAGGACGGCAAGGTCGTGCCGGACACGACGGTCCAGCTTGTCGCCATGAACAATGAGATCCTCGGCGAGACCCGTTCCAACGAGCAGGGCCGCGCTGCCTTTGACGGGCCTTTGACCAATGGCGCGGGGAATCTCGCACCGAAGATGATCCTGGCCTACAGCGCCAAGGGCGAACTGGCGGCGTTGGACCTTACCCGCGCACCTGTTGACCTTTCCGAACATGTTGTCGGTGGTCGCCGCACGCCGGGCATCGTGGACGCCTATGTCTACACCGAGCGCGGCATCTATCGCCCGGGCGAAACGGTCGAGATATCCGCCCTTCTGCGCGATCGTGCAGGTCGTCAGGTTGATGAGCGTGCGGGCAATCTTGTGATCTATCGCCCGAACGGGCTGGTCGCGGAAAAGGTTCGCTTCGAGGCGCCCGACTCTGGCGCTGTGCTCGACAGTTTCGAACTGCCCAAGGGCGCCTCGCGTGGCCAGTGGCGCGCGGCTATCGAGATTGACGGCCTGCCGGAAACCTCCGGCGCTGCAACCTTCGCGGTGGAAGACTTCGTGCCGCAGCGTATCGCAGTCGATCTGAAAGCTGACGACAAGACGGCGATGAAGCTCGGCGGAACACGGGAAATCAGCGTTGCTTCCCGCTTCCTCTATGGCGCGCCCGGCGCTGGCCTGACGGTCAAGGCCGAAGCCCGGCTTGAGCCACAGCCGAACCCGTTCTCAGCCTTTGATGGTTTTGCCTTCGGTCGTTACGACGCGACCTTCGAAGAGCGCATCATCGAACTGCCTGACCAGACAACCGATGGGGCAGGGGCTGCCATGGTGCGCCTCGCGCCGGGCAATGCCGGCAGCAATGCGGGCCGCCCACTGCGGATCAACACGGTCGTCAGCGTGCTTGAGCCCGGTGGCCGCGCGGTGACGGATAGCGTTCGCATCCCGTATCGCCCGGAAAGCCTTTATATCGGTCTGAAGCCTGGCTTCGATGAATCCGTCGAGGAAGGCGGAGACACCGTCTATCAGGTTGTCGCCGTCAATTCCGACGGCGCAGCCGTTGCCCAGCGCCTCGCCTGGAAGATGCTGGCCATCGACTATCATTACGACTGGTATCGTGATGGCGACGAGTGGCGCTGGCGCCGGTCGCGGACCGTGACCAAGGTCAATGAAGGCGTTGTGTCCACCTCGTCTGGCGGAACTGCCGAGATCAAGGTCAGCGGCCTCGAATGGGGTAGCCATGAACTCGTGGTCGAAGCGGAAGGCGTCAATGTCGGCGCCGCCGCCAGCGACGACTTCTATGTCGGCTGGGGTGGCCGCGTATCTGAAGATGGTATCGAAGCGCCCGACCGTGTGCGTGTCATGGGCCCTGAGCGCTCGCCGACACCGGGTCAGACCGCCGAGATCACCATCATCCCGCCTTATGACGGCCAGGCCCAGATCGTGGTTGCGACAGATCGCGTTCTTTCGGTCCAGAACCTCAACGTGACGGCTGGCGGCACACGCGTGTCCCTGCCTGTGACCGAGGAATGGGGTGAGGGTGCCTATGTCATGGTCAACGTCTATACCGAGCGTGACCCCGTGCTGCAGGCCAAGCCGCGCCGTGCTGTCGGCGTGGCGCATGTGCCCGTCAACATGGACGCGCGCACCTTCAAACTGTCGATCAGTGCGCCCAAGGTTGCGCGCCCGCGCGGCGAACAGGTCATCGAAGTCGATTTCGGTGGTGGCCCGCGTGAGCCAGTCTACCTGACGCTCGCGGCAGTCGATGAAGGCATCCTGCAACTGACCAAGTTCAAGAGCCCGGACCCGGTTGCCTATTATTACGGCCAGAAGGCGCTCGGCGTGGAACAGTATGACGACTATGGCCGCCTGCTGGATCCCAACATGGGCCTGCCAGCCGAAGTGCGCACCGGTGGTGACCAGCTCGGCGGCGAGGGCCTCACTGTTGTCCCGACCAAATCCGTTGCGCTGTTCTCGGGCCTCGTTGAGGTCGGCCGCTCCGGCAAGGCGAAGGTTCGCTTTGACGTGCCGGACTTTAATGGCGAGCTGCGCATCATGGCCGTGGCCTGGTCGAAAACCGGGCTTGGTCAGGGCGACTCCAAGATGACTGTCCGCGACGAGGCCCCTTCAGATCTGATCCTGCCACGCTTCATGGCGCCGGGTGACGAAGCTTATCTCACCGCCAGCATCGACAATGTCGAATTGCCAGCCGGTGAGTTTACGGCCGATATCTCCAGTACCGGGCCTGTCGAAGTGGCTGAAAGCCGCCTCACTCGCACCCTGCAGACGGGCAAGCGCTCGGACGCACCCGTCCGTGTGGAAGCGACTTCAGAGGGTATCTCGAAGGTGCGCATCGTTGTGACGGGACCGGACAAGTATTCTGTCCAGCACACTTATGACATCCAGACCCGCTCGCCCTACCTGCCGGAGACGCGCTCAACGAGCGCCCTCATGCAGCCAGGCCAGCAATATTCCATCGATCCGAAACTGCTTGCCGGTTACGTTCCGGGGTCAACGGATGTCACGGTTGGCTTCTCCAGCATCCCGGTCGATCCGGCGACGCTCTATGCCTCGCTCGACCGCTATCCCTATGGTTGTACCGAACAGACTGTCAGCCGTGCGATGCCGTTGCTCTATTCCGAGCAGCTGGTCGCGATGGGTGCCAAGGGCTCGCGCGACAATGCGCGTGACCGGGTGCAGACTGCCGTCAACACGATCCTGAACCGTCAGGGAGCAGAAGGTGCCTTCGGCCTCTGGCGTGAAGGCGACGGCTATGCTTCGCCATGGCTCGGAGCCTATTCGACGGACTTTATCTACCGCGCGAAAGCGGCTGGTTACAATGTGCCGGATGAGGCGCTTGACCGTGCCTATGGTGCCTTGCGCGCCATTTCCACCGGCGACCAGTGGCGCATCTACGGCTACGATACGGACGTCTACGAGAGCCGTTATTCCAACGACACGAACGAGCAGATGATGTTCCGTTCGGCGGCCTTTGCGCTCTATGTCCTCGCCAAGGCCGGTGAGGCCGACATCTCCCGCCTGCGCTACCTGCACGATCGGGAATTGCCGAATATCGACAGCCCGCTCGCTCGGGCCCAGATCGGCGCCGGCCTTGCCTTCATGGGTGACCGGTCCCGCGCAACCTCGGCCTTTGAATCGGCCGAGAAAGCGCTCGGCTACCAGAACACTGGCGACTATTACCAGACGCCGCTGCGCGATCTTGCAGGTGTAATGGCCCTCGCCAGTGAGTCGGACATGACAGAGCTGGTGGCCCGCCTTGCCGAACGTCTCGGCAAGGATGTGCCGGAAGCCGACGCCATGACCACGCAGGAAAAGGCCTTCACGCTGCTGGCGGTCAACGACTTCAACAAGGGTGAGAATGCGTTCCGCCTGATGGTCGAGGGCCTCGGCCGCGGCAAGGATGACAAGCGCCAGTATCTTGTCTCGGAAGCGGAAGTCGCTTCCGGCGTCCAGTTCAAGCTGGAAGGCAAGGCGCCGATGTTCCGTACTGTGCTGGTCACTGGCGCTCCTGAAAAAGCTCCCCCTGCGGCTTCATCCAAGTTGAAGACGGACAAGACCTTCTACACCATGACGGGTGGCAAGGTTGATCTGTCCCGCGTGAACCAGGGCGACCAGCTGGTCGTACGCATCTCGGTCACGCCTCAGGAAAACCGGCTCAACCCGGTGATCGTGGCAGACCTGCTGCCTGCCGGTTTCGAGATCGAAACCGTGCTGCGTCCGGCTGATGGCCGGCGCGAGGGCGAGACGTCCGGCGCGTTTAGCTTCCTTGGCGATATTGCCTACGCCCAGACACAGCAGGCGCAGGATGACCGCTATGTTGCCGCGCTCGACGTCTATGGCGAGCCGTTGACTGTGGCTTATGTCGTGCGGGCCGTTACGCCGGGTGACTTCGCAATGCCGGGCGTTGTGGTCGAGGACATGTACCGGCCCACGGTCTATGCACGCTCGGCCCCGGGCCGCGTGACCATCACGGGTGCGCCCGGAACGACGGCAGGAGGCAAGTAGGCTGATGGGGCCTGCCAGGCGCCTTCTTGCCGCGTTTGCCCTGCTTGCAGGCGCGGCCTTCGCGCTGGACGCCCTGTTGCCGCCGCCGCTGGAGCGGGCAGGGGAGATCTCGGCCCTGGTCACTGACCGGGCCGGGAAACCCCTGCGCGCCTTTCCGACCAATGACGGTCGCTGGCGCTTCCACGGCGATCTCGACAAGATCGACCCGGAATTCGTCGAGGCGCTGATCCGTGTCGAGGACAAGCGTTTCCGCCAGCACCACGGCACTGACTGGACAGGCATGCTGCGTGCTGCGGTGGATTCTGCCCTTTCGGGCCGGATCGTCTCCGGCGGGTCTACGATCACGATGCAGACGGCACGCATGCTGGAGCCGCGTCGGCGCAATATTGGTTCTAAGCTGATCGAGATTGTCCGCGCACACCAGATCGAGCGGCGCCTGTCCAAAGACGAGATCCTCGCGCTTTACCTCACGCTGACGCCTTATGGCGGCAACCTGGAAGGTGTGCGCGCGGCAAGCTGGAGCTATTTCGGACACGAGGCCGATCGCCTCACCGATGACGAGATTGCCCTGCTCATCGCGCTGCCGCAGTCGCCCGAGGCGCGCCGGCCTGATCGCCGCCCGGAACAGGCGGCCAAGGCGCGCGACTGGGTGGCGGAGAAACTGGCCATGTATGGCGTCTTCTCGGCTGAGGATGTGGCGGATGTGGCTGCTTCCGGCGTGCCCGGTCGCCGTCGCGATTTTCCGGACCGGGCGTGGCATGGCACGGCCAAGGCATTGGCCAGCGGACCGCGCGGCGATGTTCGTTCAACGCTTGATGCCGGCTTGCAGGCGGAGGTCGAGCGGATCGCGCTGACGCAAGCTGAGGCGGCTGGGGCGGACGTTCAGGTCGCCGCACTGGTCGTGCATATTCCGACGAGGGCCGTGCGCGCGATTGCCGGCTCTGCTTCGCGTGAGCGTCCGGGCGGCTGGCTCGACCTGACAGCGCAGGCCCGCTCGCCGGGCTCGACGCTGAAGCCCTTTATCTATGCGATGGCGTTCGATGACGGGACCGCTGCGCCCGACACACTAATCTCCGATTTGCCCCGCCGCTTTGCCGCCTACCAGCCGGAAAACTTTGACCGCATGTTTCGCGGCGATGTGCGCGTATCGGATGCGTTGCAGCATTCGCTGAACGTGCCGGCTGTCATGATGCTCGACAAGGTCGGGCCGGAACGCTTTGTCTCGCAACTGACGACGGCGGGAGCGAGCCCGCGCATTGCCGGGTCTGCCAGCCATCAGGCGGGTCTTGCGATCGCACTTGGTGGGGCGGGGCTGACGGCGCGTGAGCTGGCCATTCTTTATTCTGCCCTGGGCGATAAGGGCGTTGCCAAGCCGCTGGTCTGGCGAGCAGATGAGGAAGCGGCGGCGCACGACGCGCCCGGTAATCGCCTGATCGGTGAAGCGAGTGCGGACGAGATTATCCGCATCCTGCAAAACGGGCCGACACCGGCGGGCCGGGTTCCCGGCCGCCTCACGGAGAACGCGCCGCAGATCGCCTTCAAGACCGGCACGTCCTATGGCTTCCGTGATGCCTGGGCGGCGGGTGTGGCGGGCGATCTCGCGATCATCGTCTGGATGGGCCGGGCCGATGGCGCGCCCCGTCCGGGCGTGACAGGCGGCGATGCCGCGCTGCCCATCCTGTTCGAAATTGCCGACCGTGCTGCCCACCACCTGCGCGATACGGGAGAGGCGCGTGGGCGCCTGACCAGCGAGAAGCGACTGAAATCCAAGGGTGCCATGCGTGACTTTGCCGTCGCTGCCCCGCCGCAAATCCTGTTTCCGCCGAGCGAAGCGGAGCTGTGGGCAGGCACGGTTGATGGCAAAAAGGCGCGCGGGTTCGTGCTCGCCGGGCGAGGCGAGGGGCGGCTGTCCTGGTACGTTGATGGGGCGCCCTGCGACATTGACGACGCCGGTGCCCCGGTTTGGTCACCCACGCGTGAGGGTTTTTACACGGTAACTGCAGTGGATGCTGCAGGTCGCGCCAGCCGCGTGCGGGTCAGGGTGTTGACAGGGCCTGCCTAAAAACACGGCATTGCCCCATTTTTGACACGCCGCGACAACACGGGGGCAACACAAATCCGTTAGGTCTGCGATTGCTGGCTTTTCCACAGCCGGGCTCAACCCATATATCGCTGCAGACGGAGCATTTGTCCGCCGTCCGTAGAATTCACGAGTTTACCATGCGTATCAGATCAGCCCCTTTCGTCGCCATCGTTGCCGGCATCGCCGCCACGAGCCTTGCCTTTTTTTCGAGTGCAGGGGCCGAAGACAAACCTGCGGCCGAAGCGGCCAAGCACATGTCGTCGGCTGTATTTGCCGGCGGGTGTTTCTGGTGTGTCGAATCTGATTTCGACAAGGTTGAAGGCGTGATCGAAACCGTTTCGGGCTATACTGGCGGACATGTTGCCAACCCGACCTACAAGCAGGTCAGTCACGAAAACACCGGCCATTATGAATCGGTGAAGGTTACCTACGACCCTGACGTGGTCAGCTATAACCAGCTCGTCACCTATTTCCTTCATTCCGTTGATCCGACGGATGCTGACGGCCAGTTCTGCGACAAGGGCGAAAGCTATCGCACGGCGATCTTTGTCTCGAACCCTGATGAGCGTGCAACCGCCGAAGCCGACATTGCAAGTGTCGAAGCCTCAGGCGTGCTGCCAGCGCCAATCGTGACGAAGGTAATCAATGCCGACACGTTCTGGCCTGCTGAAGATTATCACCAGGACTATTACACCAAGAACCCGCTCAAATATCGCTACTATCGCGCTGCCTGCGGCCGTGATGGACGCGTGAAGGAATTGTGGGGCGACCAGGCCACCACTCACTGAGCCTTCGGTGCCGGGCAGGGCGGGGCCTTGAACTCCGCCAGCCCGTCATGGCGCGCTTCCCACGCGTCATCATGGAGTTCGGGTGCAAAGCCTGAGCCAATATAGACATGGAAACGCCGCGCGAGCGGGCAGCCATTCCGTCGCTCGCCGAGCGGAATGGTGATCTCACCTATGTCCTCGAATGTTTTGAAGTCACTTCGCATCATCGGCCGCATCTCGGCATGCAGTGACACAACCAGCACTTTCTCATCGATGGGCGGCGCCATGGGCACCGCTTCTGAAAAGCTTTTCGGCACGCCATAGCGGCGCCACGAGATCAGTGGCAGCCTTCGGTCGCGGGCGTAATAGTCCAGCCCGTGCCAGACTTCGCGCTCATCGACGAGCACGGATGTCGCGCCGATCTCCGCGGCCTTTGCAAACACCGCGTTGGCGGCCGTGTCCCATCCGCGTGTGCGCTTCAGCTCATTGTCAAAACCGGCCTGTGAAGCTGCTGCGGCCGGCACCAGCGGCACCGTCACGAAAAGCACGCCAAGCGCCACATGCAGGGCGAGGCTGGCCCAGAGCCAACGCACGCCAGCAGGGGCCATCCGGATCAACCAGGCTGCCACCAGTACGCTGGCAGCAGGCCAGGCTGTTGCCGCCCAGTTGGCGTTCGCCCGTGACAGCACCGCCTGCACCAGAATGATCACCAGAACAGGTATGACAAAGCAGAGCAGCCAGCGGTCACGCGCTTTCAGCGCATCACCTGCCTTGCGCATCGCAAACAGGCCGAACACAAAGGCAATCAGGCTGATCGGCCCGAACACGCCCATCTGGTCGGCCAGGAACGTAAGGGCATGGTCCGGATGGAACAGATCGCCGCCCAGGTTCGCGTTGTCCACCGTATGACTGACCGTCTTGAAGTCATTCGCCGCGTTCCAGGCCAAGTGCGGCGCAAAGATCGTGCAGGCGACAATCAGGGCCACCAGCCCGCGCCAGGACAGAAGGGCGCGCCGCGTGTCGCGATCAAAGGCCAAGGTCAGCCCTATCCCTATTAAAAAGTAGAGCATGGCGTATTTGGCCAGGAATCCCGCGCCGACAGCTGCGCCAAGCCCCACGGCGCTCGCCCAGCGACCCTCACCGCTGCGCAGTCGCCACAGGGCATAGAGCGCCCCACACCAGAACGGCATCAGCACGCCATCGGTCGATATGACAGCTGAAGACAGGATCACCGCCGGCATCAGCGCATAGAGGAATGCGGCATACATGCCCGTGCGGGCATCATAAATGGCGCGGCCTAGGAAGAAGAGAATAAAGGCGCCCGCCGTGTGCAGGAAGGGCGCGGCCAGCCGCACGGCCCATTCGGCATTACCCAGCAGCGTGGTCACACCATGGATCACCCAGGCAATCATCGGCGGCTTGGAATAATAGCCCCAGGCCAGCGTTTCGCCCCAGCGCCAGTACTGCGCTTCATCGGCATAGAGGTTCAGAGGCGAGACGAGCAGGAAGCCGACACGCAGCACAAGGAGCAATCCGAGCCCGAAAGCCGTCGCGCGCCAATAGGTTGATTCCGATTCGCGACTCAGCCCGGCCATGTGGTCTCACCTTGATACATTCTCTGCTTATGCAGCGCGTGGTCCGCCTGATATAGCCCCAAATTCAGGTAAGCCATGCCCTTTGCCAGTCCAAAGCGTGGCTTTTTTGCATCGCACAAAAACCAATAGCTGGATTCTCTGTAACCTACGTTGAACCTTTAAAAACTTGTCACTAATCCGTCACTCAGGGAGCGTAAGCGACCGCCAACCGGCCTTGTTGTGAGAGAGAAGGCGGGACTTCATACCGATCAGGGGAAAATGATCATGAATTGGAACACTTTCGGTCGCGGCATGGCGGTATCCGCTATTGCGCTCAGCGTCGCAGGCATTGCTTCTGCACAGGTTACAACTTCCAGCATTCGCGGTTCGGTTACCGACAGCAACGGTTCGCCCGTTTCTGGCGCCACCGTCACCATCCTGCACGTGCCGACTGGCACGGTTTCGGTTACATCAACCACAGCGACAGGCGCTTTTTCTGCCCAGAACCTGCGTGTTGGCGGCCCTTACAGCGTTACGGTCACAGGCTCGGACTTCGTCCCTAGCCGCGCAGACGACATTTACGCAAACCTTGGCGACGCGACATCTGTCATCCTGACGGTTGAAGCTGTTACCAGCGGCGACGACACGGCCCGCATGGAAACGGTTGTCATCACGGGTTCTGCTGTTTCGGCTGCCCAGGTTGCAACCGGTCCATCGACGACCTTCAACCTCTCGACCCTTGAAAACACGCCGTCCATGAACCGCGACATCAAGGACATCGTGCGTCTTGATCCACGCGTTTATGTCGATGAATCATTCAGCGACTCGATCAACTGCGCCGGCGCCAACCCGCGCTACAACTCGCTGACCGTCGACGGCGTCCGCCTGAACGACAATTTCGGCCTCAGCTCCAACGGTTATCCAACCGAGCGCATTCCGTTCTCATATGACGCTATCGAGCAGGTCTCTGTCGAACTGGCGCCTTTCGACGTCAACTACGGTTCTTTCACGGCCTGTAACATCAACGCTGTCACCAAATCGGGCACAAACGAGTTCCACGGTGGCGTGTTCTTCGACTACACTGACGACTCCCTGACGGGCAGCGAAACTGACGGCATCAAGCGCGATCTCGGCACGTTCGAAGAGAAGCGCTACGGCATCAACATCAGCGGCCCGATCATCAAGGATCGTCTGTTCTTCTCAGCCGCCTATGAAAAATTCGAAGGTGCCAACATCTTCGGCGCAACGCCAGGCGACGTCGGCCTGTCCGACGGACTCTACCAGAGCGTCATCGACACAGCGGTCAACCAGTATGGTTATATCGCCGGTGGCCTGCCGACTTCGATCCCGGTCGAAGACGAAAAATTCTTCGCCAAGCTGGACTGGAACATCACCAACGACCAGCGTGCTGAATTCACCTACACGTACAATGACGGCTCGAACTTCTCGCCATCTGACTCCGGCTCGACCCAGATCCCTGATGGTAACCACTATTACGAGCGTGGCGCCAAGCTTGAGAACTACACGGGCGGCCTGTTCTCCGACTGGACAGAGACCTTCAACACCGAGCTGCGCGTTTCCTACCTGAAACTTGACCAGAGCTCGATCCCGGTCGCCGGTCTTGATAATTTCGGTGAAGTCCAGATCCGCGTTCCCCAGGACCTCGGTTCGGGCACGACAACGATCTATCTCGGCGCCGATGACAGCCGTCACGCCAACCAGCTCAACTACGAGCTCTGGAACTACAAGGCCGCTGCGAACTACCAGATGGGCAACCACCTGTTCACAGCCGGCGTTGAGCGCGAGGAATTCTCGGTGTTCAACCTCTTCATCCAGGAAGTCCTCGGCGAATGGCGCTTTTCGAGCCCCGAAGACTTCGCCAATGGCGACTTCAACTACTTCGAATATTCGAACGCTGTCGGCTCCAATGACCAGAATGATGGTGCGGCCAGCTTTGGCTACGAGATCACGACGGCCTACTTGCAGGACGAATGGGCGATCACTGATCGCCTTGATGTCACCGCAGGCCTTCGCTACGACTATTACACGACCAGCGACAAGCCAGCTTACAACGCGGCTTTCGAAACCAAGTATGGCTTCCGCAACGACCAAACCCTCGACGGTGTTGATCTGCTCCAGCCACGCGTCGGCTTCAACTATGAAGCCAGCGACACCATCCAGATCCATGGTGGTTTTGGCCTGTTCTCGGGTGGCAACCCGAACGTCTGGCTCTCGAACAACTACTCGAACGACGGCGTAACACTGGCTGACTATATCGTGCGGTCTTCCAACACGTTCCAGCCGAACATCGCTGACTACACCTATTCCGATACCGGCCAGCCATTCATCGATGTGCCACAAGAAGGCATCGACTTCATCGCGAATGCTTCGGGTGTCGGTTCGGTCAACGCCCTCGACCCGGACTTCAAAATTCCGTCGGAATGGAAGTTCTCGATTGGCACGGTGTTCGAAGTGGACACACGCACAGCCGCGCTCGGCTCCGACCTTCGCGTCATGGCAGACCTTCTCCTGTCCAAGACAAACGAAGCCGCGCAGGTCGTTCCGATCAGCTATATCCAGACCGGTACGGCACCTGACGGTCGTCCGATCTACGGCGGCAGCACCAACGACTTCGTGCTGACGAATGCCAAGAAAAAAGGCGAGGCCTTTGTCGCCTCCATTGCTGTCTCGCAGCAGTACGACAATGGCATCGACTGGTCGCTTGGCTACGCCTACACCGACGCAAAGGATCTCAATCCAATGACTTCGTCGGTCGCGTTCTCGAACTTCGCGAACTATGTGACCGATGATCCGCTCAACCCGAACCTCGGCACGTCGGACTATGAGATTCCGCACCGCATCACGATGACGTTCAACTACGAAACCGAATTCGTGAAAGACTACGCAACGCGCTTCTCGCTCTTCGGAACCGCCAACGAAGGCTCGCCTTACAGCTACACATTCGGCCGTAACGGTCTCATCGAAACGCGCTTCACTTCGAGCCGTCAGCTCGCTTACATCCCGACGGGTGCAGGTGATCCACTTATCTCGCCGCAGTCTGATCCTGAAGCACTTGCAGGTCTGTACCAGTACATCGGCCAGAATTCAGACCTCCAGAAGTATCGCGGCGGCAGCGCACCACGCAACGTTGCCAACGATGACTGGTGGACGAAGTTCGACCTGAAAATCACTCAGGAATTCCCGGGCTTCCGCGAACAGGATCGGTCTGAAGCATTCATGACGATCGAGAATGTCGGCAACCTTCTGAACGACCGTTGGGGCGTCCTGCGCCAGCACGGCTTCCCAGGTTCTGCTGAACTCTATGATATCAGCGGCTTTGACGCACAGGGACGCTACATTGTCTCGGGCTTCAATGCTGATGCCGACAATGACTCCATCGAGGTCAGCCCATCGCTGTGGCAGGTCCACTTCGGCGTGAAATACAAGTTCTAGGTCGCGCTGCGATCTGAGAATGTAGATTGGGAAGGGCGGCCTGCTGTGCGGGCCGCCCTTTTCCTTGTTTCAAAGGTGTGGCAATGCCAGCGACCATGACCGAAGCCGCTTTCTCCCTCCCGCCCGAATGGGCCCCGCAATCCGCGCTCTGGTGCGGCTGGCCCCGCCTCGCCGAGGAATGGGGCGGTAATTATGATGGCGCACGCGCTGAAATCGCCGCGCTGATCCGCGCTGCGTCTGCCTTCGTCACCGTCAAGGTAGCGGCTGGCTCGGAAGAGGCCGCCCGCTCAGCCCAGGCAGCCGTAGGCGATGTGGCGCAGATCATCGAAGTGCCAACCGGCGACATCTGGCTGCGCGATACCGGCCCGATCATTACGCGTGGCGCCAGTGGCTTTCAGGCCGAGACATTCCGCTTCAATGGCTGGGGCGGCAAATACCTTATGCCGGGCGACACAGACACGGCGCCCGCCATTGCAGATATTGAAGACGTGAAGGTGCGCGCGCATGATATCGTCCTCGAAGGCGGCGCGATCGATGTTGACGGGGAAGGGCGGCTGCTCACGACCCGCCAGTGCCTGCTCAATCCGAACCGCAACGGGGCCTGGACCGAAGCCGACGCAGAAGCTGCGTTGGGTGCCGCCTTCGGCGTCAATGAAGTCATCTGGCTTGGTGACGGCCTGCTCAACGATCATACCGATGGCCATGTCGACAATATCGCTCGCTTCATCGCGCCCGGCCATGTTCTCTGTCAGCATCCCACCGGCCAGCAGGATCCCAATGCCGATGTGCTGCTCGCCATCGAAGACCGCCTGCGCACCGCCGGCCTGATGGTGTCGACCATATCCTCACCGGGTCCGGTCGATTTCGGCGACGGCCAGCCTGTGCCTGCCAGCCACATGAATTTCACCATCACCAATGGCGCGGTTTTTGTGCCGACTTATGACGAGCGTTTCGGCCTCGTTGCCCTTGCCGAACTGCGTCCGCTCTTTCCGGGCCGCAAGGTGATTGGCCTTCCGGCATTGAACATTCTGCGCGGTGGCGGCAGTTTCCACTGCATGACCCGCGAGATTCCTGCCTGAACGCTCTCGAAAGCTCAGGACCGCACACCTAAATACCCCTCCGAACCCACCGGACACCACTCATGACCCGCTCCATCACGCTCGCCGCTATCCAGTTCGCACCGTCCGACGATGTGCAGGACAATATCGATCGCGTTGCTGGTTTCATTAAAGAGGCTGCAGGTCGCGGCGCTGATGTCGTGCTGCCGCCGGAACTCTTCTGCGGGTCCTATTTCTGCAAGACGCAGGAAGAGGAACATTTCGCCCGCGCCCTGCCATGGCAAAGCCACCCGGCTGTGGTGCAACTTGCTGAAGTCGCGCGCAAATGCGGTGTCGTCGTGCCTGTCTCGATCTATGAGAAGGATGGCCCGGCCTATTACAATTCGCTCGTCATGCTTGATGCAGACGGCAGCGCCATGGGCGTCTACCGCAAGAGCCATATTCCGGATGGCCCCGGCTATCAGGAGAAATTCTATTTCCGCCCAGGCGATACGGGCTTCCGTGTCTGGGACACAAAGAAGGGCCGCATCGGCGTTGGCATCTGCTGGGATCAATGGTTTCCCGAAGCAGCACGCGCCATGGCCCTCATGGGCGCGGACGTGCTGCTATACCCGACTGCCATTGGCGCTGAGCCACAGGATTCCACGCTGGACACGGCCGGACGCTGGCGCCGGGCGATGCTCGGACATGCGGTATCGAACGTCATTCCGGTCTGCGCGGCCAATCGTATGGGCGACGAGGGCGGGCAGGTCTTCTACGGCACGAGTTTCATCGCCGATCAGACGGGCGAAGTCATCACGGATATGGGCCGGACCGAGGAGGGCGTGATCCTCGCGACATTTGATCTTGATGAGATTGACCGGGAGCGCGCAGCCTGGGGCTTTTTCCGGGATCGCCGGCCAGACCTCTATGGAAAGCTGGTATAGGCGCGCTTTAGCGGCGCGCTTTATCGAACCAGTCTGTCATCACGCCGCCTGGAACGCGGGACAAGTCCCTGTACCAATCCGGCAGTTTGTTGATGGCATCAGCCGTATCACCCCAGCGACGCAGGTTTGAATCCGCTGCCTTGTGAAAGGCTTCGCGCATTTTGATCTCGTCCATCGGCTGGAAATCAGGCACGGCCCGCGCGCCGGCGATGCTTTTCTGAGCCGTCAGCATCATCTCGAGGGTCGAGGCTGTAAGGGAAAGAGAGGCGCGCCACGGCGCGAGCCAGAGGTCCATCATCGGGAATTTCCTTGTTTCCAAACAGGATAGTAGACACGTTATGGTGCACTGCACAACAAATCTCGTGCCAAAACTCCTTTCCTTGCCCCGTTTTCGCCGCGAGCGAATGCACCTATTGTCCCATCATGCCCGACTTCCTCTCCAGTCATTTCACGCCTTCGCCCGCACGCGGTCGGGTTCTTGTATTCGATTCCGGGGTAGGCGGCCTGACCGTCGCTGAGGAGTTACGTGCGCTCGCGCCTGCCTTGGGCGTGCACTACGCGGCCGATAGCGGGTTTTTTCCCTATGGCGACAAAAGCGACGAAGAGCTGATCGAGCGTATCCCGCGTGTTGCCAGGATGCTGTGCGATCATGTCAGGCCAGATGTGTTCGTTATCGCCTGCAACACGGCCAGCACGCTGGCGCTGCAGGAAGTGCGCGCAGTGCTGGACATTCCTGTTGTTGGCACCGTACCGGCCATCAAGCCGGCGGCGGCGTTCAGCCAGACCGGCACGATTGGGCTGCTGGCCACGCCGGGCACCATCAGGCGGGCTTATACGGCGCGCCTGATCAATGAATTCGCAGGCGGGCACAAGGTCATCATGCACGGAAGTATCGAGCTGGTCCGGCTCGCCGAGGCGCATGCGCGCGGAGAAGATGTGCCGATTGAGGCCATCGCCGCAGCCCAGGCGCCGCTCTTTGACGCGCCCGGCGGTGACCAGATCGACACGATCGTCCTGGCCTGCACGCATTTCCCGCTCGTGCGCGGGCAACTCATTGCCAGCGCGCCGCGGGGTATCAGCTATGTGGATTCCGGCGCTGCGATTGCCCGCCAGACCATCCGCGTGCTTCCGCTTGAAACGGAAGCACGCGGCATTGGCGGCTCAGCTTACCTGACAAGCCCGCCGGAAGACGCGCCGGACCTGGCGCTCGTGCTCCGGCGTTACGGTTTCCCGGACGCTCACTTCGTGGCTTTGGACCCGATCGCGATGACTTCTGCGCCGACCGCATTGTAGAGGCTCGGCCAGGGGGCATCGTGGACAATCGCCACTTCGGTTTCGCCGAAACCGTTGAAGCGGCTGGACATGGCACGTCCGTAAGCGCCGATGTTCCCGAACTCGAGATAGTCGCCCTCGGTCAGGCCGGCAGGCAGCCAGACCTTGTCAGGGAACTTGTCAGTCGAATCGCAAGTCGGGCCGTAAACCGTATACTCGGCCATGCCGCGCAGCTTGCGGCCATTGCCCGTGATCGCGCGGACAGGGAACTGCCAGCGCTCGTGCACGGCATCATAGAGCGACCCGTAGGAGCCGTCATTGATGTAGAGCGAGCCGGGCTTTGCCAGTTCGACGCGCACGAGCAGGCTTTCGGCTTCGGCGACGAGCGCGCGGCCGGGTTCACACCAAAGCTCGGCGTTTTCCAGAACGAACATGTTCTCGAACGAGGCTTCGACCATGGACGCATACGCTTCCAGCGAAGGCGGGGGCGTATCAGCATAGATCGACGGGAAGCCGCCGCCGACATCAACGATGTCCACGGTGACACCAGCCGAGATGATGATGCGCGAAACGTCTGCCATCGCGGTTGCCCAGGCAGAGGGTTTCATCGCCTGGCTGCCGACATGGAACGACACGCCGAGTTCATCAGCATAACGGCGGGCTTCGCGCAGGATCGCTGCGGCGTCGTCTTCGGTTGCACCGAACTTGCCCGTCAGGGGCAGCGTTGCGCCGTCATTCGACACACCGATGCGCACGATGATCGTGAGATCTTTCGCATAGTTGGTTTCTTCGAGGATCTTCTGCAGCTCTGCCTGCGTGTCGGTCACGAAGATGCGAACGCCATACTGGTGGTATGCGCGGGAGACAGCGCGGCGGTTCTTCACGGGGTGAAGGAAAGCCATGCGGGCGCCAGGGAACCGGTTATAGATCAGTTCGATCTCGTTCTCGGAGGCGACATCAAAGCTGTTAATGCCGGCAGCCCAAAGGGCGTCGAGGACGTGAACGCCAGGGTTGGCCTTCACAGCGTA
Organism: Alphaproteobacteria bacterium; assembly: GCA_018827375.1. Taxonomy (GTDB): domain Bacteria; phylum Pseudomonadota; class Alphaproteobacteria; order Caulobacterales; family Hyphomonadaceae; genus Hyphomonas. Next base: position 19,590 of record JAHJYW010000048.1, read on the forward strand.
GAATGGCTGGGCCGGGAAGCTTTCCCGGAACCATTTCGCAGCCGCTGTCACCCGCTCAGGGCGGAAGCAGTAAACAGGAACATCGGGCTCTTGCGAACGCACGATATTATAGGGGGTAGCATAGGAGTGCATGACACCTAACCTCCAAAGGGCTTTTAACCAGCTTCGGGCGTTAGTGCAGGGGGCCCCCAGTTTAAGGGTTGGCCCAGATGTCCGCCACATCCGTATTCGGGCTGTGAGATATGCGATGATAATCGGGAGTGCAAGTGAAAACTTCGCAAGTTTGCAGTGATGTCGCAAAAACGTCATGTAACTTCGACATGATTGTCATGTCTGCGGCGTATTCCGGCGATCGAAAGCCCGATCTGGGACACGATTTTTCAGGAGACCTGCAATGAAATCTGGCATGACTTTTGGCGCTATCAGCTTGATGGCGTTGGCGCTCGTCGCCTGTGGCAAGACAGACCTCTCGACGCTCGACGCGTCCGAGGCCGCACCCGACCGGCCTGAACTGTCCGGCTCGAGTGAGAAAATCAAGGTTGTCGGCTCTTCCACTGTCTCGCCTTTCGCCACCACCGTTGCTGAGCGTTTTGGCGCGACATCCGGCTTCCCGACCCCGATTGTGGAAACAACCGGCACAGGCGGCGGCTTCAAGGCCTTCTGTCAGGGCGTTGGGCCCGACCAGCCGTCGATTGCCGATGCCTCTCGCCCAATCAAGGACAGCGAAGCTGAACTCTGCGCCAGCAATGGCGTCACCGAGATCACGCCCGTAGAAATCGGCTATGACGGCATCGTCATTGCCAATTCCAAGGAAGGCCCGGATTTCGACGTCACCAAGACGCAGCTTTACCTCGCACTTGCGCAGGACGTGCCGAATGAAGCAGGCGAGTTCCAGCCGAACCCGTATAAGTCCTGGATTGATGTTGACCCGAGTCTGCCGGACGAGCCAATCATGGTGTTCGGCCCACCGCCAACTTCGGGCACGCGCGACGCGTTTGTCGAACTTGGCATGGAGCATGGCGCCGAGACCGTGCCGGCAATGGCTGCGCTCAAGGCCAGCGATCCGAAAGCCTTCTCCGAGCGTGCGCATACGATCCGCACCGATGGGGCCTGGATCGATTTTGGCGAGAATGACACGGCGATCATCCAGTCGCTTGTGAAGACACCGACCGCCATGGGCGTACTTGGCTTCTCCTATCTCGAACAGAATGCAGACCGTGTGAAAGGCGCCCATCTGTCAGGCGTGCCTGCGACATTCGATATGATCAACTCCGGTGAATATGGCCTGTCGCGTGTGATGCTCTTCTACGTGAAGGACCAGAACCTCGCGCTTGTGCCCGGCTTGATCGACTTCGTCGAAGCCTTCACGTCGGAAAGCGCCTTCGGACCTGACGGCTATCTGCTTGAGAAAGGCCTGATCCCCCTCAATGACGAAGACCGCGCAGCGCAGCGTGCGCTCGTCGAAGAACTCAAGACAGGCGCAAACTAAGCCGGCTGGCGCTTGGCGCTAAGACTTGTTGACTTTTTGCGGGAGGGACTTGCGTTTCGTTGACGCAAGTTCCTCCAGCTCGTCTTCGTCCATAGACTCGTACATGTCTTTCGATGCGCCGATGAGATCGGATTTTTCCTGCTCTCCGCGCTTGGCGGCAAGCGCCGCGCCTGCGGCTTTTTGCTGGGCTTTTGATTGGGCGGGCATGGGGAAAGTCCTCCTTTGGTCTGTCACACGATCAACGCCGTGTGAGGAGGAAGGTTTCTTCGCCTACAGGCCTTCTATCGGCGGCTTCTTGCGTCGACGCAGACGGATCTTTTGCCAGAAGCGACGACGGGCCGGCGCGGGAAGGGGCTGGAGGTTCTCGATGAAGGCTTCGGCGCAGGCCTTCCAGCTATAGGTCTCGGCAAAGCTGCGGCAGGTCTTGCGGTCGAGTTCCAGGCAGTCGAGTGCGCCCTGGCGCAGATCCCCGCCCACCGGTGTGATCGTGCCGGCACCAGAGCCGGGAATGACATCGCGCGGGCCTGTCGCATCAAACGCGGCAACGGGAATGCCGGACGCCATGGCCTCAAGTACAACAAGGCCAAATGTATCTGTCAGGCTCGGGAAAACGAACACGTCGGCGCTGGCATAGACCGTCGCCAGATCTTCCCCGAACCGGCCGCCCAGGAAGGTGACATTTGGATAGTTGCGCTTGAGTTCGTCAAGCTGGGGCCCGGCGCCAACGATGACTTTTGAACCCGGCAGGTCGAGTTCGGCGAAGGATTCGATGTTCTTTTCGACGGCCACCCGACCTACATTCAGGAAGATGGGGCGGGCCAGTCCCTTGAACGGGTCATTTTCTGCGCCTTCCGGGACACGGCGGGCCGGATTGAACAATTCGGTATCGACGCCGCGTGTCCAAGCGACCAGATTGATGAACTTACGGGCCTTCAGCTCCTCCACCATCGAGGGCGTCGGGACCATCACCTTGCCGGAATACTTGTGGAACCAATGAACGAACGAATAGCCCCACGCGGTCGGAATCGGCAGGCGGGCCGAGACATATTCCGGAAATCGCGTGTGGTAAGCGGTCGAGAAGGGGTGTTTCACGCGCAGGCACATTGTGCGACCGGCCATGCCAAGTGTTCCTTCGGTCGCGATATGGATCGCATCGGGCTCGAACTCGTGAAAGCGTTCCTCAATTTTGCGGCGCGCAAACAAAGCCAGCTTGATTTCGGGATAGGTGGGCAGGGGCACCGTATGAAATCCGTCGCCGGGGTGCACGATTTCCCAGATATGCCCCATAGCCTCGGATTCAGCGATAACCCGCTTCATTGTGCGCACGACGCCATTGACCTGGGGGTCCCAGGCGTCGGTGATCAACATGATGCGCATCGGGTCTCCTTGAGGCCGTTAGACGGTCGGCGGCAATGTGGCGGGGTTGGTTTCGTACGTAAAGAGGGGGAACCACAGCGCTATGGCTCGCGTTCGCTTGTATGTGACGATATAGCTGTGCCCGTAAACCCGAATTCTGCGCAGGCTTTTGCCGCGCCGTACAGCACTCTCTTGAACCCCCTGATGTATGGAAACCTATATGCCTGATTCTCTGCCCCTCGCCTCCCTTGATTGGGACATCCTCGATCAACACAAGTTTGACGACGAAGAGGGCCTTCTCGAGGGACTGGTTAAACCCGCCTCGCTTGACGATGGCGCACGCCATGCCGCTGTGCGCCGTGGCCGCGAACTGGTCGAGATTGCCCGCAGCCGTGGCCGCAAGAAGGGCATGATGGAAAGCTTTCTTGAGGAGTTCGGTCTTTCGAACTCCGAAGGCTTGGCACTGATGTGCCTGGCCGAAGCGCTGCTTCGCGTGCCGGATGCTGAAACGCGCGATGACCTGATCGCCGAGAAAATTCGTTCCGGGGACTGGGCCTCCCATGTTGGCCAGTCGGAAAGCTGGCTCGTCAACGCCTCAACATGGGGCCTGATGCTTACCGGTTCCGTGATCGGCGTTCCCAAGGCTCTCCAGAAGGGCCCCGGCGCGTTCGTGCAGGGCCTGATCCGTGAGAGCGGCGAACCCGTAATTCGCGCGGCGATGATGCAGGCCATGCGTATCATGGGCGAACAGTTCGTCCTTGGCCGGAGCGTCAAGGAAGCGCTCAAGCGCGGCAAGCGCATGGTGAAAGCAGGCGAAGCGGCGCATTTCAGCTTTGACATGCTGGGCGAAGGCGCCCGTACGGCTGAAGATGCTGCGCGCTATCTCAAGGCTTACCAACAGGCCGTTGATGCTGTCGCCGCCGAGAAAGACAAGTCGGTCTTGCCGGAAAAGGCGAGCGGTGTGTCGGTCAAGCTCTCGGCACTCCATCCCCGCTTTGAGGCCGTCAATGAAGCCCGCGTGATGGAAGAGATGTATCCGTCGCTGCTGGCGCTTTGCGAAAAGGCCGCGGCCGCCAATATCCATCTCTGTCTCGATGCCGAGGAAGCTGACCGGCTAGTGCTCAGCCTGAAACTGTTCGAGCGGCTGGCGCGTGAGCCGTCCCTGAAAGACTGGACCGGCCTCGGCCTTGCCGTTCAGGCCTATCAGAAGCGTGCGCTTCTGGTGATCGACAAGCTGGCACGCTTGGCAGAGCAGACAGACCAGCGCTTCATGGTTCGCCTCGTGAAAGGTGCCTATTGGGACAGCGAGATCAAGCACGCCCAGATCGAGGGCTACTCCAACTTCCCCGTCTTCACCACCAAGCCGGGCACGGATGTACATTACCTCGCTTGTGCCAAGGCCATGCTTGAAGCCGCGCCTGCGATCTATCCGCAATTTGCGACGCACAATGCGCACTCTCTTGCCGCCATCGACCTGCTGGCCGAAACAGCTGGCGTCACCCATTACGAATTCCAGCGCCTGCACGGCATGGGCGAGGCGCTTTATGATGCCGCAGATGCCGGCAAGCGTGTGCGCGTCTATGCGCCCGTCGGCGCTCACAAGGACCTCCTGCCTTATCTTGTCCGCCGTCTGCTCGAGAACGGCGCCAATGCCAGTTTCGTCCACTCCTTTCTCGACCCGGATGTGCCGGTCGAGGATGTCGTTGATGATCCGATCACACGGGTCGAGATCGGCCCGCGCCGCCACCCGGGTATTCCGACGCCGCCGCGCCTTTACGGGCCGGACCGCCGCAATTCGACGGGTCTCGATCTCAGCCAGAAGTCCGTGCGCGACTCCATGGAGGGCGCGCTCAAATCCTTCCGCGACAGCCCGGCCATTTCGGCCGGCGCGATCGTTTCCGGCAAGGCTGACACGGGCGGCGGAGACATGGTCCGTGTGCCCTTCGACACAGAGCATATTCTTGGCGCTTGCAAGGAAGCGAGCCCGGAAGCCATCGACAAGGCGCTGAAGGCGGCCGTGAAGTTCCAGCCTTCCTGGGACGCCCTCGGCGGATCCAAGCGTGCCGAACACTTGCGCGCCATGGCGGATACGCTTGAAGACAATGCCTCGCGTCTGATCGCCTTGATGTCACGCGAAGGCGGCAAGACACTGGCTGATGGTGTGGCTGAAGTGCGCGAGGCGGTTGATTTCTGTCGCTATTACGCCGCCCAAGCCGATCATGAATTTGAAGGCGCGGTGCGCCTGCCAGGGCCAACGGGCGAGACCAATCATATTTCCCTGCACGGACGCGGTGTGTTCTGCTGTATCAGTCCTTGGAACTTCCCGTTGGCCATCTTTACCGGCCAGATCGTGGCGGCGCTCGCGGCCGGCAACACTGTCGTTGCCAAGCCAGCCGAACAGACGCCGCTGATCGCATTCGAGGCCGTGCGCCTCTTCCAGAAGGCCGGCCTGCCGGTCGATGCGCTTCACCTCCTGCCCGGCAAGGGCGAAAGTGTGGGTGCAGCCCTGACGAGCGATCTGCGCGTGTCGGGGGTCTGCTTTACGGGTGGCACCTCGACCGCTCGCATGATCAATCGTGCGATTGCCGATCGCGATGGCCCGATCATTCCGCTGATCGCCGAGACGGGTGGGCTCAACGGCCTGTTCGTGGATACGACGGCGCTAAGGGAGCAGGTCATCGATGATATTATCGTGTCGGCCTTTGGCTCAGCCGGTCAGCGCTGTTCAGCGCTGCGGGTTGCTTTCCTGCCCAAGTCGACCGCCAAGGGTTTGATCGAGGGCATTATCGGCGCGATGAATGAACTCAAGCTCGGCGATCCGGCCGAAGCTGACACGGATGTCGGCCCGGTGATCGACGCTGAAGCCCGCGAGATACTCGAAAAGCATCTTGAGGTGATGAGCAAGGAGGCGAAAGTCCTTCATCAGGTCGATGCGGGCAAAATCGGCGAGCGCGGTTTTGGGTTCGGCCCGGCCCTGGTCGAACTCACCTCGCTTGACCAGATCACGGAAGAGAAGTTCGGGCCCATCCTGCATATCATCCGCTATGACCCCGATGATATCGACAAGGTCGGTGCGAAGCTAAAAGCAAAGGGCTATGGCCTGACGCTCGGCATCCACTCGCGGCTTGAAAGCTTCCACAATGAAGTCAAGACCGCCTGCCCGGTGGGGAATACCTATGTGAACCGTTCGATGACCGGGGCAGTAGTCGGTGTGCAGCCATTTGGTGGCGAGGGCCTCTCCGGCACGGGCCCCAAGGCGGGCGGACCACATTATCTCCATCGTTTCGCCAACGAGCGCGTGGTAACAGTGAATATCACGGCACAGGGCGGCGATGCGGAGCTGCTCAGCCTTTAAGAGGAACCGGACCGATGCTGAAACTTGCCTTCTCTGCCGCGCTGAGCGTTTTGATCCTGACGGGATGCGGCGAGAAGGCCGAAGCGCCGGATGTCTCTCCTACGCCTGCGACAGGCATTTCGGGGGAGGCCCAGCCGGCCAGCGAATCCGCGACCGAGCCTGGCTCTGTCGCGGATGTGCCTCACAAGGCCGAAGTTTCCAATGAGGCCTTTGTCGGCTCCGTCACGGTTGGCGACAGCCTTTTCGCGGTTGCGCCTGCATTGGCGGCCGAACTGATGAAGGATGGCAATGGCCGGATGGCGGCCATGCAGTCCGACGCGGAGACCTATAAGGAAACCGACCCGGAATATTTCAACACCTACAGCCTGTCGATCGAATGGACGCTTGCGGCCAAGGCCGGTGACCTGATCAGTATTGAGGGCTTCACCTCGGCCTATACGGGTGGGGCGCACGGCAATTACGGCACCGATGCCCGGATCTATGACCTGGCGAGCGGCAAGGAAGTGTTTCTGCGTGACCTTGTGGCAGACCCTGAAGCGGCCATGCAGGATGCGCTGTCGGTCGTGCTGAGCGAGATTGCACGCCTGCGGTCAGAAAAGGCGGGCGGTGGCGGCTCGGAAGAGACGTTTCGGGGTGAGGCGGCGGATGCCGTTTCTGCTGACAGTCTGATGGGAGGCGAGATTGGTCTTGTGGCCTCAACCGAGGACAATGCTTTTGGCGGCTTTGTCGTGCATTTCGCGCCCTATGAAATCGCCTCTTACGCGGAAGGCGCCTACAAGGTCGTCGTGCCGCAGGCCGTTTTCCACACATTCCTGAAGCCGCAATATGAAGGCCTCTTTGCGGGCGAGCCCGTTACCGAGGAATAGGGCAGGGCGCGAAGTCAAAGTCTTGCGCGCTTGAGCCATCCTGCAGTGAAATCCGCGCGGAAAGTCCGGCCTCTGTCTTCCGGTAGACGATAAGCTGCGGATAGTCGTGCGCAGGCTCGGCGAAACTAATCGAAGTGTCCGTGCGCGCGCTTTCGGGGAAGGGCGAGGGGCCCTTTCCAGCCGGATAGGCATTCATGACGGCGGGTCGGCCGGGATCGATACGGGTCTGCTCAAAGAAACTAACGGCGCTATCCTTCAGGCTCACGGCATAGCCAAAATAATAGCCGTGTTCGGATGGTGACCAGACCTCGCGATAGCTGCCATCCGCATTCTCCCAGCAGCCGGTGAGCCAGTCGAGCGACGCTTCGCGCGCTGATGAAGGGCCGGACGCGCAACCGGCGACGAGGAGCAGGGCAGCAAGCCGCTTCACGGCTTAACCAGCGTGCAGCCGAGGCCGGGCGAGTAGCTTGCCTCTGATTTTACGACCCCGCCGAGGACACTGGCCGTTGTGACCGCCCCGTCATCGGTGACCGTTACGGCGCTGATGTCGACGGTAAAATCATCCATGCAGCTTGCCATTGGACGTTCGCCCACATGCAGGCAGGAACAGACCTGTTTGGCGCCATAGGCAGTGGCGACTTTCGCAAAGGCCACTTGCTCCTTCAGCCAGAACTGCCAGCCAAGCCCGGCAATGACAAGCAGAACAGCGAGCGTGATCAGAAGGACTTTGACGAGTTTCATGTGATGCCCCTAAGCTGGCGCAAAGGTTAGGGGAGAAATGCCGCCATGGGCAACCGTTTCGTGAAAGGGCTTCTGGGCCTGATGTATCTGGCAGGATTTACGGCCTCCGCGCAGGAACTGGTCCCGTTGCCACCCCAGCCGGAAGGGTTGGCCTGGCCGACGCAAGGCTGGGAGACGGCGGACATGGCGCCGGACGTTGCGGTGATCGTTCAGCCGATGATCGACACGGCGATTGCCGGCGAGAAGGCCGGGCCGATGGGCGAGACGCGGGCGGTTGTGATCATTCATCACGGTAAGCTGGTCGCCGAGGCTTATCGCGACGGGTTCGGGCCGGTGACGAAACAGGTCTCGTGGAGCATGGCCAAATCAGTGACTTCGGCGCTAGCGGGGCGGGCGGCGGAGCTTGGGCTGATCAAGGATATCGATGCGCCGATGCCAACACCATTCGATGCGGGTGATCCACGGGCAGAGATCACCTGGCGCCAGTGGCTGACGATGACGGACGGGCTCGACTATACCGAGATCGGCGCGACGGGGATGGCGGACAATGACGTCATCCAGATGATGTACGGGCCGGGGCGTTTCGATGTGCTGAAATATATCAAGGATGAGTTGCCGCCTTTGCATGAACCGGGGACGGTCTGGAATTATTCGACGGCGGCGTTTCATCTGATCGGCAATGCGCTTCAGGGACTTGCGACAGATGAGCCGACCGCGGCGTCCTTCTCAAGCTGGTTTAGCCGGGAGCTTAGCAAACCTATCGGTATGAATGCGCTCATCGAATTTGATGCCTCGGAAAATTATCTTGGTGGCTCGCTCGTCTGGGCATCGGCGCGGGATTTTGCGAAGTTTGGGTATTTGTATTTGCGGGATGGCGTGTGGGACGGCGAGCGCCTGTTGCCGGAAGGCTGGGTGGATTTCTCGCGGTCGCACCCGGATGGGCCAAAGGAAAACGTCTATGGCGCGGGCTTCTGGCTGACGACGGGCGGGGCCGATCCGGTGCCGTCTTACCAGCGACGCGATGCGCCGCCCTGGGACAGTTTCGCGGCAGAGGGCCATGAGGGGCAAACGATCTTCATCGTGCCGTCGCGGGACCTCGTGATCGTGCGTCTCGGGATCATGTCGAACGAGGGCGAGAACTGGCCTGACCTGTTCCGCTGGAACCAGACAATTGCGGGCGCATTTCCGGACGTGGGAGTGGACTAGGCTGCGCGTGCGGCGCCTAGTCCCCACCTACCATGAAATGGGCCATCAGCGCGGTGACGGGCTTGGACTTTTCTTCCTGCCATGCCTCGGCGCGGACCGACGCCATGCGGCGGCCCATCTTGGTGATATAGGCGCGGGCATAGAGATCCTTGGCGTGGCCCTGTCGCAGGTAGTCGATCGTCAGGTTGATCGTCTTGGGTGGGCGGGCGAGGTCGGTCACGAGGAAGACCTGCGCCATGGCCGTCAGTTCAAGGAAAGATGAAATCGCCCCGCCATGCAGGGCTTTGATGGTGAAATTGCCGATCAGCTTCTTGGAGAAGGGCAGAATGGCGGTCATCTCGTCGCCGCGTATGTCGCAGCGCATGCCGAGTTTCTGGGCGAAGGGGGTGCGGGCGAGGAAAGCTTCGACCTCGGCGGCGCGCGGATTGGCTTCAAAGGGGGTCATGCGAGCGACTCCAGCTTGTCTGCCGGGCGCGGCTGGTTGATGGCAAAGGCGCCAGCGGCGGTGGCAATCACCTTGTCGCGGGTCTCATGATAGGCCCATGCGCGCGTGAAGCAGACCGTGCGGGTGACATGGTAACATTCGGCCTCGCCAATAATGGCGCGGCCCTTGTCTGCCGGGCGCATGTAGTCGATGCGCAGGTCGAGCGTGGCCACGAAGCGGAAATCCGAGAGAATGGCGCTGCAGGACATGCCGCAAAGGTTGTCGAGCAGCGTGGTGATCACCCCGCCATGGATGACGCCTGTGTCCGGGTCACCTACCAGCGAATCATCCCAGGGCTGGCTGCCCCATACTCGGCCTTTCTCGATACGCGTGACTTCGAATCCGAGGTCGCGCGCCCATGGCACGGCCTTGGTCATCATTTTCATGTTTTCCCGCATGAGAGCCAGGCGTTGTTCGAGATCTGAGGGGTCGGCAGACATTGTTGAACCATGCTTTCGGGGTTGGCGCGGGCACGGTCCATGGCCGAGCCGGCCGCCGTGCCGCAGAGATTATCGCGGAAGGTGGTCCCACGGGATAACGCCGGGGCCGATGTCGAGGTTTTCCTGCATTAGACGGAGCGGCAATGGGCTCCTTTGGGAAACTGACGTCGCGTCATCGCTCATGTGCAGGCCTCTTCATTTGACGTTCCAGTCGCCCCGGATAACATTTGGGCCATGACGTGGAAACAGTTCACGCAGCGGGAGGAGATGGCCTATGGCATTTGACGGCAGCAGCAAACCGAAAACGTGCATTATCGGCGCCGGGTGCTCCGGCTTCACGATGGCCAAGCGCCTGAAGGACAAGGGCTTGCCCTATGATTGTTTCGAGATGTCGGACAATATTGGTGGCAACTGGTATTACAAGAATCCGAACGGCACCTCGTCCTGTTACCAGAGCCTGCATATCGATACGTCCAAATGGCGCCTCGCCTTTGAGGACTATCCCGTGCCAGACGACTGGCCGGACTTCCCCCACCATGCGCAATTACTGCAGTATTTCCATGATTATGTGGACCATTTCGGCCTGCGCGAGACGATAACGTTCAACACGGCAGTGACGGATGTGGAAACGCTGCCGGGCGGACGCTGGAAGGTGACGCTCTCGACGGGTGAGAGCCGTGAGTATGACGCGGTCGTGGTCTCCAATGGTCATCACTGGGATGCGCGGATGCCCACTTATCCTGGGCATTTCGATGGTTACCAGGTCCACTCGCACCATTATCGCGACCCGTTCGAGCCTTACGACTTTCGCGGCAAGAATGTGATGATCGTCGGCGCCGGAAACTCGGCGATGGATATCTCCTCGGAACTGGCACAGCGCCCGATTGCGAAGAACCTGTTTATCTCGATGCGCCGCGGCGTCTGGGTGCTGCCGAAATACATGGATGGCTCACCGGCCGACAAGGCGGCGCTGCCGCCATGGTTGCCGTCGAAACTCGGCCGCAAACTGGCGCGGGCAAAGATCAAGAAGACCATCGGCATGATGGAGGATTATGGCCTGCCCAAGCCCGACCATGAGCCGCTGGATGGACACCCGTCAGTGTCTGGCGAGTTCCTGACGCGCGTCGGCTGCGGCGACATCAAGCCGAAACCAGGCATCCAGAGCCTTGATGGCGACAGCGTTGTCTTCACGGATGGCACGCGCGAGCAGGTCGACGCGATTGTCTGGGCGACAGGCTATAATGTGACCTTTCCGTTCCTGAAGCAGAAGGCATTAACGCCGCAGGAAAACACGTTCCCGCTATACAAGCGCATGGTGAAGCCGGGCTATGAGACCCTGTTCTTCCTCGGGCTGGCCCAGCCGCTGCCGACGCTGGTCAATTTCGCCGAACAACAGTCGAAACTAGTCGCTGCCGCGTTGACGGGAGAGTACGCATTTCCGGATGCGGCGGAGATGGACCGGGTGACCGCGGAAGACGAGCAGCTGCACCTTGGCCACTTCTATGACAGCCCGCGCCACCGGATGCAGGTGGATTTCGGCGTCTATGTCGCGGATTTGTTGAAGGAAATCAAACGCGGGGAGAAACGCGCACGCGCGGTTGCCTGATATTAACGTGGGGCAGGGCATAGTGGGGCACATGAAGCGCCTGATCCCCGCCCTCCTTATGCTGCTTATGGCGGCTGCCTGTGCCTCCTCGCCTGCGCCGATGCGAACGGGCGCTTATAACCCGCGGTTCGAGGAGCCACCGCCGCAGCCGCCCATGCCCGTTCCGGGTACGCTGCAACCGAATGCCTATCTGCAGGTTTGCGGTGGCATGACCGTCTCTAATTCGCCTGTGGCCTATCCCGGCGGATGGGTGGCGGAGTTCAAACCGATCATCGTCGTGAATGACGTGGTGCTGGTCACGGTGCCTACGAATGATGCCTGCCTGTCATCCGGCTTCGGCATTCGCGGCGGTACGTTCCATGAGGGCATCGACCTGACACATCGCCCGGCGGGGCCCGTCTATGCCGCCGCGCCGGGGCGGATCATCGAGGCGCGCATGTCGCGTGGCTACGGGCTGCAGGTGCTGATTGACCATGGCAGCGGCGTCTATACCCGCTATGCGCACCTTGCGTATCTGGACCCCGGTGTCGTCGTGGGCGGACAGATCAATTATGGGCGCCCGGTCGGCATGATGGGTCAGTCCGGCAATGCGCAGGCGATCCACCTCCACTACGAAATACTGACGGGCAATTATCACAACCCCAAGGGGTCAAAGGGCCTGCAAGTGCGTGACCCGTTCAGTTTTCCTGCCTATGATTATCTCTTCGCGGGGTCTTGAGCGACATTAAGGGGGGACGGGCATGCGTGAAGCTGGCAGCGCCGGATTGGGCGCGCGATTTCTTGATCCGTCCCTGTTTGTGCGCACGTATCGCGATCCACTGGCCTGGCTGAGCCTCGCAACGGACCTGTTGCCGATCGCGGCCATTCTTGTCTTCAGCTGGGGACCGACGCCGCTGGTGGCGCTCTACTGGCTGGAGAACCTGATCATCGGCGCCTACACGATCCTGCGGCTGGGCGGGGCGGCGGTGGTGAGTTTCATCAACCTTGCAACGGCGATCTTCATGATCCCGTTTTTCACGTTTCACTACGGCATGTTCTGCTACGGCCATGGCCTGTTCATCCGCAGCTTTGCTGGCGGGCAGGGGAACGGGGGCGGTGCCGCGCCTATGGATCTCGTGACCTGGGCGCTGGGGAGCGGCGAGGGCATGGTTCTGTTTGTCGGGCTGATCATCGCCACCAATGCGGTGTTCTTCCTTGTCGACTATATTGGCCGCGGCGAGTTCCGGCGCGCCGATCCGCCGGCCGAAATGTTCGCGCCGTATGGCCGGATCGTGACGCTGCATGTCGCCATTATCTTGGGAGCCTTCATTGCGATTGCCACGAACCAGCCGCTTCTGGGCGTACTGATCCTGATCGTGATCCGCGTTGTGTTCGGGATTGTGCTGTCGCTGCTGCGCCGCCTGAAACTTGATGGCGGACTGGGCAAACTGACTGACAAATTCGCGCAGCCCGTGTAGAAAGTTGACGCATGGTGACGGATAGGCGCATGATTGCGCCTTCAACCGTCTTTATGGCGTTAAGAGGAAAGTGCATGTCCAATACAGCGGATACAATCGCGGCATCCGGCAAGCGCGCCCGTTCCAAGGCCGCCAATCGCCGGGCCATCCTGAGCGCCGGGCGCCGGGTGTTTGCTCGCGTTGGCTTCGATGCGACCACTGTGCGCGACATTATCCGCGAGACCGACCTCGCCGCGGGAACTTTCTACAATTATTTCAAGTCGAAAGAGGAAGTGTTCGAGGCGATCGCCGAGGATTCGACCTATCGCTTCCGCACGCGCCTCAGCGATGTGCGGGCGCGGGCGACCACGTTCGAGGACTATATCCATCAGGCCTATCACGCCTATTTCAGCTTTGTGGCCGCCGAGAATGAAGACGCGATCCGCATGGGCGCCCCGCATCTGGCGCTGATTGGGGTGCGCGTGGATACGCCGGAAATGCTGGCCATTGCCGACGAGATCCGTTCCGATCTCGACCATATCCTCTCTGCAGCGGGGGCGCCGGTGACCGATATCGACTTTCTTACGGCAGCCGCCATCGGCATTGCGCGGGAGATGGGTGATCACATGTTGCAGCGCCGCCCGGTGGATGCAGTCGCCGCGACGAAGTTCGCCACGGCCCTGCTTCTTGGCGGTGTGCGCGAGGTCTCCGGCAAGCCGCTTTGAGGAACCGCTTGGCGGACCTTGGGTAAGGGCGGTAAGCTGGTGTGAAAACAGCAGGTGGGAGCCCGGCCGATGAGCCTTCAGCAGACAATTGCGAAAATGATTTTCAAACTGCCAAGCAGCATGCTCGTGCGCATGGCAGGCGGCAAACCGGTCGTGATCAATGGCCGTACACTTGAACCACAGCTGCAGATGGTCGCCTGGAACGGGCGCAATGCGCCGCCGCTCTCCACCTTGCCGGCGGAAGTAGTGCAGGCCGCAACGCGTGAACAGCTGAACATGCTGGCCGCCAAGCCGGAGCCAGGCGTTGCCATCGAGGACTTTACCATTCCGGGCCCTGACAAGAACGCCATCCCGGTGCGGCTCTATCGGCCTGATGATCAGGAGCCGGCGCATCCGCTGATGGTGTATTATCATATGGGCGGCGGCGTCATCGGTGATCTCGACACATGCAACGCCTTCTGTTCGATCATTGCCTCGGTTGCGAAATGCCCTGTCCTGTCGGTCGACTATCGTCTTGCCCCGCCACACAAGTTCCCGGCGGGCATTGATGATGCGCTGGCTGCCTATGAATGGGCGCTGCGCAATGCCGGCAAGTATGGGGCGCCCGAAGGCGTCGCGGCGGTTGGCGGCGACAGTATGGGCGGCAATTTCTCGGCCATCGTCGCGCAGGAAATGAAGCGGCAAGAGAAGCCGATTCCCGCCATGCAATTGCTGATCTATCCGGCGGTGGATCTGGTTGATGAATTTCCGTCACGCAAGGATTTTGCTGGCACGTTCTCATTGTCGACCGACACGATGAACTGGTTCATGGAACAGTACCTGCCGGAAGGCTTCGACATGAGCGACAGGCTCCTGTCGCCGGGCCAGACCGGTGACCTGACCGACCTGCCGCCTGCCATTGTCATCACGGCGGGGCACGACCCGCTGTGTGATGAAGGCGACGATTATGCGCTGCGTCTCGGTCGCGCAGGCGTGTATGTCAAACACAAACGCTATGACACCCTCGCACACGCCTTCACGGCGTTTACGGATTTTTCTCCGGGATCGCGCAAGGCGTGTCTCGAAATTGCGGGCATGGTCAACGACATGTATGCACGTCTGTGAGAGCGCTCGTCTGCCATAAGATCACGGATGATTTTTCCGGAACCGAGGTGCGCGATGTGCCGATGCCTGAACCGGGTCCCGGTGAAGTGCGCGTGCGCGTCAAGGCGGCCAGCGTCAATTTCCCGGACCTGTTGCTGACGCAGGGCAAGTACCAGCTAAAGCTGGAACCGCCCTTCACGCCCGGCATGGATTTTTCCGGTATTATCGACAAGCTCGGTCCCGGCGTGAGCGGCCCCTTACGTGAAGGCACGGATGTCGCTGGTGGCACGCGGTCAGGGGCCTTTGCGGAATTCATCACGGTACCTGTCGAGGGACTGCAGAAGAAACCGCCCGCAATGAGCTTTGCGTCGGCTGCGTCGTATTCGGCAGCCTACCTTACCGCCTATGTCGCGCTTGTGCGCCGCGCGAACCTGCAGCCGGGCGAGACGCTACTGGTGCACGGGGCAAGCGGCGGCGTGGGCCTTGCAGCTGTGGATGTCGGCAAGCTGCTGGGCGCGACGGTGATTGCGACAGGCGGATCTGATGAAAAGCTCGACATGGTTGTCGCGCATGGTGCGGACTATGCGATCAACGTGAACCAGGGCTTTCGCGACAAGGTGAAGACACTGACCAAGGGGCGCGGAGCGGACGTTATCTTCGATCCGGTTGGCGGAGACGTGTTTGATGAAAGCGTGCGTTGCATTGCGTTCGACGGGCGCCTCCTGGTGATCGGCTTCACGTCAGGCCGCATTGCGACCGTGTCGACCAATATGCCGCTGATCAAGGGCTTCTCGGTGGTCGGGGTACGGGCAGGGGAATATGGCCGCCAGTTCCCTGAAAAAGGCCGCGAGAATGTCGAGACAATCTGGAAGTGGGCCCGCGACGGGAAGGTGAACCCGCGCGTTCACGCCGAACTGCCGCTGGAAGAGGCCATGGATGCGTTTGCCATGCTGTGGAACCGCAAGGTCGTCGGCAAGGTGGTGGTCACGCCCTAGGCGGACCAGAGCACCAGGCCGACAATACCGGCAGTCACGAGTAGCACGCCGATGATTTCGCGCGCCGTTATGCGTTCCCTGAACACGAAAATTGACGCGCCGATCATGAAGACGATCTCGACTTGCCCGAGCGCCCGCACAAGCGCGGCGTTCTGCAAGGTAAAGGCGGTGAACCAGGCAAGCGACCCCAGCATGCCGACAAGGCCGACCCAGGCTGCACTGCGCCAGCTGACCAGCAGGCGGCGGGCTTCACCCGGCTCACGCAGGTGCAGGTAGCCGAGGATGGCCACGGCCTGAAAGCTGGTCACGAAGGCGAGCGTGACGGTTGCGCGGAGAAATACGCTGCCATCTTC
The DNA here is from genome assembly GCA_018827375.1 of Alphaproteobacteria bacterium. Lineage (GTDB taxonomy): Bacteria > Pseudomonadota > Alphaproteobacteria > Caulobacterales > Hyphomonadaceae > Hyphomonas. Next base: position 35,725 of record JAHJYW010000048.1, read on the forward strand.
CAGCGATAGCGAGGCGCCGCGATAGGCCACGGCCGAGAGGCCGAACAGGCCGCCTGCTGCAATGCCGATCAGCGCCTTGCGATCAAGGAAATTGCGCCGGCCTTCTGCGTCTGCAGGAATCGAGATCAGGATTACGCCGACAAGGCTGATGAGAATGGCGAGGGCGACCGCCAGGGAGAGATGATCGCCGAGGAGGACAATGCCGAACAGCGCTGTCTGGATCGGCTCGGTCTTGGTGAAGGCCGTCGCGACGGTAAAATTCTTGTGCGAGAAGAGATGAATCAGCATGCCTGTCGCAAGGATCTGCGCGAGGCCGCCGACCATGCCGCTGGCGATAAAAGTCAGGTTAAGCGACGGCGCCTTCGCACCGGTTGTTGCCAGAAGACCAACCAGCAGCGCCAGCGCCAATGGGGCGGCATACACAAACCGGGCCGCCGTTGCCCCCCATGTCGAGAGCGTCGCGCGTAACTTCTTCTGCAGCGCTGAGCGCAGGTTCTGCAGGAACGCCGCTGCAATGGTTATGGGGATCCAGATTTCCATCCGGCGCTTGGACAGCAGCCGGATGGATTTGTCAAAGCAGGGTTAGGCCGTGCCTAGCGGATGCGCGTGCATTGCGGGAATGTGGTCGTGCCCTGTTGCAGGACGGCATAACGGCCTTGGTCCCAGAAGACGACGCGCGACGGGCCGATGCCGGACTGGTAGCGCATACCCTTTTCAGCTTCGACCTGTTGCAGCTGGTGCACTTCGCCATTGAACATGACTGTCGCTGTCGTACCCACGACGCTCGCCTCAAGCTGAAGTGCGCCACATTCGTAATATGGGGAGATAACGTCCGAGCCATACGGCGTTGCATAGGCCGGGTCATTCTGCATCCGCATGTCGCCTTGCTGGGAGGCGGACGGGGGTGTCACGGCGCAGGCGGCCGCAGTGGCGGCAAGCATGAGAGCGGCGAGCGTGCTGGCGCGGTTCATAGCGTATCTCCGGTTCTTTTGTTCTTCCGGGTATGAGCGAACGGGCGGCGGATTGGTTCCGCCGCCCGCGCAGCCCTGCCTAGCGGCGGGCTGTGATCGTGTCGCCGTTGGGAGCGTAGATGACCAGCGCGCCATCCTGCGTGATCGTGTACTGCCGCGCGCTTCCCAAGATGTCGGTAAAGGCGCGTTCCTGATTCATCAGGGCCGGTGGGCAGGCCTTTCGTGTCATCACCATTTCCGTCAGGCGCAGGTCCTGTTGGGTGGCGTTATAGCCAGCGCTGAACGTGTTGCACGACGCATTACCGGTAACGCGGCCATTGGTGTCAAAATTGATCGAGGCGCGTGAGAAGTCGATCACGCCCTGGCGGGAAATGTCTTCCACAACCCATTCAGGACCGCTCAGCATCGCGCCATAGCCAGGCGTCGAAGGGTAGGGGCTCGCGTCAGGATAAGGCGCAGGGTAGGCCGTGCCGGGCGTGCCGCTGACGAGGTAGAGCGTGCCCATGTCTGTGTAGGGGCCATAAAGATCGACTGGGTAGACTGTGTCCGTTGTCCAAAACAGCTCTCCAGCAGGGCTGCGGATCGTTGCGCGCAGCGTGTAGATGCCGTTCGGGTCAAGATCGCGGTCATCAACGGTGATGTTGAACGCAACCGGCACTTGAGACGTGCCGAGGTTCATCATGGCTTCCGCGACGATCGTGGCGGGCACATCCATACGGGACGTGTCGCTGATCGTGACGGTAGCCGTGCTGCCGGCGGGCAGGGCAATGCGCTCGCGATAGGTCAGCTGGCCGGTAACGACGTGTTCGGTAATCTGGTTTTGGGCCGGGTATTGGGTCGGCGTGGCGGCGCAGGCGACGGCCATAGTGCCGAGGGCGACTGAGGCGAGGAGGGTCGAGAGTTTCATGGCGGCATTTCCCTTTGATGGACTTGCGGGATGCCGCGTTCTTGCTATGCCAGCGCGCGATTCCCGTTCGCAGGTGCCAACGGCCCTGCGAACGGAAGGTTCCGCATGCCTAGACCGTACGCTTGGCCTTGTCGGCGTCGTTCGTGGCGGTGATGGCATCCTTGGCGGCCTGCCATTCGGTGTCGCCCCAGGCTGTCAGCTGCGAGAAGTTGCCGCCGGACGCATTGTACATCGCGCCGTCAATGGCGATGGTCTGGCCGTTGATGTATTCGGCGCCGGGGCCCATCAGCAGCACGGCGAGGTTGACCAGTTCGTGCATCTCGCCAACGCGGCCCATCGGATTGGCCGCACCTGAGTCCATGCGCTTGGCGCCTTCGGCATCGGGCGAGAGGCGTTTCGACATGCCTTCAGTCGGGAAGGGGCCGGGGGCAATGGCGTTGAAGCGCAGGCCGTAGCGGCCCCACTCGACTGCAAGGCTTTGCGTCATCGTGTTAACGGCGGCCTTGGACATTGCGGAAGGCACAACGAACGGACCGCCATTCCACACCCAGGTCGTCAGGATGGAGATGACGTTGCCGCGATTGCCGCCCTTGATCCAGCGCTTGCCGATATCCTGCGTCATGTAGAACGTGCCGCGGAACACGATGTTCGAAATGGCATCGAAGCCGCGCACAGAGAGATCTTCGGTACGGCTGATGAAGTTGCCGGCGGCATTGTTCACGAGGCCGGTGAGCGGCCCGTGCTGGGACCAGATGGCATCATTCATGTCGGTGATGGCTTCGGCGACGCGAATATCGCACGCATGCGGCACGACCTTGCCGCCATGCTTCTCCATCAGTTCCTTGGCGGTCTCTTCGCAAACGCCGCCGCGACGGCCGCAAATATGTACTTCCGCACCGAGCTTGAGGAAGCCTTCCGCCATTTCCTTGCCGAGGCCCGTGCCGCCGCCCGTGACGAGGATGCGTTCACCCTTCATCAGGCCATCACGGAACATCAATTGTGACGTATCCATCAGTGTTCTCCCTGGTTGAATTCTGTTATTGTTCCAGTTCGTCCGGAGCTGGAGTTAGCCCATGAAACCCGTCATTTTTGCATTTGTCTCCCTTGCCCTCGCGGCAGGATATGCCGCTGCCGACCCTCTCGATGTGTACGGCACCTTCGCCACCGAGGAAGAGAACTCACATATCCAGATCGCTGACTGCGGCGACGGCACGCCGTGCGGCACGATTATATGGATCGACCCGGCCAGCGTGTCGGACGGCAAGACGCCTGAAACGGCGACAGATGCCGATGGCAAGAAGATACTCGGCCTGACCATGCTGGAAGGCTTCAAGAAGACAGCCAAGGGCTGGAGCGACGGCACCATTTACAACCCGAAGGAAGGCAAGACCTACAGCTCCAAGATGAAGCTGCTGGATGACGGCATACTGGAAGTGAAGGGTTGTGTCGGCTTTCTCTGCAAGACTCAGAACTGGAAGCCAGTGGGCTGAGGCGCGCTATTTCCGGAAGGGCAGGCTGACCAGGCGCCAGAGGATCCAGACAGGCAACACGATGCCTGCGCCGGCAAGGGCGGGCTTCCAGAAATTCTGCAAGGCCCAGCCGGCGGCGGCGAGCGTCTGGCGTACGATGGCGCCAATGGCGGCCGGAATATCCACATCCGGCGAGGATGGGTCGAAATTCGAGGCGAGTACGATAAAGCCGACAAGGATGCAGAGCGCGATCAGCTTGATCCAGCCCCAGACGCCAATGCCGAACAGGCGCGTCAGGACGGGGCGGGGCGGTTCCTTGGCAGGCTTGGGAGGCACCGCCGGTCCGGGTGGCGGTGGTAGCGGCTCTACGACGGGCGGTTCGCTCTCATTCATCTTCCGCATTGTCTAGCACAGGATTGCCCCTGTAGGCGACATTGACCTGGTGCGGGTACGGGATGGTGATTCCTTCGCGGTCGAAGGCCTCCTTGACGGCCTTGGTGAGGTCTGCGCGCACTTCGACGAATTCGGGCGTCGCCACCCAGGCGCGCAGGCGCAACTTCACGCTCCAATCGGCCAGCGCATGTACCCCGACCCATGTGTCCGGCTTGGAAAGCACGCGCGGATGCTCATTCGCCGTGTCGAGCAGGATCTTGAGTGCATGGTCCATGTTGTCGTCATAGGAAATGTCGAAATAAAGATCGAACCGGCGCCGCGTCTGGCGCGTGTGGTTGATCAGGGGATCTGCCCAGATCATGTTGTTGGTCACGATGACGACCTTGTTGTCGACCTGTTTCAGCGACGTGGTGAAGGGCGAAATATCGGTCACTTCGCCTTCCAGATTGGCAAGGCTGACATAGTCGCCGATCCGGAACGGGCGCAGGATGGCCAGCATCACGCCCGCTGCAACGGACTTCATCGTGTCCTGCAGGCCGAGTCCGATGGCGAGACCCATGGCGCCGAGCACGGCAGCGAGGGACGTGGTCGGGAAGCCAAGCTGCGTCAAGGCCGTGACGATGGCGATGGCAAAAATCAGATACTTCACCATCGAGCCAGCAAAGGCGAACAGTGTGTCGTCTGCGCCCGTGCGCCGGTGGGCCTTGCCGCCGAAATTGCGCAGCGAACGCGCGATCCAGTTGGCAAAGAGGATGGCGATCACAAGGATGGCGACGGCCGCAATGGCGCCGGCACCACGATCTTCGATCATGCTGCGCCAGTCATATCCGGCGAGCCCAAGCGGCAGCGGCGACATCAGGATCAGGGCGAACATGCGGGCGACAGAAGCGCCAAGGTCCCAACTGGACCCTTCGAAATCATGATCCTTCGGCGTCACGATCTTGCCGATCAGCGAGACCAGCCACTTCACGCCAATCGCAACAATCCAGATTGCCACTACGGCGGCCAGCACAAGCGCCCATTTCAGGACCTGTGGTTCAGCGGCCTGCGCCCAGGCGGGCCAGCCGGTCATGTCGATCTCGGGCATCATGGCGCAGTCATGTCACGCGCCGTGGTCTCCTTCAACTGAACTTTCACGCATTGGTGACTGGTGAAACAGACGGGCTTGCGGCAGGTGGGGGCAACAGCGCGCAGGAGACATCGCATGAACAAACAGGTCGTCCAGGAATATTACGGAGACATTCTCAAATCCTCTTCGGACCTGCGTACGGACGCCTGCACAACAGTCGCCGCGCCACCTGCGCATGTGCGCAAGGCGCTCGGCCGCGTTCACGATGCTGTCTCCGCGCGCTATTATGGCTGCGGACTTGCCATTCCGGCGCAGCTGGAAGGCCTGCGTGTGCTCGACCTTGGCTGCGGGGCAGGGCGTGATGTCTATGCGCTGGCCAGCCTTGTCGGCCCGAACGGCCATGTCACGGGTGTCGACATGACGCTCGAGCAGCTTGCCGTCGCGCGCGAACACGAAGCCTGGCATGCGGAAGCATTCGGCTATGCGCAGCCGAACACGACCTTCATCGAGGGCGAGCTTGAGCGTCTTGATGACCTCGATCTCGCGCCGGGCAGCTTCGACCTCATCATCTCCAATTGCGTGATCAACCTCTGCTCCGACAAGCCGGCCGTGTTCCGCGCCGCCCACCGCCTGCTGAAACCGGGCGGCGAGCTTTATTTCTCGGACGTCTATGCAGATCGGCGCATTCCTGCAGTCCTGGTAAAAGACCCTGTCCTGTACGGCGAGTGCCTTTCCGGCGCGCTCTACTGGGGCGACTACCAGGCTGTGGCCAAAGCCGCCGGCTTTGGCGACCCGCGCGTGGTGGAGCATCGTCCGCTGGCGATCATCGACCCTTCGCTCAAGGCCAAGGTCGGGCAGATCCGCTTTGCCTCTGTTACCGCGCGCCTGTTCAAGCTGGAGGGGCTTGAGCCTGCCTGCGAAGATTACGGACAGGCCGTCGTCTATCGTGGCGGCGTGGAAGGCATGGAGGAGGTCTTCATCCTCGATGCCGAACACCATATCGAGCAGGGCCGTGTGTTCCCGGTTTGCGGCAACACACTGGCCATGCTGATGGATACGCGTTTTGCGAACTACTTCGACGTGATTGGCGCCGGCGACAGGCACTTTGGCCTGTTCCCCGGATGCGCGGCACCCGACGTGTTTGCGGCAGGCGAAACGCCCGCTGCCGCGCCCGTCGGCGGGTGCTGCTGAGCGCTATTCCTTGTTGACGTTGACCTGGTGCGGATACGGGATCGAAATGCCGGCTTCGTCCAAGGCATTCTTCACGGCTTGGGTCAGCGCCCAGCGTGTCTCCCAGTAGTCGGGCGTCTTCACCCAGGGGCGTGCGATAATGTCGACCGAGCTTGAGTTGAGCTCGCTGACGCGCACGACGGGGGCAGGGTCTGCCAGCACGCGCTTGTCGGCCTTGATGACGCTTTCGATCACGTTCATCGCGTTCTCCATGCCGTCGCCATAGTCGATGCCGAAGACGAGATCGATGCGGCGCGTCGGATAGCCGGCATAGTTCTTGATGATGCCATCTATGGCCTGGCTGTTGGGCACGATGACCTGCACATTGTCGGGCGTTGCGAGGATGGTCTGGAAGAGATTGATCTCCTTCACCGTGCCGCCTTCGCCGGCGACCTCGATATATTGGCCGACGCCATAGGGCCGAAACAGCATGATCATAATGCCGGAAGCGATATTGCCAAGCGCGCCCTGCAATGACAGGCCGATGGCCAGGGTCATGGCACCGAGGATGGCGACGAAGCTGGTCGCCTGCACACCGAAGAGTTGCAGCGCGGCGATCAGCGTGGCGGCCGTCATGAACCAGCGCACGAGCGAGGCGAAGAAGCTCCCCAGCGTCTCGTCTATATTCGGGCGCTTGATGGCCTGCTTGCGCACGAAGCTCGCCATGGCGCCGGAAATGCGCAGGCCGATGATCAGGACGAGGAAGGCGCCGAGCGCTTTCAGGCCATAACTGGCAAGGGTCGGCCAATGGTCTTCGAGCTGGGCCTGCCAGTCGATATTGTTCAGAAAGTCCATGAATTACTCCAGTGTCAGGCGGCCTGCACAGCGCCATGGGCGCCGCGCGTCAGCCGCAGGGAAAGGACGATGACAGCGACCACGCCGGTCATGATGGCGAGCCAGTGCATGTCCGTGATCGTCCAGTTGTTGAGAATGATGCCAAGCAGGCCCCAACCGAGGGACACGAAGAACCAGGGGCTGCGACTGATGAAACGGGTGAATGCCCATGTCGCCAGCGAGGCGGTCACGAGCGTGGCCCAGAGCATGAGCCAGGGCAGGTCGGTCGGGCCAAGGCTCGAGAAATGACGGATCGTGAGCGGAATGGAGATGGCAATTGCAACCGTGATCCACCCGGAGAGAAGGCCGGTGGCGGCATCCGCTGTCAGCTTGGCAAGACTGCCACCCATGCCGCGCAAACGGTCGAACTGCCAGGCCGAGGCCCATGCCGCGGCGCCGATTGGAAACAGTAGCGCGAAATCGAGCGGCTGGGACGCGATCAGTTGCGCGCTCAGCATCCAGACAACGTTCATCAGCCCGGCAAGGGTGAGCGGCATGGCGATGCGATCCATCCAAGGCTCACGGCGCAGCAGCATGAACAGCGCGAAGCCCAGATAGGCTGCGAAGATAACGCTCCAGATTGAAAAGAAGACCGGCAGCGGCTGTTCTGGCGCGCCAAGATCGCGCGTTGCATTTCCGATTGGCGTGCCAATTCCCGCAAGCGGCGCGAGTGCGCCCGAAAGCGGCTGCAGCAGTGCAAGGAGAATCAGGATGAAGGGCCGTTGTTTCTGCATGAAGGCAGATATGTACCTCAAAACGCGTGTGGCAACGCGGCCCAACTGAAAAAAGTTTGATGCAGGGATGCAAATTGGCGTTATACGCCGACGCCTCTGCGGAGATTCAACAAAGGAATTTGCTCATGGCAATCAAACCTGCGGCCAAGAAGGCCGCTGCGAAACCTGCAGCCACCAAGACGGCTGCCGCGAAAAAACCTGCGGCGACGAAAGCGGCTGCAAAGCCTGCTGCGAAAGCCAAGCCTGCTGCCGCCGCAAAACCGGCTGCAAAAGCAGCCGCTAAACCAGCTGCTGCGCCGGCCAAGGCTGCAACGAAAACAGCAACAACCGTCACACTGCGTCAGATGTCTGTCGACATGGCTGAGACCCACGGTCTCACCAAGAAGCAGTCGCAGGAAATCTTTGACGACATGGCGACACAGATCACGAAACGCCTGAAAAAAGGCGAACGTATCCGTATCAACGGTCTCGGCACGCTGGAAGTGCGCAAGCGCCCGGCACGCATGGGCCGCAACCCGGCAACGGGCGAAGCCATCAAGATCAAGGCCTCGAAAAAGGTCGCCTTCCGCGTTGCGAAGGAACTGAAAGAGACCGTCTGAAGGCGGATTTCTTTTTGAACTGATTCGAGAGGGCCGGCCCGTAGGGGCTGGCCCTTTTTTATTGACCCTGTTCGGCCAGCAGCGCCTCAAGCGTTTCGATCCGGTCGGCTTCGGCTGTCGGCTTGTCCCACCGGATACGGTTGATGCGCGGGAAGCGCATGGCCAGGCCTGACTTGTGTCGCGGCGAGCGCTGCAGGCCCTCGAACGCTACTTCCAGAACCACGCCTGTCTCCTTGTTTGCCGTGACAGAGCGCACCGGCCCGAACCGGTCGATCGTGTTGGCGCGCACGAAGGCATCAAGCTGTTTCAGTTCCTCATCGGTAAAGCCGAAATAGGCCTTGCCCACCGGGGTCAATTCGTCTGCGCCGTCATTCTCGCGCCAGACGCCGAAGGTGAAATCAGAATAGAAGCTGGACCGCTTGCCATGGCCGCGCTGGGCGTACATCAGCACGGCGTCTACGAGATACGGATCACGTTTCCACTTGTACCAGAGGCCCTTGGGGCGCCCCGCGAGATAGGCACTGTCCCAGCGTTTCAGCATCACGCCTTCGATTTCCGGGGCAGGGGGATCAAGTCGCGCATCGTCCAGCTTTGCCAGCGTCGTGATCGGCACGAGCGGCGACAGGTCGAACCGGTCGCTCTCGATTGTCAGGATGAAATCCTCAAGTCGCGCGCGGCGTTCGCGGAATGTCAGTCCGCGTACGTCGCGCGATCCGTCGACAAGAAGATCATAGGCGCGGATGAACGCAGGATGCGTCTCCATTTGTTTCTTTGACACGGTCTTGCGGTTGAGGCGCTGCTGCAGCGCGTTAAAGGGCGCGACCGTGCCATCGGGATTGCGCACCAGCAGTTCGCCGTCGAGCGTGCCTTCATAGTCCATCGCGGCAACCACATCGGGGAAGGCGTGCGAAATGTCATCGCCGGTACGTGTGTAGATGCGTCGCGCGTCACGCTCAGCTGAGGCCTGCACGCGGATACCGTCATATTTCCATTCGGCGGCGAAGGCCTCGGCGGTGATGACGGACGGGTCGATTGCATCCGGATTGTCGCGGTCGGCCTTGGGCACCAGCGGGTGGGCGAGCATGACCGGCCGGAAGGGTGCGGCAATATCTGGCGTTGGTTTCTCTGCGCGGTCTTCGAGCCATGCGAAGAGCGATTCGTAGGGCGGTGCGAGGCCGTGCCAGATTTCCTCGATCTCGGTCACGTCCTTGTTGCCGAACTCCGCCAGCGCCAGTTTCGCGAGCCGCGCGGAGACGCCGATGCGCAGGCCGCCCGTCAGCAGCTTGAGGAAGGCCCAGCGGCCCGTCGCGTCGAGGCCGTCGAGCCATCCGGCCACAAGGCGCGGTGTCTCGGCGCGCGTTGCCTCGCTGAGTGTTTCGACAATATCCGATAGCGGCGGTGTGCGGTTGGCCCCGCGCGTATCCGGCCAGACGAGGCTGACAGTTTCTGCCAGGTCGCCGACATAGTCATAGGAGAGCGCGAAGAGTTCGGCATCCATGCGCCCGTCCATGAGCGAGCGGATCATGGCGGGCTTGGCGTTCGGAATGTCGAGATCGCCGGTGATGGCGCCGAGGGCATAGCCGCGGTCAGGGTCCGGCGCGGCGCCGAAATAGGCGGCCATCAGGCGCAGCTTGCCGTTGCGGGAAGGCGTCAGGACCAGTCGGTCTAGGAGATCGGCAAAGGCTTGCATGCAGACTTACATAAGGCCAAACAGGGTTGATGACAGCGTCGGAAACAGGCGCGCAGCCGATAATGGCCCATACGTCTCAAAGGGAATTTCGTTCATGACGCTCACGCTCCACCATCTCAACGCCTCCCGCTCGCAGCGCATTGTCTGGCTGCTGGCCGAACTCGGCGTGCCGCACGAGATTGTCCACTACAAGCGCAATGCCGTGACAAACCTGGCACCGCCGGAGCTGCTCAAGATCCACCCGATGGGCAAGTCGCCGCTGCTGGAAGACGGCGATGTCGTGATCGCCGAGACGGGCGCCATCGCAGAATACCTGATGGGCAAGTATGACACCGACTTCCACCTTCACCCGCGCCCAAGCTCGCCGGAATTCCCGCGCTATCTGGAATGGCTACACGCGGCCGAGGGCGCCATCTTCCTGCCGGGCCTGCTGCAGGTCTATTTTGCCCGCGTCGACATGACGGGCAATCCCGCCAAGGAGATGATGGCGGCAGAGCGCGAGAAGGCGGCCAGCACGATCGAGGCACACTTGGCCAAGCATTCATACTTCGCAGGTGAGCGCTTCACGGCCGCTGACTGCCTGATGGGCTTCCAGATCCTGATGTCCGATGCGCAAGGCGGCCTCGAAAACCGGCCCGCAACGAAGGCTTGGTTCGAGAAGATGAAAGCACGCCCTGCCTATCAGAAGATGCTGGAAGTGGGCATCTAGGCTCGGCCTATTTGCACACGTCCGGGTTTGCATCGCAGAGTGCCATCACCGAGCTGATCCAGCGCGTATAGCCCTGCAGGTTGGTGTAGCGGCCATTATAGTCGCCTGCGCAGAACTCACCGGTGGTGCGGTTCTGCTCGACGACGGACAGCACGCCGACAACCGTCTTGGTGCCGTCTGCTTCCGTGATGTAAAGCGGGCCGCCGCTGTCCCCGACACATGGGCCTGCGCCACCTGCTGTGGCGACATTGATCAGTGACGGTCCGTCAGCGGTGATCTTGAGCTGGGTCGACATCAGGTCGTTCGACAGGTTGCCGCCATAATGAGTGAGGCCCCAGCCGGCCATGTCGGCCATCGGATAATTGGCAGGGGCCAGCGGCTTCTGTGTGTCACCATAGCGGGCAACGGGCACATCGGCGATGGGCGCGATCTGCGCGTCGTTAAGACGGATCAGGGCGAGGTCATTGGCGTAGCCGTTGGCCGTGCCGAGATAGCCCGCATGGCAGACGGCGACCGTCGCGCTGGTGACCTTGGCAAGCGGGCTGCGCAGATTGGCCGCGTCACCGATCAGGCGCAGTTCCTGGTAATCATCGTCCACGCAATGGGCTGCCGTGACGAACCAGTTCTGGGCGATGCGCGTGGCGCTGCAATGGCCACTGGTGATTGTGCCGTCGGGCTGGGGCGCGCGGGGTTCGAGCTTCACGATGCCGGGGAAGCTGGCCAGCGTGGCGGCGAGGCCGTTGACGGCTTCGGTCCCGGCGAGGCTCTCGTCCTGGACCTTGGCGCCGGAAACTGTAGCAACTGTTGGTGTTGGCGGGCTGCCAGCTGGGCGGCCACAGCTGGCGGCATTGAGCGAGGCGAGCGAGAGCTCTGGCATCTGCACGGCGAGCGCCATGCCGCCGACGGATTCCGGCTGCAGGGCGGTTTCTTCAGTTGTTTCCGGGGTGATTTCGAGGACTTCTGTGTCCGTTCCGGGTCCGTTCGGTGCGACTTCCGTGTCCGTTGTGGGGGTGCTCGCAGGTGTTTCGGGCACCACTTCGACGGAACTCGTCACCGTGTCGTCGAAGAGGTTGCCAGGCAGCTGGTCCAGCGTGCCGGACGTGTCGTCCGATTTCTCGGCGGCGGTCTCTGGCGGGTCACCCGGCAGGCGGATGGCGTCGCAGGCGGCGAGCGCGAACAGGGCGGCCGTGGCCGCGATGAGGGCTGGGTGTTTCATATCGTCCCCTTTGAAAGCACCGATGGCCCTTACTAAAGGGGCCAAGGCGCGGCGGGGTCAACCTGCCTCGTCGTCATAGGCGACCATGCGCAGGGGGCGGGCACGGCGGCCTTCCAGCTCTGCCCAGCGCACGAGGGCGTCTTCGCGGCCATAGGTGACCCAGAGTTCTTCGGGGTTCACTTCGCGTACGGTCTCGGTCAGTTCGTCCCAGTCGGCATGGTCGGAGATCACCAGTGGCAGTTCGACGCCGCGCTGTTTTGCCCGCTGTTTTATGCTCATCCAGCCGGAGGCGAAGCCGAGGATCGGGTCGGGGAAGCGCTGGGCCCATTTGCCTTCGAAGGCGCCGGGTGGGGCGACGATGATCTTGCCGCGAAACGCCTCGCGGGCGGCCCTGGATGTGTCGTCACTTGTGGCGAGAACCAGAGTGCCGAGATCGATGCCAACTGACTGGTAGTGCGCGCAGAGCTTTTCGAGACTGCCATGGATGAAGATGGGCTCGTCATAGCCCGCGAGCCGCAGGTGGCGGATCACGCGCTGGGCCTTGCCGAGCGAATAGGCGCCGATGCAATGGGCGCGTTCGGGAAAGTCGGTCACGCTTTGCAGCAGGCGATTGATCTCGTGGCCCGTATCTGGATGGCGGAAGACAGGCAGGGCGAAGGTCGCCTCGGAGATGAACACATGTGTGTTCTCGACCGGCTCGAAACTAGCGCAGGTCGGGTCGAAACGGCGTTTGTAGTCGCCGGTAAAGGTCATGCGCAGGCCCTTGTGCTCGACCACGACCTGGGCCGAGCCGAGGATGTGTCCGGCGGGCGCGAGCCAGACGGTGACGCCGTTGATCTCGATGGTTTCGCCATATTCGAGGGCCTGCGTGGACTTGGCGAAATTGGTGCCATAGCGGCAGGCCATGATGGCGAGCGTGTCGGGGTGGGCGAGCACTTTGCCATGACCGCCGCGCGCATGATCTGAATGGCCGTGGCTGATGACGGCCCGTTCGACCGCGCCGCGCACCGGATCGAGATAGAAATCCCCTGGGGGGCAATAGAGGCCCTTGGGTGTCGGCTGCAGCAGGAGATCAGGGCGAAGCATGTTCAGAATGTAGGCGATTGCACAAAGCGGGGAAGGGGCTGGCTGCGGCGCCTTTCGCTTTTGGTTCAAGTGGGCTAGGCGACTTAGCCGCATTCCCCGCACCGAGGGCACCTCCCATGCAAGTCGGCATCGATTTCGGCACGTCCAACACGTCCATCGCGTTTCGCAGCGCCAAGGGCACACAGCTGATCGCGCTGGAGCCGGACGCAACGTCGATCCCGACGGCGGTCTTTTATGGCTCGACGTCGGGCGAATATGCCATCGGCGCGGAGGCGGTGAGTGCCTACGAGTCCGGCGAGGAAGGCCGTTTGATGCGGTCGATCAAGTCTGTGCTTGGTTCGTCTTTGATTGACGAGACGACGGAAGTGGGCCGGCGGCGCCTGCCGTTTCGCGATGTGATCGCGCATTTCCTGACGCGGGTGATTGCCCGCGCCGAGGCGGAGACGGGCGAGCGGGTCGACTCGGTGATCCAGGGACGGCCGGTCTCGTTCAATGACCGCCATCCGGAACTTGATGCACGGGCGCAGACCATCCTTGAGGCCTGTCTCAATGTGGCGGGCGTGAATGAGGTCGAGTTCCTTGACGAACCGGTGGCGGCGGCGCGCTCTGTCAGCTTCGAGGCGGGCCGTGAAAAGCTGGTCTTCGTGGTCGATATCGGCGGCGGTACATCGGACTTTTCGGTCGTGCGTATTTCAGCCGACAATACAGGCTTCGATGTGCTGGGCAGCGCCGGGCTCTATGTCGGGGGTAATGATTTCGACCACATGCTCAGCTTTCACGAACTGTCGAAACTGTTCGGGCATATGGAGACGCTGTCGCTGAACGGATTGCCGGTGCCGTCAGCGCCCTATTCGATCCTGTCGGACTGGAAGAGCTTGAACAAGCTCTACACGCGCGATGTGCAGAAGCAGATCACCTGGATGAAGATGAACAGTCCGCAGAGCGAAGGGATCCTCGCCTTCGACTATCTGGTGCGCCACCACGAGGCCCACGGCTATGCCAAGCGCACCGAGCAGATCAAGATCGGCCTCAGCGGCGCCGACCAGCAGGTATTCGCCTATGATACGCCGGATGCGCACCTCGAAAAAATCGTCGCGCGGGCCGCATTCGAGGGGCTGATCGACGAGGCGATTTCCAAGATGGACGCGGTGGCGGTCGAGTGCCTTGCGCGGGCAGGGGCGAGGCCGGAGCAGATCACCGATATCGTCATGGTGGGCGGCTCGACCTTCATTCCGCTGGTGCAGGACAGGCTGGCAGCCCGGTTCGGCAATGCGACCCTGTCAGCGAACGATCGCTTCGGCGCGGTGGCCAAGGGCCTCGCTGTGCATGGGGCGGCGATGGCGAAGGCCTAGTCAGGCTTTCTTGCGGAACAGGGCTTCGGCGGATGCCCGAAAGGCATTGGCGTCTTCGGCGCTGTGGAAGGGGCTGGAGGCGAACGTCCTGCCGTCCGGCGCGGTGAGCATGACTCTCCACATGTCCTGCGTTTCCACCCAGTCGAGCTGTTTCAGCGCGAACCGCACCTGATCGCGCGGTGTGAAGGCATGCATCTCAGCCGGGCGGAACGGGCGGTGGACCGTGATGCTGAGATGGCCTGGCGATATCATCCACCGGGATGAGGCGACGATCATGGCCGCGCCGAGAAAGAATGTCCCGATGAGCCAAGTGGCGAGCACGATGAGGACAATCACGGGCGAGACAGAACCGGGCGGCCACAGGCCGTGCCGCAGGAGCCAGGCCGGGATCAGCAGCGTGGCCAAACCTGCCAGCACCAGCATGAGACGGACCACAAGCGTGGTGGGAATGTCATGGTCGATCCGGGTGGTGCGTGGTGGTGCCATTACCTTAGCCAGCCGACATGCCGCGCACATGCGCAGCGCGGATGGGCAGCGGGAGTTTCACAAGCGCCTCGTAGATCGTGATCATGGCCTTGCAAGCGGCCATGGCCTGTTCATCCGTCGGGTCCGGCGTGCCGATATAAGTCGCGCCGCTGGCGGCCTCTGGCGTATCCTGCAAAACCTCGACCATCCATTGCTGAACCTCATCAGGCGGCGTGATGGTGACGGCACCTGGGGCAGGCATATTCATGATGTCGAGCGTGATGGCGCTTTCGGTATTGCGCAATTGAGACCAACGGTCGGAGTCGATCCGGGGCGCTAGTCCCATCAGCACGCGCGCGCAAGCCTGCGCGTCTGTCTGCTCATATTCGTAGTATGACTGGAGTGTCACTTCGGCAGCATCTGATGCCTGCTGATCCGTGGCGCGGAGCATTGCCTTGCTGGATTCTTCAAGCAGTATTGGCCTGATAGCCTCGGCTCCGGCCTCTGTTGCCTCAAGATAGGTTGCGCCTGCGCCGCGGGCCTTCGTACCTGCGTCAAGGAAGAGGGGCTCAGTGTCCGTACGCAGGCGGAAGAGCGCAAGTATCAGGGCCACCTCCATTCGTCCCAGGGCAGCGGCCTTGTGGAACTCGGGCAAGACCTGCGCCCTGAATTCGGCACGGCGAAGGGCGAACGTGTCCGCGTCGGTGAGGTCCAGTTCCGCCTGACCGTCCCGCGGCGCGGCCGGCATCAGCGCTTTTGAGACACAGGCTGCCAGAAGCAGGCCTGCGCTGATCAGGGCCGCCAGGAGCAATACTTGAGTCTGCGTCATTGACTGAATGCCTCTCCATATTTGGTCTCCGGCACTACAGGCGTCGAAAGAGGGGCAACGGGGTCAACGCGAGCTTCAGCCTGCCGACATGCCGCGCATATAGGCGGCGCGGCGGGCCAGCGGCAGTTTGCCAAGCTCCTCGTAGATCGTGATCATTGTGTTGCATATGGCCATGGCCTGTTCATCGGTCGGATCGGGCGTGCCGATATAGGTGGCGCCGGTGCCCGCTGCCGGTTTGTCCCTGAAGACGTCGCCCATCCATGTCTGGACATCCTCTATTGGCGTCACGCGGAAACCGCCCTGGTCAGGCGCATTCAGGATGTCGACGGTGATGGCGCTTTCGGCATTTCGCAGTTCAGCCAGCCGGTCGGAGGTGAGCAGGGGCGAGAGGCCGATGGCAGTGCGGGCGCAATCCTGCACGGCGGTTGTCTCGAATTCGCGGAACTCCTTGAGCGTCACTTCGGCAAAATCTGACGCCTGCTGGTCGGTGGCGCGCAGCATGGCCTTGTTTGATTCTTCGATCAGTACTGGCCGGATGGCGTCGCCGCCGGCGCGCCCAGCTTCTGTATAGGTGGCGCCCTCGCGGCGGGCCTGGGCCGCGGTCTCAAGAAACACGGTTTCCGTTTCCGGACGCAGGCGGAAAAGGGCGAGGAACAGCGCTGCATCCATCTGGCCATTGGCCGCAGCGGTCTCGAATTCCGGGATGATCTTCGCCTGCAGTTCGGCCTCGTCAGTGGTGAATGCGCCGGTGTCGCCACTGTCCAGCTGTGCTTCGCCGTCCGGCGCCGGTAGCGGCTCTTGCTTGCCGCAGGCGACCAGCAGCAGGCCTGCACTGAGCAGGACGATATGCATGAAATTCCGAGTGTGCGTCATTGGCGAAAGGCCTCCCCGTTCTGTCTTCAGGATTAGAGGCGTCATAAGGGGCGCAAACGGGTCAGGGCGCTCATGGGGTTGTGCAAATCTTAACTGCCCCGCCATACTTGCGACATGAAGCGATGTGCATAGAGTTGCGCACTCAACAGGAGAGATTTGCCCATGCGTCCCGTCAGAGCCGTGTTCGTATCCCTTGCTGCGCTTGCAGTGTCTGCCATGCCTGCGATTGCGCAGGAGGGTGGCAATACAGACGAGATGGATGCCGCGCTGGCAGCAGGCTGGAAAGCCAGCTTCACTTGCTCTGACCTGTTCAATGCCGGCCAGTCCATGGCGGAGATCGCGCAGAACGATCTCTCGGGCATCTATCCCGATTACCAGCGTGCCTATGACAAGCTGCCCGGCGCGCAGGTGAACACGATGCAGAAGACCGTGTCGGTGACCTATTCAGCCACGATGCCGCCGCGTATTTCCGCCTGGCGCCCGGGCTTTGGCTGTACGCAGCTGCCGATCGGGGCTGATACGAGCCAGATTGCTTTCCTGCCGCATTTCGCCAGCTGGCCCGCTGCGCCCGCCGCTGACCGGGGCAGTGCTATTGGCTCGAACGTGAAGATCCAGCTGCGCACCGAAGAGGCCGAACGGCTGGAATTGCCGGTCTCGTCGGCCTTTGATGAGCGCACTTATGGCAATGGCACGCGCACAAGCGCCGTGCTGGTCGTGCGTGACGGTCAGGTCGTGGCCGAGCGCTATGCCCTTGGCGTCGACCATGAGACGCCGCAGCGGACATGGTCTGTCGGCAAGTCCATCGCAGCCACCGTGCTGGGCGCCGCGCGCCGCAACGGGCTGATCGATATCGATTATCCGGCCGTGATCGACGACTGGAACAATGGCGCCGATCCGCGCCGCAACATCACGATCCGCAACCTGATGCACATGGCGAGCGGCCTCGACAGCGGCGAGAGCGGCTCGCGCACCGACCGCATCTATTTTGGCGGTGGCCGCGTGATTGACCAGTCAGCCAGCAAGGTGCTGGAGGCGGCGCCGGGAACGCGCTTCAAGTATTCAAACAATGACACGCTGATCGCGATGCGCAGCTTGCGTGAGGCGATGAAGGATGATGATGCCTTCCACCGATTCCCGTATGAGAAAGTGCTGAACAAGATCGGCGCAGCCCATACGACGATGGAAATCGACTGGAACGGTGATTTCATCGCGTCGAGCCAGGTCTGGTCAACGGCGCGCGACCTTGCCCGCGTGGGCCAGCTTTACCTGCAGGACGGCATGTGGGGCAATGAGCGCCTGCTGCCGGAAGGCTGGGCGAAATTCGTGCGCACACCGGCGCCAGCCCAACCGGCGACAGGCCCTGGCTATGGCGCGCAATTCTGGCTGATGACCGATGCGCCGGGTGTGCCGTCGGACGTCTATTACATGGCCGGCAATCGCGGACAGTATGTCGTCATCGCGCCGAGCATGAATGCCGTGATCGTGCGGCGTGGCTATGACGCCAATGGCGGTGCGGGTTTCCAGATCAATGATTTCACGCGCGACGTGCTTCTGGCCCTGCAGGCGGCTGACAATGAGCGCGCGGCACAGCGGTCGCAGGCCGAGCTTGATGCCCAGATGGAAAACATGACGCCGAAGGAACGCGCGAAATTCCTCGCCGACCAGCAGGCCACGCAAGCCCAGCCGAACTAGGCCCGAAGGAGCCTATTTCGTGCCCATGCCGGATTCCGGCAGGGGCTTGAGATTGGTGATCGTCTGGCGTTCGGACTCGCTGAAATCCTTCATCATGGCCGACCCGTTGATGTCGACATTTATGCGGGCGATGTGTGTGCGCCCGTCGGGCGCGCGGGAGCAGTCGAAATTCAGTTTGAACGTCTTGATCTTTGCCACGGGTAGGGGGCGGAACGGCTTTTCCGACACCATCTCGACTGACAGGATGGCGGGATCGTCCTTTGCCACGACGACCTTCCCGGTCAGGTATTTGTAGACATCGTCGAGATCGTCGGGCTTGGCGCCCTTTTGCGGCTTGAATGTGTAGGTCGCGGTCGTGGGCGTCTCGGAGACGAGCGCCGCGTCATCGGGAATGTTTTCGCCGAAGCCCTGGCACCAGATGTCGCCATCCGTGTCAGCGTCCATCTTGTCGACCAGCTTGCGGAAATCATCGGTCCAGTCCTTTTCAGGTGGTGAAATAACGGTGAGGCGCTCGCCTTCAGGCCGGGACGGGTCGATGCGGAGCATGGCATCGGTGTCGCTGTTCTGGATGATCACGTCGAACATGTAGAGCGGGCCGTCCGCCCTGGCAGCGAGGGCGTCTTGCAGCGGGGTGCCCGCGGCGGCGTGGAAGGGCAGCAGCGCGAGCAGTGCGAGCGGGAGGTAAGCGTGGCGCATGATCTGTCCTTCGATTCGGCGTGAGGTTGTGTGAGAGCAGCCTTCACCTGAACCGGGCCTGAAAATAAAGAGGCAACGTCTCCGTCTTGCGTTAGTTTAATCCGGACATGCCCGATAGCGCCGCCCTGACATTCACCCTGCCGGAGCCCTTTGCGGGCTGGTTCGCTGCGCGTGGCTGGCAGGCGCGGCCGCACCAGCTGGCGCTGACGGAAGCGGCGCTGGCGGGCGAGAGCGCTCTGCTGATTGCGCCGACGGGCGGGGGCAAGACGCTGGCGGGTTTCCTCGCGAGCCTGATCGAGCTGAAGGACAAGGGGCGGCAGTCGAACAGCGGCATCCCGGCGCTGCACACGCTTTATATCTCGCCACTCAAGGCGCTGGCGGTGGATGTGCAGCGCAACCTGATGGCGCCGGTGGGGGAGATGGACCTGCCGATCCGCATCGAGACGCGCACGGGCGACACGCCAGCGCATGTGCGCCAGCGGCAGCGGCGCAACCCGCCGGACGTCCTGCTGACGACGCCGGAACAGCTCGCGCTGTTCATTGCCTCGGACCACGCCAAGGACTTCTTCGCTGACCTGAAATGCGTGATCATTGACGAGGTGCACGCGATGGCCGCGTCGAAGCGGGGGGACTTGCTGTCGCTTGGCTTGGCGACGCTGGCGGAATGGGCCCCGGCCTGCCGGTTCATCGGCCTTTCGGCCACGGTGAAGGAGCCGGAGGAGCTGGCGCGCTGGCTGTCGCCGGAGGCGCGCATCATCAGGGCGCAGGGGGGTGTGTCGGCCGAAGTCGATATCCTTGTCTCCCGTGAGCGGATTCCATGGTCGGGGCATTCGGGGCGATTTGCCGTGCCGGAAGTGTATGAGGCGATCAAAAGCGCGAAGATGGCGCTGGTGTTTGTGAACACGCGCAGCCAGGCCGAGTTCATGTTCCAGGAGCTGTGGCGGGCGAATGAGGACGGGCTGCCGATTGCGTTGCATCATGGCTCGCTGGCCAAGGAACAGCGCGTGCGTGTCGAGGCGGCGATGGCGGCGGGACAGCTCAAAGCGGTAGTGTGTACCTCGACGCTCGATCTTGGCATCGATTGGGGCGAGGTGGACCTCGTGATCCAGATGGGCGCGCCGAAGGGCGCGGCGCGATTGATCCAGCGGATCGGGCGGGCGAACCACCGGATGGACGAGGCGAGCCGGGCTGTGCTGGTGCCCACGAACCGGTTCGAGGTGCTGGAATGCCGCGCGGCGGAGGCAGCAGTCGAGGCGGGCGAGATTGATGGCGAAGGATTGCGCCAAGGATCGCTCGACGTGCTGGCGCAGCATGTGATGGGGCGGGCCTGCGGCGACGGGTTTGAACTCGCGCCACTCTACGATGAGATCATCCGCGCGGCACCTTATGCGTGGCTCGATTGGGAGACGTTCGAGCGGATTGTCGATTTCGTGGCCAGTGGCGGCTATGCGCTGAAGACGTATGACCGTTTCCACCGGATCGTGCGGCGGCCGGACGGGCGCTGGGTGGCGCGCACGCGGCAGGATGCACAGCAGCACCGGATGAATGTCGGCGCGATTGTCGAGGCGGTGCAATTGTCGGTGCGGCTGGCAAGCTTTGTAGGGAAGGGGCAGGCGGGCGATTCCAAGCGGACGATGCGGGCCGGCCACAAGCTGGGCGAGGTGGAGGAATATTTCATCTCCACGCTGGTGCCGGGCGACACGTTCCTGTTTGGCGGCGAAGTGCTACGCCTGATTGGCGTTGAGGGCCTCGACGCGCTGGTGGTTCGGGCGGTGGGCGAGAAGCCCGCCATACCGAGTTACAATGGCGGGAAATTTCCGCTGACCACATTCCTTGCCGAGCGTGTGCGCCAGATGATCCATGACCCGGCGCAGTGGGACGGGCTGCCGGCGCCGGTGCGCGAATGGTTCGAGGTTCAGGTGCGCCGCTCCAGCATTCCGCCGCCCGACCATTTGCTGGTGGAGACCTTTCCGCGGGGCGAGCGGCATTACATGGTGTGCTATCCGTTCGAGGGGCGCCTCGCGCACCAGACGCTTGGCATGCTGCTGACGCGGCGGCTGGAGCGGATGGGGGCTAAGCCGCTCGGCTTCGTGGCGAGCGAATATGCCATGTCGGTCTGGGCGATGGAGGACATGTCAGGGCTCGACATGGGCGACCTGTTCCACCCGGACATGCTGGGCGACGACCTTGAGGAATGGCTGGACGAGAGCGCGTTGATGAAGCGGACCTTCGCGCATTGTGCACAGATCTCCGGCCTGATTGCACGCAACCTTCCGGGCAAGGAGAAGAACTCGCGGCAGGTGAGCTTTTCCAGTGACCTGATCTATGACGTGCTGCGCAGCCACGAGCCGGACCATATCTTGCTGCAGGCAGCGCGGCAGGACGCGTCGACGGGCCTGCTCGATGTGCGGCGCCTGTCTGACATGCTGGTGCGGATACGCGGCAAGATCGACCACAACGTGCTGGACCATATCAGCCCGTTTGCCGTGCCGGTGATGCTGGAAATGGGGCGAGAGCCTGTGTTCGGTGCCTCTGTTCAGGACGCCGTGCTGGGAGAGGCGGAGGCAGACCTCGTGCGCGATGCGATGCGGGATTAGGGCTGGGCCCGTCTCAGGATGAGCGCTTGGGCACGGCAGGTGACGGTGTCAGCGCCGCGAGCCGTTCAAACACGCCATGCACCAGACGTTTCCAGAAGCCGAGGCGGCGCTCCGACACTTCTGCCAGCAGGAAGCAGGCAATGAGCGTGCCGGCGGCCATCAGCGCGGCGTGCAGCGGGTTGGCGCTGTCATAGGCGGGCAGACCGTGGAGGAAGGTCAGGATCGGATAGTGGAAGAGGTAGAGCGAGAAGGTCGCCCCGGCGCACCAGCGGATGGCGGCCTCTGCGCGGGCGCCCAGCCAGTCGGCATTGCGGGCGAGGCGGTAGACGCCGAGGAAGTGCAGCGCCATCAGCGCGGCGATCCCGAAGTTCCAGATGAACTCGTCCGAAAAGCCGAAGAGCGCGTTGGGCGTGACCTGCTCGCCGAGCAGCTTGTAGGTATACCAGGTCAGGCGCTGGGGCATGTGCAGGGCGAGGGCGACGGCATAGATGGCCCAGGGCGCGATGGCGAGCAGCCAGCCCTTTGTGCGTGACAGAGAAGCGCCGTAGCCGCGCGCGACCAGCTGTTGCAGGCCGACACCCAGCAGCCAGCAGGGCCCAAGCAACAGCACGCGTGGGCCGACGACCAGCGCCATCAGCGCGAGGAGCAGGATACGCGTGCGGCCTTTGCAGAAGACGGCAACGCCGAAGCCGGCATAATACCAGGCCTCATAGGCGACCGACCAGAACGGGCCATTGGAGCCGACGCGTGTGTTGTCGGTCCACATCTGCGTGGTGAAGGTGAGTCCCTGAAGGAGCTGGGCAATGCGGTCTTCGCCATTGTACCACCAGCCCTGATAAGCGCCCGGAACAGCTAGCGTACCGAGCGTGTCGAGCGCGAAGGTGAAGATCAGCGCCGGGATGATGACGGAATAGAGCCGGGCGATACGGGCCTCGGCATAGGCTGCCGGGCCGCGATCGCGTGCGAACGTGGTGAAGGCGATGACGAAGCCGGAGAGAACGAAGAAGACGACGACAGCGTCGCTGCCGAGGTTCATCTCGCGGATCCAGGCCATGTTGCCGTTGGTGAACCGGTCATAGCCCATATGCGAGGCAAACACGATCAGGGCGGCAAGGAAGCGAAGCGCATCGAGATAGATGGAGAAGCCGCGGGTCATTCGGCAGCCATCTGCTGCGGCGCGCGCCGCTCGCGCAGCACGCTGGCGGCTTCGGTGAAGGGTACTGCATAGGCGGTGACGAGGGACGTGTGAACCTGCGGCTCCGGCACGCCATTGGCATCGGCCACACCGAACTGAAGCGCCTCGCGGCCCTGCGGGATGTAGAGCGTGCCGAAGGCCCAGTCCCAGATCGCGAAGACGAGACCGTAATTCTTGTCATGATGGCGCGGGGCCATGGAATGATGGATCTGGTGCTGCGCAGGGCTAATGAAGACGTGGTCGAGCAGTGGTCCAAAATCGAGCCAGATGTGCGAATGGCGCAGGGCCCCGCCCGCGAAATTGAAGGCGGCGAAGATCACGCTGATGCCGAAGATCGTGGCCACGTCATACATGCCGAACAGGCCGTAAATCACGCCGACGACCGGGCCGATGAAGAGCGCGTTCATCATCGCCAGCAGGAGATCGAACAGCGGATGGTTGCGCTTTGCGGTCAGCAAGGTGAGGTGCTCGGCGCTGTGGTGCAGCTTGTGGAATGGCCAGAGGACCGGGTTCTCGTGGTGCCAGCGGTGGTTCACGTAATAGGCAAAGTCGGCGGCCAGCGCGGCGAGGAAGGCCGCGAGCATGAGCATTGGAAACGACAGCGTCCCGTCGCCTGCCTCGCCGTGTAGGCCCGTGCCGACCTGACGGGCGACAAAGGCGACGATCAGGAAACGCAATCCGCGGGAGAGCAGGATCCGGAGGGGATCGAACAGGTGGTTGGCGAGGAAGACTTTCGCGTCAAGCAGGGATGAGCGCGAGAGATAGATGTGCGAGGGGACCAGGAAATTGACGAGGCTGGTGAAGCCTTCTTCGCGGATGGTCTTGCGGTTGAACACCCAGATCACGCTGCCGATCAGCAGGAAGGCGGCGAGGCCGGTCCAGTGGGTGCGGTCGCTCGTGCCGAAGGGAAGAAGGCCGAACAGCCAGTGCCCCACGCGCGGCGCGATGCCCATGGCATCGCTCAGGGAGACTGCAGATTCGACCATCACCAACGACCTCGGCACATCATTTTTTGTCTGTTGCCTCATGCGGTTCTAGGGAAACATGTTTAAAGCCGTGTAAAGACAGGCGATTTTCCGGGCATCGCGCCTTGTGGAACAAGCGTTTGACCCGCCTCGCGATGCGGGCCACTTTCACCTCCATGACTGCTGTTGCTGCGCGACCCTCGGATACGATGCTGCACTTGTGCGGCGAGCTTCTTTTGCCGCTGCCGGAAGGCGCGCTGTGGTGGGCTGCCGAGCGCGTGCTGGTGGTGTCGGACCTGCACCTGGAAAAGGGCAGTGCCTATGCGGCGCGCGGGCAGATGTTGCCGCCTTATGACACGGGCGCGACGCTGAACCTGGTGGAGCGGCTGTGTGCGGCGTTGAAGCCGCGGACCGTGATTTCACTGGGCGACAGTTTCCATGACCGGGCAGCCGAGCTGCGCCTGCCAGCGCCCTATGCGGCGCGGATACAGGCGCTGACCGGGGCGCATGACTGGGTCTGGGTGGAGGGCAACCATGACCCCGACCCGCCGGCGCATCTTGGCGGGCGCGCGGCGAAAGTGTTGCGGATCGGATCGCTTGTGTTCCGGCATGAACCGACGGGCGAGGCGGGCGAGATTGCCGGCCACCTGCACCCGGCAGCGAAGGTGAAGGGGCGCGGGCGCATGGTGCGGCGGCGCTGTTTTGCCAGCGACGGGGCGCGTCTGGTGATGCCGGCCATGGGCACGTTCACCGGCGGACTGAATGTGCTCGATGCGGCCTTCGCGCCGCTCTTCCCGGAAGGCCTGATGGCCTTTGCACTGGGCGGCGAGCGCGTGTTTGCGGTGTCAGCGAAAAGCCTCGTGCCGGATGTGGCCGCAGCCCGCTGGCGGCTTTAGCCTTCGTTTTGTGAATTCCGGGCACGGGAGAGGAGGGCGCCGCAGGGGGCGTCTTCGCCGCCGCCGGTTTCGATGAAGGGGAGGGCAGCGAGCGGTCCGGCGACCTGAGCGAGGACAACGGCGAGGCCAACCTGCAGGACCGCTTTGCCATTCAGCGGATTGACGCTCGGATTGCGCAGCGTGCCGCCGAGCGAGATATTGCCGACCAGCGTGCCCCATGAGGCGTCCTTGGCGTCAGAGCGGATCTTGATGTCGAGTTCTTCCGTGCCGAGATCGATATTGCCTTTCATGACAATGAGACTGTCTTCCGTGTCGAGCACGGCCGGGTTGAGTGTGCCCATGCCCTTGTTGATGTCCATCACCACGGCGAGGCAGCGGGCTGGCGTGAAGACCGGGTCGGCCCTGTCTTCTGCGGCGAGGAGAACGAGTGCTTCGCCAATGTCCAGCCCGAGCGCCTCGCTGCCGAGGGCAAGCACCTGCGTATCCGTCGACCAGAAGGAGAGGCTGCCATTGGCCCTGCCGACGGCGTCACGCAGCCGGTTGCCGGACATGTCGGCCTTGAACTGACCGTCGACATTACCGCGCGCGATCTTGTCGAGCGAGAGGCTTGAGAGGGCGACATTGTCGAGGTTGCCGAGGACATTGGTCTGGGCAGGCTGCTGCGTGCCGTCGATCGTGGCATAGGCGGTGATTGTGCCCTCATCGAAGGCGAAGCGGGCGAGCTCGGCCTTCACGACGCGGCCTGTGATGTCGAAGTCGAGTTCAGCGCCGGTGAGATCGAGCGTGGAATTGATCACTGTGTCGGCGACATAATGGACCTTGCCGTTAACGGCATCGAGGCGGGCAAAGTCGATCTCGATATTGGGGATGAGGCGGTTGCCGCGCTGGTAGGCCTGTTTGGCGCGGCGCTGGGCCTTGCCGACTGTCTCGCCATTGCCGGTGCCGAAGGGCAGGGCGAAGATGACACCAAGATCATCGAAGTCGAGTTGGTTGGAGCGGATGTCGGCGGTGATGTAGGGTGTCTCCTGATCAAGGTCGACAAGGATCGAACCGGAGAGATCGCTGTCGCCGACGGTGCCGGCAATATCGTTGAGGTCATAGGCGCCGGGCTCGATGGAAAGCTGGGCGGTGAGATTGTAGGGCGGCGTATCCGGCGCAGCGAGGCCCACAAGGCGGGCGAGGTCTGCCATGTTGTCGCCCTTGATGCGGACGCGGCCGCCGAGCGTGTCGTTCTTTGAAGCCTTGGCGGTGCCTTCGAAGCGGACTTCGGACTCCGCGCCGGTGGCGTGGAGAGTTACGTTGCCACTCTGGACCGAGCCCTTTGCAGAAACGAGTTTCAGCGTGCGCTCAGGCTTGTCCAGATTGAAGGCGAGATCGATATTGGCGATGTCGATCTGGTCGACCCATTTGCGTAGGTCGGGCCGGGCCGAATTCTCGTCGTCGCCTGATCCGACGAGACTGATGCGGCCATCGCGTGCGGAGACTTCCGAGAGCCATGGGACGCCCGGCAGGAAGCCGAGCAGGTTGGCCGTGAGGGCGCCGTTTTCGACTTCGGCCAAGTCTGGCACGTCGGCGCCTGAGACGGCGAGTGTGCCGAGGGCGGGAAAGCGCAGGTGCGCCGAGGCGACCTTGGCGCCGTCCGGCCCCCAGGCATTGAGGGCCCGGTTGACCATGGGCGTGGCAAAGCGGGGCTGCGTCATGGCCAGCAGGAAGGCGAGGACGAGCACGGCCAGCGCGAGGAGCGCGGCGCAGACATAGAACGCGGTCCGCTCGAGCGAACTGAGGCCGGAAGGGGATTTCATTTTTCCGTAACGTGCCGGAACGGCTTTGGTTCATTGCAGGCGCGGCGGGCTTGACGATAGGATCATATACCCATTATATAATACGCAGGACAGAACAGGGCAATTTGCCATGCAGCACCGGGATATCTGGCGGGGAATCGACCAGCTGGCCGCGCATCACGGCCTGTCGGCCTCGGGCCTTGCAAAGCGCGCCGGGCTCGACCCGACAGCGTTCAACCCGTCAAAACGCGAGGGTGCCGATGGCCGCCCGCGCTGGCCCTCGACCGAGAGCCTGGCCCGTGTGCTGGACGCTGTCGGCAGCGGGTTAGATGATTTCGCCGCCATGGTGGAAGGGCGACGCGGGGGCCTCGCGCCGCTGATCGGCTTTGCGCAGGCGGGGCGGGACGGCTTTTTCGATGATGGTGGTTTTCCGGTCGGCGCGGGCTGGGAAGAGGTGCGGTTCCCGGGGCTGGGTGACGAGGCCGTCTATGCGCTGCAGATCAGCGGCGATTCCATGGAGCCGGCCTATCGCGCGGGTGACCGGATCATTGTTGCGCCGGGCGCGGAGGTGAAGCCGGGCGACAGGGTCGTGGCGAAGACAACGGCCGGCGAAGTGATGGCCAAGGTGCTGGAGCGGCGCAATACGCGCGTCGTGGACCTCGCCTCGCTGAACCCGGATTATCCGGTGCGCAGCTTCAAGCCGAACGAGATCGCCTGGATCGCGCGGATATTGTGGGCGAGCCAGTGAGCGCGTTCATGTATCTTGTCATCAAGGCGCTCGTGTCGGGCATTATTGTTGCGGCGGTGTCTGAGATTGCCAAGCGCAATCCGGGGTTCGGGGCGCTGGTGGCGTCGCTGCCGCTGGTCTCGGTTCTGGGGATGATATGGCTTTGGCGTGACAAGCCGGATGTCGCGAATATGGCTGACCATGCCAGCGCCACGTTCTGGTATGTGCTACCCTCGCTGCCGATGTTCCTGCTGATCCCGGCGCTGTTGCGCCACGGATGGGGATTCTGGCCGTCCCTCATTGCAGGCTGTATGCTGACGATTGGCCTCTACCTGCTTATGACCTGGATTGGGCCGAAATTCGGGCTGCGGCTCTAGCCTCTACCAGTAGGTCTCCATTATCTCTGTTGACCAGCCGGGCTCGCGCAGGGCGCCCCTCGGCTGGAAGCCGGACATGACGGGTTTGATATCGAGGACGGGGGTGCCGTCGATGGCGTCAAGGCCCTTGAGGTGGATAACTGTTCCGTCGACGGAGATAATTTCGCAGATCGTGGCACCGAGGCGGTTGGGGCGGTTCTTACCGCGCTGGGCGAAGATGCCGATTTTCGGCCAGTCCGTATTGCCGCGCGGATGGCGCGCGCCGGTGACGATTTTCGCGTCCGGTACCTGATCGAACAGGAAGATCACTTCGGCATGAGAGAAGGTCTCGAGGCCCATCAGGGCTTCTGCATTGAAGACGGCGGTGTCGAGCTCGATCCGGGCGGGAACGCTGTCCCAATCATCATCGATTGCTTCAGCCCGGTCACAGCGGACATGACCGACGGGACGCATGAGAAAAGGGTCTGACATGCCGGGAACTCCTGTCTGAAGCCGTGAAAATACACATTCAGGGGGAAATAGCGAATTCGCACATGCGGCGCATTCTCTGCTTGCCCTAAAGTCAAACTGGCGCCACAAACCGACCCCATGGATTGGGGTAAGCTCAGATCATTTCACGCGGCGGCCGAAGCGGGCAGCCTGACATCAGCGGGCGAACGGCTCGGGATATCGCAGTCGGCTGTCTCGCGACAGATCGCGGCCCTGGAAGAAGCGCTGGGCGTCTCGCTGTTCCAGCGGCATGCGCGCGGGCTGGTAATGACGGATTCAGGCCATACGCTGTATCGCTCGACGATGGAGATGGCGGCGGCTGCGACCTCGGCCAATGCGGCGCTGAAGGACCAGCAGGATACGCCACAAGGCGAGCTGATCGTGTCGGCGCCGGTGGCGTTCGGGTCGACCTGGCTGGTGCCAAGGCTGGGCGGGTTCACGAAGAAGCATCCGGACCTGCATCTCGACCTGAGGCTCGACGATAACGACTATGACCTGCTGAAACTTGAGGCGGAATGTGCCATCCGGCTGTGGGCGGCGGACAAGGCGGACCTGATCCAGCGCAAGCTCGGCACCGTGGCGACCAACCTCTATGCTTCGCCGGAATACCTGAAGCAGAAGGGCATGCCGCGCACGCCGCAGGACCTCGATAACCACCGTATCATTGCCTATGGCGACGAGAGTTCCTTGCTCAACGTGATGAGCTTCGCCTGCCGGGTTGGCCGGGATGACAGCCCGCCGCGTCCGGCTTCGCTGAAGCTGAACAATGTGTTCGCCATGCTGCGCGCCGTAGATGCCGGGCTCGGCATTGCCGACGTGCCGGACTATATGGCCAGCACGATGCCGCGCCTTGTGAAAGTGCTGCCGGACCATGTCGGGCCGATCTTCGATCTCTATTTCGTCTATCCGAGCGACCTGCGCCGATCCAAGCGCGTGGCGGCCTTTCGCGACTTCGTGACGGCCGAGACGGAGCCTCTGCGGCGCCCGTCCATGCACCAAGGCTAGTTTGAACATTTGATGAAATGCATTTGTGCATGGGTGGCTTGCTGTCATGCAGGTTGTGCTGCAGCTGCGAAGCTTTATCTACAAAGCATGCCTTGGGCCCCGGGCATTTCCCAATCTCCTCCGATTGGGCGTTTCCTCCCCCCTTCGGGGCCCAATACTCATCAGCCCGGCGCGTTCATTCGCTGCCGGGCTTTTTTTTGTTTCGCGCACGCCAAGGGCGCCCATCGCGGCGCGAAAGGTGCCCTGACAGGGAAAAATACATTCGCTTGTTTTTGCTCTACCTTAGGGGGAGCAGCGCAAAGGGCGCTACGCGCGTGCCCCGCGCCACGAAAAAGGGGCCCCACTGGGGAGCCCCTTTTATACGCGGTATCTTGAAACCTGCTGGCGGGCCTAGAGGTTGGCGCGCAGCATCCAGGCGGTTTTCTCGGAAACGTCGGCGCGGCGGGTCATCAGGTCGACGGTCACGATGTCATTGTTTTCCTCGGCAACCTTGAGGCCGATCTTGGCGGCGCGGCTGATCGCTTCGTGGCCTTTGACCAGGTTCGAGATCATGGCTTCAGCCTCCGGCACGCCATTGTCCGGCTTGATTGTGGCTTCTTCCAGCATTTCAGCGGACGAACCCGGCGCGAAATGGCCGAGGGCGCGGATGCGCTCGGCAATCTCGTCGAGCGCGGTCCAGAGCTCTGTATACTGGGTCATGAACATGCCGTGCAGCGAGTTGAATCGCGGGCCTGTCACGTTCCAGTGGTAACCATGGGTCTTCACATAGAGGGCATAGGTCTCGCCGAGCAGCACGCTCAGTGCCTGCGCGGAAGACTGGCGGGCCTTGTCGTTCATTCCGATATCAATGGGCATGGGATTCTCCTGTATCTCTAGCACCTGTACGTCGCAGATGGGCATTCGATCCCTATTTTACCAATCAATAGTAGCTGGCTGAACTATAGACGCAGTCTATTTCAGAGCGGCGCAGAAGCGTTCGATACGGACGAGCGCTTCGGTCAGGGCCTCCGTCGAGGTGGCGTAGGACACGCGGAAAGCCGGGGACATGCCGAAGGCCGCGCCGAAGACGACGGCGACCTTTTCGGTTTCCAGAAGCTCGCTGGCGAAATCCTCGTCATTTTCGATGACCTTGCCGGATGGAGCCGTCTTGCCGATGACGCCTGCGCAGGACGGATAGACATAGAAGGCGCCTTCGGGCGTCGGGCAGTGCAGGCCTTTGCACTTGTTGAGGCCGGCGACGACCATGTCGCGGCGTTCCTGATAGACCTTGCGGCGCGGTTCGAGGAAGTCCTGGGTGCCGTTGAGGGCTTCGATGGCCGCATACTGGCTGATCGAGGAGGGGTTGGATGTGGTCTGGCTGATGACCTTGCCCATGGCCTTGATCAGTTTTTCAGGGCCCGCGGCATAGCCGATGCGCCAGCCGGTCATGGCATAGGCCTTGGAGACGCCGTTCATGGTCAGGGTGCGGTCGTAGAGGGCAGGTTCGACCTGGGCGATGGTCCAGTATTCGAAGCCGTCATAGACAAGGTGTTCGTACATGTCGTCGGTGAGGACCCAGACTTGCGGATGGCGCAGGAGCACGTTGGCGAGGCCGCGCAGCTCAGCCTTGGTATAGGCGGCACCAGTCGGGTTCGAGGGTGAGTTGAGGATGATCCAGCGGGTGCGCGGCGTGATCGCGGCTTCGAGCGCGTCCGGCGTCAGCTTGTACTGGGTGTTCGGGCCGCAAGGGGCGATAACGGGTTCGCCACCAGCCATCAGGACCATTTCGGGATAGGAGACCCAGTAGGGGGCAGGCACGATAACTTCGTCGCCGGGGTTCAGCGTGGCAACAAGCGCGTTGTAGATGACGGGCTTGCCGCCCGGCGCGACGTGCACCTGCGAGGGCTTGTAGGTGAGGCCGTTCTCGCGGAGAAACTTGCCGCAGATGGCTTCTTTCAGCTCGGGCAGGCCGTCGGCAGGCGTGTACTTGGTCTTGCCTTCGCGGATGGCCTTGATGGCGGCGTCCTTGATATTGTCCGGCGTGTCGAAATCGGGTTCGCCTGCGCCAAGGCCAATGACGTCATGTCCGGCACGCTTGAGTTCGGCAGCCTTGGTGGTGACCGCGATCGTGGCGGATGGCTTGACGCGTTCGAGGGCGTCGGCGAGGCGGATGTCTGCGGACATTATCTGAGATCCCGAGGTGCGGATTGGGGGCTGGGCGAATGGCCTAGGCCTTAGGACGCATGGGCGTTTGCGGCAAGCTTTTCCCTTATTGGCGACTATGCGGCTGCGGGACGCAGGCCTTTGCCGCGACAGGTATGATTGGCGCGGAATTGTACTATTTGGCTCAATTTCAGAGGATTTCTTTATCAGGTTTTCAACCATACCTGCGAATGTGGCCGGGCAGGATCAGGCTATCTGCCTGGTCTGGTGGAGGACGACCGAGGCCATGGTCTCATCGAACAATATTTATCCCATTGAAGAGATATGGGATCTTTTCATGCATGAGATGCGCCATGGCGCGTCTGATCTGGGCATCTGGCTGGAGCGCCTGAGCGATGCACAGCGTGTGCTTGGACTCTGTGTATTTGCGCTGATCCTGCTGATCCTGGCCTTTCGTCCGCAGCAGCTGGCAAAGCGCCAAAAAAAGCGCGAAGCCAAGCAGGGCAGCGAGTTTATCTTTGCGCTGGCGATCGTCATGGTCTTCGCCTTTGGCGTCGGCTGGGCCTTCGATGGACGCCTGGATGTCGGGCATCTGATCGGCAAACTGTTCTAGGCCTCGCAAGCAGGGCGCGCAGGCGCTATCTAGGGAGCCATGGAATCGCACGATCATGACGCAACCACGCTTCGCGGCGTCGACGTCATCAAGGACAATCTGAAACGGCTGCCCGGTCGGCCCGGTGTCTATCGCATGTTCGGTGATGGGGGCGAGGTGCTGTACGTGGGCAAGGCACGCGACCTGAAGGCGCGCGTGTCGAACTATGCCCGCCTTGGCGGGCATACGCAGCGGATTGCCCGGATGATCCTGATGACGCGGCGGATGGAATTCGTCGTGACCGAGAGCGAGACCGAGGCGCTGCTGCTGGAAGCCAGCCTGATCAAGAGCCTGAAGCCGCGCTTCAATGTGCTGCTGCGCGATGACAAGTCGTTTCCCTATATCCTCATCCGGCGGAACCATGAGGCGCCACAGATCAAGAAGTATCGTGGCACCAAGCATAATGAGGGCGATTATTTCGGACCGTTCGCGAGCGCCGGGGCGGTGATGCAGACGCTGGATACGCTGCAGAAGGCCTTCCTGCTGCGCACCTGCGAGGACAGCGTTTTCAATGCGCGCACGCGGCCCTGCATGCTGCACCAGATCAAGCGCTGTTCGGCGCCATGCGTGGGGCTGATCTCGAAAGAGGATTATACCGAGCTGGCCGATGAGGCCGCCGACTTCCTGCGCGGGAAAGGGGCCGACCTGCAGAAGCGCCTGGCCGAAGAGATGGACGTCGCGGCCGAGGCGACGGAGTTCGAGACGGCAGCGCGCCTGCGTGACCGCATCCGGGCACTGGCCCATGTGCGCGCGACGCAGGACGTGAACCCGGACGGGCTGGAAGAGGCCGATATCTTTGCCATCGCGATGGAGGGCGGCGTCTCATGCGTGCAGGTGTTCTTCATCCGCGCGGGGCAGAACTGGGGCGCGACGGCGCACTATCCGCGCCATGACAGCGAGCAAACCAAGGAGGAAGTGCTGGCCGCCTTCCTCGTGCAATTCTATGACAAGCGCCCGCCGCCGAAACTGATCCTGGTCAACGAGATGCCGGAGCAGGCGAGCCTGATCGGCGAGGCGCTGGAGCTGAAGATTGACCGGCGCGTGGAGATACGCCGGCCAGAGCGCGGATCGAAGCGGGACCTCGTCACGCAGGCTGAGCGCAACGCGACCGAGGCCGTGACCCGCAAGCTGGCCGAGACGGCGAGCCAGTCGCGGCTGCTGGACGAGGTGCAGAAGCTTTTCGAACTGGAGAAGTTGCCGGAGCGGATCGAGATTTACGATAACTCGCACATCCAGGGCACCAATGCCGTAGGCGGCATGGTTGTCGCCGGACCGGACGGGTTCATGAAGACGGCCTATCGCAAGTTTAATATCAAGGACACCGAGATCGAGCCGGGCGATGATTACGGCATGATGCGCGAAGTGATGCGGCGGCGCTTTGCGCGCGGCTTGAAGGAAAAGGCGGTCGGTAATGACCGCAACTGGCCTGACCTTGTGCTGATCGATGGCGGTCTGGGACAGCTGAACGCCGTGCTGGAGGCGCTGGCCGGGCTGGGCCTTGGGCCGAATGACGTGAACCTTGTGTCGATTGCCAAGGGCGTTGACCGCAATGCGGGCCGCGAGCAGTTCTTCCGCCCCGGACGGGCGCCGTTTAAACTGCCGGAGACGGCGCCGGTGCTTTATTACCTGCAGCGGCTGCGCGACGAGGCGCACCGCTGGGCCATCGGTGCGCACCGCGCGAAACGGTCGGCCGACATTGCCCGTTCACCGCTGGACGAGATCGAGGGGATCGGCCCGGCGCGCAAGAAGGCGCTCTTGCAGTATTTCGGCTCGGCGCGCGGCGTGTCACGGGCGAAGGTGGCGGACCTGATGGCGGTCGAGGGCGTGAACGAGGCGCTGGCCGAGCGGATCTATGGGCATTTCCATAGCGGCTGAGGCCTAGTTGGC
Source organism: Alphaproteobacteria bacterium (assembly GCA_018827375.1). GTDB lineage: Bacteria > Pseudomonadota > Alphaproteobacteria > Caulobacterales > Hyphomonadaceae > Hyphomonas. The sequence continues at coordinate 69,252 of JAHJYW010000048.1, forward strand.
GACCTTTTTCTGGGCGCGCACCGTCAGTGCGGCAAGATAGCTTTCAATCAGCAGCACGAGTTCGTCCTCAAGCGGACCTGCTTCAAGGGCGAGTTCCGGTTCGGCGGCGGCGGCGCGAAGCAGGCAGACGACCGTGTGTGTCAGCACAAACGCTGCCTCGCGTCCGAAGGAGAAACTCAGTTCCTCGCGTTCTTTTACAGACTCAAGAAAGGCATTGTGATGATCGCTGATCACTTGCTCTCCGCGCGCACGAATGAGCGCATCGCCCAGGACGATGCGCGTTTCCACTGATCCCTGGAGGCCATTCATCAGGGCCTGGATAACCGGGCGCGCACCGCCCTCCGGCTGTTCAATCATGATGCGCGTGATTTCCTGACGGATGGCTTCGGCTTCGCGCTCGCCCATGGCGGCCAGGATGGCCTCCCGGTCGCTGAAATACTGATAGAGCGTGCCGATGCTCACGCCAGCGCGTTCCGAGATCCGGTTGGTGGTCAGTTTGGCATGACCTTCGGTCTCAAGAATATGAAACGTCGCTTCAAGAATAGCGTCCACGGTGGCCTGCGAGCGGGCCTGCTTTGGGTTTCTTCTTGTCTTTTCAGGCATTTATATATTTCTCCCGCATTGTTGCGTTCGCTTCGCCCTAAGCGAGTAGAAAATATGAGTATTTCTCACATATATAGACCAGCCTGCCAATAGAGCAGCTTGAGGGGTCGAAACATGTCTGATGTTCCAGCGTCCATCCACGCGCGCATTGCCAAGCAGAAGGTCACCTTACCGGCCATGTATGGTGATGTCGATTTCTCGGTGATGCCCGAGCGCTATACCGAGGATGTTTCGGCAAGCTCGATTGCCGCCTATGCGGACAAGTTCCCGGCACCGCCTGCTGATATGGTAGAGCGCGTGCGCGCCTATACAATGCTGGGCGACGTGACGGCCGATGCCTATGCGGCGCTGATGGGCGAATATGGCTTCAAGAAGCTGGTCGACATGCTGCAGACCGCCTGTGACAGGGGCATCGCCGCCGTGCCGGACGCGCCGCCGGAACTGGTTGCGCTGATCGCCGAGATGGAAACAAAGCCGGACTGGCTGAACATGGATATGGTACGCAAGGGCGCGCGGCTTAACAGGCTGCCGATGGCGGTGGCGGCACCGTGGATGATCCGCGGCTCTTTCCTGGCGACCTTCCTGAACAAGTACACGGCGCTGCCAATGGCGCTGACCGGGACACTGAGCGGCACGACCGCTGCGCGGCGCGTGAACGAGACGGCGACCTTCTTTACCGTGACGACCCTGCCGGGGGCGATGGAGCCGCATGGCGAGGGATTCAAGGCAGCGGCCATGGTGCGCCTGATGCATTCTATGGTGCGGTTCAATGTGTTGCGGCGCGTGAAGGGCTGGGACGTGGCCGTATACGGCATTCCGATCCCGCAGGTGGACCAGATGCCGGCCGGCCTGATCGACGTGTTCCTGCTGGCCTACCAGATGGTGGCCGAGGGTCGCACGGAGTTCACTGCAGATGAGCGCGCGCGGGTCGAGTTCAGCCGTTATCGCTGTTACCTTCTGGGCCTGCCGGAAGACTTGCTGATGGATACGCCGCAGGGGATTATCGACATCATGAATGCGCGGGGCGGATCGATCCGCGACGGGTTTGACGATGCGACCTGCGGGGCGCTCGTGCGGGCGACACTGGCGGCCTACATGCCGCCGGACAAGTCATTCGGCAGCCGCGTGTTCGATGCCATCGAGAAGCGGTTCTCGCGCATCGTGTTCATCCAGCAATTCCTCGGCGGAGACCGCAAGGCGGCCGCCGACATGGGGGTGCCGGTGAGCAACCTGGATTATGCGGTCGCGGCCGTGATGGGCACCGGAATTGCGCTGAAGATGGCGGCCTACAAGCTGGCCCTGGCGACGCCGGGCCTGAAAACCGTCGCCGACCGGCGGCTGACGGGCAAGATACGCAAGTTGCTGGCGCGCTATGGCCATGCCGAGTTCACGACGGATGCGGGGGCATATCGGCCTGCGACCCCGGCATCGGCGGCGCACAGTCACTGACGGGCCTGCCGGACCGCCCCCTTACGGTCCGATAGGCTCTTGCGGGGGCGGCGGGGCTGGTCTCACTCCCAGTCCCGCTTGCCCGTTGCCCAGGGGTACAGGCCCACACCCTTCTTGTTTCATCGCCTCGATCTGTAGTGTTTGCTGCAGGGCGGAAAATATTTAACAAATTCTTATCAACGCACTGATCCAGTTTTCCACGCTGCCCGTAAATTATTGTACACGCTATATTATATGGCGAGGTGATAGCGGCTGGGCATACCGCCCGGCGTCAATGGAAAGGGATACGGGTGATGAAGACACAGAATCTGATGAAGACGAGCAGCCTCCTGACAGCGATGGCGCTGGGCGCATTGCTCGTGCCCGCCCTGCCGGCATTTGCTGATGCGACCCCTGACTGTAATGCCAATGCGGGCGAAGCGACGGCGCTGGAATGCGGTGTGAATGCGGCGGCGACAGGCGTTGACGCGATGGCCGTGGGCACGGATGCGACGGCGACAGGCAATTCAACAACGGCTGTGGGCGGTGAATCCGTTGCCAACGGCGCGGGCGCAACGGCCATCGGCTGGCAGTCTGGTGCCAATGCCGAGCGCGCACAGGCCTTCGGCCATCTGGCAAAGGCAAACGGCGTCCGCTCGCTGGCCGTCGGTGAAGGCGCTGTCGCCAACAGCCTCGAGAGCATCGCCCAGGGCAATCTGGCATCGGCAACCGGCATTGACGCAGTGGCCATCGGCACGACGACTGTGGCCAATGGCAACTCCACGACAGCTGTCGGCGGCGAGGCCGTAGCAGAAGGTGCGGGGGCAACGGCGTTTGGCTGGCAGTCCGGCGCAACAGCTGAACGCGCACAGGCTTTCGGACACCTTGCCAAGGCGAATGGCATTCGCTCGCTGGCGGTCGGTGAGGGGGCTGTTGCTGACGGCCTCGAGAGCATTGCGCAGGGCAATCTGGCCTCAGCGACCGGTGTTGACGCAGTAGCGATCGGCACAACGGCCACGGCCAACGGCAACTCGACAACGGCTGTCGGTGGCGAAGCGGTTGCTACTGGCGCAGGCGCAACGGCATTTGGCTGGCAGTCCGGTGCAACAGCTGAACGTGCACAGGCCTTTGGTCACCTCGCCAAGGCTTCGGGCGTCCGCTCAACGGCAATTGGTGAAGCCGCGAACGCGTCTGCTGACTTTGCCAGTGCTCTCGGCAACCAGGCAAGTGCAGGCTTTGCTAATTCGGTGGCGATCGGCAATGGCGCCACAACCACGCGGGCCAATCAGGTCGCGCTGGGCACGGCTGACAATACGTACACGCTGGCCGGTGTGAACTCGGCGGCGAGTACGGCGGCCCAAAGCGGACCGGTGGGTCTGGTGACGACAGACCAGAACGGTAATCTTGCGGCGGACTATTCGCTGTCATCCGGTCTCACCTCCAACGCCAACCTCATCGCACGCAACCAGCAGGACATTCAGGATAACCGGGCTGGCATTGCGGCGGCCTTCGCGCTCGACACGGCCTATGTGCCGGTTGGCAAGAAGTTCGCGATCAATGGCGGCTATGGCTTCTATGACAGCGAAAGCGCGATCGGTGCTTCAGCCGGTTACCGCCTGAACGATGCCTGGCAGATCGATGCCGGTATTGCTTCGGGCATGAATAATGGCGGCACGGGCGGACGTGTCGGCTTCTCGGCTGCCTGGTAGGGAATTTTTGTCCACCTTGCATTCCCTCCAGGTGCCACGCCCTGCCTTTTGGCGGGGCGTGGCTAGCCGGGTCTCCGGGCTTTGGCTCGCCTTTGCCCTGATGGCAGCAACGGCGCATGCGCAAGCCACTCCAGCCGTGCCGGATGAGAGCGGCCTCGCACGGCTTGTCTGGTCGACCATGGTGACGCTCGACAATGCCAACAGGACCGGCAATTACGATGTGTTGCAGCAGCTCGGCACACCCCAGTTCCAGAAGGCCAATACGCCAAAGGCGCTGGCTGGCGTATTTGCGCCGCTGCGCAACCGTCGCGTGGATGTCGGCCGTGCGATCCTGATCACCCCGACCTATTACATTGAACCGGCCCTTGATTCCGTTGGCGACCTGCGCCTGCGAGGCGCCTTCGAATACCGGCCGAGTGCGATCAGGTTCGATGTGATCTATCGCAATGTGGGCGGCGGCTGGCGCATCCATGCGATTTCCGTCGCAGAGATGGATGCGGACGCGCCGCGCTAGGCGTTGCTCACACATTCAGCAGGAAATCTTAAGACAGGTGAATGTATAGCCATGCGCTGGGGCATGGCGGCGCTTTTGCAGGCGCGCCATTGCAGGTTGCAGCGAATACATTCACATTAGTGTCATGAAACCTACCGAGTTCAGTCTCAAACGCGAATTGACCGCCCTGGTGACCGGGGCGTGGCTGCGCCCGCCTGTGGCGCAGCAGGTGGCTGCGTTGTGCTGGCGGCGGGCAGGTGAGGGGCATGAAGTGCTGCTGGTGACGACGCGCGGCCGGGGTCAGTGGATGCTACCCAAAGGCTGGCCGAAAGAGAGCAAGCCGGACGCTGAAATGGCGGCGGTCGAGGCCTATGAGGAAGCTGGCGTGCGCGGGGTACTGGATCCTTCCCCCATAGGTAGTTTCCATTACGAAAAACGCATTGGCATGGGGACCGTGATGGAGTGCGAGGCCACGGTCTATGCACTCGAAGTGAGCGAACAGCTAAAGACCTTTCCGGAAGCCGGGCAGCGCGAGATCGGCTGGTTCTCGCCGGGCGAGGCGGCGGCAAATGTGGAATATGCCGATCTGAGCGCGCTGCTGACGCGGTTTGCGCCCTGAGGGCGGGGCCACAGTCTTCGAGATTCGTCCTGAAATTTGACACCTGATCCTGTATCCGTCCGGCAAGCCGTGCTAACCGCCCGGCCAAGCAAGACGGAAACACAGCCAGCATGCCCCAGTCCGATGGAATGAAACCAACCCTCGACAAGGACCTTTCAAAGGTCGGACAGATCGAGCAGGCCTCGCATTCGGTGTCACGTTCCCTTTTGATGCCGGGACTGGCGCTGGTTTTCATCGCCGTGTGTGCGCTGGTTGTCAGCACGATCATCCAGGATACGCCTGGCGCCCTGGTCATTGTCGTGGCTGCAGCCATCGGTGCGTACATGGCGCTGAATATCGGCGCCAATGATGTTGCGAACAATGTCGGTCCGGCTGTGGGGTCGAAAGCGCTGTCGATGATGGGCGCGCTGGCCATTGCGGCCATCTGCGAGAGTGCCGGGGCCCTGATTGCCGGCGGCGATGTTGTGGGCACAGTGTCGAAGGGCATTATCGACCCGGCAGGCCTTGCCGACGCGAACACGTTCATCCTGCTGATGATGTCGGCGCTGATTGCCGCGGCGCTGTGGATCAATATCGCGACCGTGTTTGGCGCGCCGGTTTCAACGACGCACTCGATTGTTGGCGGTGTGGCCGGGGCGGGGATCGCGGCCGCAGGGATCGCAGCGGTCAACTGGCCGACGATGGGGCAGATTGCGGCGAGCTGGGTAATCTCACCGCTGCTGGGTGGCATTGTGGCAGCCTGTTTCCTGGCCTTCATCAAGACGGCCATCATCTATCAGGATGACAAGATTGCCGCCGCGCGGCGCTGGGTGCCGCTGCTGGTAGCCGTGATGGCGGGTGCATTTTCGACCTATCTGGCGACCAAGGGCCTGAAGCACCTGATCGAAATCAATCTGGTGCGGGCTTCCCTGATTGGCATCGGCATGACGGTGCTGACATGGCTGATCGCCCGTCCGCTGATCAAGCGCCAGTCGATCGGCATGGAAAACCGCAACAAATCGTTGCGGGAATTGTTCAAGCTGCCGCTGATTTTCTCCGCTGCGCTTCTGTCGTTTGCCCACGGGGCGAACGACGTTGCCAACGCGATTGGCCCGCTGGCGGCGATTGTCTCGACGGCGCAATCTGGCGCCGTGGCGGCCGAGGTCGGCATCCCGCTCTGGGTTATGGCGATTGGCGCGCTGGGCATCTCCTTCGGTCTGATCATGTTCGGGCCGAAGCTGATCCGCATGGTGGGCGACCAGATCACCAAGCTGAACCCGATGCGGGCTTTCTGTGTGGCCCTGTCGGCGGCGATCACAGTGATCGTGGCTTCGGCGCTCGGCCTGCCGGTCAGCTCGACGCATATCGCGGTGGGCGCCGTGTTCGGCGTCGGCTTCTTCCGCGAATGGTACACGGCCAATTCGACACGGCGGCGCGAATACATTGCCCGCAACCCGCGCAACCCCGACCGAGACGAACCCGTGAACGGCGACCAGCCGCGCTATCGCCGCCTTGTGCGCCGCCATCACTTCATGACGATCATCGCTGCCTGGGTGATTACCGTGCCAGCCGCCGGCGGCCTGTCGGCTGCCATCTTCCTCGTGTTCGAGATGCTGGGCTGACGCCATTCTGCAAGACAGGTGACGCACGGCCATTGCAGGCGCGGCAAAGCGCTGGCAATGCAGTGGCATGGATTTCAAATGGATACCGAATGCGTTGACGATTGCCCGCTGTGCGTTTGCGGGCCTTGTCATATGGGGAATATGGAATGCCGAGCTTTCCGGTATTGCCGCTGGGGCGGTGACACCGGACATGCCGCCGGAAGACCTGTTGCGGCACACGGTGATGCAGCAGCTCTGGTACCAGTTCGCGCTACTGGGCTTTCTCTCCGGCGCCTTGACCGATTTCCTTGATGGCTACCTTGCCCGCAAGCTGAAGGCGCAGAGCCGTTTCGGTGTGTGGCTGGACCCGATTGCCGACAAGCTGCTGGTTGGCGCGGCGCTGCTTGGCCTTGCGATGGTGCTGAAGAGCTGGCTGATCTACCTTCCGGCGGCAGCCATTATCGGGCGGGACGTGTTCATGACCTGGCTGCGCACGACGCCTGCAGGCAAGGTGGTTGTCGATCCGTCAAACCTCGCCAAATGGAAGACCGGCTTCGAGATGGCAGCGATCATTGGCCTGATGCTGCCGCTGGCCTTTGCGCCAGCTGACATTGCCGCTGATGCCAGCGGATCAACGCCGCTCGTCTTCGTGGTTGGATCCTACATGCTGGTCGCGATGCTGTGGGTGGCGGCGGCGCTGTCGCTGATCACGGGCTGGCGTTATATCCGCGCAGCGCGGGGCTGAGACTTCCGGAATGCAAAAACGCCGACCTTACGTGGACGTAGGTCGGCGTTCTTCTGCGGGGCAGCGCACCGGCAAGGGGAAGAACCGGGCCGCCGGGGTTATACACGCGACAGGATGGGGAAGCATCCTGATCACCTTCTAATCCTCGGTGAACTTTCCTAATGTCGCGTTAAGACCCAAGGCGGGAATGAGGCAGATAATTCGCAACACGGTCGGTATTCCGCCTGTGATCGGCCTTAATCAGGGTTAATTCCTGAGCGCATGAAAAAGCGCGTCTCCCCTGAGCTCAAATTCCTCGCTTTCATCCTGGCGGCGCTGCTTTTCCTGTGCGTGCCGGCGATGCTGGCTTTCGCAGGGGCTTAAGGTCTCGGCCCTGCCCAAAACGGGCTCGCACCCTCATTGCCGTAGATTTCGGCCAAGCGTTTCACAGTGCCGGGTGTTGCGCCCTCTGGCGGGTCGAGCGGATCGGCCCAGAGGGTTTCGGCAATCTCGCCAAAGGACGTTGCCGGGGTTTCGGACCACTCGCCATGGGGCACCCGGTAAAGCAGGACGTGATCATTGCGAAAGACGGGATGGTTGGAATAGACGCCGATGAGAAGGGGGGCGCCTGTCAGTTGTACGCCCGCTTCCTCGACCAGTTCGCGGGCCAGGGCCTCGATCGCCGGTTCGCCGCGCTCGACGCCGCCGCCCGGCATGTACCAGCCTTTCACATAGGTGTGGCGCACGAGGAAGACGCGGCCTTCGGCATTCTCTACCGCCGCGCGCACGCCGAGCGTCATGGGCCGGCGCAGGCGCGCATAGGATTGGAACAGGCGGGTGCGTAGCGTAGGCAATTCAGGGACTCCGGGCGGTTCTTCGCGAGCCTAGCGCTCATCCCGAGTGAAGTCGAAGGACGCGCGCGCATTTGGTCGTGATGGCGGGGAATCGAGGGATTTTGGTGTCGAATGAGGCTCGCCAAGGGTGGCAACGCGCTGTAAGGACGGGGCAACTAACGATAACAGCCACTAAAACAGCTAAAAGCGAGACGGTGCAATGATCCATCCCTCACTGATTGCCATCGGCACGATCGTGCTCGTGTTCGGCATCCTGAACCTCATCGAATTCAAGCGTCTCGACTAGGGACGCTCAGGCGATATGCCAGACCTGACGCTGATTGCCGCCCTTCTGGGCGGCCTCATCATTATGGCCTTTGCCGGGGATTTCCTGGTTAATGGCGCCGTTGCCGTGGCAAGGCGGATGGGCGTTTCGCCGCTCATCGCGGGCATTTTCATTGTCGGGTTCGGCACATCTGCGCCTGAAATGGTTGTATCGCTCGACGCCGCGATGGAAGGCCGCGCAGGCCTCGCGCTCGGCAATATTGTTGGTTCCAACATTGCCAATGTCTGTCTCGTGCTGGGCTTTCCCGCGCTTATCTCGCCCTTTTTTGCGGGCGGCAAGGGCGAAGGCCGGGCGCTTGGCGCGATGCTGATCGCGACAGCGCTGTGGATCGGCCTGACGGCGATCATGCCGCTGACGGCGGGTGTCGGCTTCTTCTTCATCCTGATCCTGCTCGGCTATTGCGGCTTTACGCTGATCTCTGCGCGACGGGCCGTGGCGGCCGGTGTTGATCCGGGCGTGGCGGTTGAAGACGACCCGCATATCGGCATGGTGCGGGCGCTAGCCTATATACCGCTTGGCATTGCCGGGCTGATCCTCGGCGCGCAGCTGATCATCGCGGGCGGCGTAGGCGTGGCCGAATTCTACGGGGTGCCGCAGGAATGGATCGGGCTGACACTGCTGGCGGTCGGCACGTCGATGCCGGAGATCGGTGCCAGTGTTGCGGCGGCGCTGCGCAAGCGGGGCGACGTGGCCATCGGCAACATTCTCGGCTCCAATGTTTTCAACATTCTCGGCGCCGGCGGGATCGTATCCTTCTTCGGGCCAATCCCGGTGGCGCCCACCTTCAGGCAATATGACCATTGGGCCATGGGCCTTGCGGCGGCGATGATCGCACTTCTGATACTGACCAAGGCGCGGGTCGGACGGCTGGTCGGGATCCTGCTGCTGCTGATCTACGCGATCTATATTTACGGGCTGATCAACGGGTTCAACATTCTCGGCCTGTTCCAGCCGGTCGGGGCATGAGACCGGGCGCGGCCCTCGTCACCGGCGCGGGTGCGCGGGTTGGCAAGGCCATGGCCGAAGCGCTGGGGCAGGATGGCTGGGCTGTTGCCATTCACTATCGGTCTTCCAAGGATGGCGCGCGGGAAACGCATGACACTATCAAGGCGGCTGGCGGACGGGCGACACTGGTTCAGGCAGACCTTGCAGACGAATCCCAGGTCGCTGATCTGGTCGAGCGGGCAGGGGCGGAACTCGGCCAGCCGGTGAGCCTGCTGGTCAATTCCGCATCCGTCTTCACAGATGACAGCGCGGCGCATCATACGCGGGCGGACTGGAACGCCCACATGAACACCAACCTGCGCGCGCCTGTGCACCTGGCGCAGCAGATGGCGGCGGGCCTTGCGCCGGGTGTGAAGGGCCTCGTGGTCAACCTGATCGACCAGCGCGTGTGGAAGCTGAACCCGCAATTTTTCACCTATACACTCTCGAAGGCGGCGCTCTGGCAGGCGACGCAGACACTGGCGCAGGCGCTCGCGCCAAATGTGCGGGTGAACGGGATCGGGCCGGGGCCGACGCTTAAGAGCGTGCACCAGAGCGAAGCGGACTTTAAAGCTGAAACGCAGGCGACGCTGACCCAGGAGGGCTCCAGCCCGGATGAGATCGTGCGGGCGCTGCGCTACCTGATTTCCGCAACCAGCGTGACCGGCCAGATGATCGCGTCCGATGGCGGCCAGCACCTGATGTGGCAGACGCCCGATACACAGATCTGAGGTAACATGAACTTTTCATCCGACACGTCCGCCCCGGCTCATCCCAATGTCCTGGCGGCGCTTGCCCGCGTGAACACCGGCAATGAGGCAAGCTATGGCGGTGACAGCGTGACGGGGCGACTGCGCGGCCTGCTGGCGGAGGTGTTCGAGACAGAGGATTTCGATTTCTGGATGACCGCGTCGGGCACGGCCTCCAATGCGCTGGCCCTGTCATGCTTCTGCCCGCCGACCGGCGCTGTGCTCTGCCATGCCGGGGCGCATATCGCCGTCGACGAGCGTGGCGCGCCGGAATTCTTTTCCGGCGGCGGCAAGCTGCAGCTGCTTGGCGGACCAGACGGGAAGATCGCGGCAGACGGGCTCGAGGCCGCGCTGGCGCGGATCAATCATGATTTCGTGCACGAGACGCCGGCGCATGTCCTGTCGCTGACCAATCTGACCGAGAACGGCACGGCCTATTCGGTCGCCGAAGTCGCCAGCCATGCGGCCAAGGCGCATGCGGCGGACCTCGTGGTGCATCTGGATGGTGCCCGCTTTGGCAATGCACTGGTGGCGACCGGGGCGAGTCCGGCGGAGATGAGCTGGAAAGCGGGCGTCGATGTGCTGACCTTCGGCCTGACCAAGACCGGCGCGATGGGCTGCGAGATCATCATGCTGTTCGGCAAGGCGCGTGAGAAGGCGGGCGAGCTGAAGGCGCGGGCCAAGCGTTCCGGCCATATGCCGCCAAAGATGCGTTACCTGGCAGCGCAGGCCGAGGCGATGCTGGATGGCGACCTCTGGCTGGACCTGGCGGCCCGGGCCAACAAAGCGGCGCTGAAACTGGCGGCGACCCTGATGGCGCAGCCGGGGGTGCATCTGGTCACCAAGCCGGGCGGCAATGAAGTGTTTGCGCGCCTGCCAGAAGGGCTGGCCGAACGGCTGATGGCCGCGGGAGCGGTCTTCTATCCCTGGCCGGATGGCAGCCACCGGTTTGTCTGCTCATGGGCCACGCAGGATGACGAAATCAGCGCGGTCGCAACCGCAATGGGCTGATGCCTCTTAGACGGTGAGGGCGGCGCCGAGCCAGGATTGCAGGAAGCCGATAGTGGCTTCTGCATCGATTGGGGCTTCGGTATCGCCGCTCAGCAGGCCCTGGTGGATCGACATGATCAGCAGCGGCGACATGATGGCCAGGGCGGCGGCGCGAAGGGCACCATTTGATTGTGGGCATCCGGGTGTACCGCGCAGCTTGCCCATGATCGATGTCAGCGCCGGCTCAAGCATATGCTTGAGGTAGGCCTTGCCAGCGTTCTCGTCGGCAATGCCTTCAATCAGGCCGAAGGCGTGGGCGCGGGTGAAGTTGGCGAACCGCATGCCAGCGTCAGCGACACGATAATACTGCTCGACAGCTTCCATCGGGTTTTCAGCCGGGACGGAAATCGTATTCCAGATCGGCGCGCCGCGCTGGCCGATATTTTCGAGGATTGCCACCACCACGCCGGAGCGGTCATCGAAGTAATGCCGCAGGGTTGGTTCGGACGCCTCGGCTGCAATAGCGAACTGGCGCAGCGACGGACGGCGCAAGTCTGCATCCAGCGCAAAGTTGGTCAGGGCGTCGACCAAAGCTGCACGTTTTTCCTTGAAGTCATGATTTCGTGCACCCACCGGACGCGGCATTAGCAATTCCTCGAAGACCCAAGGTGTACTTCTCGCAAATAAGAAGCATTCGCAGCGCATTCATACGGGATTTAATCTTAGGCGCAACCTACAATATTTATTGCAGGTTAGCCATTACTCCAGAGTCGTTTCCACCACGATTTTTTATTATCGCGCTTCTCGATATCTATGCCCCTGAGAGCAGCAGCTGAATAACCCCCGTCTTTCATTTTAGTCCGGATGTCATTCACATCCCATCCGGTAAGTTTTGCCAAGGCCACCGCTTCGGCATCCCATCGTTCTACCAGTGAACTGGCGTATTCACTGGCAGCATTGCACGATGTATAATCGCCGCGCCACGGATGGCGCAAGACATATCGTCCCTGATAGTTCTCCCGGTCGCCTGTAATTTCGAAGGTCAGGTCCTCCGGAAAGGTTTTCGCGTCATAACGTAGATGCAGCCTCGTCACGAAGACATCGACGGGCTCGGGCCCAAAGCCGCCGCGCGGGGTGGGACCGTCAGCCACGTCATCGAGCCACATCACGCCAAGTTCACGCAACTCGGACTGGCTGAGCGGTTCGGCCGCACAGGGGTCGCACCATGACATGTCCCAAGCGTATTCCATGAATACGGCCTTGCCGTTCTCCCTCTCAACCTGATGAGAGAACATGGCTTTATAGAAGTCGGCGAATTCGTCCTTAACATAGATTGGCACATCCATGTCTGAGGGCAATTTTACCGTCCGATAGTTGCTGGTCTCGACGCGGCCCTTGCTTGTGAGGGCGAAGACGAAGAGTTCCTGCTTGCCCTCCGCATTGACCGTGCCAAGCCGGATCGGGAGCATGAAGTCCTCGTCCTCATAGGCGACCTGGATGGGGCGCAGCATGGAAGAGCCGTCATGGCGTTCGAGGCTGACCTTTGCGACGAAGAATTTCATGCCGCGCTTGAGATAGGCACCGACGGTTTCCTCTGCGCCGTCGGGAATGTTGTAGCCATTCTGGTTCAGCCATTTGATCAGGCCGTCGGATTCCTCGGCCGAGAGGATAAGGATGTCATATTCGCCGACTTCGTATTCAGCTTCGATCGTGACGCCGAGATCGGCCATGTCATCGGCTGCGCCGACCATGGGCGGGGCAGGCATCGCCGCCGTTTCCTGCATCATGCGATAGCGCCTGTCGGCCTCGCACGGGTTCTCGTCGTAATACTCGACGAGGCGGGGAGCGGTGTAGGCGTCGATGTGCTCGATGAGGGCCGGGTTGGCGACATTGATCTGCTCGCGTTCCGGCACGGCGACGACCGGGACGACCATGGCAAATTCCGAGACGTCGCCGCGGAAGTCGGACGCCATGGTGATGACCGTGCGCTCGCCATCGCGGGCGAGGACGACCTTGGAGGCGTCATTGAAGAGGTCGGTGTCGGCCTTGGCGACATAGAAGCCGCAAAAGGCACTGGCGGGCGCGGCAAAAGCCAGGCCGGCGAGCGGCAGCGCGAGGCTGGCGATCAGGTGCTTCAAGTTCATGGTCTTGGTGTCTCCTTTGTCCCCCAAGGACGTATCGATACAGGTGTGAAAATGAACCGGCGCCCTTCGAGCGCGGGCATGCCGCGCGGCCATTCGAACCGGCGGGCAGGCAGGGCACGGTCGAGCAGCGGCGTTAGCAGGCCGAGCGCCGCGAGAGCCATCAAGGGCGCGCCGCGCTGGTTCGGGCCGATGATGAACCAGGCTGCAAGGCTGGCGACTGCCATGGCGAAAAGCACGCGGCCCATGCGGCTGTCAGGCGTCGAGCGCGGGTCTGTGATCATGAAGAAGGCGAAGATGAGCAGCGAGCCGGACGAGAGCTGGTGCAGCGGGATCGCCATGGGATCGCCAAGCCATACGGCGCGCGCAAACAGGATGGCGGCGAAGGTGAAAAGAAAGCCGAGGGCGATGTCGAGCCGTTTGGCGCTGGAGAGGGTGAGCGCGGCGAGGGCGAGGGCATAGCCGGCAATCAGCGGCATCTGGCCCCATTGGCCGGGTGACACCCAGGCATCGCGCCCTAGCAGGAGCATCATGGCGACAATGCCGATGCAGCCCGGATTGAACACATGCTTGCCCTTGATGCGCACAAGGAATTTCAGCGCGATGCCGGTGAAGGCTGCCGCGAACCAGATCCATGGCGCGGCGGCGCGCAGCAGGATGGTGACGCCGAGTGTGGTTATCAGGGCCGATTTGACTTCGAAGCCGTGAAACAGGGGGCGGCTTGCGCGCAGGTTGATGATCGCTGTGCCGAGCGTCTGGGCGAGCATCGCACCTGAAGCCGCAAACAGAAGGGCGGAAGGTTCAGCACCAAAGCTGCTGGTGCTGTAGGAAAACATGAACAGGCCCGACAGGGCGAGGATTTGCCAATGGCGAGGGTCCGCATCTATCGTGCGGAAGAGCGCGAGAGGAAGGCGAGCCGCTGCGTCCATTCGACTCACATCATACACCAAATGCGCTCAGATTACGGCGGGTTCATGAAAGCTTCGCGGGGTTTGGCCTGTAAAGTCTGGACCCATGGGCCGGATCACGGCAAGTAAAGGCAACTGGAGGGGTATCGACCATGAAAACGATTCTTCGTGCGGGCCTGATCGGCGCGCTTCTCGCTACGTCCACGCTCGCGGGCTGTGCATCGACCTATTATGGCGCGATGGAAAAGATCGGCTACGAGAAGCGCGATCTCCTCGTGCAGCGCGTCTCTGAAACCGCGCGCAGCCAGGAAGCGGCCAAGACAGAATTTGCCAATGCGCTGGAGGCTTTTCGCGCGGTTGTTTATGTCGAGCCGGGCGCGCTTGAAAGCAGCTATGACAGCCTGTCGAAATCCTATGACCGCTCGGTCGGCAAGGCGGATAAAGTGCGCTCGCGGATCAAGGACGTGAAGTCGGTGGCGCGGGACCTGTTCAAGGAATGGAATGGCGAGCTGACGGAATATTCGGATCCGGGCCTGCGTATGAAGGCTGCGCAGCAACTGGCCGAAACCGAAGCGCGCTATGATGCGCTGGTGATGAAGATGGACGCGGCGGCGGCCTCCATGGACCCTGTGCTCGTGATGTTCCACGACCGGGTTCTGTACCTGAAGCATAACCTGAATGCGCGGGCGATTGCGGCGCTGGAGCCGGAGACGGCGGGCCTGGAATCGAATGTCGTGAGCCTGATTGCCGACATGGAGCGGTCCATTGCGGACGCCGACGCGTTTATCGCGGAGATGCGCCCCGGCGTGTGAGCCTTGCGGGATGGATATTCGGCCTGGTGATTTCGAGGATGCGCGGGTGCTGGACCTGCTGCGGGTGCACCTTGCGGGCATGCATGCCAACTCGCCCGCCGGCAATGTGTTCGCGCTGGACCTGACGGGCCTCAAGGCGCCTGAGATCAGTTTTTACACCGCGTGGGATGACTCGGCGCTGCTGGGCATGGGCGCCCTGAAGGCGCTGGGCGACGGCGCGGGTGAAATCAAGTCGATGCGGACCTATGAGGCGCACCTGCGCAAGGGCGTCGCGGCGCAGCTGTTGGAGCACATTATCGGCGCGGCGCAGGGGAGGGGCTATACCCGCCTGTGCCTCGAGACCGGGAGCGGCGCGGCGTTTGATCCAGCGCTGACGCTGTATCGCCGCTATGGCTTCGTTGAGGGCGAGGCATTTGGGGACTATGAGAAGAGCGCATTCAACCAGTTCTTCCACCTCGACCTTTAAGGGGCCTCCATGTCTGATCTCAGAACTTTCTATCCCGAAATCAAACCCTATGATTCCGGCCATCTCGATGTCGGCGACGGGCATGTGATCTATTGGGAGCGATCGGGCACGAAGGGCGCGAAGCCAGCTGTGTTCCTGCATGGTGGACCGGGCGGCGGGTTTTCCGGCAGCCATCGGCGGCTGTTCGACCCGAAGCTTTATGACGTGATGCTGTTCGACCAGCGCGGGTGCGGCAAGTCCACGCCGCACGCGTCGCTGGAGGCGAACACGACATGGCACCTTGTGGCGGACATTGAGCGCCTGCGCGAGATGATGGGCGTGGATAAGTGGCAGGTGTTTGGCGGCTCGTGGGGTTCGACGCTGGCGCTGGCCTATGCCGAGACGCATCCGGACCATGTGAGCGAGCTGGTGCTGCGCGGCATCTACCTGCTGACCAAGGCGGAGATGGACTGGTATTACCAGTTCGGCGTGTCGGAAATGTTCCCGGACAAGTGGGAGCGTTTCCTTGCGCCGATCCCCGAAGCGGAGCGCGGCGACCTGAAGGCGGCGTACCGCAAGCGCCTGACGAGCGATGACCGCGCGGTACAGATCGAAGCGGCGCTGGCATGGAGCCAGTGGGAGGGCCAGACAATCACGCTTCTGCCGGAGCCCTCAACCAGCGACGTGTTTGGCGAGGATGAATTTGCGCTCGCCTTTGCGCGGATCGAGAACCATTATTTCATGCATGGCGGCTGGTTCGATGAAGGCCAGCTGCTGCATGATGCAGGCAAGCTGAAGGATATTCCGGGGACGATTGTTCATGGCCGCTATGACATGCCTTGCCCGGCGCGTTATGCATGGGCGCTGCACAAGGCCTGGCCGAAGGCGGAGTTCCACCTGATCGAGGGCGCGGGCCACGCCTATTCCGAACCGGGCATCCTCGACCAGCTGATCCAGGCAACGGACAAGTATGCCGGCAAGGGCTGAACAGGTTCGCACCGTGGCGATTGCGCGTGGACGTAGACCGCCACGGTGCATCAAGCGTTCAGCCGGGGGATGGCCGTTCGCAAGGGTTGGCCTTATGCCGGGGCCCGCGATGCGCGGATCACCTGCTTTCACAGGTTCAGGTTATCATCGATCATTTTGCGGCGTGAACAGATCGGGGTCTTTGGCCCTGGCAGCCTGCACAACATCAATGGCCAAAGGGAGCGGCGCCGTCAGTGTAAAGCAGGTTCCCGACGTGCAATCCATGACCAGTTCGCCATCGATCTGATGGGTCATCATTTTCATCAGTTCAGTGCCAAAACCGATGTGACCGGAGTCTGTCACTGTCAGCCCAACGCCATCATCTTTGACAACAAGAATTATGTCATCGGCTGTGAGTTCGACGCTCACGGAAATCTTGCCGCGCCTGTCCGCCGGGAAGGCATGGCGCAGCGCATGGTCAATCATTACGCCGGAGCGATGCAGTGTCTGACCAATTTCAAGCGTCACGCGCTCGACGGCTGCAGTTACCAGTGCGTATTCTCCAAGCGGAAGGCTTGCGAGCAGGCGATTGCCTGGTTGGGAGTCATTCCTGAACATGTCGGCTCCAGCTGACAGGCGGGAGCGCGAGCGCGAGCGCGAGCATCTCTCAGTCAACTGAACGCCTTCAGAGGGCAGCCGATAAGTACCTAATGCACGAAACAGCCAATGATGGGCAAAATAAATATATCAAGCTTACCCGCTTTGGTTGCGTGCGCGGGTGTAAATATGACCAGACGGCCTGTAAGCCGGGTTCTGTTCCCCGCGCCCTCTCGGGACATCGGTTCGGCAACCATTCCTCTGCGACACGCCTCACAGCCTGCCTCTCGCGACACACCCGGGGCGCGGGCTGAAGACATCCCATATGCGCCCCCTACTTGGTCTTGCTCCAGGCGGGGTTTACCTTGCCAGTCCTGTTACCAGGCCCGCGGTGGGCTCTTACCCCACCCTTTCACCCTTACCTGCCACCGAAGCGGCAGGCGGTCTGCTCTCTGTGGCACTTTCCCTCGGCTCGCGCCGGGCGGAAGTTATCCGCCGCCTTGTCTCCCTGGAGCCCGGACTTTCCTCCAATGGCAGGTTACCCCACCACCAGCGGCTGCCCGGCCGTCTGGTCATTCGGGGGCATATAGCGCACACTGAAGCTGGCACAAAGCCTGATCGATTCCTCCCGGAGGCCTAATGCGGAAGCTGATAGAAAAATTGCCCGTGCCGGAGGCGGTCAAGCACTGGCTGCTGATGCCATTGTGGTGCGCCCTGGTGCGCCTGTCGAAGCCCGAAATCCGCATTGTGACCGGCGGTATCAGCTTCTACGCCCTGTTTTCGATCTTCCCGCTGATCTACCTGACGGTGACCTTGCTTTTCACGCTGCTGCCTGCCGATCTCAGCCGGCAATTGTCCGACACGATTGACCAGGTGCTGGTCTCGGCCGTCGCGCCGTTGTCCAAGGCCGACCTCGACACGATCCGCAGCATGACCGCGCGGACGCTGACCCTGCAGGCGCTGGGGGCGATCATTGTCGTGTTCTATACGGCGAGTTCGGGGGCGAAGGCCGCGATCACGGGTATCCGCATGGTGACCGGCAGCGAGCGGGCGAGCAAGATCATCCGCTTCCAGGGCGTGTCGATCCTGATGACGGCGCTTCTGATCCTGTCAGTCTGGATCCTTGGCGCGCTGCAGCTGATGGCCTCGTTCATCACCGAGAATGAAGGCTATATCGCATTCGACCTCGCGCAGGGCCTGTCGGACATTGCCTCGCGCCTATGGCTGGGCAAAGGCATCGCCTGCTTTGCGATTTTCTACATGATCATCGCGCTGTCGCTGCATGGGCGGATCAAGGGTAACCGGGCGAAGGCAGCTGGCGCGGCGGCCGGATCACTGGCCTGGCTGGGGGCGACGTGGGCGTTTCACATCTACCTGAAATTCTCCGCGCTGGACTCCTTCTACGGGGCGCTGGCCTCGGTCATCCTTGGCTTCATCTGGCTGTCATTCTCGGTGTCGGCGCTGCTATTGGGCGCTGCGCTGGCCGTTGAGTGGGCGAGCCGGTTGCCGCGCGAAGGCCTGATTTCCGAGGAAGATGAGGCCGGTCAGGACGGGGCGATCACCATCTGACCATAACAGTCAAACGGCACCTGTGCACAGCCCGTAGACTAGCGCCACACGTTCCTGCGTTACCGGATCGGCGGCGCCGGTAATCTGGTCTGGCACATAGCGGCGCTGGAAGGCGCTGATGACGAGACGAGTCGTCTCATCAAAATGGCCAGTCTCTTCCAGTCCATAACCGATGGCGCCGAGCATGTTCTGAAGGTCGTTGACGGCCGGGCCGCTGTCGCCGGGCATTAGCGAGGACTCATCGAGGCTGATTATGCCGGAGGATGGCCAAAGGCCGATGCCTGCCGCCGCAAGGCGCGCCCAGGGAAAATGCTCGCCGGGATCGGTCTTGCGGGCCGGGGCGATGTCGGAATGCGCGACAATGCGGCTGGCCGGAATGGTGTGGCGTGACAGGATGCCGGTGCAGAGCGCGATAAGGGCCTCGATCTGCGAGTCCGGATAGGGCGGCAGGGTGCCGTCGGTCAGCGGGACATCATGGCCGCCATTGACGATCTCGATGCCCACGGAACGGGAGTTGAGATCCGTGTCGCCTTGCCAGATGGAGACGCCGGCGTGCCATGCGCGTTGGTCTTCGGATACAAGCTGTGTGATACGGCCATCTTCCCAGACCATGTAATGGGCCGAGACTTCGGCAGCAGTATCGCACATGCGGGTGAGGGCTGCTTCGCCCGTTTCCATGCCGGTATAGTGCAGGACCAGCATGTCGACCGGTTGCTTGCGGTCGTTGAAATTGGGGCTGGCGACCTGTTCTACCTGCATCAGCTGTCTCCGGGCCCGATCTTCTTGCCGAGCGCGGCTTCGGGCATGCGGCGGTTCGGCCGGATGGCGATGACGAAGACACCGGTCAGCGAAATGGCGGCGCCGAGGATGAGGCGCGCAGTGATTGGCTCGTTGAGCAGGACAATGCCGAAGATGACGCCCCAGATGGGTGTCATCAGGGTGAGCGGCGAAATCATCGACACGTCATATTTCTTGAGCAGCGTGTAGAAGGCGCTGTGCCCGAAGATCGAGACGCCGACGACAGCGAACAGGCTAGCGATCCAGACTGGCCAGCCGGCGTTGATATAGGTGCTCAGCTGGTTTTCCTCGAACAGGTAGGAGAAGAGGAAGAGTGGCAGGAAGCTGAAGAGACCGACCCAGGCCTGCAGCTGAAGGCCGGTGACGGGCGCCATGCGCTTCATCAGGATACCGGCGACCGAGCCGATGAAGGCCGAGGCAATGATGTAGAGCAGGCCGACGGAGACGCCGAAGCTGCCGGGATCGAAGGCGATCAGAACGACGCCTGCAAAGGCGAGCATGATGCCGAGCCCGCGCCGCCAGCCGATTGTCTCGCCGAGAAAGGCCATGGAAAGCAGGGTGGAGATCGGTACGCCCAGCTGGCCCGTCACGGCTGCAGCGGAGGCTTCGGCGGTGGTGAGGCCGATGAAGAGTAGGGCAAAGTTCACCGAACCGATCAGCAGCGCGATCACGAAGAGCGTTTTCAGGTCTTTCGGTTTTGGCCGCAGGAAGGGGATGAGGAAGAGCGCAACGCCCGTAAAACGCACGGCCGCGAAGAAGAGCGGCGGCACGCCGACATCGGCCACGACCCAGCGGCTGAGTACGATGTTGAGTCCCCAAACGAGGCAGACCACGAAAAGCAGGGCGAAATCACGAAAGACCATAGTCGCCCGATAACAGGCTTTGGCCGCAAAGGGCAGGGCCTTTTGCCCTGCCCGAATGCATATCAGACACCCAGCCGGTTGACGGGGATCTTCAGGTAGACCTGGCCGTCATCCTCGGCAGGCGGTAGTGCGCCGCCCCGGATGTTCACCTGTAGTGACGGCAGGATGAGGCGCGGGGCCGCAAGCGTGGCGTCACGCGCCTGTCGCATGGTGACGAAGGCGGCTTCGTCGACGCCATCATGGACGTGCACATTGGCGGCGTGCTGCTCTGCAACGGTGGTTTCCCAGGCGGGTTTGTCACGGCCTGCGGGCAGGTAGTCGTGACCGACGAAGATTCGTGTTTCCGGCGGCAGGTCGAGGATGCGGTGGATCGACTGGTAGAGCGTTGCCGCATCACCACCGGGAAAGTCGGCGCGGGCGGTGCCATAGTCGGGCATGAAGAGCGTGTCGCCGACGAAGGCTGCGTCTTCGACCAAATAGGTGACGCAGGCCGGTGTGTGGCCGGGCGTATGCAGCACTTTCACGGTCAGGTTGCCGATCGGGAGCGTGTCGCCGTCCTTGAACAAGGCGTCGAATGCGCCGCCATCCTGGCAGACATCCGGGGCATTAAACATGGATGAGAAGACGCGCTGTACTTCGGTGATGCGCGCGCCAATGCCGACCTTGGCGCCTGTCACGTCGCGCACATGGTGGGCGGCCGAGAGGTGGTCGGCGTGGGCATGGGTGTCGAGGGCCCAGACGATTTTCAGGCCGCGCTCCTTTGCATCGGCCAGGATGCGGTCAACCGAGGTCGTGGAGAGGCTGGCTGCATGAGGCTCGTAATCCATGACGGGGTCAATGATGGCCGCCTCCAGCGTTGCATCGTCCCAGGCGAGATAAGTGACCGTGGATGTGGCGGTGTCGAAATAGGCGTCTGTCTTGAGCATTGTGTGGCTCCTTTCATCAAGATATATATTAGCACTTGCTAAATTAGCAATAGCTAATATATAGGATCCATGACAATGACTTACCTCGATCCGGCCCTCTTCACGGACAAGGCTTCCAAGGCGGCAAGGCTGCTACGGAGCATGGGCAATGAACACCGCCTGATGATCCTCTGCCGCCTTGGCGCAGGGGAGATGACCGTGAGCCAATTGCAGGGCCATATTGGCCTGTCGCAATCGGCGCTGTCGCAGCACCTCGCCGTGCTGCGCGATGAAGCGCTCGTGTCGAACCGGCGCGAGGGACAGTCGATCTACTATCGAATAGCTGACCCCGCAGCGATCAAGGTGATCGCGACGCTGGCCTCAATCTATTGCCCGGAGATGCTCGATGACCCTGACCAAACTTGACCCTCAAACCGCTGCTGACCGTATCAAGCGCGGTGAACTGAAGCTCGTCGATATCCGCGAGGCCGATGAATATGGCCGCGAGCATATTGGCGGGGCCATTTCACTGCCCCTTTCGGGCGTGGACACCGCCGGGCTGATGCTCGACGCGGACCAGAATGCCGTGTTCCATTGCAAGTCAGGCATGCGGACGGAAGCCAATTGCGATCGCCTTGCCGCGCACGTGAACGGCAACGCCTACATTCTCGAAGGCGGGCTTGATGCCTGGAAAAAGGACGGCTTGCCGACTGTTCAGGATGCAAGCGCGCCTCTGCCGATGAACCGGCAGGTCCAGATCACGGCAGGTGCGCTGGTGCTGACGGGCTTCGTGCTCGGCTTTGCCGTGCATCCCGGCTTCTTCGGCCTGTCCGGCTTTGTCGGTGCCGGTCTGATGTTTGCCGGCATCGGCGGCTGGTGCGGCATGGCGCATGTGCTGGCTGTGATGCCCTGGAACCGGAAGGCGGGATCTGCCACATGACTCTTTCCCTGACCCCCGATATCATCATTGCAGCCATCATCAGCGGCGCGATCATTGGCGTGTTCCTTGGCACGTTCGGGGGCGGGGGATCGGTGCTGGCCGCGCCGCTATTGCTCTACGTCGTGGGGGTCAGCGATCCGCATATCGCCATCGGCACCTCTGCTGCCGCTGTCGCGGCGATTGCGCTGTTCAGCCTGATCGGTCACTGGCGCGGGGGCAATGTGAAATGGCCCTGTGCGATCGTGTTTGCCCTGTCGGGCTTTGCCGGGTCGATTATCGGTTCCAGCATCGCCAAACAGGTCGATGGCACGCAGCTCCTGCTCGCCTTTTCGGTAGCAATGGCCGTGATTGCGCTGTCGATGTTCCGCAAGCCGGCTTTTGCGGGCAATCCGGATGTGCACCTGACGCGATCAATCATGTTGCGGCTGGCGCCACTGGGCCTTGTGGTTGGCATGGCCGCCGGTTTCTTCGGTATTGGCGGCGGGTTCCTGATCGTGCCGGGCCTGATGCTGGCAGCAGGCATGACCATGACAAATGCGACAGCTTCGTCGCTGGTGTCGGTCGCGCTGTTCGGCGCGGCGACATCAGCCAACTATGCGCTGTCGGGCCTGGTCGACGGGCCGCTTGTGCTGCTGCTGTTGCTGGGCGGGGCTGTTGGCGGCGTGGCAGGCATCGGGATTTCCCGTCTGCTGAAAACGCGCGTACGGACGGCACGGTCGGCTTTTGCGGTGATGATCCTTGTGGTTGCGGGCTATGTTGCGTGGAACGCCTGGGGCGCGTTGGCCGTTTGACCTGACAAGGACGGCTGCATCGCGTATGCATCGGCTTGCTAAACGCCCATCATGGAGATGATATAGGTGTGGGTGAATGCGGCTCGCTCAGGAATGCAGGCCACGAACCGCAAAGGGAGATGCTGAATGGGATTGATCTGGTGGATTTTACCTGCCGTGGCGGGTGTCATTGGCCTGATGCTGCTGTTCGCAGGCTTTGGGAAACTCGCACAACTGAAACCCATGGCGGGCGGTGGGCGGCTGCTGTTTGGCGTCGGCTTCCTCGGCATTGCTGGCGTGGTGGCGTTTGCCGGCCTCAACCTGCAGACCTACAAGCGCCTCACATATGAGCGCGACGTCGCCAATATCAAATTTGCCGCCGTTGAGGGCGCCCCGGACACTTACAAGGTGGATGTCACCTTTTCCGATGGACAAAAACTGCTTGAGGTCAGCGGCGCGCAGCCGATCTTGAAAGGTGACCAGTTCGAGATCGGCGCGCAGGTCATCAAGTTCCTCCCCGTCGCCAACATGCTCGGCTATGATTCGATTTACCGGCTCGATTATATCGAAGGACGCGAAGCCAAGCGCTTTTCGTCTGACGTGGTGACGGACGCGCAGACCAATGGCATCGCACTGACGCAAAACCCCGGTCTCGATGTGCATGCGCTTGCCGAAAAGGAAGGTCCGCGTTTCGGCATTGATGCGCAATATGGTTCAGCGACCTACCAGCCCATGGGCAATGGTTTCGAATACAATGTGAACATCACGCAGGACGCGCTGGTTGCGCGCCCAACTGAAGCGACAAAGACGCTGATCCAGAAGGGGACTTATCCCGGCTTCCAGTCGACGCGGGGGAATGCGCAATGAACCCTTGGGAGCGTTATGTCGTCCCGAACCTGATCGCCTGTGCCTGCGGCACCAAGCCGATCATGAAGCAGCGCGAGAAAGTTGTTCCGAAAGCGGAAGGCCGCGTGCTGGAACTCGGTTGCGGGTCCGGCACCAATTTCGCGATGTATGATGCCAACAAGGTCGATCATCTCTATGCGCTGGAGCCATCGCCCGGCATGCTGGTCAAAGCGCGACGTGAAGCCGGTGCGCTCGGCTTTGGCAACAATATCGAATTTCTGGAGACGGGTGCGGAAGCCATTCCGCTGGAAGACAATTCCATTGATACGGCCGTCATCACATTCGTGCTGTGCACAATACCTGACTGGCGCGCTGCGCTGGCCGAAACGCGCCGCGTTCTGAAGCCTGAGGGCCGCGTCCTGTTCTCCGAGCACGGCCTTGCCCCGGATGAAAGCGTCGCCAAATGGCAGCGCCGGATCGAGCCGGTGTGGAAGCCTTTAGCAGGTGGCTGCCACCTGACACGCGATGTCGGCGCCCTGTTCACCGAGGCCGGTTTCCGGTTGGAAGATGCAGAGACAATGTACCTGCCATCCACGCCGAAAGTGGCCGGCTTTGTCAGTTGGGGCGCCGCCCGCGTCGCCTGAGCAAACCATGCGTATCCCGCCTTACATGCCCTATATTGCAGGGCCGCCCAGCCTCGCGCCGGGTCTCGCCCCGATCGACACCGAGCGGTGGCTGGTGCCCGATACGGAAGCGGCTGCGTGGTTGCCGGCCAAGACGGTGCTGATGCGCACGCACCGTGATCAGGTTTTCGCTGATACGGGCGTGCCGGCCGTGATCGAGGAACTGGCAGGCGCCGTGCTGGCAGTCACCGGTATGGGCGATGATATCTGGGAAAGCCCGCTGGAGATGGCTGCGGCGCGCGTATCTGACGATCTTTGCCTTCTGATGCCCAATGCAGATGGCTTGTGGACCTTGCGGGCAGCGAGCCTTGTCGCGCCGACGTTCTGGTCTCTGGCCGAGAAGATCGGCGAGCCACTGACGGGCCTGCACGGGCCGGTGCCGAATGCCAATCCGGGCCTGGTGAACCGGATAGGGCGCATGTTTGACGGGTTGCGACCCGGCCATGTGCTGGAGCGATTCAACTGGACAGTTCAGGCGGGCTCGTCGCGCTTTACGCCGAGCAGCGCGCCGCTGAAGGCTGTGGCCCGCACGGCGCCTGACGATGCGGCGCTGGAACTGCTGCACCTGCGGGTCGAACGGCAGACAATCTCGAAACTGCCGGAGACCGGGGCTGTCGTGTTCACGATCCGCGTCTGCATTGATCCTCTGCAAGCGGCTCTGCCGGACGCCGCGCACAGGCAGGCCTTTGAGAACGCTTGGAACGGCATCGATCCGGCTTTGGCCGACTATAAGGGCTGGCCGGACCATGACCGGCTGGTGCGCGCCGCGCTGGCGCAACTTGCCTGACGGCCTGCGGGTGGACGTGAAGCGCAGTGCCGCCTAGATCAGGCTGGCACGGCAATACCGGAGACAGAGATGAATTATTGGCTGATGAAGTCCGAACCCGACGCCTGGAGCTGGGAGCAGCAAAAAGCCAAGGGCAAGGCGGGCGAAGAATGGTCCGGCATCCGCAATTATCAGGCGCGCAATTTCATGCGCGAGATGACGCTGGGCGACCAGGTGTTCTTCTATCATTCCAACAAGGGGCTGGAAGTCGTTGGCATTGCCGAGGTTTGCGCGCTCAGCGCGCCGGACTCCACCACCGATGATAAGCGCTGGGACTGCGTACATATCCGTGCGCTGGCCGACATGCCAAAGCCGGTCTCGTTGAAGGATGTGAAGGCGAACGCGAAACTCGAAGAGATGAGCCTCGTGAAATCTTTCCGCCTGTCAGTGCAGCCCGTGCTGGCATCGGAGTGGAAGGAAGTCTGCCGGATGGGCGGGATCGATCCTAAAACGCTGAAGCCGGTTTAGACGCAAGCCAGTTCCATCGCGGCCTCGCAATGAATGCGGGCGCTGTCATAAACGGGCAGGGGACTGTTGTTCGCATTGATGACGAGGCCGATCTCGGTGCACCCGAGGATCACGCTGTCAGCCCCGCGCGTGCCCAGTGCTTGCACGATCTCGATATAGCGGCGCGTTGTCTCCGGTGTGACGACGCCTTTGACGAGATCGTCGAAGATGATGCGGTGGATGTCATCGCGCGCGACCGTCTCGGGGATCACGGGCGGCGCCCCGAAGGCCCCGGCGAAATGGGTCGGATAGAAGGGCTCTTCCATCGTGTAGCGCGTGCCGAGGAGGGCTGGGGCGCTGCGGCCGTCGGCGGTGAGGCGGGCGGCTGTCGCGTCCACGATATGCACGAAGGGCACGCTGAGGGCGGCCTCAAGCGGCGCGGCGACCTTGTGCATCGTATTGGTGGCGAGAAGGATAAGGCCTGCGCCTGCCTGTTCGAGCCGTTTGCCTGAGGCAGCGAGCTGGCGGCCTGCTTCGTCCCATTCGCCGGACTGTTGCAGGGCCTGCACTTGCCCGAAGTCCAGCGCGTCGATCATCACGCGCGCACTGGCATTGCCGCCGAAACGGTCACGGGCCATCTGGCAGAGCGTGTCGTAGTAGATGACGGTCGAGGCCGGGCCCATACCGCCGATAATACCGATCATCTTCATCCGCGATTGCCTTCTTCGAAGCCGGCGAGCGTCCATTCAGCGAACCGGAAGAGGTCGCCGCCGGTGAAGAGGAAGCCCGCGACGCCGGCCGCGCGGGCGGCCTCAATGTCGGTCTGCTTGTCACCGATGAGGAAGGATGACTCGCGCTTTACGGGAAAGTCGGCCATCGCTTTCAGCAGCATGCCGGGCTTGGGCTTACGGTCGAAACTGTCGCGCCGGTAGCGCGGGTTCTCGCCCTCGTCATGATAGGGGCAGTAATAGATCCTGTCGACCTCGGCGCCCTGTTCGGCAAGGCGTTCCTCCATCCAGGCATGGAGCGTGTGCATGTCATGCTCTGAGTAATAGTCACGGGCGATTCCGGACTGGTTGGTGACCACGAACACGAACCAGCCACGGGCCTTGAACGCAGCGATTGTTTCGGCTGCACCTTCGATCCATTCGAAGTCTGCCACCTGGCTGACATAGCCCTTGTCGACGTTGATAACGCCGTCACGATCAAGGAAGAGGGCAGGACGCTGGGAGGTCATCTTCGCGTTCTTTGCCCGCGCGCAGCGGAAGTTGCAACACTTGCCGCTAGGGGGAAAGGGCTGGACCTCATGGCCGATAAGCAGTTGTCTCTATGCAGAGGGGCCGCAAAGAGCCCCCAGCAACACCCATGGGAGGGCAAAACCAATGGAACAATATCTACCGCTTATTCTGAGCGCTGTCGGTGGCACAGTGCTTGGACCCATCATTTCGAAACTGACCGGTGGCAGTGGCGCCGGGGGCATTCTTGGCGGCATCATCGGCGGCATCGCGGCGCATTACGGGCTTGATGCGGCGAATGTGCAGGTGCTCGGTGACGCAGCCGCCGGGGCGACCGCGCCGATGAACATTGTCAACAGCTTGGCTGAAGGCGGCGTCGGCGGCGGCGTGCTTGGCCTGATCGCCGGCATGCTGGTTCGAAGCCGCGGCTGACGCGGGGCAGGCTGCCTACTCGGTAGACATGGGGCGCAAGCGGCGGGCGCCCTCGCGCGGCTGAAGGGCGTCCAGCGCGTCCGCATTGTCGCGTCCCCAATCGTAGACCATGTCCACGAGGCCAACGAACCGTTGCCCCAGCGGGGTCAATGTGTAGGTCACGGCAGGCGGCACCGCACTGCCGACCTGACGGCTGATCAACCCGCTGGTTTCCATGTCGCGCAGGGTCTGGACGAACATTTTTTTGGACAGTCCCGGCAGGCTTCTATGCAGGGCGCCGCTGCGGGCGGCGCCGCGGTGGCGGGCATGCAATGTGTGCAGGATCATGCTGGTCCACTTGGTGGAAAAGATCTCCATCACGCGCCGGGGCGCGCAGTCCTCGCGCCAGTCTTCGTCGTCCATGGTGGTTTCCTTTGGGTGACTACGTTCCGTTTAGGTGCCGTCTAGCGAAGCGGGGGGCGGGGGACTAGGTGCCTGTTACATCTTGTAATGACAGGAGAGACCCCATGACCAAGACAGCACTTGTTGTCGGCGCGACCGGCATCCAAGGCAGCGCCATTGCCGCCAGACTTGTAAAAGACGGCTGGCACGTGCTCGGGCTTGCACGGTCCCCGCAGGAACAGGCGGGTGTCACGCCTGTCGCTGCCGACCTGCTTGATTCCATTGCGCTTGCGCAAGCGCTTGAGGGGCTGAAGCCAACCCATGTTTTCCTGACGACGTGGCTGCGTCAGGCTACCGAGGCGGAGAATATCCGCGTCAACGGGACGATGGTTCGCAACCTGCTGGACGCTGTCCGCCCGGCTGGGAGCGTGGAGCATGTGGCGCTCGTAACAGGCCTAAAGCACTATCTCGGCCCATTTGAGGCCTACGGCAAAGGCAGTCTGCCAAAAACGCCGTTCCGAGAAAACCAGGGCCGGATGGACGTTGAAAACTTCTATTACGCACAGGAGGACGAGGTGTTTGCTGCCCGCCCGGGACGGTTTCACCTACAGTATCCACCGCCCGCACACGGTCATCGGCAAGGCTGTCGGCAATGCAATGAACATGGGCACCACGCTCGCCGTCTATGCAGAACTCTGCAAGGCCACCGGGCGAGCCTTCCTTTTTCCTGGGTCGCAGGTGCAGTGGGGCTCGCTCACAGACATGACCGATGCGCGCCAACTGGCAGACCAGGTGATCTGGGCCGCGACCACTCCGGCTGCACGCAACGAAGACTTCAACATCGTCAATGGTGACGTTTTCCGCTGGAACTGGATGTGGCACCGGATTGGTGACTATTTCGGTGTGGCGGTCGAGGATTTCGACGGTGTGGAACGCCCTCTCGAAGAACAGATGAAGGACGATGCGTCCGTCTGGGCTGAGATCGCCGTAAAACACGGGCTGGCTGAAAAAGACCTGTCGCGTCTCGCGTCGCCCTGGCACACGGATGCCGACCTGGGGCGCCCGATCGAAGTCGTGACAGACATGAGCAAGAGCCGGGCGCTGGGGTTCACCGGCTATATCGCCACCGACAGGGCCTTCTTCGACCTGTTCGACAGGTTGCGGGCTGATGGCATCATTCCCAAGGCCTGACTGGCAGGACGGCGAGCTATTTCAGGCCGGGAGGCGTCGCCTACTCCGCGGGGGCAGGTATCGCGCCGCGGTTCTCGCGGACACCGCGCAGGAATGGCACGATCGCTATCATGGTCAGTACGGCCGCCAGAAGGAAGGCCGCGCCGCCGAAATGGACCGGCGCGTTTTCGCGGGTGAAGTAAAAAAGCGCGCCATTCATGGCCAGCGGCCCGATAATCATCGCAAGTGAGTTCAGGCTGGAGCTGGCGCCCTGCAGCTCGCCTTGCGCATTGCGCGGCGTAAGTGTCGACATCAGCGAGTTGATCGCCGGACCGGTCACGCCGCCGAGCGCGCCGAGCGGAATGATGGCGTAAACGATCCAGGCCTGCTCTGCGAATGCATAGGCAAACAGCGAGACGATGCTCACGCCCATGCCGAGCAGCGCGGTGCGTACCGTGCCAAGCCGTTTCAGGATCATGCCCATCAGGCCCGCCTGCACGACAGCGGCGCCGATACCGACCAGGCCAAGCGAGAAGCCGATTTCCTTCGGGCTCCAGTCGTAACGGATCTCGCCATGGACAGACCAGGTGCCGGGAAACACGGTATGCGCGAGGAAGAAGATGCCTGCGGCCACAAGAAACCAGGAAATTTGGGGCAGTTTCGAGAAGTGCTTAACCGCGCCGAACGGATTGGCGCGCTTGATGTCAAACGGGCGGCGGTCTTCAGGGGCCAGCGATTCCGGCAGTACGAAGAGGCCGTAGCAGAAGTTGACGGCTGCAAGGCCGGCTGCGGCAAAGAAGGGGGCGCGCGGGCTGATCTCGCCCAGGAAGCCGCCAATGACCGGGCCGAACACAAAGCCGAAACCAAACGCGGCGCCGATCATGCCGAACGCCTTGCCGCGATTTTCCGGCTCGGTGACGTCGGCAATATAGGCGTTGGCTGTGGAATAGGTCGCGCCGGAAATGCCGGACAGGGCGCGCCCGATGAAGAGCAGCCAGATCGACCCGGCAATGCCCATGATCAGGAAGTCCACCACCAGGGTGCCGATTGAGACCAGAAGCACAAGGCGCCGGCCATACCGGTCAGACAGGGCGCCAACGATTGGTCCGAAGATGAAATTCATCAGGGCGTAGGTCGCGGCCAGCGTTCCGAGCCAAAGCGTGGCGTCCTCGGGCGGGATATGCAGCATTTCCTGCACGAGACTCGGCACAACCGGGATGATCAGGCCAAAGCCGAGCATGTCGATGGCGACGGTGACGAGGACGAAGAAAAACGCGTTCTTGCCGTGTTTCCGGGAGGCGGGATTGTCGGTCATGTTCACGCTTTGGGCGGGAATGGCCCAAAGGTCAATCGCTGTGAAATGGGATCGTGACATGACCAGCATTCGCCGTGCGGAAGACGGGCTTCGGGGACTTCCGACCCGGCACCTGGCTGCGCATGAATGAATGCGGCGCGCCCTATTTCCCGACGAGTGACTTTTATGAAACGGACGCGCGCCGAGATTCATACTAACTGGGCACCGAACCAAGAAAGACGAGCTGATGAAGCTGAACGCAAAGGCATTCTGCGCTGCCATTCTCGTCACCTGCCTAGCCGGTGGGGTGTCCGCGCGCGCGCAGATATCCCCGCCGGAAGTGGAAGGCGGCATCGTGGCGGTGATGCCTGTTGCCATCTCGCGCGAGGGATTCAGTGGGTGCTGCCTTACCCGGTTTAAGGTCGGTCGTTCGGGCAAGCCAAAGGATATCTCGGCTGATTGCACCACGCCGATACTCAGGGATGCTGCTGTGGAGGCTATCCGGTCGACCCGGTTCAACCCCTCCAAACTGTTGGGTATCGCCGTGAATTCGCCGGTCCAGTCGCAGCTGGTGGCGTTCGAGCAGGCGGGTGAAGATGGCATTTGCCGGGCGGGCGATGACGCCTGGGCGGCGCTAGCCGATCTGTCCGAAGAGGCTTTTCCCTTCCTCTCAGTCAATATGGCGACGATGGCGCCCTATGCCGATGCGGCAGAGCAGGGTGTGGGCATTGCGCGAGGCTGGGCGGATTATTACACAGTGCTCGACTTTGTGACGCCTTGCGGCCCGAGCCCCGCCTACAAGCCGCCCGTGAGCCAGTCGAAAACGATCAACACGATGGGCTGGGATGCGTTGCGGCAGACGGGGGCGGCGTTTGAAAAAGTATTCGCCTGGATGAATTGCCGGGACGATATGCTCGCGGCCTATGGCGCGCAGGCGGCTGAGTGGCACGCGGCCCATGATTCCACGCCGCCGGACGCAATGGAGCATTGGGTGGGGGGCGTCATGGACAAGCAGATCCGAGCGGAGCGCGGACGCTATGATGTCGACCGCCAGCAGATGATTGCCTATGGCGGCCAGATCGTGCGACGCGAACAGGCGCTGCGTCAGCGTGATGCCGCGCGGGAGGATGATGCATCGTCGGCTACCACACTACGGCAACAGCGCCGGGAAGTCGTGCCGACCTATCGTGCCCCGCAGACGCTGCGGCGTGAGTGGACGGCGGCAGACCAGTTCTTCTATGAGCGTGGGCCGGGCGCGTATCAGGCGTGTCTCGACAATGCCGCCACTTATGGTGCGCGACAGGCCTGCCTTAGCGCATTGCATGGCAGCGAATAGACGATGGCGGACACGATACCGGTCACCCGTATGGAGGTCTCTATGAGCCGGATCGCTGCGATCCTGGACGCGGTTCGCAGCGTGACCCATCTGGGCGAAGGGCCGGGGGCTTCACGCCTTGCCCGTGCCGGAGACGCGCCT
Source organism: Alphaproteobacteria bacterium (assembly GCA_018827375.1). GTDB lineage: Bacteria > Pseudomonadota > Alphaproteobacteria > Caulobacterales > Hyphomonadaceae > Hyphomonas. The sequence continues at coordinate 100,815 of JAHJYW010000048.1, forward strand.
GCGCTGCTGGCCTTCCTGTCGGACCCTGCTGTCCATGCCCCGATCTACACATTGCCAAGGCCGCTGACCGAGGCCAGCGTGGCAGCGTTCATCACGGATCATCTTGCCCAAAGGGCCGAGGGCGAGGGTCTGCTCTTCGTGCGCGAGGATGGCGCAGGGACCATCGTCGGCTATAGCGATATCCAGATCTGGCCGCACTGGGCGGCGGGGGAGCTGGGCGGGGCGTTACATCCCTCGCTTCATAATCAGGGCAGGGGAACGGCAGGCGCGGGCATGAGTTTCGCCTGGATGTTCAGGGCGCTGCACCTTGATGTCATTTGCGAAACAGCAAGCCCGGAGAACGTACCCACGCACCGCCTGCTTGACGGGCTCGGCTTTGAGCGCAAGGGCGAGGTGACGAGTACGCGGACGGATGGCACGACGCGGGCGTCGCTGGTCTGGGAAGTCACACGCATCGATTGGTTCGCCCGGCACACGGACTGACGCCTAGAACGCGCCGTGGCGGCCCTTGCCCTTGGTGAAGGCGGTTGCGCCTTTCAGTGTCTCGCCTGACTTCAGCACATCGAGCCCGCCTGCGACTTCCGCCTTGAGGGCCGTGTCCATGTCGAGGCTCCACTGACGCATGGCGGATAGCCGGTCGGTACGCATGCAGGTTTGCGGGAAGGCGGCGATGTCATTGGCGAGCTGGAGCGCGCGGTCAAGGGCATGCCCTGCCGGTGCGGCATAATTCGCAAGCCCGATGGCGAGTGCCTCGTCGGGGCCGACTTCGCGGCCGGTGAGGATGAGATCTGTCGCCCGGGAGGCGCCGATCAGGCGCGGCAGGCGGATCGTGCCTCCATCTATGAGCGGCACACCGAAGCGGCGGCAAAAGACGCCGAAGCGGGCGGTATCAGACACGACGCGCAGGTCGCACCAGAGGGCGAGTTCCATGCCGCCCGCCACGGCATAGCCCTCGATCGCGGCAATGACGGGCTTTGAAAGTTCAAGACGTGTTGGCCCCATTGGTCCCATGTCACCATCGGGCCGCACAGGATTGCCCTTGCCGGCGGCGACGGCCTGAAGGTCAGCGCCTGCGCAGAAATTACCGCCTGTGCCCGTGAGGATCGTGACGGACAGCGCGTCATCAGCGTCGAAAGCCTTGAAAACATCGTAAAGGGCCAGCGCCGCCTCCCGGTCCACGGCATTGCGCCGGGTCGGTCGGTTGATCGTGACGATCAGGATGTTGCCATCCTGGCGCGTTAGGACAGGGTCCTCACCGCTCATCGGGACATGTTCGCACGGGTCGCCTCCGGCGCGTTGCGGGCGAGGAAGGGCACGATCCGGTTCAGCAGGGTTGGCACGATCTTCTCAGGCATGTCATGGCCCCATTTGTCGATCACGTCGATTTCCGCGCTGGGGATGCGCTCGGCAATGTCGCGGCCGGCGTCTGGCTTGATCAGCGGATCGGCGGCGCCATGCAGCACGAGTGTGGGGATGGTGACCCCGACGAGACGCTCATGCCAGCGCGGCTGGGCGAGAATGGCGGCATATTGGCGGGCCACACCCAGCGGGCGATCAGAACGGTTAAAATCGGCGATGGACTGCGCACGCACATCCATGTCGCTGCTGCGCAGCTCCGGCGCCGAGCCGATGGCATGACGCGATTTGACGGAGAGTTCGGCGATGGCCTCGGCCGTGCGCACATCGGGCACGGCGGTGAGCGCGGCCTGCGCGGCCGGATCCGACTGCGGCAGGCCAGGCGCGCCGGAGGTCGTCATGACGGGGATTAGCGTGCGCACTTGGGCCGGATGGTTCAGCGCCATCAGCTGAACGATCATGCCGCCCATGGAGACGCCCAGTACATCTGCCTGACTGGCGCCCAGCGCCGTGATCAGTGCAGCAGCGTCGGCGGCCATGTCGTCCAGCACATAGGGCACCATGTCGCCGGTCGGCTTACCCTCGGCGGCGGCCTTGACGATGTCGCGCGGAGAAGCGGGGACCTTGCCGGTGAATTCGGTTGAGAGTCCGATGTCGCGATTATCGAAAGTAATGACGTAGCGGCCTGCATCGGCCAGGCCGCGCTTCAGACTTTCAGGCCACCGGGTCAGCTGACCGGAAAAGCCCGAGACGAGCAACATCATCGGGTCATTCGATGACCCGGTCGTCTCATATTCGATCTCGATACCATTTGCCTTGATGCGCGCCATTTGGGGCCTCCCTTATTCTGCTTCTTGTTTTCGCAGATTAGAGGCCATGACGTGGGGTCTGTAAATGCTAGCGCCCGAGTTCCTTCATCGCTTCGTCGAGGCCCGAGAGGGTCAGCTCAAACATGCGGTGCTCGCCGATCAGCTCACGGATCAGCTTGATGGAGCCTGTATAGTCCCACGCGCCTTCCTTGACCGGGTTCAGCCATACCATGTTCGGGAAGCGCTGCACGAAACGCTGGATCCAGATGCCGCCGGCTTCCTCGTTCCAGTGTTCGACCGAGCCACCGGCATAGGTGATCTCGTAGGGGCTCATCGTGGCATCGCCGACGACGATGACCTTGTAGTCGGACGGGAACTTGTTCAGCACGTCCCAGGTCGGGATGCGGTTGTTCATGCGGCGGCGATTGTCCTTCCACAGGCCCTCATAGGGGCAGTTGTGGAAGTAATAGTATTCGAGGTTCTTGATCTCGGACTTGGCGGCCGAGAACAGCTCTTCCATGATCCGCACATAGGGGTCCATTGAGCCGCCGACATCGAGCAGCAGGAGGACGGAGACCGCGTTGCGCTTTTCTGGGCGCATCTCGATGTCGAGATAGCCCTTGCGCGCCGTGTTGCGGATGGTCTGGTCAAGGTCGAGCTCGTCCGGAGCGCCCTTACGGGCCCATTTGCGCAGCCGCTTCATGGCGACCTTGATGTTGCGGGTGCCAAGCTCGACACTGTCGTCGTAATTCTTGAATTCGCGCTTGTCCCAGACCTTCACGGCGCGGCGGTGGCGGGATTTCTCCTGCCCGATGCGCACGCCTTCCGGGTTGTAGCCATTGGCGCCAAAGGGCGAGGTGCCGCCGGTGCCGATCCACTTGTTGCCGCCTTCGTGGCGCTTTTTCTGTTCCTCGAGGCGCTTCTGCAGCGTTTCCATCAGCTTTTCGAAGCCACCCATGGCCTCGATCTCATCCATTTCTTCCTTGGAGAGGAATTTCTCGGACATCTTGCGCAGCCATTCCTCGGGAATGTCGGTCACGTCGACGGCATCAGCCATGCTGTCGAGGCCCTTGAAGACATGGCCGAACACCTTGTCGAACTTGTCGATATTGCGCTCATCTTTCACCAGGGCCGCGCGGGACAGGTAATAGAAATCCTCGACGTTCGAATCGATGACCTGCTTGTCCATGGCTTCCATGAGCATCAGGTATTCCTTCAGCGTCACCGGTACTTTGGCTTCGCGCAATTCATTGAAGAAGTTGAGGAACATATCGGCGTCTTTCCTGTCGTCTTTGGCAAAAGATAACCTGCCTTGGGCGCCATGTCCAAGCTGACGCAGCGAAAAGGGCGCCCGGTCATGTCCGGTTCACGCCTGAGGGCCTAGAAGATGGCCCATGTTGAGGGCTTTTCTGATCCTGTGTGCCGGTTTTTCACTTGGCCTGACGGCGGGCGCTGATACGTCCCCCTGCGCCGAACCCAGCGAGCAATCCTGCATGTTCGAGGCAATCTGGGACGCCGCCGCGCCGCTGCCACCGGAGAAAAAGGCACGAATCCAGCCCTTTTTCCTCGAAACGGTCGGGAAGGCGGGCGATTCCGCCCTTTTGCGGGCGTGGCAGACGCGTCTCGGTGCCGCCGCCAGCCATCGCAGCCCTTCAATCGATTATACCGCCGATCAGGCTAGCGTTGTGGTGGCCGCGAGTGGTTGGGACGGGTTTGAACAGCTCGCCAGGGCCGGAGCGGTGCCGTTCAATACTGGGCGGCCGGAAATCATGGCTGCCGGTGTGCGCCTTGCGCCAGACGCCGCCACAAAACGCCGCCTGACCGAGGCCATGTTCGACCTGGCGCATACAAAGGCCACACGCGGCGGCATGGGCGACAATTTCGAGAAATCCGATTTTGGCCATGCCCTGGCCGAGCTGTCGATGCAGGCCTGTGATCTGAATGGATTTGACCGGGCCGTGACGATGACAGCGGCGCCTGACAGCCTGCGCTATGCGCTGTGGCGTACGCGGATCACGGGCCATGCCGGTGTGCTCGCCACGCGCATCAGAAATGAGGCGTCGGCGGATGATACCCGTCACGTGCGTGGGGCGTTGGAGGGGTATGCGCCCGTGGTCTCCATAGGTTATTGCGCGCGGTAGACTGAACAAATCTTTGGTTCATGCGTAGAGCGCGCATGGAACTTACACCCCTGACCGATCTTCGCGAGTCTCTCGACGGTATGGCTACCGGATTTTTCAAGAGCCTTCCAAACCTCGTCCTAGCCATCTTTGTGCTCTTCGCCATCATGCTGGTGGCGCGTATTGTCCGGGCTGTTCTGTCTGCGGCGATGAAGAAGGCGAATGTTCGCGAGGCCTTGCGAACGCTGGCCCAGAACCTGATCGGGATTGCGGCCTGGATCATCGGGGTGGCGATTGCATTGACCGTGCTGCTGCCCTCCATTTCGCCGGGTGATATCATTGCCGGGCTCGGCCTCACCTCTGTGGCCATTGGTTTTGCCTTCAAGGACGTGTTCGAGAACTTCCTTGCCGGCGTCATTATCCTCAGCCGCGAGAAAATGCGGATCGGCGACATGATTGAATGTGAAGACGTGTATGGCCGCGTCGAGAACATCCTGATCCGTGAGACGCATGTGCGCGAGACGGACGGCGAACTGGTGATCGTACCCAATTCCTTCCTTTTCAAGAACCCGGTGAGCATCGAGACGGATCATGCCCTGAAACGTCAGGAACTTATTGTCGGTGTCGACTATGATGCCAGCATGCCAGAAGCCCGCGATGCCCTCAAAGGCGCGCTGGACGCGTGCGAATCCGTCAGTGCCGAGCGCGAATCCGAGGTTCAGTGCGTATCGTTTGGTGGTTCATCAATCGATTTCCGCCTGCTCTGGTGGGCGAAAAGCCAACCAGCTGACCAGCGCGGTTCCTATGACGAAGTGGCCTTTGCCGTGAAACAGGCACTGGACGACGCCAGCATCACCATCCCGTTCCCGCAATCGACCCTGTCATTCCGTCCGGAAGCCATGCCCCTTCGGCTGCGAGATTCCGGCAAGTCGGACACAGATTCGCCTGAGTCCGGCGACACGAAGGGTGGCTAACGTCGCGGCCTGTCCGGCAAGGCCTTGCGTCGCCATTGAACAAGTCCATAAAGTGCACCGATGACCGAATTTGACAACGACATGGCCGATCCGGACGGCGATCCGCCTGAAGCCATATGCGGCAGCAAGGAAGTGGGCGCGCTTGCGCACCTCTATCGCGCCGAAGTTTATCGCTCCACCGTGTGGCGCCAGCGCCTTGACCAGACGACGAACTGGGCCGTGATCTCGACAGGTATCGGCCTTTCCGTATCTTTTGCCAGCGCGCAGGCTTCGCCTTTTCCCATTGTTCTGGTCGGCGCGCTCTGCATCGTGTTCCTGACGCTGGAATCGCGGCGCTATCGTTTCTTCTATGTCTGGCGCTTCCGGGCGCGGGTGCTGGAAATTGCCTTCTACGTGCCGATGCTGCGCGGGGAGGGGGCCCGTATCCCGCTCGACCGAGGCACGGCCCTGTCAGACGATTACGAGAAACCACAATACCGTATCTCCATGATCCGCGCGATTGGCCGACGGTTGCGCCGGAACTATGGCTGGCTGTTTGCCATTCTTGGCGCGGCCTATTTCGCCAAGATCGCGATCCACCCTACGGACGTGGAAACATGGTCGCAATTCATCCGCCGCGCGCACATCGGCCCGATACCGGGCCTGGTCGCGATTGGTGGCGGTCTGACCTTCCACGCGATCTGGATTGGCATTGCCGTGAAGACCTGGCTCGACGAACGCTATGACAAGTCCAAGATGGCCGACTTCCTGAAAAGCCGTCAGGACGTGAACACCAATGCCAATACGCTCGACCGCGAAGAAGCGCACACGAAGATGGATATTCTCGGTCGGTAGGGCGCCCTTCTGGATGCATGATGCAAAGAAAAAGGGCGGATCCCATGAGGATCCGCCCTTTTCTTTTACAGAGCAAACCGGGCTCAGCCAGCCGGGCCGCGACGTCCGCCACCCGGGCCGTCCTGACGGCGCGAGAGGAAGGCGAGACGTTCGAAGAGGGCGACGTCCTGTTCGTTCTTAAGCAGTGCACCATGCAGTGGCGGCGTCAGCTTCTCCGGGTTCTGCTCGCGCAGCGTCTCGAGGTCGACATCCTCGTTCATCAGGAGCTTCAGCCAGTCCAGCAGTTCGCTGGTGGATGGCTTTTTCTTCACGCCCGGCAGTTCGCGCATTGCGTAGAACGTGGTGAGGGCATCGCCGACCAGCTTCTTCTTGATGTCCGGGAAGTGCACGTCGATGATTTCGCGCATCGTTTCTTCGTCGGGGAACTTGATGAAGTGGAAGAAGCAGCGGCGCAGAAAGGCGTCCGGCAGTTCTTTCTCATTGTTCGATGTGATGATCACGATTGGGCGCACTTTCGCCTTCACGACTTCGTTTGTCTCGTAGACGAAGAATTCCATGCGATCGAGTTCCTGCAGAAGGTCGTTCGGGAATTCGATGTCGGCCTTGTCGATCTCGTCGATCAGCAGGACAGGGCGCTTCTTGGCGGTGAACGCCTCCCAGAGCTTGCCCTTCTTGATGTAGTTCTTGACGTCCTTGGCGCGCTCTTCGCCCATCTGGCCATCGCGCAGACGGCTGACAGCGTCATATTCATAGAGGCCCTGATTGGCCTTGGTGGTCGACTTGATGTGCCATTCGATCAGTTCGCAGCCGAGCGACTTGGCCACTTCAATGGCCAGCACGGTCTTGCCGGTGCCCGGTTCGCCCTTGATCAGAAGCGGCCGCTCCAGCGCAATGGCAGCATTGACGGCCACTTTCAGGTCTTCGGTGGCGACATAGTCCTTGGTGCCTTCAAAACGCATGGGGCTTGATCCTCCTGTAATTCTTCAGAACCACAATAGGCGCCGCATCCGGCGGAGCAAGCTTTGACGTTGCGGGAAGACTGACATTCCGTGAAAAAGTGGTAATCCGGCCATTCCCTAGCGGAAACATCTTCGCGCCATACGGGAGCTGTGGTATAGAGAATATGCCATGCGCGCCGCCGCGGAGCACCAGCTTCAGCTAAGTGTCGCGCCTGTTCATGGTCTGCCATTCCCATGCAGGAAAGGCGTTTCAGGACAGGTGCAGGCCGTATGATCCAAACTGCCCGATGATAACGGGCGCATGGCGCTCTTACCCCGCTCCAACCTTCCGGACTGCCGCGCCTTGATTAACGCGTGGCAATCAAGCGTTAACGCCTTTCTGCAAAATTCAAGGAAATCAGGCCGAATCGGATTTTTGCACGATGCCCTTGAAGCTTTCCCTGAAGCCCGGCGAGACGTTCGTCGTCAACGGCGCAGTCGTGCGCAATGGCGACCGTCGCGGCGTGCTGCTGCTGGAAAACCAGGCCCGTGTCCTGCGTGAGAAGGATATCCTTCGCCCGGCTGATGCCACGACGCCCGTGCGCCGCGCCTATTTTGCCGTGATGCAGATGTACCTGCTGGGTGAGGTCGACGGGCCTGCCTATACGCAGGCTGCTGAAGCCATTGCCGCCCTTATGGCCAATGCCGCCCAGACCGAAGACCGGGCCGACGTGCTCGAGATTTCGGCCGATGTGGCTGCCGCTGATCTTTACCGGGCCCTCAGCCGCTGCCGCAAACTGATGGCGCGCGAAGCGGCAGAGGCCGCCTGATGCCGGACGGAAGCCTAATGACCGCGCGCGCACGACCCGGCGAGGGGCGTCTAGGCCTCGACGAGGCCATTGCCCGGCTTGAAGCGGGCAAGGGCGAAGGCCTTGTGGTTGATCTTGGTGAGGGACGAACAGCCACGGCAAGCGGTCATCGCGGCGACGAGGGTCTGCTTCAGCGGCTGCGCGGGCACCGCATGATGGTGGCGCTCGCCTCGGGCGCGGCTGATCTCTCCCCGTTTTCAGCCACTTCCGGGGTGTTGAAAGTCGCGCCGCTGGTGCAGGAAATACTCGACGCCGCAGGTCATAGGGATTAGGGGCCTCGCGCATGACCCCAGAACTGATCTCCCTTTTTACCGCGACTTTTGTCACATTCTTCGTGCTGATCGATGCCCCAGGCGTGGCGCCGGTGTTTGCAACGCTGACCGCGCAGGGTGATGCGGCCTATCGGCGACGGATGGCGTTCAAGTCGACCTTCGTTGCGTCGATCATCATGTTCCTGTTTGCGTTCGGCGGCGCCTGGTTGCTCGGCGCCATGCACATTTCGATTGATGCTTTCCGGGCGGCCGGTGGCGCGCTCCTGTTCCTCATTGCCCTCGACATGGTTTTCGAGAAGCGGACCGAACGGCGCGAACACCGCGCAGAGGAATTGCTGGAAGGTCACGACGATGCAACAGAGCCGGACGATGTGTCCGTGTTCCCCATCGGCATTCCGATGATTGCGGGGCCCGGCTCCATCGCGACGGCCATGTTCTACATGTCGCAAGCCACGATGTGGACCGAGAAAGCCGTCGTGTTGTCCGCCATCGGGCTGAACCTGTTGCTGACGTTGGTGATCTTCCTGATTGCAACGCCGCTCGTGCGCCTGATGGGTGCCAGTGTGGCTGGTGCGCTGACGCGTATTCTCGGTGTTATCCTGGCGGCGCTTTCGGTGCAGCTGCTCATCGACGGCATCAAGGGCGCGTTCAGCCTCGTTTGAGGCCTATTGCGGCGCTTCGAGGCGTGGGCGTCGGCGCATCATTGTGCGGCGTAAGGTCGATAGCGTCACCCAGAACATCACGAGGCCCGCAGCGGTCAGCCCCATGAACTGCAAGACCAGTTCGCGGGTCCAGCGCACGCCTGTATCGGCAATCCGCATGGCCGATGGTCCCATCTGTTTGGCCAGGGCGACCGAGCGGTCGCCGCCAGCTTCGGCAATAAGGCGGATCCGGCGCAGGTCTGCGCTATCCTTGACCTGTTCGATCAGCGTGATGGCGGCGGCGGGGTCAGTCAGCGAGCCGATACGGTTGATCTGGATGAGATCGGATTCCAGCCGGGCGAGGCCCTTCTCGTTGATGGCGCCGCCATAGGCCTTGCGGACACGTTCCACCCTGACCTTGGTTGTGGCGAGATCTCCAAAGGCTTCCTCCAGCGCCGGCTTGAGAGCGGAATCCGGCAGAGCTGCATCGATGCGGGCGGTCAGGTATTCGGTGAATTCCGGTGTCATGCGCCGCGAGCGGCGAGCGGACTTCAGGATCGATAGCGCGCGGATATTGGCCTCCGCCATGGCGTCCGTCTCGCTGGATTCTGCCAGGCCAATGCCGGTGATTTTCAGGACCATTTCATCCACGCGGTCGCCTTCGAGCCAGCGTTCGGAATGGTTGGCGAGATCGGCATGGGTGCCGAGCATCGCGAACTGGGCTTCGGCCACAGGGGAGGGCTCGTCCTCAAGGGCTGCGTCTCCAGCCGGTGACGGCGCCATGTCTTCCGGCGTTGGTTCGACAGCCGGGGCTTCTTCGACAGGCACGGTCAGCGTGTTCATGTTATGCGCTGCGCCGCTCGCCTCGGCGAACCGTTGGCTGACTTCGACAGGTAGCTTGCGCAGGGCGGCCAGCGCAATGCGCTCATCTTCCGTACCCGTCACTTCCGCGTCAGCGGCGGCCATCAGCTCCTTCACCTCTTCGCGGCTCAGCATTTGCGGCGCGGTCAGCAGGAAGCCGCGCGCGGCTGTGACATCACGGGCCGTCAGTTCGCGGGAGACAATATCGTGCCAGAACTTGTATTTGTCGCCCGCATTGCGCGGTGCCATCGCCTCGAAGGACTCATCCATGTTGCGACGCGTCTGGTCGATGGCCTCGACAGTTGGTGCATCAGAGAAGGTGGCGCCCGAAAACGCCGCGCCCAGGATTTGGGCGGCGATCACAGGCATGAGGATCAGCAATGAGTTGAACATCACAGCCTGCATCCAACCTGAGGAGCGAATTGATCTTTTCCGTCGGCGGGCCATGGGGTGGAACCGTTGCGAAAGCTGTACTTTGGACGAGGTTTCATAGAGCGCGGCGTTGGCCTAAAGATCAAGCCTTGGCCTGCAAATTGCACCGCCTTTGGCGCTCCGGAAGAAGGTTTCGCTGTTCACAATAACATGAAATATACGCAAAAATGGCGCAATTCCATGAAAAGATTGGGAATATTAAGTCAGCTTTCCCGATTGCGGTGAATCGCTAGCCGCTCTATATCGGGCCAAACCTGAATGAAGGTGTCTGCTATGAGTATTGAACTATCAGACGATTACCGCCCCTCCGATGACGAGGAGTTCATGAACGAGCGTCAGCTGGCTTTCTTCCGCCGGCTGCTCGAGAACTGGAAGGCGGACATTCTCGACGGCGCAAAACAGACCATCCATAATTTGCAGGATGAATCTGGTTCGCTCCCTGACATTGTCGACCGTGCCTCTGCCGAAAGCGACAAGGCGCTGGAACTGCGTACACGTGATCGTCAGCGCAAGCTGATTTCGAAGATCGACAGCGCAATCCGTCGCATCAATGATGGCTCGTACGGTTTCTGCGAGGCGACCGGTGAGCCGATTGGCCTGCGCCGCCTTGAAGCCCGTCCGACGGCCACGCTGAGCCTTGAGGCGCAGGAGCGTCACGAGCGCAAGGAACGCACCCTGCGTGACGATTAAGCGCCTGTCTTCGGGACTGACCTGAAGCGGCTCTGAAACAGGAACGGCGGCCTCCCGGTTTTCGGAAGTGCCGCCGCCTATTTATCCATCTACCCAACGCCGCGGCGATTATCGTGCTGCCTCGTGCGTTAAGGGGATGATCGCATCAAGGTCCGAACACAGGGTTACTTGAATGTAACCATAGGCTTAAGGCAAGGTCTGCTTGCTTAACGTGACATCCAATTCGGTTAATGTCAGAGGTGATTCCACTGTGTTCGCTTTAGCTAACAACAGCCGCGCGGCGAAAGTCCTAACCACCCGTTAACTCTATTTGAGGCAAAGTGTATGTTTAACGGACGGGATAACTGATCGCCCCCATGAGCAGGCCTTTGCCATCCACCGCCGATGACGGATGGGACATGTCTCCAAGGCGTGAGAGCGCCGTCGTGCTTGAAATGCCGACAAGTTTTGAAACATTCGATGCGGTGAAGGAAAAGCCTATCCTGCGCGAAAAGCTGAGTTCTGCCGAGATCGAGGCACTGCTGCGGCCAGACCTGTCGGACATGGCCCCCGAGCCTGCGCCACCGCCCCCCACAAAAGTGGCCGATCGGGCGATACCGGATTTTGATACGCCTGCGCCGATGATCCAGCGTACGGATGTGCCTGAAGATGCCCTGCGCGTTGCCGCGCGGCTCTCGCTAGCCTTGCGCCAAGGCTGTGGCTTGCGCGCGGCGGCCACCGTCAAGGCGGTCTCCGAAGGCACGTTCGCCTCTGCGCTTGTCAGCCCCTCGGCCGATGCCGGGCAGGCGATTGCCTGTTTCGCGGCGCCGAATGGCGAGATCGTTGCCATGCTCAGCCTCAGTGCAGAACTGGCCAATGCCCTTATCGAGAGCGCTTGCGGCGGCAAGGCGGGCGCTTACACACCGCGCGAGCTGACGCCCGTTGATGCGGCCCTGCTGGAGGGGCTCGTGCGCCCGCTGGGTGCCGGCATATCGTCCTCGCTGAGTTTTTCCCGGATCGAGACCGATGCCGGATTTGCCGCGGCCCTTGCCCGGCCAGGCGCGACCGACGTGATCGATCTTGATATCCGCTTTGAGCAGTCGCGCATGTCAGCGCGCCTGATCCTGGCCTGCGACGACCTTTTTGAAACCGATCCTGTGCCCGCCAAGGCGCAGGGCGCGGTGCGTGAAACGCCTGTCCACGTCCCTTCTTCTGCTCCGGTGACGGCAGTCCTGACGGCGCGGATTGCCAGCCTCTCCGTGCCGCTGTCGCGGCTCACCGATCTAAAGGCCGGTTCTACACTGCTGCTGGGTCTGCCAGCGGACCAGCCTGTCGAGCTTCTCTCCGGCGGGCGGAATGGCCCGGTTGCCGCTGAAGCCCAGATCGGCCGCAAGGGCGCACATATGGCGCTACGTATCACCAAGCGCGGCCCAGCCCTGCGCTAGACCTTCTGCGCCTTGCGATTGATATGCGCATCGGCGCCATCGCGGGAGGCCTTCTCTGAGCCGTCACCTCTCAGCTCCGCTTCCTTTTGCGCCCAGAGGCGCTTCTGGTAGTTCGTCGAGATAATGTCGCTGACCACCAGCACGAAGATGACGAGATAGAAGCTGGACTTGCTCATCGCCTCAATTGTGTAGGTGAACAGGGTGAGGTGGCCAAGATGGGCACCCTCAGTCACCAGCAGCACGCCGACCAGGAAGAGGATGAACAGTCCAAGCACCTCGTACATCCGGTTTTTCTTGAGGAAATTGGCCACGGGGTCGGCCATCATTGTCATCGCAATGCCTGACACGATGATCGCGATCGCCATCAGCCAGACCTGATATTCAATCACGGGATGGCCGCTGGCATCGAGGCTTTTGATATTGGCAATCGCCATGGCCGAGAGGATCGAGTCGAACGAAAAGACCAGGTTCATCGCCACGATTTTCGTAATGGCCTGGGTGACTGATTTTGGCTGTGCACCTTCGGAATGTTCAATAAACTCAACGGTCAGAAGGTGGCTGATTTCCTTGATCGCCGTGTAAATGATGAACGCACCGCCCGCCATTGTCACGAGGCTCTGGAAGGTGAACTCGCCGCTGATGAACTGTGAGAGCTTCACGCCGAACAGGGGTTCGGCGATGGCATCAAACAGGCCGACAATGATGAACAGCAACACGACACGGAAGAGGACGGCCAGACCGATTCCCCAGCGCCTCACCATCGGCGCCTTTTCCTCGCCGACGCGCTTGGACTCAATCGAGATGTAAAGCAGGTTGTCGAAACCAAGCACGGCCTGCAACAGCAGGAGCATCAGCAGCGTGAACAGCCCCGATGTCGAGAATACTTCATGGATGACGTCGCTGAGCATGTCCGCTCCCCCTGTACCTGTCTGCTGGACTTGTCAGGTTAGAGAGCGCGTCGAAACCGGCAGGGTTCCCTTCCATCTGGAACCCTGCCGGCGAGGCGTATTCGGGCTGTCAGTCCTGCTGCGTTTCTGCGACCCATGCATCGACATTCTGCTCAAGCACAGCGAGCGGCACGGCGCCGTCCCGCAGGACAACATCGTGGAAGTCGCGGATGTCGAAACTGTCGCCAAGTTTCGACTTTGCCTGCTCACGCAGTTCGACGATTTTCAGCATGCCGATCTTGTAGGCCGTGGCCTGGCCCGGCATCACGATATAGCGCTCGATGGCCTTCTTGCAGTCGCCCTCGGGATTTGGCGTATTGTCGAGCAGGTACTGGATCGCCTCTTCGCGGGTCCACTGCCTGTCATGAATGCCGGTATCGACCACGAGCCGGGCAGCCCGCCAGATCTCCATGGCGAGGCGCCCGAAATCATCATACGGATCAGAGTAATAGCCCATTTCCTTCGGCAGTAGTTCTGAATAGAGCCCCCAGCCTTCGGTATAGGCCGTATAGCCCCCGAACTTGCGGAAGCTCGGAATGCCTTCCAGTTCCTGCGCCAGTGCAATCTGCATGTGGTGGCCCGGAATGCCTTCGTGGAAGGCAAGCGCCTGCATCTGATAGGTCGGCATGTCCTGCATTCGGTAGAGGTTGGCATAATAGGTGCCGGGGCGGCTGCCATCCGGGGCAGGGCGGGAATAGAACGCCTTGCCCGCCGACTTTTCGCGAAACGGCTCGACCGCCTTCACAATAAGCTCGGCCTTCGGGAAGGTCTTGAACACCATGGGCAGGTCGCCGCGCATCTGGTCGATCGCGGCCGTTGCCTCTGCAAGGTACTCGGCTTTGCCCTCTTCCGTGTTTGGCTTGAAGAATTGCGGATCGGTGCGGGTAAATTCGAAGAAGTCCTTCAGCGTGCCCTCGTACCCGACCTTGGCCATGATGCCGCGCATCTCGCCCTGGATGCGGGCAACTTCCGCGAGGCCGAGATTATGGATCTCGTCGGCGCTCATGTCGGTCGTCGTGATATGCTTCAGGCGCATGGCATAATAGGCGTCCGCATCGGGCAGTTTCCAGACGCCGTCTTCTGTTGTCGCGACTTCAGCTTGCGCCTGCATTTCGACGATAGCGGCTTCGTAGGCTGGTCCCACTTTTCCGACGAGCGCGGTCGCGGCATCGGCGAGCAGTGTGTCGGCCTCAGCCTGTTTGATCGTGCCGTCCTCAACCAGCGCGCCGACCTTGCTGCGGAAATCCTTCATCAGCGGGCTGTCCTCACTCCCGTCGGTCACGGTCGACGTGAAGGGATAACCCGTGAGGACGCTGCGGGAATCGGAGATGACGTAGTCGTAGACAAAGCGCGGCGGCATGATGCCCTTCGCCGCGGATGCGCGCGAATTGGCAACATTCTGACCAAGGTATTCCGGAATGCCGTTCAGCCGCGAGATATAGGCCTCGGCATCAGGCAGGCTGGTCACCTTGTGCTGGTTCACCAGAAAGGCCGGAATGCCTGATTGAACGCCATGCATCTGGTTGAAGAGGTATTCGTGATCGCGGAACGGGAACTGGGCTTCGGCATCGGCCAGTTCGTATTCCGCCAGTCGCCAGGAGAGTTTCGCCTGCGGATCAAGTTTTTCGAAGTCAAAGGACTCCTTCATTTCCGCAACCGTGGCGCGCTGCAGTGCGAGGTCGCCCAGCGCATGCGCATCACTGGCATCATCCCATTGGCCATAGTTCTCCTTGATGCCGAGATAGGTCTGCGTCATCGGGCTGCGGGCAACCATTTCCTGAAATTTGACTTCAAACCAGTCGTTTAGCCGGGCGCTCTCGTCCACGGTCACGTCGGTGACGGTCAGCGTCTCCGTTTCGGGCACGCTCGTTTGGGTCGGGCTGGTGCACGCGGCGAGCAGCAAAATAGCTGCGATGGCGGTGGCGGTACGCATCATGTGAAACTCCGGAATCTGATGAGGTTTATGCAATTTCCACAGTGAGTCTTAACGCTTTTTTCGGATTCGTTAACCTTTGCAGTGTCAAAGTATGTGGACTAGGATTCCGCTTCGGCTGAGTCGGCCCCTCGCCGTGGAATCAGTGTAGAGTGATCCGGCATGTGAATGATGCTGCCGGTGCAGGAGACGTAACACGATGGATTCCCTGGAACTGACGCAGGCGACCAATTCTGGCGATGATGGTGAAACCACCGGTGGCGAAAGCTTCGCTGCCATGGGTGGACGCTTCGACATCATGCAGCTCCTGTTCTGGGGCTGCCTGCTGATTTCGATCGCGGCGGCCAGTGTTGCGCTGGCCTGGCCGAAGGCGTCAGGTGCGCCTGGCCCGATCCTGTTGATCTCCATGGCGTCCGGCGGTCTCGTCTTTCTCCTGTGGAGTGTGCGCGGGGCGGGGCGGTTCCTGGGCCTGTTTCCTGAGCGCGGATCGGCTGCCCGTGCCGTGCAGACAAATATTCCCCGTTTCGGCTGGATCGAGGCGCTCGATGAGTCCGTACTGATTACCGACCAGGGCGGCGCCCCTGTCGCAGCCAACGAATCCTATACCGAGCTTAGCCAGCTTGCGCTGATGGTCGGCCAGCCTGATGGCGCGGCCGTGACCGTTGACCGCCTGTTCGGCGCCAATCCGGGCCTTGCTGCCCCCGTCTACCGCCTGTCCAAGGCCGCGAAGGCCGGTCAGGCCCGCCGCGAAGTCCTGCCGCCGATAACGATTGGCGCAGAGCAGGTGCCCGCCCAGTTCGAGATCGGTGTCTCTCCGCTGCCGCGCCAGCGTGTGCTCTGGCGTATCCGCCGCATCGCCGGCCAGCAGGAAGCGACCGGCGCTTCGGACCTGAAATCCCTTTACGTCGAAGATGCCCCAATGGGCTTCTTTGCGGCTCGTCCTGACGGCACGATCACCTATGCGAACAGCTGGCTGCGTGAAATGCTGGGCCTACCGGAATCGGCCAAGAACATTCGCATCGACGACATCATGCGCCCGGAATTCGTGAAAATGCTGGCGCGCGACCGTAAGTCCGGCGCGCCGGGCCGGGCCGATATCCAGCTGCGCGCCCGTGACGGCGTTGAAGTGCCGGTGCAGGCGATCACGACCTGGGCCGGTCGTGGCTCCGAAGCGGCTGGCCGCACGATCATCCTTGCCAACCAACAGGTAATGAACGGTCAGGAAGAGCGCCTGAACTTTGCCTCATCCTCGCGCCCGCCGCGCCTTGATGGCGACCCGATGTTTGACGATGCGCCCTTTGGCGCCGTGCGCCTGCAGGGCGACGGCGTGGACGGGGCGATCATCCTCGATGCCAACCGCGCGCTGATGGAAATGACCGGCGGCGAAGCGACGCCGGGTGGTCGGTTCTCCAACCTATTTGTTGCCGAAGATGGCCAGGAAGCGCTGAATGGCTCGCTCATCGATGCCATCGACAAGCCGGTCGGTCTGAAGCTGGCTGGCCGTGAGCCGCGCCACGTCAACGTGTTCGTCACCCTCGACAATAATGGCCGTCCGTCAGTTGCCTATGTCATCGACATCACTGAACAGCGCGAGCTGGAACTGCGCCTCGCGCATGGCGAAAAGATGCAGGCCATTGGCCAGCTCGCCGGTGGTGTGGCGCACGATTTCAACAACGTGCTCCAGGGCATCATCCTCAACAATGAGGACCTGATGACGACACACCCGGTTGGCGATCCATCGTATAACAATCTGAAATCCATCCACGAATTCTCCATCCGTGCGAAAGACCTGGTCCGCATGCTGTTGGCCTATGCACGCCAGCAGACCTTCAAGCGCGAGATCTTCAACGTTACGGACTTCCTGTCGGAATTCTCGATCCTGCTGCGCCAGATTCTCGACGAGCGGGTCGAGATCGACGTGAAGCATGGCCGCGACGTGCCGCACATCAAGGCCGACAAAAACCAGCTCGAAACGGCGATCATCAACCTCGCCACCAATGCCCGCGATGCCATGATCAGCCACAATAATGGCGGCAAGCTCACCATCCGCACGGCACGCGCGACTGGCAAGGATGCGCAAGCCAAGGGCTTTGGCTATGTCGAAGACGGCGATTACATGCTGATCGAGATGGAGGACACGGGCCACGGCATGCCGCGCGAAGTGATGGACAAGATCTTCCAGCCCTTCTTCACGACGAAGGAAGCCGGCGTCGGCACAGGCCTCGGCCTCGCCACCGTTTATGGCATCATCAAACAGTCCGGCGGCTATATCTGCCCGCTCTCCAGCGTCGGCAAGGGCACCACGTTCCAGATCTACCTGCCGGCCCTGAAGGCTGAAGACATCCCGGCACCTGTCGAAATGACCCAGGCTGAACGCCAGGCCCATCGTCCGGTCGACATTTCCGGTCGTGGCCGCATCCTGCTGATCGAGGACGAAGACGGCGTGCGCGCCATCACGGCAACACAGCTGCGCAAGCGCGGCTATGAGGTGTCCGAGGCCTGCGACGGCGAAGAGGCGATGGAAGTGCTCGAAGACAATCCGGGCGCCTTCGATCTCGTTATCTCGGATGTTGTCATGCCCGGCATGGACGGCCCGACACTGATCCGCGAGGCGAAGGAATTGCTCGGCCATGCCCGCGTGATCTTTATCTCGGGCTATGCCGAGCGCGACCTTGCCAAGCAGCTGGACGATGACCGTGCAGTCTCGTTCCTCGCCAAGCCGTTCACGTCCCGCCAGCTGGCAGAGCGCGTGAAGATGGAACTGGGCAACCCGAAAGCCGAAGCGGCCTGATCCTGAGCGCGCTTGGCGCGCTCACATCATCCGTTTCGTCGCCCAGAATTCCTTGAGGACGAGGGCGAAACTGCCGGGGTGTTCGGCGCAAGCCCAGTGGCCGGCATCAGGCTCCACATGCAGCGGCACTTTCCAGTTCTTTGCAAAGCGTTGCGCGACCGAGAGGTTCACGAACGGGTCGTTTTCGCCCCAGTAGAGCTGGCCCTTCGAGGGCAGGTTGGCGAGGTCATCTTCCCAGTCTCCCGAGAAACGCAGGCCTCTTGCTGACCGGTACAGCTTCAGGATCGACTGGCGCATGGTCTTGTCGACCAATGGCGCCTCATGGGCCGCAATAGCGGCAGGCAGGCCACCCTCTATCAAGGCGGCGGACAGCCGCGCGGAGTCGCGCATGCCGCGCATCACCAGTTCGCCCAGCAGAGGCGTTGCCCACATGCGGGCCATGCGGTGGCCGGAGTACTGGCTGTCAATCACGGCATTGGTGACGCACCAGCTTTCCACGAGGTCCGGTCGCATGGAACATGCGCGCAGCGTCAGCAGGGCGCCCCAGTCATGGCCGATAATGTTCACCGGCTCCCCCGCGGCTTCCATTTGCGCAATCAGCCAGTCCGCATAGGCTTCCTTGGTGCAGCTGAAGCCATCCGGCAGCGGGCAGCCAAAACCTGGCAGGGCGGGCGCGATCCATTGGTCCGGCTTCAGGCCGAGCGCCTTGATCAGCGGCTGCCAGAGAAACGGCGTATCCGGCACGCCATGTACAAACAGGATCATGTGTCTTGCTCCCCCGAGCCAGGTTATGCGTGACATGAGTGAGCCACAGGCGACAGCAATGCGCAAGGATTTCGCGCTCTGGTGGCGTTTGCGGACGCTGCATGTCGCTCCCTGGAGCGTCGCACGGCAAAATCAGGCCAGCTGGTCCCAGAAAGTACGGCCGAAACGGTCATAAGCGTCCATTTCTGACACCATTTTGCGGAAGAGGGCGGCGTCGCCGATGTCTTCGGGCAGGAGTGGGTCGAGGTTGATGGTGCGGATGACCGACTGCCCGATGAGAAGGGTCTCGCGCGCTGCATCGTCGGCTGGCAGCCATGCAGCGGCCGTGCGGCTGCGCTGCATGGCGGCGATGGCGCCTTCATAGGTCGCCCTGAGGTCGGCCGTGGACCAGAGGCCCTGCCAGTCGGCACTGTCAGGCAAGGCTGTGTCCGTGATCGTGATGACCAGGGCGTCTTCCTGAAGGCCAATGCGGAGCAGGGCGGCCCGCAGCTGCTCCAGCGACAGGCGAAGGTTATCAGGCCGTACCCAGAGACCAGCCTCGGCCTGCGCAAACCCGTAAAGACGAAGCGCGCGCATGCGCGCACGCAGGTCTTTCCGGTCTGTGCGGCCAAGATGGTTTGTCAGCACGCCAATCCAGCCGCCAGCCCATGGCCGCGTGCGATCGGGCGCATTGCGCCAGTTGCTGATCTCGGCCGTGAAGGCGGCGGCCTTTGGGCCCGTCGCATAAACACCCCGGTCGACGCTCTCGAGCAGGCCGTCCTTCACGAGCCGCGTGACCGCCATGCGGATCGCCGTTGGCTCCATGCCGAAAAGCCCTCCTGCGCGGGAGAGATAGGCCAGCGTCTGCGGGCGCCGCCCCGGCACGCTCATCAGCGACAGGACGAGTGTGCGCGCGGAGACGTCTTCAGCTTCGGTGGGTTTAAAACGTAACGGCATTTGACGTATTGTGCATATTTGTGTTACAAAGACAAAAAGATAAAGAAGTCGAAGGGAAGAGACCCAAGCATGACCGAAGCTGTACGCCTGTCAGAGGCCCTGACGAAGGAAGAATTGCGCGACCTGTCGACGCCTTCGGACGTGAAGGCCATCGCCTCGCTCACCGTCAACTGGGCGCTAATCGTGGCAGCCTTTGCCGTGCCGATCATCTGGACCAATCCGCTGACGATTCTCGCGGCTGTCCTCTTCCTCGGCGGGCGCCAGCTCGGCCTCGGCATCCTTAACCATGACTGTGCCCACCATGCTTTCGTGACCAGCAAGAAGGGCAATGATTTTATCGGCCACTGGCTGTGCGGTGCGCCGCTGAATATCTCGGTTTACGCCTATCGCACCTATCACCTGAAGCATCACAAATATGCCGGCACCGACCAGGACCCGGACAAGATTTTCGTAAAGAATTACCCGGTGTCGAAAGACAGCCTGAAGCGCAAGCTTATCCGCGATGTGACGGGCCGCACGGGTTTTCGCGACACGATGATGAAGCTCAGGAACTTCAAGCTGAAGAAGCATTATCCCTGGCTCGCCTTCCATATTGGTCTGCTGGCCGTGCTGACGGCTGTGGGCGCGCCATGGGCCTATCTGATGTGGTGGGCGGCGGAGATTTTCGTCTACCCCGTGCTGACCCGCGTGCGCCAGATCGGCGAGCATGGCGTGGCGCTCAACCGTGACAGCCTTGATCCGCGCGACAATACGAGCACGACGCTGGCCTCATGGTGGGAGCGGCTGCTGATCGCGCCGAACCAGGTGAACTACCACCTCGAACACCACCATTTTGCCGCCGTGCCGGGCTATAACTTGCCACGCCTGCACAAGCTGCTGTCGTCGCGCGGCTATTACCGCGACCATGACTGTATCTCGCATGGGTACCTCGACGTGCTGCGCCGTGCGGTGCGCCACGATGAGGCCAAAGGCGCTGTCGCGGTCTGACGCCCTGTCCCTTGCGGGCTGGGCGAGCTAGGGTCTTCTGAGAATGCAGGAGACCCCATGATGATTCGCAGACATACATTCCTTGCGCCGGCATTGGCCGCTACCTGCCTGCTTACCGCCTGCAACAAGGCACCTGCGCCAGAGCCAGCACCTTCGCCCGCGGCTGAATCCGTAGAGCCGATTGAACCGTCGCTGCCTGTCGCAGAGCCGGCCGAGCGCCCGAACGCAGCGTTTGCCAATACGCCGGAGGAAAAGATGGGGCAGGGGCGCGAGATTGCCGAGACGGTCTGCGCGGCCTGCCATGCTGTCGGCACGGAAGGCGATAGCCCCCATCCCGACGCCATCCCGTTCCGGAATATTTCCAGGAGTTATCCGGTTGAGGATCTGGCTGAGCCTCTCGCCGAGGGCATCATGGTCGGCCATCCGGACATGCCGATCTTCGAGTTCGAGCCGGAGCATATCGACTCGCTGCTGACTTATATGGAGAGCATCCAGGCACCGCAGGACCAGTAGTCCTGCGGCGTGGCTGCGTCAGGAATAGATGAATTCCGGCGCCTCAAGGTCGATCTTGGGGAAGTCGTCCTTCTCTGACCAATAGTCCTGGTTGTGCTGCCATTGGGGCTTCGTGCCGCGCTTCGGCATCAGGTGGATTGAGCGCATCAGGTAATTCGGATTGAAGTTGCTGGCGTCGATCCAGGGCTGGCGCTCCATGTCTTCATCCTCGGGCGGCAGCGCCACCTCGACCTGCCGCACATGTTTTTCGTCCATATGGTTCAGCAGCCTTGCGATGAAATCACCCATCAGGTCTACGCGCAGGGTCCAGCTGGCGCGGAAATAGCCGAACACCCAGGCCATGTTTGGCACGCCAGTGAACATCATGCCCCGATAAGTGACCGTGTCTGCAAAATCGACCGGCTTGTTATCCACCGTGAACGGAATGCCGCCGAGGACGGAGAGGTTGAAGCCCGTCGCGGTGACGATGATGTCGGCTTCCAGTTCCTCGCCGGATTTGAGCAGGATGCCCTTTTCCGTGAAGCGTTCGATATGGTCTGTCACGACACTGGCCTTGCCACTGGCGATTCCCTGGAAGAGGTCGCCATCCGGCACGAAGGCAATGCGCTGCTGCCACGGACGGTAGGCGGGCGTGAAATGCTTTTCCACGTCAAAGTCCGGCCCGAGGAATTCGCGCACGCCGGCAAGCAGTTCTTCCTTCACCACATCGGATTCTTCGGTCGCGCGGCGGGTGAACTCGTTCTGGTCGAAGAGGACCTTGCGTCGCACGATCTCGTGGATCCATGTCTCGTCGATCTGCAGCTTGCGCAGCTCGTCGGCCAGCTCGTTCTCGTTACGGCCGGGAATGAAATAGGTCGGCGAGCGCTGCAGCAGCGTGACGTGCTTACAGTCAGCAGCGATCGCGGGCACGACGGTCGCGGCCGTGGCGCCGGAGCCGATAACGATGACGCGCTTGCCTTTATAATCGAGGTCTTCCGGCCAGGTTTGCGGGTGCACGATCTGGCCCTTGAAATCGTCCATGCCCTCCCATTCCGGCGTGAAGCCCTTGGAATGGTCATAATAGCCCTGGCACATCCACAGGAAGTTGGCGGTCACACGCACGATCTCGCCCGTGTCGGATCGCTTGGCTTCCACGGTCCACTGCTTGTCCTGCGACGACCAGCTCGCTGACAGGATCTTGTGGCTGTAGCGAATGTGCGGCGTGATATCATTTTCGTCGATCACTTCTTCCATATAGGTCAGGATCTTGTCAGCCGCGGCGATGGGCTGGCCCGTCCATGGCTTGAAGCGATAGCCGAATGTGTAGAGGTCGCTGTCGGACCGAATGCCCGGATATTTGTGCGTCAGCCAGGTGCCGCCAAAGCTTTCCTGCGCTTCGAGAATGACGAAGCGCTTGCCCGGCGTCTGCGTCTTCAGGTGATAGGCCGCGCCAATGCCGGAAATGCCTGCGCCCGCGATCAGCACATCGAAATGCTCGGTGTCGGTGCTGCTCGCGCGGCGGTCGAGTGTCTGTGTGTCTGCCATTGTCTTCGTTTCCGTCCCTGTGGTGCGGTACCTTGCGTGAGGCCCGCTATCTTTCCCCCATGGAAGCGCATCCGGGCGCGCCTGTACACTCCGGAAAATCCCCTAAGGACGAAGACGTCGCACTGCCGCTGCGTCAGGGGCCAGTCACGACAGGGCAAGTGAAGCCCGCGCTCCCGCCATCCGGCTCATTCAACGTGTCCATCAGGGCGAGGGTGACGCCGTTGGTCCAGCCAAACCCGTCCTGCAGGGCATATTCCCCGCCGCCACCCGGCACGGCGTCCATGACATTGTATTTCTCCAGGAGACGGCCGGTATCGTCATAAACGCGCGAGACGGTTGAGACCCAGCGCTGCGCAATGTCGCGTGCCAGTTCCACGTCGTCATAGCGGCAGAGGCCTGTCACCGACATCCATTGCAGTGGCGCCCAGCCGTTCGGCGCATCCCATTGCTGGCCCGTGTTGATCGTGGAGGTGACGATGCCGCCCTGCTGCAGGAGGTGCTCCCGGGTGGCTGATGCGACCTCCGCGGCCTTGGCGTCGTCGGCGGCGCCGGTGAAAAGCGGGTAGAGCCCGGCTGCCGTGACATGACCCTGCAGAATGCCGGTCTTCCAGTCGAGATCGTCATAGAGGCCAGTGTCCGCATTCCAGAGAAGCGTATTGATCGCGGCGCGGCGCGCGTCGGCCTTGGCTGCATAGGTGATGGCGCAGGCCGGGTCGTCTGCAACGACGCAGCCCGCGGCAATCGCCTTTTCAAGGCCGTATAGCAGACTGTTCAGGTCCGGGGGCAGGATATCCGTCGTATGGATCGTCGTGAGCGATTTGCCGTCCACGAACCATCGTGACGAGAAATCCCAGCCGCTCTCGGCCGCCGCGCGGATGTCGCGATAGACTTGCGCTTTTGGGCGGCTGCTGCCGGCGGCGACCGCAAGGTCCTCCCCATAGGATTCGTCGCGCGGTACATCGCGGCCATCATAATAGCGGTTCAGCACGGTGCCATCGGCCAGCTTCACTACGCGCAGCGCGGGCGCGCCCGGCGCTGCGTCCGCCTCGCTCGCCATCCAGAAATCATGCTCGGCTTTCAGCTCGGGCAAGTATTCGGCCCAGGCCTTGGCCGGGTCGTCCGGGGAGAGCAGCGAAACCATGAGATAGAAGAACGGCGGCTGCGAGCGGCTGAGATAATAGGTGCGACTACCATTCGGCACATGGCCATAGGTGCGGATCATGTAGGCGAAATCATTGACCATGCTGCGGCGCAGGCCCGCCTGATCGGGCCCGAGGCCCAGCATGGTGAAATAGGAATCCCAGTAATAGATCTCGGTGAAGCGGCCGCCCGGCACGACGTAAGGTTCCGGCAAAGCGAGGCGCGAGCTACCGGGCTCTGCCGCGGTCGTCGTGCGCGTCAACAAGGGCCAGAGCGCGGCGATATGATCGCGCAGGGACAAGTCTTCCGGCGGCGCGACGGTCTTGACCGGCGGGTCGATACGGAAATTGTCATCGAAGAAATTGCGCAGGGCCGTCTCGGACATAGGCTTCTGCCGGTCATAGTCCGCCACGATGTCTGCCGGCGCACGTCGCGGCACCGCATCGGCGAGGGTCTTGGTGTCTGGGTGGATGCGTGCCTTGGCGGCATCCGTATAGAGGTCGCCAAACAAGACGGAAGGCGGGGCTGTGTCGGAAGGTGTTTCGCCTGATTGGTACGGGGTTCCGCTGCAGGCGCTGGCGAGTAGGACGAGCGCCAAAACACAGCGGCGTATCCGGAAGTGTGTCATCTGCATTAACCTTTTCACTCACAAATTCGTTTGTGCGGCGCAGCAAAGCGTGCAATAGGCTGCCTTAGCAGGGACAGCGCCCCATAAAGGCGTGCCGCTGCTCTCGCATTGATCGTAGACCTTTCCGGTTTCGCGTCGAGTGCGCAACGAACCGGGATGCCGATCACCAAAGGCTTCCTACACAATTAGAGCCATTCGCGCGCCGGTGCATTTCGTCCCGTTTTGCGCGCACGAACATGAAAGAGTCATTTTGACCCAATTTACCGAACTCGGCCTGGCCGAGCCCGTCCTCAAAGCCATTACAGCTGAGGGCTACACCACCCCGACCCCAATTCAGGCGCAAGCCATTCCTGTCCTGCTCAAGGGCCAGGATGTCGTCGGCATCGCCCAGACCGGCACCGGCAAGACCGCTGCGTTCGTGCTGCCACTGCTGAGCCTGCTGGCCACCAAGCCATCGCGCCCTGCGCCTCGCACGGCCCGCGTCCTCATCCTCGCGCCAACCCGCGAACTGGCCGCCCAGATTGCTGACAGTGTGCGCGCCTATGGCAGCCACATGCGCCCAAGCGTTGCTGTTGTCGTTGGCGGCGTGAAGCCCGGCGCACAGATCAAGGCCATGTCGCGCGGCGTCGATTTCCTGATCGCTACGCCTGGCCGCCTGCTGGACCACATGGACACGAAAGCCATCAGCCTCGCTGACACAACGGCTGTCGTGCTCGATGAAGCCGACCAGATGATGGACCTCGGCTTCATGCCGGCCATTCGCAAGGTCATGGCTGCCGTGCCAATGAAGCGCCAGACACTGCTCTTCTCGGCAACCATGCCGAAGCCCATCCGCGCGTTGGCTGACGATTTCCTCCGTAACCCGGTCGAAATTGCCGTGACGCCGGAATCGCGTCCTGTCGAGCGCATCGAACAGGCCGTCTACATGATCAAGGGCAATGCCAAGCCGGCCTTCTTGTCGGAGCTGCTATCGGCTGACGACATGGACCGCGCGATCGTCTTCACACGCACCAAGCATGGCGCCGACAAGGTGGTGAAACACCTTGCCAATGACGGCCTTTATGCAGAAGCCATCCATGGCAACAAGAGCCAGAACCAGCGTATCCGCGCCCTCGACGCCTTCAAAAGCGGCAAGGCGCCAATCCTGGTCGCAACTGACATCGCCGCACGCGGCATTGATGTCGACGGTGTCAGCCATGTCATCAATTTCGACATGCCGAACATCTCGGAATCCTATGTCCACCGCATCGGGCGTACGGCCCGTGCGGGCAAGACCGGTATCGCCATCTCGCTCGTTGGCAATGATGAGCGCGCCTACCTGCGCGACATCGAAAAACTGACCGGCAAGTCCATCTCGCGTCTTGATCCGCCAGCCGGTACCGCTCTGGACCTGTCGCAGCCGGAAGAAGAAGGCCCACACAAGCAGCAACGCAATGGCGGACGTAGCCGTCCGGGCGGCGGTGGCGGCGGCGGTCGTAGCCATGCCCGCAGCGGCGGTGGTGGTGGCGGTAAGCCCCGCGCCCATAGCCAGGGCGGCAAGCCCAATTCCAGCGGTGGCGGCAATGGTGGCCGCAAGCAGGGCGGCAAGCCCGGTGGCCAGCGTTCCGGTAATGGCGGCGGCGCAACACCCGCAGCTGCACGCAGCCGGGGTTCCTGGTCGCCAGCATCCAGCTAGGGAAGCGTAGGGGGCCATCCGCCCTTTACCCATCGTAAGCCTTGCGACTTGCGCCGTCCTTGTTCAAGGATGGCGCAAAATCGTATTTGGAGGCGACCCATGAAAACCCGTATCACCGAAATGTTCGGTATCCAGCACCCGATCATTCAGGGCGGCATGCACTTTGTCGGCTTTGCTGAAATGGCTGCGGCTGTATCAAATGCTGGCGGTCTTGGCATTATCACGGCGCTTACGCAGCGCACGCCGGCAGATCTCGCTAACGAGATCGCCCGCTGCCGCGACATGACGGACAAGCCAATCGGCGTGAACCTCACCTTCCTGCCGGTCGTCAACGCGCCCGATTATCCAGGCTATGTGAAAGCCATCATCGATGGCGGCGTCAAAGCCGTTGAGACTGCCGGTAACAACCCGGTCCAGGTCCTGCCGATCCTTAAGGAGCACGGCATCAAGGTCATCCACAAATGTACGGCCGTGCGCCACGCGCTGAAGGCCCAGTCGATCGGTTGCGACGCGGTCAGCGTTGACGGCTTCGAATGTGGCGGCCACCCCGGCGAGGATGACGTTCCGAACATGATTCTGCTGCCACGCGCTGCAGACGAACTGGACATTCCATTTGTCTCGTCCGGTGGACAGGCTGACGGGCGCAGCCTCGTTGCCTCGCTCGCCATGGGCGCCGAAGGCATGAACATGGGCACGCGCTTCATCGCGACGAAAGAAGCGCCCGTGCACCAGAACGTGAAGGACGCCATCGTTGCGGCCAGCGAACTCGACACCCGCCTCGTGATGCGCCCCCTGCGCAATACCGAGCGCGTGCTGACCAATGTCGCCGTCGAACGTCTTCTGCAAAAGGAAAAGGAACTCGGCTCGAAGCTGGAGTTCAAGGACATCGCCGAGGAAGTGGCAGGCGTCTACCCGCGCATCATGATGGATGGCGAAATGGATGCTGGCGCATGGAGCTGCGGCATGGTTGCCGGCCTCATCCACGATATCCCGACCTGTAAGGAACTGATCGACCGGATCATGGCCGAGGCCGAAGCGATCATCAACAAGCGCCTCAGCGGCTTCCTGAACGCCTAGACGTCAATTGCCGGGCTGCCTCTCTCCCAGTGGGGGAGGCGGCCGGGCTACTCGCCCTCTTTCAACGGAACGCCGTAAAGTTCCAGCCGATGGTCGACCAGCTTGTAGCCGAGCTTGCGCGCGATCTCGATCTGAAGGGCTTCAATCTCTTCCGAATGGAACTCAACCACACCGCCTGTCTTGATGTCGATCAGGTGGTCATGGTGCTCGTCGGGCACTTCCTCATAGCGGGCGCGGCCGTCACGGAAATCATGGCGCTCGATGATGCCGGCATCCTCGAACAGTTTCACTGTCCGGTAGACGGTTGCGAGTGAAATCGAGGAGTCCATTGTATTGGCGCGGCGGTGCAATTCCTCGGCGTCCGGATGGTCATCCGACATCGACAGGATGCGCGCGATCACGCGGCGTGGCTCCGTCATGCGGAGGCCTTTTTCAGCGCAAAGTTTTTCGAGTCTGTCCATTGTGCTTTTCTGCCTGCACTGGCGTGGGAAGTCCAGATAGAAGCGCTCAGAGCGCGAGTGACCGGGACATCAGCACGGCGGCGACGGGAATGTCGCGGCCGGTCGTGTAATAGCCGGGTCGGCGCCCGTCTTCGGTAAAACCGAGACTGTCATAAAGATTGCGTGCAGGCATGTTGTCTTCGGCCACGTCCAGCGTGATGCGGGAAATGCCGCGTTCGCCCAGTCGGGACATAAGATTTTGCAGCAGGTTCCTGGCCAGCCCGCCGCGTTTGAAGTCGGGCTGTGTAGCGACAGTCAGGATATCCGCTTCACCCAGAATGGTCTGAACCAGCACGAAAGCGACCAGTTGCCCCGCGCGCTCCACACCCAAAGCCAGCGTCGTGCTCTCTGACAGCAGATCGCGAAAGGCGGCGGGGCTCCAGGGATCGGCGAAACCTGTCGCATGCAGCATGGCCACGCGTCCGGCCTCATCGGGCCGGAGGACCACGATCGGCTGGGTCATGGTTTCGGCCCGGGCAGGGTCGCGTCCGGTTCTCGCGCATAGACAGGGGCAGGGGGGTGGCTGCCTGCGTCAAAGCCGGGCGCCTTCAGTGCAGCCGTGATCGCAGAGGGCCGCATCGGCCTGATATCAAGCGCATCAATCACGGAGCCAAGCGCCTCGCTTCCATCGATGAAAACCGGCACCTTGAAGCCTTCAAGCATGGCTTTCAGCGCATCAAGGCCTACCTCCACAGGCGCTGAAATCCCTTCATCGCCTTCAAGCCCCTGAACCCACCATGTCTGGTCCGGCGGGCGTTTCTGGGCCTGCAGCGCGCCGAGCGTGTTGCCTTCCATGCCGGCCGGAATGGCTGCTTCGAGGCTGGTCACGCCAATACAGTCTGCCTCTGTGACGAGTGCCAGGCCGCGGGCGTAGGCCACACCGATACGTATGCCGGTGAAACTGCCCGGCCCGGTCACGACCGCGATACGGTCAACATCCTGCAGGGTCACGCCGGCGTCCGACAGCAGGCGCTCGACAAAGCCAGGCAGCTGGCGGTCCTGCCCACGCGCCATGTCCTCGCGCGCATCGGCGAGAATATCACCGTCGCGCACCACCGCCGCTTCGAGGGCGGCAGAGGCTGTGTTGAGAGCGAGAACCAGCATGGGCGTGCGGGGTCAGAGAACCCGGCAGGCTTCTTCAAAGTCGAGGCGCGGGCTGCGGTCGAACAGCTTGGACTTGTCGCCATGGCCGATATTGCAGATGAAATTGGCACGCCAATGCTGCATCTCGCCGTCCTGGCTCTCGAAGAATTCCTTGTTCACGCCATCCGCGTCAAAGCCCGACATCGGGCCGCAATCCAGGCCGAGCGCCCGCGCCGCGATCAGAAGGTAGGCGCCCTGCAGCGTGCCATTGCGGAAAGCGGTCTCGTCGCGGTTCGAATTGAACCAGTCTTTGGCTTCCGGGGCATGTGGGAACAGTTTCGGAATTTTTTCCTGGAATTTCAGGTCATAGGCGATGATGCAGACATAGGGCGCACCCATCGTCTTTTCCGTATTATTGCCGCCCATATGGGGCTTCAGGCGGGCCTTGGCCTCGTCGCTGGTGATCCAGAGTAAGCGGGCAGGCGAACAATTCGCGCTGGTCGGGCCCATCTTGGCAAGGTCATAGACGGCGCGGACGAGAACTTCAGGCACCGACTTGTCGATGAAACCGTTCTGGCTGCGCGCATCGCGGAAGATGACGTCAAGGGCGTGGTCGTTGACCGGGTGAGCCATGGCGAGGTGTCCTTCTATCGTGTTTTTAAGTGTCCTAAAGGACGGCTTCGACGGCTGTGACTTCCGGCACATAGGTCTTGAGCATGTTTTCGATGCCCTGCTTCAGGGTCATTGTCGAGGAAGGGCAGCCCGCACAGGCGCCCCGCATTGACAGGTGCACAATGCCTGTGTCCGGTTCGAAGCGGTGGAAGATGATATCGCCGCCATCCTGGGCAACGGCCGGGCGTACGCGCGTCTCGATCAGTTCCTTGATCTCCTCGACGATTTCGGCGGCGTCGCCTTCATAGACGGTATCGTCGCCGCTTTCGCTGCTTGCGGCGACAGCCCCGTCTTCGACAACGGGCAGGCCAGCCATGAAATGGTCCATGATCGCAGCCAGCACCATGGGTTTGACGTGTTTCCAGTCGCGGTCCGGGTCCTTGTTGATCGACACGAAATCGCTGCCAAGGAAAACGCGGTCCACGCCGTCGACCTGGAACAGGGCGCGGGCGAGCAGGCTCATGCGTGCGCTGCCGATATCAGGGAAGTCGAAGGGGCCGAGATCGCCCGCAACGGGCAATCCGGGCAGGAATTTCACGGTATCCGGGTTTGGGGTCGGTTCGGTCTGGATGAACATGGGCGTCAGGCCCCTCTCACATGGCTATCTAAGTGCCAGATGGCCCGAAGATGCTATGTGTTCAAGGGCAAAGCCGCCTTCAGGGTGCCACCACGCCAAGGGCGGGGTCCAGCGAGGCGACGGATTCCACGTCTTCTGCAGGCAGCGCCTCGACCGCATCAGCCAGTTCCAGCGTCGCAGCCTTGGCTTCCGAAAGGTAGAATCCCATGCTGGCCAGGTGATTGGCCATCAATATGCCGTCGCCAGGCTGGTTGGAGACGAGCAGCGGCTTCATGTGTGCCGCGTGGCCCCAGGCCTCCTTGGCCTTTGTCATGGCCGCCTGCACATCAGGCATCCGGCTGAAGCGGGGGTCAGCGCGCTCGGAGGCCACGAGCATTTCGCGGGCGACATGGGCGCGGGCCTTGGCGCCATAGAACGCCGTGATGTCCTGGCGGCTGGCGGGCCATTCGACCGTTTCGGCGTTTATCTGGGCCGAAAGGTCAGCAAGGTCTGTCTCGGCCCAACCGGCGAAAAGGCGCGCTTCGGCCTGCAGCAGTTCCATTCGGTCAGGCTGTACGGCCAGGCCGCGGGCAGAGCGTGTATCAAAACGGTTCAGGGCTTCGGCGGCGGATGTCAGGCGCGGGCGCATGTCATCGCCGGGCATGCCGTGCAGCAGGCGGGCTGCGGCGGTCAGGTCCGCATCAGGCTCGCCATTGACCGGGCTCATCACAGCCAGGAGGCGGGCATGCTCGGCCAATGCATCGGCGGTGGCCTTCTGCCAGGCGGGCATCGCGGTCAGGCGGGCCTGCGGATGCCAGTTGGCGCGGTCACCAGCCCAGCCGGTGCCTTCCAGTTCGCGGGCGATTTTGTTGATGGCAACGCCGGCTTCCGGCGAGGCCCAGTTCTGGTTCGACGAGAGGACCACGTCGCTATCGTCAATCTTGTGGGACATCACGGTCATGACCGGATAGGCGAGGACCGCGCCGACAACCGTGCCGACCTTCAGCATCAGGATGGAGCGGCGCCACCAGCGCTGGAAAAACAACATGATCGGACTTGGTTCGGCATAGTCGAAAGTCACGAGATGGTCGGTACCGATCCGGGTCACGACGGGCCCTTCCTCTTGGTAGGCCGCTGGCAGGCGACTATCAAATGCCATCACTATACATCCAAACGCTGAAACTGTTGCCCTTACGACACTATGCGGGGAATTAGACCCCATTAACAGTCCCTTAACAGTTAAATCTAGGCAACCCGCATTTTTGATTGCAAGTCAGTTGCCAAAGCCCTTGGCATGCTTTGGTTTTTTCTGTCCGCGATTGCTCAAAAAAATGGCAGTCAGTCGCCTTGGCCAATGATTTCGGCCTTTGTGACCAGCATTTGCTCCTTGCCCTGACCATTGCTGAAGGTCAGCACGATATCGGCTGAGTCGCCCACGGCGAGAGTCTTGTCGAAGCCGAAGAACATGAGGTGATTGCCGCCGCGCTTGAGCACGAGGGGCGCTTTCTCGGTTACGGGCAGGGATTCGACCTGGCGCATCCGCATCACGCCATCCTCCATCGACATCGTATGGATCTCGACACTGTCGGCCGCGTCCGTGGTTGCCGCTGTCAGCATTTCGTCGCCGCCGCGCACTGTCACGACCATACCGCCGCTGGCGATACCCTGCCCGCCGGCTGGCATCACGATATAGGCGTCTGACACTTCAAGCGCGCTTTCGCCTTCAGGCACAGGGTTCGAGCAGGCGGCCAGCAGGCCAAAACCAATCAGTGTCGCGGCGAGGGAGAGGCGTTTCATGAGATATCCTTCCGAGGGAATAGTTCTAGTCTCACGCTATGCCTGATGCGCCGTTCGGAAAAGGGTACACGCAGCCGCAGGGCGGCTCAGCCGCGCCAGAAACCGACGATATCCCGCACTTCGTCCATGATCGGTGCGGCAATCGCGCGGGCCTTCTCGGCGCCCTTTGCCAGCGCCCGGTCGATGCCCGCCGGATCGGCGAGGATCTCGCGATAGCGGGCGGTGATGGGCGCGAGGTGCGCCACGGTCACATCTGCCAGCGCTGGCTTGAACGTGCCAAAGCCTTGTCCGCCAAACTGGCGCAGTACGGCCTCGACGCTTTCGCCTGACAGCGCGCTATAGATGCCGACAAGGTTTTCGACTTCCGGACGGCCCTTCAGGCCTTCGATCTCGCTCGGCATGTCGCCCTCAAGATCGGTCTTGGCCTTCTTGATCTTCTTCGAAATCTCGTCGGACGTATCGACAAGGTTGATGCGCGACAGGTCCGACGGGTCGGATTTCGACATCTTCTTCGTGCCGTCCTTTAGGCTCATGATCCGGGCACCGGGGCCCTTGATCATGGGTTCGGGCAGGGGGAAGAAGCCCGGCGCGTCATATTCGCGGTTGAACCGGTCGGCGATGTCACGGCTCAGCTCAAGATGCTGTTTCTGGTCCTCGCCCACAGGCACGTGCGTGGCCTTGTAGGCCAGGATGTCGGCGGCCTGCAGCACGGGATAGGTGAACAGGCCAACGGAGGCCCGCTCGGAATCCTTGCCGGCCTTGTCCTTGAACTGCGTCATCCGCTCGACCCAGCCCATGCGGGCGACACAGTTGAATACCCAGGCGAGTTCCGCATGCGCAGGCACGGCCGATTGCGCGAAGACGATCGATTTGTCGGGATCAATGCCGCACGCAAGGAAGGCCGCCGCGATCTGGCGCGTTTGGTCCAGCAGGGCCTCGCGGGCCACGGGTAGGGTGATCGCATGCATGTTCACGACCGAAAAGATGCAGTCGTGGCCTGCTTCCTGAAGGTCGACGAACTTTTTCAGTGCGCCAAGATAGTTGCCAAGGTGCAGGTTTCCCGTCGGCTGGATGCCGGAGAAAACGCGCTCGGGGCCGGTATAGGCAGGGGTCGTATCAGTCATGGGCAGGGCCAATAGCGCGTTTGATCAGCGTCGCATAGTGCGGCGGATGTCGCTGATCCGCACGGCGCCCGTGATCAGGGCCGCAACGGCATAGGTCACGCCGCCTGCCAGCACGATGACGGCGGCCGACAGCGCCTTGCTATTATAGAGATAGGCTTCCAGGGTCGGCAGGATGCGCAGCAGGTACCAGACGACTGCCGACATGACCGCCGTGGCGATCAGCGCCCGGATCACGCCTGAGGCCAGCTTTGGCCCCGGCCTGTACCAGTCGCGCCGCACCAGCGTGGTCCACAGGAGGATGACGTTCACCCAGGCGGCAACACTGGTGGCAATCGCAAGGCCGACAAAGCCTTGCTGGTCATGCGCCTTCATCCAGAAGAACAGGCCGGCGCCCAGCACCGTATTGACGAACACGGAAGCCAGCGCATAGCGCATTGGCGTCTTCGTGTCCTCACGGGCAAAAAAGGCCGGCGCCAGAACCTTGATCAGCACGAAGGCCGGCACGCCCCAGGCAAAATGGAACAGGGCATTGCCCGATTGCAGGGCATCGAACGTGGTAAACTCACCCCGCGCAAAGAAGGCATCGATCAGGAAGACCGGCGCGATCAGCAGCGAGGCGGCCGCTGGCAGCGTCAGCGCCATGGCAAGGCCGATGCCCTCGTCCATCGTCGCCCGGCTGGAATCATCGTCCAGCGCACGCGCGGCCCGCGACAGGCGCGGCAGGATCGCCACGCCCACCGCCACGCCGACAAGGCCGAGCGGCAACTGGTAAAGCCGGTCAGCCGCATAGAGCCAGCTCTTGGCGCCCACTTCGAAACTCGCGAGGGACTGGCTGACAATGATGTTGATCTGCGTGCCGCTGGCCGCAAACGTGCCGGGCAGGGCCAGCATCATCACCTTCTTCACGGCCGGGGTGAGGCGGGGCAGGCCGAGCAGGCTGAGATGCACTTTCTGGCGGCTGACGCCCCACCAGAGGGCCCCGGCCTGCAGGACGCCCGCGATGAAATACGCAATGGAGGCGGCCTTGGCCGTGGTTACCGGGTCGTCGCTGACAAGGGCTGCCGGAATGAGACAGAGGTTCAGCAGCGTCGGCACACCCGCCGACAATATGAACCGCTCTGATGAGTTCAACACGCCCGACAGCAGCGCCGCCAGCGCCATGAACGTGAGATATGGCATCGTCACGCGCGTCAGCAGCACGGCCAGGTTATAGTGTTCCGGGTCGTCGGCCTGGCCGCCATGGATCAGCAGCAGGACCCAGGGCATGAAGATCTGCGCGAGGATGGTCAGCGCCGCTGTGGCCGCAAACAAGACGCGCATCGCCTCCTGCGCCACGGCGCGGGCGGCCTCTGGCCCTTCGGCCTCCAGCGTGCGCGCATAGGTTGGCACGAAGGCAGACGCAAAGGCGCCTTCGGCAAATATGCGGCGGAACAGGTTCGGGAATTGCTGCGCCGTGGCCCAGGCGTCGCCCACCGGCCCGGCGCCGATCGTGGCCACCAGCAGGATGTCGCGCACCATGCCCAGCACGCGGCTGGCCAGCGTCAGGGATGATTGCACGAGAGTGTTGCGCGCGACGCTCATGCAATTTCCCTTGTGTGAATTCTCAGAAGCTGTCCACGGCGCGGGAGCGTTTCAGTTTCCGGGCCGGGGTTTGCGGTGCATCCGGTTCTTCGCGCCCCAATACGGCGAGAAGACGTTCCTTGAGTGTATCTTTGCGGGCTTTTGTTCCCATCTTCTGGCCGCGGGCATTCTGCACATAGAAAGCATCGAACACGCGCTCGCCGTAAGAGCCCACGTGGGCCGAGTGGATCGACAGTTTCATGTCGGCCAGCACATCGGCCACTTCATGCAAGAGGCCCGGCCGGTTACGCCCGGCAATGTCGATCACCGTATAGTCCGCCGAAAGGTCGTCGCGGATTTGCACGGACGGCTGCACGAGGAAAGCCGCTTCGCGCCGTCCGGCCCGTGCATTGACTTCGCCCTTGATGGCGTTGTCGGCGAGGGCATCTCGCATGGCATTTTCAAGCCGCGCCATGCGCGGTGCATCACCGGCCGCAAAGGCGCCCTTGCTCGCGTCCTGCAGCATGAAGATATCGACGATACGGCCCCGGTTGCTGGTGAAGACCTGCGCCGAGACCACGTTGGCGCCCAGCCGGGCGAGTGTTCCGGCGAGGTCTGCGAACAGGCCCGTCCGGTCAGCGCCTGACACGATCATCGCCACGGCGCCGCCATCGGCCAGATAGCGGTGCGCCACGACTTCCTGACCATCATTCAGCACGCGGGCCTGCCAGGCGAGATCGTCGAGGTCGAAACCGGTCCAGTAGGCCGTTTCCATTTCCAGCATTAGCGCCGGTACCTTGCCAACCCGGTCGATCAGCGCTTCACGGCGGCGTTCGGCGCGCGCTTCCAACTCGGCCAGCACGCCAGCCTCGTCGGTCCGCCCGCCGCGTAGGGCAGCCGCCGTATTGTTGTAGAGGTCAGCCAGCAGCTGGCCCTTCCACGCGTTCCACACGGCCGGTCCGACGGCCTTGATGTCGGCCACGGTGAGAATGTAGAGCAAGCGCAGCCGCTCCAGCGAGCCAACAAGGTCAGCGAATTTCGCCACCGTGCGCGGATCGGAAATATCGCGCTTCTGGGCCGTCTCGCTCATTTCCAGATGATGCCCGACCAGCCAGGCCACGAGTTCGCTCTCGGCCTCCGGCAGGCCAAGGCGCTGGCAGGCACGCAGGGAAGTCTTCATGCCCTCGATCTGCTGGTCGCCCTTGCCCTTGCCGGTATCGTGCAACAGCATCGCCATGTAGAGCGCGCGGCGGTTTTCCAGCATCGGGAACAGTTCGGAGACCAGCTTGATCGTCTCGCCGCGCCCATGCTCCATGTCGGAAATGTATTCCACGGCGCGGATCGTGTGCTCGTCGACTGTATAGTGATGGTACATGTTGAACTGGGTCTGCGCGACGATGCCGCCAAACTCAGGCATCACGCGGCCCAGCAGGCCGGACTCGTTCATCCAGCGCAGCACCTGGCCCGGACGGTCACCGCCCATGATGGATTCCAGCACCAGCTGGCGCGCCTCTGGCGTCTCGCGCACCCTGTCATTCATGGCGCGCAGGTTGCGGGTCAGCGCGGTCAGGGCATCGGGGTGGATGTCCTTGCCTTCGCGCCGGGCAATCGTGAACAGCCGCAGCATGTTCAGCGGATCGGACGCCATAACGTCTTCGTCCACCGTATTGATGCGGCCATTGTCGATGATGAAGCCGGTTTCCTTCAGCGCCTGCGGCGCGCGGATCGGCAGGAAGCGACGGAAGCCTTCAGGTTTCTTTTTGTGGTCGGCTTCCAGTTTCGCCGCCAGGATTCGCGTCAGGCTGCCGACATCCTTGGCGATCAGGAAGTAGCGCTTCATGAAGCGCTCCACGCCCTGCTGCTCGCCCCGATCACGATAGCCCATGCGCGAGGCAATTTCCGGCTGCAGGTCAAAGCCCAGCCGTTCTTCCGGGCGTCCCGTCACGAAGTGAAGGTGGCAGCGCACGGTCCAGAGGAATTTCGCGGCGCGGATGAAGATCGCATATTCGTGCGGCGTGAAGGGGCCATTCTGCATCACATCTTCCAGCGTGCGGCCGCCATACATGTGCTTGGTAATCCAGTAGAGCGTCTGCAGGTCGCGCAGGCCGCCCTTGCCTTCCTTTAGGTTCGGCTCGACCACATAGCGCGCGTCGCCGTGGCGGGCATGGCGGGCGTCGCGCTCTGCCAGCTTGTCGGCGATGAACTGGGCGTCCTTGCCCTTCACGGCCTCGCGCTGGAACAGCTCGAACATGTCGGTCGCCAGCGCTTCGTCCCCGCAGATGAAACGCGCGTCCAGCATGGATGTCTTGATGGTCACGTCTTCTGCTGCCAGCTTCACGCAATCCTGCGGTGTACGGAAAGCATGGCCAACTTTCAGCCCCATGTCCCACATCGCATAGAGCATGTATTCGATCACGCTCTCGGTATGCGGACTCACTTTGTAGGCTCGCAGGAACAGGAGATCGGTATCCGAAGACGGCGCCATAACGCCGCGTCCGTAGCCGCCGGTGGCGACAATCGCGATGCGCTCGGCCTCTGTGGGGTTGCGGGCGCGGATGACGTGCGTCGTCGTGTAATCGTAAAGCGCGCTGATCACTTCATCCTGCACGGCGCAGAGCAGGCGGGCGGTGTCCAGCCCGTCGGCGCCCTGTTGCAGGCGCTCCTGCGCGATCATTCGGCCGCGGAAGAGGGCGGCGTGCAGGTGGTCGATCACCACCTTGCGCGCGGCCTGCGCGTCGCCCTGATGGTGCTGTGCGGCGCCCGTCAGCTTGATGCGCAGAGCGCGCCCGTCAATAATGTTGGAGATGCGCCAGCGGCCGGGTCGGCGCAGGGCCGAATTGCGGGTGTCGACGAGGCTGGGACCGGCGCTGGCAGGGTTCGACGTAACGTTCATGCCTATCCTATAGCAGCTCCGGCGCTGGCGCCTATGCTCGCTTTTGCGTGATCACGGGCAGCGCGCGCGATTGCTTCACCACGCCATAAGCAAAACTGGTTTCGATCGAGGCAATGCCGGGTATCTTGTGTATCGTCTGCCGCATCAGGTGTTCGTAGTCGTCGAGACTGCTGGCGATCACCTTCATCTGGTAGTCCTCGCCGCCCGCCATCAGGTAACAGTCTAGCACGGGCTCGATTTCGGCAATCCTGCTTTCGAACTGCTTGACGGTTTCTTCGGCATGATTGGTGAGTCGAATGCGGATGAAGCACGTTATCGGATAGCCGCAGGCTTTCTGGTCGACCAGCGCTGTATAGCCCGTGATTATGCCCGCCGCTTCGAGGTTACGCACGCGCCGCAGGCAGGGCGAGGGCGAGAGGCCGGCCTCAAGTGACAATTCCTGGTTCGTCAGGCGTCCGTCACGCTGCAGTGCCTTCAGAATTTTGGCATCCGTTATATCCATTCGCTTATCTATTGGCAGAATTTGCCAATTTGCAAGCAGTTTGCGGCAGGAAAAGGCGAAACCTGCTGTGGTATTGGTGCTATTCTGGCGTAAATACAGGAGAGACGCCCATGGCCTTTGATTCCACGCGCCCGCTCGGCTTCGCGACCCGCGCCATCCACCACGGCTATAATCCGGCAGACAATGCCAACGCGCTCACCCCGCCGCTGCATCTTAGCTCCACCTTTGCGTTCCCGACGGCTGAAGAGGGCGGTGCGCTCTTTGCCGGTGAAACCGAGGGTCATGTCTATTCCCGCATCTCCAACCCGACCGTCGCCCTGCTCGAATCGCGCATTGCAGACCTTGAAGGGGCCGAAGCCGGTCTCTGCACAGGCTCCGGCATGGGCGCGATTTCAGCCACGATGTGGACGCTGTTAAAGCCCGGTGACGAGATCATTACCGACCAGACGCTCTATGGCTGTACGTTCGCCTTCATGCGCGACGGGCTCTCGCGCTTCGGCATCACGATTACGCATGTCGACGTGCGCGACCCGGAAAACCTGCGCGGCGCCATCTCGGACAAGACGCGGATCGTCTATTTTGAAAGCCCCGCCAACCCGAACATGCGCCTCGTTGATATCCGCGCCGTTTCATCCATCGCGCATGAGCACGATACGCTGGTCGTCGTCGACAACACTTACGCCTCGCCGATGCTCACTCGTCCGCTCACGCTCGGCGCCGACTTCGTGCTCCACTCGGCGACAAAGTATCTCGGCGGGCATGGCGACCTCGTGGCGGGCGCCGTTTGCGGCAGGGCCGACGCGATCCACGAGATCCGCATGGTCGGCGTGAAGGACATGACCGGGTCGGTCATGGCGCCTTTCAACGCGATGCTGGTCATGCGGGGCCTGAAGACCCTCCAGCTGCGCATGGCACGTCACTGCGAGAGTGGCATGAAAGTCGCGGAATGGCTGGAAGCCCAACCGGGCGTCTCGGTCGTCCACTATCCAGGTCTGGTCAGCCACCCCCAGCATGAATTGGCCAAACGCCAGATGGACGGTTTTGGCGGCATGGTCGCTTTCGAACTGGAAGGCGGTTACGAAGCGGGGCTCGCCATGATGAACCGGCTCCGGCTCATCCGCCGTGCCGTCAGCCTCGGCGACGCCGAAACCCTCATCCAGCATCCCGCCAGCATGACACACTCGACTTACAGCCCTGATGAACGCCGTGCGCACGGCATCAGTGAAGGCCTCGTACGCCTGTCGGTCGGGCTGGAAGATGTTACGGATCTTATCGAAGATCTCGCCGGTGCGCTCGGGACGAACGACCGCTAGTCGACAATCACGTGCTCGTCGCCAAACCAGAGCGGCGAGTTGGCGAGGTCGATGAATTTTTTCTCGTCTTCCAGCAGTTCGCGCCCTGCGGCGGCGGCCGCCTCGCTCGTATTGGCAGCCATGGCTTCCGCGCTCTCGAACCAGAGTTCGGCCACACCGTCATATTCAGTCGGTGCCCCGCGTGAACCTGCAATACCCGCGTTGAGTGCGTCATGCCCCGTGTGGAGCTGCACATAGCGCAGTACGCCCAGCGTCCTGGCATGCTTTGCAACCAGAGGCGCGTGCTGCTCGCGCCAATAGGTCTGGAACTGTTCCCGGCTGAGGTGGGGCAGGCGGCGAAGGCAGAATGTGAGCTTGATCATGCGGCGAACCTAGTCGTGGCTTTCAGGCCTGTCGATCAGAACCTGCGCGCCTCAGGTCTGCGGATCGATCAGGATCTTTATCTCGCTGGGATTGCTGGCAAGGCTGTCAAAGGCGGCTTCGGTACGGTCCAGCGGCTGGCGACTGGTGATCAGGCGCGCTGCCGCGTCCGGATGCGCGCTTATCATGGCCAGCGCCGCGGCGAATTCCTCTGGCCGGTAGGCAAAGCTGAATTCCAGCGTCAGCTCGCGCACGATGCCTTCCAGCGGTGTCAGCTTTTCCTCGTGCGGGCACACGCCCACCACGATGATATGACTATGCGCCGGCGCGGATTTCACGATCTGGTCGATCACGCCGGGCGCGCCCGTGCATTCGAAGACATTGATGCCCGGCGGCAGTCCGCGGAAGTCCCGCTCAAGCAGCGGCGACATGGGGTGCGGGCTGAATGCGAAATCGGTCCAGCGGCCAAAGGGAGAATTCGTGGCCGGGTCCAGCACGATATCGGCGCCGAGTGCCGCCGCCACTGCCCGGCGCACCGGCGAGAAGTCCGCCGCGAGGATCGGCCCCCGTCCCTGCAGGCGCAGCGCCAGGATCACCGACAGGCCCACCGGCCCGCAGCCGATCACCATGTTCGGCCCGGCATTGCGGCTCGCGAGGTTGGCTGCGTGCAGTCCGACCGAGACAGGCTCTGTCAGCGCGCCAATGTCTGCTGGCACATCCTCCGGTATGGCAAAGGTCCGCACTGCATCCACGCAGGTCAGCGTGGCCAGCCCGCCACTATGGTCAGGCGACAGGCCGATGGCCTGCGGCGCATCATGGCCGTGCATGAAGGGCAGGGCGGAGACGATCTGGCCAATCTTCAGCGCTGTCTCGGTGCCGGGTGCGATGCCAACCAGTTCCGCCGAAAACTCATGTCCGGGGATGATCAACGGCAATTGGTCATGCGCTTCGGGCGGCGTGGCCTCGGCGGCGGCCGCCATCTGCTTGCGCAGGCTGAGGTCGCTGCCGCAAATGCCGGTGAACAGGGGCCGCACAAGCAGCTGGCCTTGCGCGGGTGTGGGATCAGCCAGCTCGCGGATCGAAAAGTGGTGTCCTTGAAGGGTTGCTGCGCGCATGGCTCAGCCCGTCGGCAGTTCGGCGAATTGGGCAATCTCCGGCTGGCCCGTATGCGCCGTTGCGCCGCCATCAGCCACGATGATCGAACCCGTCACATAGGACGCCGCATCCGAGGCAAGGAAGGCGACGACATTGGCCATCTCTTCCGGCTGTGCGGCGCGCTGCATCGGGATGCGCCGTGTCCAGTCTTCCTTAAGGCCGGGTATCTGGTGCACGCCCGCCGTGATCGGTGTGTCGACGAGGCCGGGGCAAAGCGCGTTGACGCGAATGCCGTCGCGCGCATGGTCCACGGCCAGCGCCCGCGTATAGTTCACCACAGCGCCCTTGGCCGCATTATAGGCGGCAAAGCGATAATCCCCGCCAAGGCCCGAGATCGACGCCGTGTTCACGATGGCGCTGCCCTGCGGCATGTGCGGGATGGCCGCGTGACAGGCATAGAACACCGAGTGCAGGTCCACCGCGATCACGTTTTCCCATGTCGCCGCATCCATCTCGACGCTGGTGCCATAGCTGCCGATGCCGGCATTGTTGAAGAGAAAGTCGATACGGCCATGGCTCTCCACCGCCGCCCGGATAAGCGCGTCCATATCGGCCTGTTTCGACACATCGCATTTCACCGCCAGCGCCGTCGGCCCCAGGTCGCGGGCCAGCGAGCGCCCGCCCTCGTCGCCAATATCCGCCAGCACGACATGCGCGCCTTCACGCGCCATCAGGCGGGCCGTCGCGGCGCCAATGCCGGAGGCCGCGCCAGTGATGACGGCGACCTTGTTCTCAAATCTATTCATCGTCATCTGACGGGCTCAGGCCTTTGCGGCGCTGGGAGGCGTCTCATTGGCCCAGTCCGGGCAGCGGTCTGCCACGGCGCTGGCAATCTTCTGCCAGGCGGGCACGGTTTTCGCGAGAAACCTGATGTCGAAATCTTCTTGTCCGCGAAACTCCAGAACCTCGGCGCCTTCAGGGCCGGGCGTGTAGCGATAGGCCTTGTTGGCGCCGACGAAAAAGCCGTCGCCCGCGCGCAGGGTTTCGGTGCCGAGTTGCAGGCTGCCAGCCACGACATAATAGAGGCAATCAACATCATGCGTGTGCAGAGGAAGCGGGAAGCCGCTCTTGAACCAGGCATAGGTCAGGCTGAAGCCGGGTTGGGAGAAAAGTGTCTTCACCACATTGCCCTCGGCAAAGCCGGCTTCCAGTGCGACGCCGATGCCTGCTTCCAGTTCGGGCGTCATGTCGGCCACATCCATGTGCGCCGTCTCATCGAGCGAGGGGGCATCGGCTGTCCGGAATATCTGGAATCCGCCGCGGTTCACGGTGTTGGACTGTTCCTGGGTGGCTGTGTCGGGCAAAGCTGTTTCCTCCGTATCGGCCGTTTTCCGGCGCTTGCGACGGGCTTGTCTGGCGGGGGCCGCGTGCCGTCTTTCCGCTACGCTAACGCAAAGCACTAAATAGTCAATATTGACTAATACGTGCAGTATTCCTGGTTGACGGCCCCCGTATCTCCCCGGTTAAGGTGATGCATGGACACTCAGGCAAACACGCTTGCGCAGGCCCAGCCTGAACGCCGCCGCCGCACGCGCCGGGGCGAGGAAACGCGTCGCGCCCTGATCACCGCCGCCGTCGATTGCCTCAGCCGCACGGGCTATGCCGCCACCTCGGTTGAAACCGTCATGGCCGCTGCCGGTGTAAGCCGTGGCTCGGTGCTCAACCTTTTTCCAACCCGCCTCGCCCTCATGTCCGCCGCCGCCGATGCCGCGATGCGGGTGATGATGACCGACGCGCAGGCCCGTTACGAATCGATCAGCGACCCGGTCGCGAAATACCGCTCCATGTGCGACCTATTCTGGGAGACCCAGCAGAATCCGGTATCGTTCGCCATCACGGAAATCCTGCTCGCCGCGCGCTGGGATGAGGCCCTCGCCGCCGAACTCAAGCCCATCGCCCAACGCGTCGAGATCGAGATCGACCGGGACGTTGCCGACATCGCGGCCGCGGCCGGCGCAAAAGACGTAAATGCCTGCATCGTCCATGCCCGTATCCTGATCCTCAGCCTGCGCGGCATCACGATCGAGCTGATGTACGATCCCGCCCGTGAGATCATGCGCCGCGCGCTCGACCTTATTCGCGCCGAGCACCAGTCGCATTGCGACGCGATGGGCATTCCTGCCAGCTGACGCGGCGGCACCGGCCCGCGGGCTTTGACAACCACGCCGCTCCACCACAATAGTTTCCCGCATGTCAGCACGCAGGGGGGACCAGTCATGGCCAAGGCACTGAAACAGCACAAACCGGTCGCCGAGCATTATCTCGAAGGCGCCAAGGGCACCATCGCGCACAAGTTCCCGTTTCCGGCCAGCGCCGTCTGGGCCGCCCTGCTTGACGCCGAAGCCTGGACTGAATGGCTGCCGATCACCAAGGTCACCTGGACCAGCCCCCAGCCCTTCCGGGATGGCACGACCCGCACCGTG
The DNA here is from genome assembly GCA_018827375.1 of Alphaproteobacteria bacterium. Taxonomy (GTDB): domain Bacteria; phylum Pseudomonadota; class Alphaproteobacteria; order Caulobacterales; family Hyphomonadaceae; genus Hyphomonas. Next base: position 143,889 of record JAHJYW010000048.1, read on the forward strand.
GAAGTCGGCGATATGGTCATCGAGGAATATTTCTTCCTCTGGGAGGAGGGCCGCCGCATGGCCTTCCGTTTTGACAAATCCAGCCTACCGATCTCTGCGGGAGTCGAGGATTATGAGATCGTCGACGTGCTCGGTGGCTGCGAACTGCGCTGGACCGGGCGCGCCAGCGCCATCTTCCCGCTCGGCTTTCTCGTCACCAAGCAGCTCGCTGGCGGCATCAAGGCCGGCATGCCCAAGCTCGAAGCCCTGATTGCTGGCAACAAGGCGCGCTTCGGCCTCTAGGCCCGGGCCGTGATTGTCCAGCAGGCCGCGTCAAAGCGCACCGTGTCTCCGTCGACATAGCGGTTGAATGCGGCGCGCACCGCTGTGCTCAACCGTTCGCGCGTCGCGGCATCGGCCCTGTTCAGGACAACGCCCAGCGGTCCCATCTGCATGAGGTAATTGCGCAAGGCAGGTTCGGGCATCTCGCAAGCCACATCCACGGCCATGAAGCTCACGTCGCGCCAGCCGGCCGCTTCCAGGATCCCACGCACATGCGTGTCATCGGCAAAGGCGAACTGGCCCGGCCCCTCGGCCTTTCGCACTGGGAAGTCGGGGATCAGTTTCACCGCCGCGCGCTCGGCTGTCGTCATGAACGGGTTGTCCGCCGCGCTGCGCCACGCAATCACGTTCAGCCGACCGCCCGCGATTGCGGCCCGGCGCAGGTTTGCAAACGCCGCCACGGGGTCGCGAAAGAACATCACGCCGAAGCGCGACACGATCATCTCGATGCTGGCATCGGCAAAGCCATGGTCCTGCGCATCTGCACAGAAGAATTGCGCCGTCGATCCGGCGGCTTCGGCCTTGGCCACGGCTGCGGCAATCATCGGCTCGGATATATCGACGCCTGCACACTCGGCCTCCGGCGCCGCCTCCGCCACGGCCAGCGTCGTCGCGCCCGTGCCACAGCCGACATCCAGCACCCGGCCACGGCAGCCTGCCGCAGCCTCGGCCAGCATCGCCTCGAAGGGCCGGAACATCGTGTCCAGCACGTCCTGGCCGCGCACCCAGGCTTCGCCCGCTGCGCCGTTCCACAATGTCTTCTGGTCGATGGCTGAAGGGGCCGCGTCGCTCATCTTGTTCTCCTCGGGCTTGTCCCTAAAAGCACCACGCAGGCCGCCCGTTCAAGCGCTCCGCTGCATCAGCTGACGGTGTCAGGTTCCAGCTTCACCTGAAGGTCATCATAGGCGCTCGTATCGTCGCCATCCTTGGCGAGATAGTTTGGCCAGGCGCGCATATAGTCCACAAACCTGGTGCTGAGGCCTTGCGCATTCAGCCAGGCTTCCGGCACGGGCAGGGGCGGCGACGCATAGGCGGCGTCCCGGCGCACGCGCTCGGGAAAGTCATGCCGCAGGATCGCCCCGCGCCCGATCACCACGAAATCGCATCCCGCCTCCAGCACGCTCACCGCCGTTGCCGCATCCATGATCTTGCCCGCCGCGCCAAGGCGGATCTTGCCCCGGTCCAGCGCCGTGAACAGCGACACCAGCGTCTGGCCCTTGAAGGCCTCGTCCGAAGGCTCCTTGTTCACGTCCCAGGCCGACAGGTCGAAAAAGTCGATCACCTGCTCGGCAAACACGCGCTTGGTCACGGTCAGCATCTCGTCCAGCTCAAGGCCAAAGCGTTCTGGCGACAGGCGCAGACCAAGCTGGAAGTCAGGCCCCGTCGCGGCGCGAATACCGTCGACAATCTCGAACATCAGGCGCGCGCGGTTCTCCAGGCGGCCGCCATAGGTATCCTCCCGTTTGTTGATCTCCGCCGACAGGAATTGCGCGATGATATAACCATGCGCGCCGTGCACTTCCACGCCGTCAAACCCGGCCTTTTTCGCGCGCACTGCCGCTGCAATGAAATCATCGCGAAGCTGTTCCACTTCCGCCAGCGTCAGGCCTCGCACGCCCTTGTCGTCCTGGTCCGACGGGCCAACCGGCACGCCGACAAGATCGGCTGGCGAGCGGTCACCCGCATGGTGCAGCTGCAACGACGAGACTGCGCCCTTGGCTTTCAGCCCGGCGGCCAGCCGCGTCAGGCCCTCTATATGTTCATCCGCGAATGCGCCGATCTGGCCGGGAAAGCCCTGACCCACGGCCTGCACATGTGCCGCCGCCGTCATCACCAGGCCAAAGCCGCCTGTCGCCCGCATGGTCAGCCAGTGATATTCCTCATCCGACAGCGTACCATCGGGATGGCTCTGCGTATTGGTCAGCGGCGCCAGCATGAAGCGGTTCTTCCACGCGGGCCCATGGGGAAGTGTCATTGTTTCAAACAGGGGAGCGGTTGTCATCATGGGCCTCGTGGGTGGTCTGATCGGTTGCGAACGCCGCACGCTTGAGCCGCGCCGACTCACGCAAGATGGGCCCGCCCCCGCCAATGGCAACATATCGTGTTGGTTTAGCGGGGCTAAACTGGAATGACCTCGCGGTAGGGGCTGCGTCGCACCGCGCCCCGAATTGTAGGAAATCCCCCCACTTTTCCCCACCCCGTCCCACTGCGCGTATACTGCGCGGCATGCACCCGGCTCACGCTCATCTTTATGCGCACGTCCATGTCGTCGTCTGGCCATGTCTGGCTGTGGCTGCAATTGTGGAACCTGAACCGCTGGATGAAGGAGAGCGGGCAGGGCCTGCTCATTTCCGTCGACCGCTGCGGCACTATCTATGTGGACGCCATATCCGACGCGCCGGGGCAGGGGCCGCGCAGCATCAGCGCGCCCGTCTCGCCGCGCCTCGCGGCAGCGCTTTCAACTGAAATTGATATATCTCCGTATCCCCAGCTGCGCAGGGATCAGCCATCGCGCCGCGATTGCCCCGCAGCAGGCGCAGCGCTGGCTCGAAGGCTGCCAATCCCGGACACCTGACCCGCAATCCCATTCCCGAAACCCAAAACCAAACCCAAGCGCCCTCACAGGCGCCGCACGTGCAGGCTCAGTCGTAATCCACTTTTTCGAGGAACAGCCCGTCCGGCGGTGAGACGGGCCCACAGGCCGTGCGGTCTGCCGCGTCCAGTATCTGCGTCATCCAGCGCGCGTCGCGCTTGCCACGCCCCACTTCCACCAGCGAGCCGACCATCGAGCGCACTTGACGGTGCAGGAAGCTCTGCGCTGACAGCGTGCATTCGATACGGTCGCCATAACGGGCGACATCAAACTTATCGAGCGTCTTGACCGGGCTGCGCGCCTGGCATTCCACATCGCGGAACGTGGTGAAGTCGTGCGTGCCCAGCAGCACCTGCGCCGCGTCGTGCATCCGGTTCGCGTCCAGCTTCGGCGAGATGCGCCACGCGAGACCGTTTTCCACCGTCAGGTTGGCGCGCCGGTTGATGATGACAAAGCGATAGTGGCGCGCCTTGGCGCTGAACCGCGCGTGGAACTCCTCGTCCACCTTTTCCGCCTTCAACACAGCAATCGGGTGGGGCCGCAAATGCGCGTTCAGCGCGTCGGCCACCTTGCCGGGGCGATCAATCGCAAAGTCGCAATGCGCCACCTGTCCCATCGCGTGCACGCCGCTGTCCGTGCGCCCCGCGCCATAGATCTCGACAGGCCCGCCGTCCAGCGCCGCAGCGGCCTCTTCCAGTGCGCCCTGAACCGTCGGTTTGCCGGGTAGCCGCATCCAGCCCTGATAGGGCCCGCCATGATATTCAATGAGAAGCTTGTAACGGGCCATGGTTAGACAGTCTCGAAGGCTGCGGGATAGGTGAGCGTGCCGGACGCCGGCGCCGCATCGGTCAGCGCCCGCGTCATAAAGGCCGGCCCGTTCCACGGCGCCGCGAAATTGCACGCCATCTCGGCGGAAAAACCGAAGCGCGTATAATAGTCCGGGTGCCCCAGAACGAACACCCGTGTCTCGCCCGCGCCTTCCAGCGCCAGCAGCCCCGTGCGCACCAGCCCGCTGCCAACGCCTTGCTTCTGGCGCGCGGGCAGAACAGACATCGGCCCAAGGCCCACGGCCAGCGGCGCACCATCAATCTGGATGCGGAAGAACTGTACGTGGCCCACGATCTGGCTGTCATCATGCGCAATCAGCGACAGCACGCTGTCGCCATCCCGCTTCAGCCTGCGCACGATCTTGCCTTCGGCCGATTTGCCGAACGCCGCCGTGTTCAGCGCCGCGATCGCGTCAATCTCGTCATCATGGGCCGGGCGGATCCATACGCTCATCAGCTCAGCACCGTGCCGGGCGCAATCGGCGTGCCGTTCAGGAACACGGCCGCCGTCATCGGGCCTTTGCCGGGTCGCTGCAGCTGGCTGATGCGAACCGCGCCGCCATCGCCGCACGCCACCAGCAGCCGGTCGTCCAGCACCGTGCCCGGCGCCGCCCCGCCGGACGCGCCCGTCGCCTCGCTCATCAGCAGCTTCAGCCGCACAGGCTCTGCCTCGCCCTCCGGCGTCCAGTGGCAGATGGCACCGGGGAAGGGGGAGAGGCCGCGTATTTGGCAGTCCACCTCGGCGGCAGGCTTTGACCAGTCTATCGGCTGGTCCGCCGCCGTCAGCTTGCTGGCATACGTGTCGCCACCCTCCGGCTGCGCCACCGGCTTGAGTGATCCATCCGCCAGCCCGGCCAGCGCGCGGGGCGCCAGCTCGGCGGCCAGTTCCGCCAGCCGGTCGTGCAGATTGCCCGCCGTCGTCGCCGGCGTGATCGGTGTGCGCGACGAGGCCAGCACAGGCCCGGTATCAAGCCCGGCGTCCATCAGCATCGCGTCAATGCCGGTATCACTGTCGCCTGCCATAATCGCCCGCTGGATTGGTGCAGCGCCCCGCCAGCGCGGCAGGATCGAGGCATGCATGTTGAGGCAGCCCAGTCGCGGCGCATCCAGGATGGCCTGCGGCAGGATCAGCCCATAGGCGACCACCACGGCCGCATCGAGGCCAAGCGCCGCAAAGGCCTCCTGCTCCGGCGCCTGTTTCAGCGATTTCGGCGTGCGCACTTCAAGGCCGTGCTCTTCGGCCCAGGCCTGCACCGGCGTCTGTGTCAGCTTCTTGCCCCGTCCAGAGGGGCGCGGCGGCTGGGAATAGACGCAGGCGATCTCATGGCCCGCAGCGGCCAGCGCGGCAAGCACATCGACGGCAATCTGAGGGCTGCCCATGAAGGCAAGGCGGAGGGGTTTGGTCATCGTGCGGGGGTCTAGCGCGCCCGGCGCAGGCAATAAAGGAAAGATTGGCGCGTCGGCCTCAGGCGGCGTCTTCGCGCAGGCTGCGCAGCTTGGCCTTCTTCACCTTGTCGACGGCCCGCTGGCGCTTCAGGCGCGAGAGATAGTCGATGAACAGGGTGCCTTCGAGATGGTCCATCTCGTGCTGGATGCAGACCGCATAGAGGTCTTCTGCCCATTCCTCGATCTCGTTGCCATTATAATCCATGTAGCGGATGCGGCAGCGCTGCGAGCGTTCCACCTCGTCGAAAATGTCCGGCACGGAGAGGCAGCCCTCTTCATATGGCTGGGTCTCTTCCACGGTTTCGAGAATTTCCGGGTTCACGAAGAAGCGCGGCTGTGGCTCCTCGTCCTCACGGGCAAGGTCCATCACGATCACGCGCAGCGGCTCGCCGATCTGGATCGCGGCCAAGCCAATGCCGGGCGCATCATACATGGTTTCCAGCATGTCATCCATCAGGGCGCGCACTGCGTCTGTGACGCCGCCTTCAACGGGTTTCGACACCTCTTTGAGGCGCGGGTCGGGTACGGTGAGGATCTCGCGAATGGCCATAAGTGTCAGATATGAAGGGAAGGGCGTTTGGTCAACTGGTCTGCTTCACTCCGCTGGCAGGGCCTTTTTCTTCGTACCGAAGTCCAGCTCGCCCACCGGTTCCGGCGTATTTGCCCGGTTTTCGATCTGTTTCGGCTCGGCCAGCGGCTTGTTCGGTGGGGCGATTTCCATGTCCTCGAACTTGCGAAGCGTCGGCAGCACGCGCTTGTCGAACGATCCCATCGCCGAATTGAAATGGTCGACAGAGCCGTTGAGCGACTTTCCGAGCTTCTCGATATGGCCAAGCATCACGCCCATCCGGCCATAGAGTTCGGCACCCAGTTCAGCCGCCGCCATGGCGTTCTCGTTCTGGTGATGCTGGCGCCACAGATGCGCAACTGTCTTGGCCAAGGCGATCAATGTTGTCGGCGTCGTGACAATCACCTGTTTCGACATTGCCCGCTCGATCAGATCGGGGGCCTCCTGAAGCGCCGCCGCGAAGAAGTTTTCCCCCGGTATGAACATGGCGATATAATCGAACCGGTTGCCGAGGTTTGACTGGTAGTCCTTGGAGGCCAGCGTGTTGACGTGCCGCTGCACACTGGCCGCATGGGCCTTCAGGTGGACGATTTTCTGGGCGGGGTCTTCGGCCTCCACGGCGGACATATAGGAGGCAAGCGACACCTTGGAATCGATCACGATCTGCCGGTCGCCCGGTAGGCGGATGATCGCATCCGGCCGCTGGCGGCCTTCCTCGGTTTCGTCATGGACCTGCTCGCTGAAATCACAGTGCGCGGAGAGGCCAGCCTGTTCCATGACGTTGCGAAGCGTCATCTCGCCCCAGCGCCCGCCACCCTTCGGCGCAGTCAGCGCGTTGACGAGCTTGCCGGTCTCGGCCGTGTTGCGGATCAGGCTCTCGCTGATCGCTTTTACCTGTTCCGACAGGAGCGACTTGTCCTCGGTGCGAACCTTTTCAAGGTCGTCGACCCGTTTCTTGAAGGCGTCGAAATTCTCGCCGATGGGCTTCATCAGCTCTTTCAGTTCGCCTTGCGCGCCTTCCCTGTGGCGCTTGAACGTCTCATCGGCGCGCTCCAGGAAGGCTGTGTTCGCGCGTTGCAAAACGCCCTGCGCCAACTGGGCAAACTTGGTTTCTTCCTCTGCACTGCGGGCGCGCGCCTCGGCGAGCGCGATCTCTGCCTGACGGGCAACTTCGTGCTGCGTTTTCAGGGCCTGCTTCGTATCGGCCAGGTCCTCTTCGGCACGGCGCAGGTCGCGGCGAACAAGGTCGGTGCTGCCACGCAGCGTCCAGGCGAACACGCCAAGCCCGAGAGCCGCCAGCAGGAGCACAACATGAACGGCATCAAGGCCGATCGAGCCGATGGTTATAAGAGGTGTCATTCAGATATCCTGCCACGATTCTCATGGAACATATCTAGAACGAACTCGCCTGTCACGCCTCTAACGCAAGCGCGCAGGCTCAGCCGTTGTTCGGGCCTGAAGCGCGGGCATTCAGGCTGTCGATCAGGTCGCCGGTAATCGTGCCGGTCACGGGCAGGCCGTTGGCGCCTTCATAGCTGCGGATCGCCTGGGCTGTGCCGGTACCGACAACACCGTCCGGTGTGCCGATGTCATAGCCGAGCGAGGCGAGTGCCACCTGGACGCCCTGAACCTGCAGCGGGTTACCCGTGTTCCAGGGCTGGGCACCGAAGCGGCCATTGCTGATCGCATTGTCGCGCGACGCTTCCCACGCGATGGCGCGGTTATGTGCCAGCTCGGCGGCCTGCGGCGAGACGCGGGACTTCAGCTCGGTGACTTTTGCCGGTGCGCCGGGATCGCCGCTCTTGCCCGCCACTTCAAACCAGAAGAGCGCTTCGGTCAGGTTCGGGCTGATGCCCAGACCCTGCTCGTAAAGGATGCCGAGATTGTACTGGCTGTCGACAATGCCGAACTCGGCGGCCTTGCGAAACCACTCGACTGCGCCGGCATAGCTTTGCGTGCCGCCTTCGCCCTCGGCCATGTAGACGGCCAGGTCGTGCATGGCTTTCACATTGCCGCCATCGGCCGCTTTCTGGGTCCAGTCGCGAGCGAGAAACAGGTCCTTGGGCACGCCCATGCCCTTCTCGTGCAGCTTGGCGAGGCCGTATTGCGCAATCGGCAGGCCCTTGGTGGCGGACTTGCGCATCATCGACGCGCCAGCCGCGAAATCGCCAGCGGCAATCCGGTCCTGCGCGAGCTGGTATTGCGCGATGTGATTACCGGACGCGGCAGCGCCTTCAACGGAGACAAAAGGCGAGATGGCCGGGAAGCTGGCTGTCGCCGCGATCACTTTCGCGGGCTTGGGCGTTGGTGCCGGCGCAACGACGGCGGCGGGAACAGGTTTGCTTTCAACCGGCGCGCTGGCAGCCTGTGCGGGCGCTGGCTGTGTCGCAGGTGCGGCGTCTTCAGCATCGAACAGGTCAGCGTCAGTTGCGCCAGCCGGCAGGGGCTCCGGCATCATGGCGTCCTGCGGTGCCGCCTCTGCCAGAACGGCAGCTTCTGTGGCGGCCTCGACGGCCGAGACCGGGGCTTCCACGATTTCGGGCGCGCCCGGATCGACATAGGTATCGACTGATGCGGCCACGGCCGGTGCCGCCTGCTTGCCGCGAATATAGAGATAGCCGCCAACGGCGGCGCCCGTGATCACGACGGCGGATGCCGCCGCATAAAGCGGCATCTTGCTGGCGCTGCCCTGCGTCCGGTAGCCGGGCATGTCCGTGCTGCGCCGGTCGCGGCGATGCGGGGCGGAAACAGGGTTGCCAGCGGCGCTGATCGCGGCGCGACGGGCGCGGGCAATATAGTCGCTCGTGTCGTCTTCGCGAATGTCGATCGGGTCCAGTTCTGCGGCCGCCATTTCGTCTTCGACGGGCACAGGCATCGCGGCAGGCAGGAGGCCTTCGAGGAATTCGTCGTCATCATCATCGTCAGTGTCGAAGATGTCCGAAGCGCGCGCCTCGGTGTGGCTGTCATGCACGCCATCAATGCCGTCGAGTTCCGACAGCGGATCGAAATAGCTCTCCGGGCCGAGTGCGGCCTTTGACAGGGGCTCGCCTTCGGTCCGCGGCTCGGCGGCAAACGGGTCGAGGGAACTGTCGAGCAAGGCTTCAAGCTCTGACGTGTCGGGCTCGCCGCGCGCTTCAACGACTGCGTTCCAGCCCTGAATACCGGCTTCAAAGAATTCGTCATCATCGTCGTCCTCGGCCTGATCGGCAAAGGGGTCCTGATGCTGCGCCGTCGGGGCGTCATCCTCGGCCGCGAAGAAGTCTTCGTGGTCTTCATCTTCCTCGGCGTCCGGCAGGTCGGCCTTGAATGGCACAATCGTCTCGGCCTGAACCGGGGTTTGCACCGCAGCCGGTGGCGCCGTGAAATCAGGTGCATCCGGCAGCATGTCTGCGCCGCCGGGGTCTGCGTATGGCGGGGCGTTGAATTCCTCGAGGCTCTCAAGGCGCGTCGCGAGCGAGGCGATCGCGCGCTGGACCGGCGAGAGGGATGCGGTTGACTGCGTCTGGATCTGCTCAAGCCGCTCGGAGACGCTGGACAGGGCATCCGACAGGCGCGCATCGGTGCGCTTGCGGTTCTCTTCCATATGCGTCGCCATTGCCTTGACGGCGTCGTCCTGGCGCTTCTGCAGGCGCGAGGCCACGGTCGCGACCTGCTCGCCGATCTGCTCGATGGCATCGGCGCTGCGGGTTTCGCTTTGGGTCACGCGCTCGTCGACGCGCTCCGCCAGCGTATCAATGCGTGCGCTGACTGTTTCGCCTAGCCGTTCGAACTGGGCGCGCATGGCTTCGGTGGCGGCTGTGTCGTCGCGTGATTCGACGTCGCGGATGCGCTCGTCGAAGCTGGACGACATGCGGTTGACCTGGCTCGAAACCGTTTCCATCGCGCGCGTCTGGCGCTCTTCGGTCGCGGCGAGGCGCTTCTGCACGTCGCTGAGGTCGGATTTGATCGTGGTTACGGCGGTGCCGTCATAGCCTTCGGCGGCGCGGGAAATCTCGTCGGCCAGTTCCAGGCGGGCCTGATCGACTGTTTCGCGGACCGACTTGGTGAGGTCTTCGAACCTGGCCTCGAATTCGGCGCGCAGGCGGTCAGCCAGTTCCGGGTCGGAGGCTTGCGCGACCGCTTCGATACGGCTGTCGAGGCTGGTGAACGTGGATTCCAGGCTTTTCAGGGCGGCGTCGGTCGTTGTCTCGGCGCGGTTCAGGCGGTCCTGGATGCGCAGCAGGGTGCCTTCCATGGATTCCAGCGCGCCGGAGACGTCGGCCTCGACGGCTGAAAGGCGCTCGGCCACTTCCTTGGCGGCGCCCTGTGATTGCTTCTCAGCGTCCTGCACGGCCTTTTCGACGCGGGCAGCGGCATCCGACAGGGTCGACTGGACCTTGGTCTCCATGCCTTCGACGCGGTCGTGCAGGTCAGCAAAGCCGGATTCGACGCGGCCCTTGATGGCCTGCGTGTCGTTCTGCGCCATTTCGCTTTCTTCATAGACATGCGTGGCCAGCTTGCCGAGCGCATCCTCAAGCGATTTCAGGGCCTCAAGGTTCTGCTTGCCGGACTCGTCCTGCTCCAGACGGCGCACCTTTGATTGTAGTGCTTCATGCGTGCCGCGCAGCTCGTCGATCAGGCTCTCGACATGCCCGACCACGGCATGGCTGTTGCCTTCGGCCTGTTCCAGCTTGGCAACGAGGCCCAGCACGGTGTGGTCCATGCCTGTAATGGCCAGTGTCGAGCGGGCTTCGGCAGCCTCGATCCTGCGGGTAAGGCGGTCCAGCGTCGACGACGCTGTCGTCTGCTGCGGCTGCGGCGGTGCCATTTCAGAATGATTGCGGGATTGCGGCCGATACAGCGACGAAATCTCGTTCGGCAGGCTGTAATCGTCAGACATCAAAAGACGGTTGAGGTATTCACCAAGGGTGAGCCCCTCCGCACTGGCGGCTTCACGCGCAGCATCGCGCGCGCGTTGGTCAATGCCTTTGACACTCCAGGGCCCTGTCTGGTTCATCCCCGATACTCCCTCAGCCGGCCCACCGGATATTAACGTTAAAGGCCGATTCGTTCACACTCGTTTACCGTGATGACAGGCTTGGTCTTAAAGCGAGGTTAAAGGTAAATATTTTCCTGCGATCTGGTAACGTATGGCGTTTTCTGTTTACCAAGGGGCAAGTTTCCCCGTACGTTCGCGTAAAGTTGACGTTGACGTTCGCGTAAGCCTTGGTCTAAGCTGACTAAATGCATCACAAGACATCTCATATTTCCGCCGCCGACAGCCGCACCTTCACGATTTCCGAGCTTGCCCGGGAATATGGTGTGACGCCACGTGCCCTTCGTTTTTACGAAGACAAGGACATGTTGCACCCGGCGCGCGATGGCATGACCCGGGTCTATTCGAACCGGGACCGTGCTCGCCTCACGATTATCGTGCGCCTCAAGCGTCTCGGTCTGCCGCTGGCAGATATTCGTGAAATCCTCGACCTTTACGTGCTGGACGATGGCGAACGGGCTCAGAAGTACATGATGCTCGACAAGTTCCGGAAGCAGGTCAAAGAGCTGGAAGTCCAGCGCGAGGACATCGACACGGCGCTGACCGAACTGCGCAAAGGCATCCTCTGGCTTGAGGACCTTATCCAGAAAGTCGGTCCAAACGAAGAAGGCAAGCGTCAGGTCGCGGCCTATGAAGCGGTCGCCCGTCGCCAGCTCGACGAAGTCTGATCCACCTCCTTACCGAGGTTTTGGCAACTGGAACGACCTTTCTAGACGATTGCTCTAGAATGTTCGCCAGTTGCCATTTTTGTTTACAAGGAAGCTCATATGCCCCGTTACGACGCCCCCGTTCGCGATATGCAATTCATTCTTCATGAAGTGCTTCAGCTCCAGAACTATTCCAATCTGCCCGGTTTCGAGGACGCGACACCCGACCTGATCGATGCGATCCTGGAAGAGGGCGGCAAGTTCGCGAAGGAAGTGCTGTTCCCGCTGAACCATGTGGGCGACGTGCAGGGCTGCAAGCGCAATGACGATGCCAGCGTCAAGACGCCGGACGGGTTTCCCGAAGCGTTCAACATGCTGGTCGAGAATGGCTGGCCGCTCCTGACCAAGGATCCCGCCATGGGCGGGCAGGGCCTGCCGCAGGTCGTCGGTCTTGCCTGGGGCGAGATGATTTCCTCGGCCAACATGGCCTTTGGCATGTATCCGGGGCTGACCGGCGGCGCCTATGAGGCGCTGATGGCGGGTGGCTCGGACGAGCAGAAACAGATGTACGGCCCCAATATGGCGAGCGCCAAATGGGCCGGCACGATGAACCTGACCGAGCCGCAGTGCGGCACGGATCTCGGCCTGATCAAGACGAAGGCCGTGCCCCAGGCGGATGGCAGCTATAAGATCACCGGCCAGAAGATCTGGATTTCCGGCGGCGAGCAGGACCTGACCGAAAACATCATTCACCTTGTGCTTGCCCGGATCGAGGACGCTCCGGAAGGCATCAAGGGCATCTCACTGTTCGTCGTGCCCAAGTATATCGTCAAGGAAGACGGCTCGCTGGGCGAGCGCAACGCTTGTTCCTGCGGTGGCCTCGAAGAGAAGATGGGCATCCACGGCAACGCGACCTGCGTCATGAACTATGACGGCGCGACCGGTTGGCTCGTCGGCGAAGAGCACAAGGGCATGCGCACCATGTTCGTCATGATGAACGAAGCCCGCCTCGGCGTCGGCCTGCAGGGCCTGTCGCAAGCCGAAATCGCCTATCAGAACGCCGCCGACTTCGCGAAGGACCGGGTTCAGGGCCGTTCGCTGAATGGCGCCAAGGCCCCGGAAAAAGTGGCCGATCCGATCATCGTCCACCCGGACGTGCGCCGCATGCTGCTCGACCAGAAAGCCTTTATCGAGGGCGCCCGTGCCTTTGCCTACTGGACCGCTTTCCAAGGCGACCTGCAGCACAAGTCGACAGACGAAAAAATCCGCGAGCGGGCAGGGGACTATATGGCCCTGCTGACGCCGGTGGTAAAAGCCTACCTGACCCACAAGGGCTTCGAGAGCGCCAATATCGGCCTGCAGGTGCATGGCGGTTCGGGCTTCACCCGCGAGTGGGGCCTTGAGCAATATGTCCGCGATTGCCGCATCACCATGATCTATGAAGGCACGAACGGCATCCAGGCGCTCGACCTTGTCGGTCGCAAGCTGGCCAGCAATGGCGGCCGGGCCGTGTTCAGCTTCTTCGCCGAACTTGATGATTTCATCGGTATGGTGGGCGACGATGCCGAGCTGAAGCCCTTCATCGAAGGCCTGTCGACGGCGCGCGCCCAACTGCAGGAGGGCACAACCTGGCTGATGCAGAACGGCATGTCGGACTTCAACAATGCCGGCGCTTCCAGCCACGATTACCTGCACCTGTTCGGCCTGACGGCGCTGACGTATATGTGGGCGCGCATGGCCAAGGTGGCCATCGAGAAAAAGGCCGACGGCGAGCCTTTCTATGCCGAGAAGCTGCTGACCGGCCAATACTTCCTCGACCGCATGTTGCCGGATGCCGCTGCGCATCTCGCCAAGGTCAAGACCGGCGCCAAGTCAATGATGGCGCTGACAGCCGACCAGTTCTGACGCTGACGGGGTGTGCGCATTCGCGCGCACATCCCTGACGCAGCGTGACCACTGTGCAAGCGGCGGTCTGTTTCTTACATGTTTACGTGAACGTAAGCGGCAAGTGCCGCAGCAAAAATCAAAGGGAAGAGTGAGTAATGCGCGAGAGTCCATTGAATGTGCCGAAATCCAACTGGCGCAATGACGAGGAGATGGACATTTTCTCCGACGCCGTGGCCCAGTTCTTTGAAAAGGAATGTGCGCCGCATATTCAGGCTTGGCGCAAGGCCGGCATCGTGCCGCGCGAAATCTGGACCAAGGCGGGCGAAATGGGCCTGCTCGGCGCGTCGGTGCCGGAAGAATACGGCGGCGCGGGCGGTGACTTCCGCCATGAGGCCATCATCATCGAACAGCAGCAGTGGAAGGGCGTCGACGGCTTTGGCATCACGCTGCACAATGCCATCATCGCGCCTTACATCACCGCCTATGGCACCGAAGACCAGAAGCAGCGCTGGCTGCCGAAAATCTGCACCGGCGAACTTGTCACCGCCATCGCGATGACCGAACCGGGCGCAGGCTCTGACCTTCAGGGCATGAAGACCACCGCCAAGAAAGACGGCGACAGCTACATCATCAATGGCTCGAAGACCTTCATCTCGAACGGCCAGACCGCCAACCTGATCCTGGTATGCTGCAAGACCGACCCGACCCAGGGCGCCAAGGGCATCTCGATCCTGTGCGTCGAGACCGACGGCCTCGAAGGTTTCGAGCGGGGCCGCAATCTCGAGAAAGTTGGCCAGCATGCGGCTGACACGTCCGAGCTGTTCTTCAATGACGTGCGCGTGCCCGCATCTGCGCTGCTCAGCGAGGAAGAGGGCAAGGGCTTCATCCAGCTGATGCAGAAACTGCCGCAGGAGCGTCATATCATCGGCTTGCAGGGCATCGGCATGATCGAGCGCGCGATCCACGAGACCGTCGAATATGTCAAAGGCCGCAAGGCGTTCGGTAAGACGATCTTTGATTTCCAGAACACGCAGTTCAAGCTCGCCGAAGCCAAGACCGAAGCGACTGTCGCAAAAGTGTTTGCAGATCATTGTACAGAATTGCTGCTGAAGGGCGAACTTGATGCAGCAACAGCCTCCATGTCGAAATACTGGATCTCCGATCTCCAGTGTAAGATCATCGACGAGTGCCTCCAGCTGCACGGCGGCTTCGGCTATATGGACGAATATCCCATCGCCCAGATGTATGCCGATGCCCGCGTCCAGCGCATCTATGGCGGCGCCAATGAAGTCATGAAAATGCTCATCGCGAGGACGCTCTGAACACATATGCCCGATAGCAAACGCATCACGGAAGTCTTCCCTCAGCCGAGCCCGTCCTCGACGTCGCTCGGCTTCAAGCTCCTGTCACTCGACATGAAGAAGTGGGAGGCCCGTGTGCGCTTTGAGGGCCGCCAGGAGTTCACCAATCCCGCAGGCGTGATCCAGGGCGGGTATCTCGTCGCCATGATGGATGATACGATTGGCATGTTGACCGGCATGAAGGCGGGCAAGCGCGCCCTGCCTTCGACCGTCGATCTCCACACGCACTTCCTGCGACCCGTGCGTGTCGGCGTTATCGAAGTGGTCGCACGCCTGCGCAACATCGGCCGCGCGATGGTTTTCGCCGAGGCCGAACTTTTCGATTCCCGCGGCAAGGAAGCTGCCCGCTGTGCCGCGAGTCTCACGCTTAATCCGGTGCAAGGAACGAATACATGAGCGACAAGATGAAGTTTCTCATTCTTTGCATCTGCGGAGGTGTTTTGTCGGTTGTCTCGACAATCGAACTCTTCCGCCACGCCGATACGACACCGCTCTCATCGACCACGTCGCTATTTGCGGCCGTATGCCTGGGTTTCTGCGCCCGTTACGGCCTCAAGATGATCAAGAACTCTAAACGAATTTAATCAGGAGCCTCTCCCATGAATGAAGCATATCTCTATGACGCCGTCCGCACCCCGCGCGGCAAGGGGAAGTCGTCCGGCTCCCTGCACGAAATCACCGCGCTGAGCCTTGGCACGCAAGTGCTGCAAGCCATCCGCGACCGGAACAATATCGACACCGCCATGGTCGACGATGTCGTCTTCGGCTGCGTCTCGCCGGTTGGCGAGCAGGGCGGCGACATTGCCCGCATCGCGGTGCTGAACGCCGATTATGCCGACACGACGGCTGGCGTGCAGGTTGACCGTTTCTGCGCCTCGGGCCTCGAAGCCTGCAACATGGCCGCCTCGAAAGTCATGACCGGCGAGGCCGACATGGCTATCGGCGGCGGCGTTGAAAGCATGAGCCGCGTGCCAATGGGCGCTGCTGGCGGTGCCTGGTCGTCCGACCCGCAGATCGCCATCAAGTCCTACTTCTCGCCGCAGGGCGTCGGCGCCGACACGATCGCCACCAAGTGGGGCTTCTCCCGCGATGACGTTGATGCCTTCGCTGTCGAGAGCCAGAAGCGCGCCGCGCGCGCCTGGAAAGAGGGCCGCTTTGCCAACTCCATCGTTCCCGTGAAGGACCAGATGGGCGGCATCCGCCTTGACCATGACGAGCACATGCGCCCGGAAGCCGACATGCAGTCGCTCGCCGCGCTGCAGCCATCCTTCCTTGGCATGGGCGCCATGGGCTTTGATGAAGTCATCAAGCAGCGCTACCCCGAGCTTGAGAAGATCAACCACGTCCACCACGCCGGCAACTCGTCGGGCATCGTGGATGGCGCTTCGGCTGTCCTCTTCGGCTCGAAGGAAATGGGCGAGCGCTTCGGCATGAAGCCCCGCGCCCGCATCCGCGCCATGGCTTCCATCGGCTCCGAGCCCGGCATCATGCTGACCGGCCCGACGGATGTTTCGCGCAAGGCGCTGAAGAAAGCCGGCATGAACCCGGAAGACATCGATCTCTATGAACTGAACGAGGCCTTCGCTTCGGTCGTTCTCCTGATGATGCACAACCTCAACATCCCGCACGACAAGATGAACGT
Source organism: Alphaproteobacteria bacterium (assembly GCA_018827375.1). GTDB lineage: Bacteria > Pseudomonadota > Alphaproteobacteria > Caulobacterales > Hyphomonadaceae > Hyphomonas. The sequence goes on from JAHJYW010000048.1 coordinate 160,216, forward strand.
GAACGGCGGCGCCATCGCGATGGGCCACCCGCTCGGCGCAACCGGCGGCATGCTGATGGGCACCATGATCGACGAGCTTGAGCGGACCGGCAAGGAAACCGCTCTCATCACGCTCTGCGTCGGCGCCGGCATGGGCACCGCGACCATCATCGAGCGCGTTTAATCCTTACCCGAATTACTGGAAGACAGACATGAAACTCGAAACATTCACATTCGATATCGACTCGGACGGCATCGCCCATGCCGTGTTCGACGTGCCCGGCCGCAGCATGAATACGCTGACCGGCAAGGCCGTCGCCGACATCATCGCCTTCACGCAGGAAGTCGCGACCAATGACGCGATCAAGGGCCTCGTGATTTCCTCGGGCAAGGCCAGCGGCTTCTGTGCCGGCGCCGACCTCGGCGAAATGGGCAGCCGCGCAGGCGGTTCAGACGACAAGGCGAAGAAGACCGAAGCGGAGCTCAAGAAAGAGCAGTTCGACGCGGGCTTCTCGCTGAACAAGACGCTTCGCCAGCTCGAAACCTGCGGCAAGCCTGTCGCGGTTGCGCTCAACGGCCTCGCCCTCGGCGGCGGTCTCGAAGTCGCGCTCGCCGGGCATTACCGCGTTGCGGCCAATGACAATCCGAAGCTGCAGTTCGGCCTTCCGGAAGCCAAGATCGGCCTCCTGCCGGGCGCTGGCGGCACGCAGCGCCTGCCACGCCTCGTTGGTGTGCAGACGGCCCTGCCGCTGATCCTTCAGGGCGAAAGCTTCAATGCCGAGAAGGCGCTCGCGATGGGCGTTGTCAACGAACTCGCGCCATCGTCGGAAACCGTTGCCAAGGCCAAGGCCTGGGTGAAGGCCAATCCGAAAGCGAAAGCACCTTGGGACGAGAAGGGCTATAAAGTGCCCGGCGGCGTTCCCCACCGCAGCCCAGGCGCTGGTCAGGTGATGACGATGGCCAACGCCATGCTGCACGCCAAGACCTATGGCAATTACCCGGCCCAGAAGAACATCCTGTCCTGCGTCTATGAAGGCATCATGGTGCCAATCGACGCCGGCCTGCGCATCGAGACGCGCTACTTCATCAACACGCAGCAGCGGCCAGAGGCGAAAGCCATGATCCGCTCGCTCTTCCTGTCGACGCAGGCGCTCTCCAAGGGGGGCAACCGTCCGGCGGGCTATCCGAAATACGAGCTCAAGAAGGTTGCCGTCATCGGCGCTGGCCTGATGGGCGCAGGCATTGCCTATGTCCAGGCCAAGGCTGGTATCCCGACCGTGCTCGTCGATGTGTCCATGGAAAATGCCGAGAAGGGCAAGGACTATTCCCGCAAGCTCGTCGAGAAGGATGTCTCGCGCGGCAAGCTCACGCAGGAGAAGGGCGATGCCCTGCTCGCGCTGATCACGCCAACGGATTCCTATGATCATGTCAAAGGCGCAGACCTTGTCGTCGAAGCCGTGTTCGAGAACGAAGAGCTGAAAGCCAAGATCACGAAGATGGCCGAGGAGCAGCTTGCTGACACGGCCGTCATGGGGTCGAACACCTCGACCCTGCCGATTACCGGTCTGGCCAAGGCGTCCAAGCGCCCAGCCAACTTCATCGGCATCCACTTCTTCTCGCCGGTTGAGCGCATGGGCCTTGTCGAGATCATCTCGGGCGAGGAAACCAGCGAAGAGACTCTGGCCAAGACGATCGATTACGTCCTCGCCATCCGCAAGACGCCAATCGTTGTCAATGACAGCCGCGGCTTCTACACCTCGCGTTGCTTCGGCACATACACGCGCGAAGGCATGGAAATGCTGGCCGAAGGCATCAAGCCTGCGATCATCGAGAATGTCGGCCGCCAGTGCGGAATGCCGATGGGCGCGCTTGAAGTGACCGACTCTGTCGGCATCGACACGGCCCTGAAGGTCACGCGCGCCACGGCTGAAGCCATGGGCGCTGACGTCCAGGGAGACGAGCGCACGCAGTTCCTCGCCTGGCTGGTCGAAGACCAGGGCCGCGTAGGCCGCAAGGCCGGCAAGGGCTTCTATGACTATAACGAGAAGGGCAAGCCGGAACGCCTCTGGCCCGACATCAACAAGATGATCGAGGTCAAGGTCGACGAGTGCCCGCCTGCGCTGAAGACCGAACTGACCCATCGCTTCCTCGTGCGCCAGGCCATTGAAGTGGCCCGCTGCTTTGAAGAAGGCGTCATCACCGACGCGCGCGATGCGGACATTGGTTCGATCCTCGCCTGGGGCTTTGCGCCGTACACGGGCGGCTGTGCCAGCTACATGGACCTGATCTGGGGCATCAAGCCATTCGTCGAAGAGGCTGACCGCCTTGCCGACAAGTATGGCGAACGCTTCCGTCCGAACGACCTGCTGCGCGACCTGGCCGCCAAGGGCGAAGGCTTCTACGACCGCTTCCCACCCGGCGGCGAGAAAGCCAAAGCCGCCGCCTAAGGGCGCCAGCGCGTTGCTTAAAGGAAAAGGCCGGAGCATCGCTGCTCCGGCCTTTTTCTTGTCCGGGTTCCCCCAGTTTCTTCTGTGTCAGGACACAATTAGCTAAGCATGTGTGTGATATGAGAGAGCATGCAAAGACTCTTCACCTTACTGGTTCTTGCTGCTTTGAGTGTTGCGCCAATGGCCGTCGCTGATGAGCAGGCTGAACTCTTTCCGGCGGCGTGCAGCAGCACGTTCGTGGATGTGGCGCACATGGACAGCGGAGACATTCAGGTCACGACATCCTTCCTGGCCGCTGAGCCGGGCTCGGAGAGCAGGTGGCCTGTCATCATGCAGACGGTCATCTATGATAATGACTACGTCCTCATCGACCGGCAGGTGGGTGATAAATTCATCGATGACGTCGTGCCGTGCGATATCTGGTATGAAGAGGCCCATCATCAACTGGTCCGTGATCTTTCGGCTGCGCTACCGATTAGCCGTGCAGGGGATTATGATCGTGCAGAAGTCCAGAAAGCCCGTGAATGCCTTGGGGCGCTTGAGGCCTGTATGGCGGCACCGGAGGCATGGCGGTTCACCGATGCACTTAAATCCATGAGCCTGGAGCAGTTTGACCGGCTGATCAGCGACGACCCCCGCGTGTTTTACCTGAAGGCTGGCGCTTATACCGGTCAGCTCATGCTGTTCGATACCAGGCATCGCAGGCTTGTTCCGATCCTTGAGGGCGGCTGTTGAGCGCCACATCTTCACTGACATCTCAAATAAAAAGGCCGGAGCAGTGCTGCTCCGGCCTTTTTATTTCTGCTTGTATGTGGGGCCTATTCGCCCTTGGCGCGGGCCCACCAGCCCTTGCGCTTGGAGCCTGTCTCCTTGGCCTCTGCCTTGGCCGGTTCCGGCTTGGGCTCAGGCTTTGGTTCGGGCGCCGGGGCAGCTTCAGCCGCAACGGTTTCCTTGACCGCTTCGACCACGGGCGCGGGCGTCACGTCCGGCGCAGGCTTTGGCTCGGCCTTTGGTTCAGGCGCGGCCTTGGTCTCGACCGGCGCCGGTGCGGCCTCAGCAGCAGGCGCCTCAGCCTCTGGTTTCGGCTTGGCCCGCGAACGACGGGCGCGTTTCGGCTTCTCGGCCTTCACGGCTTCATCAGCTTCAGCGTCGGCAGCTTTCGCAGGCTCTGGTTCGCTTGCCTCAGGCGCGGGCGCAGGGGCCGCTTCAGGCTTGGCTTCGCTTGGCGCTTCCGCGTCCAACATGTCCGGCGCGCTGGCCGACAGGCCGTCGAGATAGGCGCCGCCATCATTTGGCGCGCTGTCCTCTGCACCTTCGGCACGCTCCTCGCCACCTGAGCGGCGACGGCGACGTCCACCCCTGCGACCGCGACGACGGCGCTTGCGGCCGGCATCTTCGCTGTCGTCCGAGCGGGCTTCCGGTGTCGTGCCACCTTCGCCGTCTTCATCCTCGTCATCGTCGCTGTCTTCATCCGAAGATGCGGCGGCGGGCGGGCTTTCGCCATCGATCACTTCGAGGCCCGTATCACGGGCATCGCGGTTGCGGCCGCGGCCACCCCGGCGACGACGACGCTTGCGCGGCTTGCCTTGGGTATCTTCGGCCTTGTCCTCGGCTTCGTCATCCGTTTCGGCGACGGCCTCGTCATCCTCGTCCTCGATATCCTCATCATCCTCATCGGAGACGGCAGGCTTCGTGGATTTGGACAGGGAACGCGGCGGCGATTTCTTCTTCGGTTTCGAGTTCGGGTCGCGCTCGGCATCGATCACGAAGTCGCCCGGCAGCAGGTCTTCCGAGGAATGGATCGACACGGCAAAGCCGGCCATCCGTTCTGTCTCGACCAGCGCTTCGCGCTTGTTGTTCAGGATGTAGAGCGCAACGTCCGTCGGTGCCTTCACCGAGATGCTTTTCAGGCCGCCGGTCGAGGCGCGGGCCTCGATGGCGCGGATCAGCTGCAACGCAGCCGACGGGATGGAGCGGCGACGGCCGGTGCCGTTACAGGCTTCACACGGGTCGGATGTGGCCTGCAGCACGCCCTGGCGGCGACGCTGGCGCGAGATTTCCATCAGGCCGAACTGCGAGATGCGGCCATGCTGGACGCGGGCGCGGTCAACCTTGAGGCATTCCTTCAGCTTCTTCTCGACGGCGCGATTGTTCTTGTTCTCGTCCATGTCGATGAAGTCGATCACGACGAGGCCGGCAAGGTCGCGCAGGCGCATCTGGCGGCAGGCTTCTTCAGCCGCTTCCAGGTTCGTGCGCACAGCAGTCTGCTCGATATTGCGTTCCTTGGTCGACTTGCCCGAGTTGACGTCGATCGCGACGAGCGCTTCGGTCTGGTTGATCACCAGATAGCCGCCGGATTTCAGCTGAACGACCGGGGAATAGATGGAATCAAGCTGGTCTTCGACCGCTTCGGAGACGAACAGCGGATCGTCTTCCTTCCATTGCTGAACCTTCTTGGCCTGGCTCGGCATGATCAGCTTGGCGAGGTCTTTCGCTTCGCGATAGGCGTCGTCGCCCTGCACCCAGACTTCCTCGATCTCCTTGTCGAACATGTCGCGCATCGCCCGGTGCACAAGGCCGCCTTCGGCATTGATCAGCATCGGCGCTTCGGAGGTCAGCGTCTTCTCGACAATGGTTTCCCAGAGTTTCGAGAGGTATTCATAGTCGCGTTTGATCTCGGCCTTGGTGCGCTTGGCACCGGCCGTACGCACGATCAGGCCCATGCCATCCGGCACATCCAGCTCGGCAACGATGGATTTCAGGCGCTTGCGGTCTGCGCCATTGACGATCTTGCGGGAGATGCCGCCGCCGCGCGGTGTATTGGGCATGAGGACCGAATAACGGCCTGCCAGCGACAGGAACGTGGTCAGGGCAGCGCCCTTGTTGCCGCGTTCTTCCTTCACAACCTGGACCAGCATCACCTGCCGGCGCCGGATCACTTCCTGGATCTTGTAGCGTTTGGAGATTGACGAGCGCTGTGATTCCTTGCGGGCCGGTCGTCGGCCACGGGCCGGCTTGGCGGCGGACTTGGACTCGCCGTCCTCGCTATCGTCTTCGCTGTCATCCTCGTCATCATCGGAGGAGTCATCGTCATTATCGTCGCCGTCATCGGCGTCGGCATGGCTGTCTTCATCGCCGTCGATATCGTCGTCGTCTTCATCCTCAATCGCGGCAGCGGCCTCTTCGGCGGCTTCCTTGAGAAGGGCTTCGCGGTCTTCGGCCGGAAGCTGGTAATAATCAGGGTGGATTTCGCTGAAGGCGAGGAAACCGTGGCGATTGCCACCATATTCAACGAATGCCGCCTGCAGGGACGGCTCTACGCGGGTTACCTTTGCGAGGTAGATATTGCCGCGAAGCTGTTCGTTACCTGTTGTTTCGAAGTCGAAATCATCGACTTGGCCGCCATTGACGATGGCCACACGGGTCTCTTCCGGGTGGGCGGCGTCGATTAGCATGAGTTTGCTCATGGAACATAACCTTATGATCCGGCGACGCCGCCATGGGCGCAAGGCGCCTCGTGCGAGCTGTCAGGCCGGTCTGTGTTTGTTGGGAAAGGGTCCGGCCATGCCTGTCCCATGCACCCTGAGGCGGCAATGGAATACTGACGATGACCACGGCACCCGTGCACATATTGCTTTGCTTTCCGGAGCGCGGCGCCCGCTTGCCTTTTCGGTGAAGCGCGATCGCTGACGCGTCATTGGGAAACTTGTTGGGTAGCCTGATATACGGCTACTTTCAGGATACTGCCCAATTTCAGGGGGAATTGAAAGGAAGAATATCCTTTGACGGCAGTTAGATGAGCTAAGTGCGGTCAATGCTGGGTTAATCTTCCGTCTGCTAGGGAGATAGCGAACCCTCCATATCTATCAGCGGCTTGTCCGGCCAGACAGACCAAATGACCCTTTTCCGCGCATTTCTCCTGCTATTGACCTGTATTGTCTTCGGTTTTTCAGCCGGGGCCGATATTCGTGATGTCCGGGTGGTCGGCGACGGCGCACCGACGCGGATTACGGTCTGGAGTGACATTTCACAGGATGCGCAGGCTTTTCTGGCCGAATCGGGCGGCCAGCGCAGCCTTATCCTGCCGCTACAGGGTGAAACGCAGTCCCGCGCCGGAAATGGCATGGGGGGCGTGGCCAACTGGGCCCTGTCCGGTGGGCGCCTCAGCTTCCTTCTTGACCGCCCATTAGTCGTTTCGCGCGTCCTGTCGCTGCCACCAACGGGCCGTGAACCGGCGTGGCGCATCATTATTGACCTCGAAACCGTCTCTACGGCCCGGTTTGCCAGCATCGCCAAGCGCGACATGCAGCGCCTCGCCAGGTCCGAATCCGATGCCCGCAAGGCAACAATCACCCTGGCTGCCGCTGAAGTGGCTCCGATAGAGCCGCTCAGCCCGCGCAATCGCAAGGGCCACGGGCAATTCGTCATCGTGGTTGACGCAGGACATGGCGGCAAGGACCCCGGCACCCAGTCGGCCAAGGGCCTGCTGGAGCGGGACGTGACCCTGAAAGCTGCGCTCTACTTGAAGGAATTGCTGGAAAAGGACCCGCGCTACACGGTTCGCCTGACGCGCGACGATGACCGGTTCATTGAACTGGAAGACCGGGTGACGCTTGCCCGCAAATGGGGCGCAGACCTGTTTATCTCGCTTCATGCCGATGCTGCAGGCTCATCTGACGTTTCGGGCGCTTCGGTTTATACGATTTCCGAGCGCGGCGAACGCCGGATCGACCGGGAAGCCGACAAGAATGATTGGAAGATCCCGATCGAAACAAGCGGGTCCAAGGTCGTCGGCAGCATCCTCGAAGATCTCGTCAAGCGCGAGACAAAGAGCCATTCGGCTGCTTTTGCCGAGGATTTGCTGCCCGAATTGAAGGCAGCGGGCCCCGTTCTGCGCAGCACGCACCGGAATGCGGGCTTCTATGTGCTGCTTGCGCCGGATGTCCCGGCTGTCCTGCTGGAGATGGGATTCCTGACAAATGCCGCCGATGCCAAGCGGCTACAGTCGGCCTCCGGACGCGAAAAATCCATGCAGGCGGTAAAACGCGGCATCGACAAGTTCTTCGACAGGCAGGAAGTCCTTGTCGCGTCTGATTAAATAGCGGGCCGGCTTGCGGCCTTTGACCCTTGCGGCAACGCGCGGTTGCTGAAAGATTGTGCATATGAACCTTTTCCGGCCTCTGTCAGCCCTATCCGCCATCCTGCTGGCCGGGTCGTGCGTCAGCACGCCTTCGGAAGACGATCTGCGCAACGCGCTGTTTTCGAATGGCCGTCCGGCCGAAGCTCAGGCCTATGGCGACTTTCTTGTCGCCCGCTTCGCGGCGATGACCAATGATCCGGAAACGGCCGCTGAATATTATGCCGCTGCCATCGACACCGCGCCGGAAAAGTCCGGCATTGCTGAACGGGCGGTGTTTTCGGCGCTGCTGGCAGGCGATTATGATTCCGGCGTAGAACTGGCGAAACGGGCCAGCCAGGTTGGCAGCGAGGCGACACTCGTGCGCCTCACACTGGGCGTCGATGCCATGGTGCGTGGCAAGGAAAACGAAGCGGCGCCTTATCTCGATGAAACCGAATATGGCCCGTTCAATCAGGTGATTGCGCGCGGCCTGTCCGCCTGGCGCATCGCTGACAAGGACGGCGCGGACGCCGCCGAGGCCTATCTGCGCAACGGTCTGTCAGGGGACGCCAATCTCGACAGCGCCACGCTGTACATGATGGGCCTCCTGCAGATGGCCGACAAGCATGACGCCGCCGCGCTCGCCACGTTCGAAACGCTCTGGGAATCCGGCGCAAGGCTGGCCGTCGGCGTGCACGCCCACGCGCAGCTTCTGGTCGCGGAGGGCGATGAAGCCCGCGCGCTCGAAATCCTTCAGACATTTCGCGACGATATCGGCGAGAATGCAGGCCTCGACGCCCTGCGAGCCGACATTCTTGCAGGGAACCGGATAAAGCCGACACGCCTGTCCACCCGCGAAGGCGCAGCGCTTGCTGTCTATGTGCCGGCGGCTGCTCTGATGATGCAGACCGATGACGACCTGTCCGGCGTCTATTTCGTGCTCGCGCTGGCACTCGACCCGGACTTGCAGGTCGCCCGCTCGCTCTGGGGCCAGTCGCTGGATAATGCCGGGCGGCGCCAGGAGGCGATTGCCGTCCTCTCGCGCATACCGAAAAAGTCGGAATTTTATGCCACTGCGCGTGGCCAGATGGCCTGGGCGCTGCGCCGGGAGGAGCGTAACCAGGAGGCGCTCGCCGTTGCGGCAGACGCTCTTGCGAGTTCTCCGGACCGGGGCCTCAAGATCCAGCTTGCCGATCTCTACCGCTCGCTCGACCGCGATAATGATGCTGAGCGCCTTCTGAGCGAGATCATCGCGCAGGATGCCGAGGCGGGCCGTCAGGACTGGCGCATCATCTATGCGCGCGGCACGACGTTCGAACAGACGGACCGCTGGAAAGAAGCGGAGTCAGATCTCAAGATCGCGCTGACCCTGCAGCCCGAAAATGCCTCGATCCTGAATTATCTCGGCTATGCCTATATCGACCGGGGCCTCAATTACGACGCCGCGCTGAACATGATCCGCCGCGCGGTCGAGCTGGAGCCGCAATCGGGCTATATCATCGACAGTCTCGGTTGGGCGCACTACCGGATGGGACGCTATGAGCTGGCCACGCGCTTCCTCGAGCGCGCCGTGGAGCTGTCACCCGGCGTCCTGCTGCTTAACGACCATCTCGGCGATGCCTATTGGCAGATGGGCCGCAAGACCGAAGCGCGCTTTCAGTGGCAAAGGGCGCTGAAGCTCGGGCCCAGCCCGGAAGACAAGGCCCGGATCGAGGCCAAGATGACGGGCGGCCCCATGATGCCGGTCCTGAAGAAGGCCGAGTCCGATACGCCTGCAGGGCCCGCGGTCGCCCGCCAGCCCTGACCGCCGACAATGCCCGCCCCACTCAGCATACTTGCCCCGGCCAAGGTGAACCTGTTCCTGCATGTCGGGCCGGTGAAATCCAACGGGCGGCACGAACTCGACTCGCTGGTCGTGTTTGCCGGTCCTGAAGCCGCAGACAGGCTGACCGTTGAACAATCCGACACTCTCACCCTTTCGGTCACGGGCCCCGGCGCGGCAGAGGCTGGTGCGGGCGCAGACAATCTCGTGCTCAAGGCCGCGCGCGCCTTGCAGGCCGAGGCAGGTGTCAAAGAGGGCGCGGCGCTGCACCTTGAGAAGATGCTGCCAGTCGCAGCCGGCATTGGCGGCGGTTCGGCGGATGCGGCGGCCGCCCTGCGTCTGCTCACGCGTCTCTGGGACATTAGCCCTCGCCATGCCCGAACAATCGCGCCCCAGCTTGGCGGCGATGTGCCCGTGGCGCTGCTCGGACAGCCCGCTTTCATGCGCGGGGAGGGCGAACAGGTAGAGCCGGTGCGCTTGCCTGCGCCGCTCCCGGCCGTCCTGTTCAATTCCGGTATTGCGTGTCCGACCGGACCTGTCTTTGCGGCTTTCGACGCCGCAGGCGGTGGGGCCGGTTTTGCGGAATGTGGGGCTTTGCCTGAGTTTGCCGATCTGGGCGGATTGATCGACTGGCTGGCCGGCCAGCGAAACGACCTGGAATCCCCCGCACTTACCCTCCATTCCGCCCTGAAGCCCCCGGAGCGGACCTTGAACGGTCCGACCGGCGCCTTGCTGACACGCATGAGCGGCTCCGGGGCCACCTTTGTCTGCCTTCACGGCACCCTTGATGCCGCCCGGGAATCTGCCGAGTCCCTAAGGGCGCAGCAACCCGAAGCATGGGTGCGCGCGACACTGCTTGGAGGGGCAGACCTGTCATGACACTGGTGCTTCTGGGCATGCCGATCGTCTCGGCACTGTTTTGCTGGCTGGTCATCCGGCTTGGCGTCGAGGACGCCCCCGATGGCGGCCGCAAGACCCAGGCCGCGCCGGTGCCGACATCCGGCGGCATTGCCATTTTTGCCACTGTCGCCTTTGGCCTCGGCCTGACGGGTGACCTGATCGCCATCTACAGCACAGAGCTGGCAGCGCTCCTGATCTTCATTCTTCTGGCCGTGATCATTGGCATTTACGACGACATCAAGGGCATGGAATCGAAGCGCAAGCTGCTGCTGCTGGGCGCGATCTCGCTCTTCGCGGCGGCCTTTGGTCCGCGGCTGGGATATTTCCATCTGCCTTTCGGGCCCGGCGCCGGCTATCCGCTGCCCGTCTGGTTCTCCGTGCTGGGCGTCGGGCTTTGGCTGTTCGTTGTCGTCAATGCGACGAACTTCATGGACGGGGCCAACGGCCTCGCCATGGGCAGCGCGGCCATCATGCTTGTGTCATTCGCTATCCTTCTGAAATTGTTGGATATAACTGACCCCGATACGGATGACGAAGCCATCATGAGCCACCTGGCCGCGCTCGCTGCGGCGGCGATCCTCGGCTTTCTTGTATGGAACATGGCGGGCAAGCTGTTTGCCGGTGATACCGGCGCCCTCGGGATGGGCGCCCTGCTGGGGGCTGCCGGTCTCATGGTGGCCTGCAGGCTGACCGTGTGGGAGCCGGTGATCCTGATCCTGCCCTTCCTGGTGGATGTTTTCCTGACGCTGATCTGGCGTGCCCGCGCGGGCAAGCACCTGTTTGAGGCGCACCGGGACCACGCCTATCAATTATTCCTTCGCGCCGGGTGGCCGCACTGGAAAGTTTCGGCACTGTGGGCGGGCATGACGTTTGCCTGCGGCGCAGGCCTGTTGGTCCTCGGCCCTGTCACAGGGGCGCGCATCATTTTCATCCTGCTGGCGCTGGGTATCGGACTATGGGTCTGGCAGCGTCGCACGCTCGGACGGCAACTGGATGCCGAAGGGCGCTAGTAGGCCCGTTCGACGCAGAAATCCGCCAGATCTTCCAGCGCGTCACGATACACACTCTGGGGTAGGCTGCGCAGTGCGCCCTTTGCCAGAGCTGCATAGGCTTGGGCTTCCTGGACGGTCGCTTCTGCGGCACCGGTTGCACGGATCAGATGGACCGCATGGGCCAGATCCTGCTCGGACTGCGTGTCGGGATGGAGCGCGCGATCCCAGAAGGCGCGGTCTTCGTCAGAGCCGCGACGCCGCGCGATGATCACCGGCAGGGTGATCTTGCACTCGCGGAAATCGTCGCCCACCGACTTGCCGATGACTGTTGTCGTGCCGCCATAATCGAGCACGTCATCAATGATCTGGAAGGCAAGCCCGAGATTCTTGCCATAGGTGGCCAGGGCGTCGGCATGTTCATTGCTGCCTGTCGACATGGCACCTGTTTCGGCAGCGGCCTCGAACAGCGCGCCGGTCTTGGCCTCGACAATGGCGAGATAGTCTTCGGTGGGCAGGTCGCGCGCCTGCATGGCGGCGAGCTGGCGCACTTCACCTTCGGCAATGGTGGTCGATGCGGTGGCGAGCCGGTTCAGGATTTCGAGACTGTTTGTTTCAACAAGCAGGTTGAAGGCGCGCGCAAAGAGGAAGTCGCCAACAAGAATGGAGGCCTTGTTCCCCCAGATCGCTTTCGCTGCGGGCTTTCCGCGGCGCAGGTCGCTTTCATCCACCACGTCGTCATGCAGCAGGGTGGCCGTGTGGATGAATTCCACGGCGGCCGCGAGGGCGTGAGTGGCGCGGCTTGTCGTGCCAACAGCGTGGGCGGCGATCAGCGTGATCATGGGACGGAGACGCTTGCCGCCAGCGGACACGATATAACCGGAGAGATCCGGGATCACCGCGACGGGGCTCGTTGCGCGCTCAGCCAACAGCACCTCAACCGCCGCAAGGTCGTCTGCGACGAGAACCTGCATGCGTTCGACAATCGAACCGATAGCCGCCTTGGATTTGGGTCTCGGCGCGAGGGTCAAGTAGGAACTCCTGTAGGATCAGCCTAAGCTTGGTATCTAGGCTTATGATATGCAAGCGCCAAGGACGACGCGGCACCGGGCCGCAGCTATATGGCGCAGCTTTGCCCAAGCCGCCATAGCCCGGCTGATCGTGGGGCTGGAACAGATGTCGTTTCTGGGCTTTATAAGAGACATGAAAACTCTCATGGCTGCCTCCGCTCTCGTTCTGCTCGCTGCGTGTGCAACTCATACGCCTTATGGCCCCGCCCGTTCCGATGGCGCCGCCGGATACACCTCGCAAAAGATCGAACAGGGACGCTACCGCGTTTCTTATACAGACAAGGACGTTGCCCGCTCGCATGATATGGCGCTGCTGCGCGCTGCCGAGATCACGCTTCAGGAAGGGGCCGACTGGTTCGAGATAACCGGCGGCTACACCGATCAGGATGCCGGCAGCGCGGGCCCGCGTTCGTCTGTCAGCCTCGGCGGATCGCGCGGTTCATATGGCAGCGGTGTGGGCATGGGCGTTGGCATTGGTATCCCGCTCGGATCAAGCGGATCGGATGTGACCACCGTTATCGATATGGTGACCGGCAAGGGCGAGAAGCCTGACCGTCCAACTGTCTATGACGCCCGTTCAGTCGACATCAATCTCCGGGGCAATGCGCCCTGATGGAGGAAGTCTTCCGCACCAACGACCTGGTGAAGCTCTCATACATCGAGCACCTGCTGAACGAGGCCGGTATCCCCTATTTTGTGGCTGACCAGCATATGTCGGCCGTCGAAGGCAATATCGGCGCCTTTCCGCGCCGCGTGATGGTGCGTGAAGACGTACTGAGGGCCGCTGAACACGCATTGTCCGGAGTCGAGCGCGGGTGATCGCGACGACAAAGGATACGGTTTACCAGGGCCGCGTGAAACTGGTGCAGCCATTAAAGGGATTCCGGGCAGGCAGTGACTCGCTGCTTCTGGCGGCGTCACTACAGGAACGGACAAGCGGGCAGGCTCTGGAACTGGGCTGCGGCTGTGGTGGCGCCCTGTTGCCAGCAGCGTTTCGCATGGCGGGCGTAGAGTTCACGGGCGTGGAAATCGATGCGGACATGGCGGTGCTCGCAGAGGCTGGTGCCGTGTCCAATGGGTTTGGGGGCCGGGTGGCTGTGGTGGCGGCTGAGGCCTCCGACTGGGTCAAGGCCCATGAAAACCGTTTCGATCTCGTCTTCGCCAATCCGCCCTATTTTGAACCTGGCCGTATCTCCCCGCCGGGTGAGGGCAAGACGAGCGCTTACCTTGAATCGCTGGATGTTGCGGGCTGGGTGAAGGCCATGGTCTTCGCCGCCAAGCCCCGTGCGCCTGTCGTACTGGTGCACAGGGCGGCGGAACTGGCGCGGTTGCTGGCGGCGCTGGACCGGCAGACCGGCGATATCACCGTGCTGCCCATCGCCGCAAAACCGGGCGAGGAGGCACGACGCGTGCTGATACGTGGGCGCAAGGGCCTGAAGCGCGGACCGGTCAGATTGTTGGCGCCGTTCCACACGCATGACGCTGCAGGCGCGCCTTCCGAGGCGAGCCGGCGTGTCACCGAAGGCCATATGATCGCCTGGTAGCGCGAATGGCCGCGACATGCCCGGCCGCTGCCGGGGCAAAGTCGTTCGATTTCAACTTGCAAACGCTTGGCAGGCCCCCACCTCAGATAGAGAATAAGGGCTCACAGGAAAGGCCCGTTGCATGATGTTCGGCGTTCTTCTCTTTGGGTCTGTCATCTTCGGACTCGGTATTGCCATGCTGGGTCATCCGGCCATTTACCGAGCGCTGACCGGACGCAAGGCCGGATCGGCAGACCACCCGGATTCCAAAGGCCTCTGACGCTTGCGCGGTGGAGCGCTGCCCTGTAGGTCCGGGCGATACGAAATTTCCGGACAGTTTCCATGCCAGCGCCCAAAGCCCAACCAAAACCGAAATCCTTCCAGGACCTGATCCTGACGCTGCAGGCCTATTGGGCCGAGCAGGGCTGCGCGATCCTGCAGCCCTATGACATGGAAGTCGGCGCCGGTACGCTGCATCCGGGCACGGTGCTGCGCGCGCTGGGGCCGAAGAACTGGCGGGCGGCCTATGTGCAGCCGTCGCGGCGGCCGAAGGACGGACGCTATGGTGAGAACCCCAACCGGCTTGGCCATTATTACCAGTTCCAGGTAATCCTGAAGCCGAACCCGGCGAACCTGCAGGACCTCTATCTGACGAGCCTCTACAAGATCGGCATTGACCCGATGGTGCACGATATCCGCTTCGTGGAAGACGATTGGGAGAACCCGACTGTCGGCGCCTGGGGCCTCGGCTGGGAAGTCTGGTGCGACGGGATGGAAGTCAGCCAGTACACCTATTTCCAGCAGGTCGGCGGGCTCGACGTGTTCCCGGTTTCCGGCGAGCTGACCTACGGGCTTGAGCGGCTCGCGATGTATGTGTTCGGCGTCGACAATGTATACGACCTGCCGTTCAACGATCCTGACTCTGCCGTGCCGCTGACCTATGGCGACGTGTTCCTTGAGAACGAGCGCCAGCAGAGCGCATTCAATTTTGAGCATTCCGATGTCGAGATGCTGAAGCGCTGGTTTGCCGATTGCGAGAGCCAGTCGAATGCCCTGCGCGCTGCGGACAAGCCGCTGCCAGCTTATGACTATGCGCTGAAAGCCAGCCATACATTCAACCTGATCGATGCGCGCGGCGCCATCAGCCCGACCGAGCGGCAGGCCTATATCGCCCGCGTGCGCGATCTGGCGCGCGGCGCAGCTGCCCAGTGGGCAGAGCAAGAGGAGGCTCGCGCCAATGTCTGATCTCCTGCTTGAAATCTTCTCCGAGGAAATCCCTGCGCGCATGCAGGCCAAGGCCGAGGCTGACCTTGGCAAGGCGCTGGGCGATGCGCTGAAGGCTGCGGGCCTTGGCTTTGATGCGCTGGAGACGGCCAGCGGGCCGCGCCGGTTGAGCGTGCATGTAACCGGCCTGCCGGTGAAATCGGCCGATGTTGCCGAAGAGCGCAAGGGGCCGAAGGTCGGCTCGCCGGAACAAGCGATTGCGGGCTTCCTGAAGGGCGCGGGGCTGACCTCGATTGATCAGGCCGAGGTGCGCAGCGACCCCAAGAAGGGCGACTTCTATGTTGCCATGCTGGACAAGCCAGGCCGCCTGACAGCGGACGTTGTGGCCGAGGCTGTGCCTGCGATCATTCGCGGCTTCCATTGGCCGAAGTCGATGCGCTGGGGCACGGGCGAGCTGCGCTGGGTGCGCCCGCTGCAGCGGATTCTCTGCGTTCTGGATGGCGCAATTGTGCCGTTTGAAGTGGATGGGCTGGCGAGCGGCAATGAGACCGAGGGCCACCGTGTCCACGGGCGCGGGCCGTTCACGGTGACGGGCTGGGCGGATTATTCGAAACAGCTGGAAGGCGAAGGCCATGTGCGGCTGACGCGCGATGCGCGGCGCGATGTGATCGCCAAGGGCATTGCCGACGTGTGCGCCAAGGCGGGGCTGACCTGGGTTGAAGATGCAGGGCTGCTGGAAGAAGTGACGGGCCTTGCTGAATGGCCGGTCGTGGTGCTTGGCGACATGGACCCGGACTTCCTGGACTTGCCGCCGGAAGTGATCACGCTGTCGATGCGCACGCACCAGAAATACTTTGCCGTGAATGATGCGAAGACTGGCAAGCTGGCGCCGCACTTCATCGTGGTGGCCAATATCGACGCGTCTGATGGTGGTAAACAGATCGCGGCGGGCAATGCGCGGGTGCTATCTGCGCGTCTCTCCGATGCGCGCTTCTTCTGGGAGAAGGACAAGGCGACGCCGCTGGACGAGATGGCCAAGAAGCTGTCGACGATTGCGTTCAAGGATGGACTTGGCAGCCTTGGCGACAAGGTTGATCGCGTGGCGGCACTGGCGCGCGAACTGGCGCCGGCCGTGGGCGCGGATGCTGATCTGGCAGAGCGCGCGGCTCGGTTGTCAAAGGCGGATCTCGTCTCAGAGATGGTCGGCGAATTCCCGGAATTGCAGGGCGTGATGGGGCGGTATTATGCGCTGGAGGCGGGCGAGAAGCCTTCCGTCGCCGATGCGATCCGCGACCATTACAAGCCGCAGGGACCGTCGGACGCCGTGCCGACCGATCCGGTCAGCATCGCTGCGGCGCTGGCCGACAAGCTGGATACGCTGGTGGGCTTCTGGGCGATTGACGAGAAGCCGACAGGATCGAAGGATCCGTTCGCGCTGCGCCGGGCGGCGCTGGGTGTTGTGCGGCTTCTTATGGAGAACAACGTCAGATTGCAGCTTTTGGATATGCTTGAATTTCAAAGAGAGCATGTTGAAAAATATCGGAGAACCACAAAAGTCGGCAGCGTTCAGGCTAACTTTAAGGTCACCCGTCCGTGGGGTAAGAGCGGTCGTAAGGTTTGGACAGAAAATATAGACCTCCTTTCCTTCTTCGCTGACCGCTTGAAACAGGTCCTCCGCGACCAAGGCCAGCGTCACGATCTTATCGACGCCGTGTTCGCCTTGGGAGAAGATGACCTCGTTCTTATCACGCGGCGCGTTGAAGCGCTTGGCGCTTTCCTCGATACGGAAGACGGGGCGACGCTGCTCGCAGGTTACAAGCGGGCCGCCAATATCCTGAAAGCCGAAGAAAAGAAGGGCGCGCTGCCGGAGAATCTCTCCGTCGATGCCGCGCTCATCAAAAAGGGCCCCAAGGAAGAGCAGGCGCTTTATGCGGCGCTTTCCAATGTGGGCGAGGCGATCGTTGCGCCGCTTGAAGCAGAAGATTTTGCCGGGGCAATGGGCGAGCTGGCGAAGCTGCGTGGGCCGGTTGATGCCTTCTTCGAGGGCGTCATGGTGAATGATGACGACCCTGCCGTGAGGGCTAACCGCCTGGCCCTTCTAAGCGATGTTCGCGCTAACCTTCACAAGGTTGCCGATTTTTCGCTGATCGAGGGCTGACTGCCCCAATTCTGAACGATTGCAGATGCAAGGCGTTTACCAATGCGTGGCATATACGCCACGCATGTTTGACTCCGGGTGGGGTCGTACAGAAAACTAGCGGGATGGGCGATTTCACGCACGTCAGGGTCTGGCAATCCGGGTTGCAATGCAGCATAGGACTTGCAGGTTTTGCGGCAGGAAATTGGTCCGCACGGTCGATAAAAAGGTGAAGTACATGGGTGAACCGGCTTTGAAACACGCAGAACAGACCTGGGTTTATGTGTTCGGCGGCGGGACGGCCGACGGCGATGCGTCGATGAAGAACCTTCTTGGCGGCAAGGGCGCAAACCTTGCGGAAATGGCCAAGCTTGGCCTGCCAGTTCCCCCCGGCTTCACCATCTCGACCGCTGTTTGCACCGCGTATTACGAGCTTGATCGCAAATATCCCGCCACGCTGTCGCCGCAGGTGGACGCTGCGCTGATCGCGCTGGAGAAGGAATCTGGCAAGGGCTTCGGCGATCCTGAAAACCCGCTGCTCGTCTCCGTGCGCTCGGGCGCGCGCGCCTCGATGCCGGGCATGATGGACACCGTGCTGAACCTTGGCCTGAACGAAGCCTCCGTGAAGGGCCTTGCGGTCCTGGCCGGCGAGCGTTTCGCCTATGACAGCTATCGCCGTTTCATCCAGATGTATTCCAACGTGGTTCTGGGCCTGCGCCATGACACGTTCGAGCATATCCTCGACGACTATAAAGAGCGCCAGGGCTATGAACTCGACACCGAGATGCAGGCCGAAGACTGGAAAGCCGTGATCGTTTCCTACAAGGAAGCCGTCGAAAAAGCGCTCGGCAAGCCTTTCCCGGATGATCCGAAGGAACAGCTCTGGGGCGCCATCTCGGCCGTGTTCGGCTCATGGATGAACGACCGCGCGATCACTTATCGCAAGCTCAACGACATCCCCGCCGAATGGGGTACAGCCGTGACCGTGCAGTCCATGGTGTTTGGCAACCTCGGCGAAACTTCCGCCACAGGCGTCGCCTTCACACGCGACCCGTCGAACGGCGAGTCGATCTTCTATGGCGAATACCTGATCAATGCGCAGGGCGAAGACGTTGTGGCGGGCATCCGCACACCAGCGCCGATCTCGCGCGAACGGGCCGATACGCTCGGCTCAGCCGATGCGCCGCTCGAAGAGGCCATGCCGGAAGTCTATGCCCAGCTGCGCGATGTCGCGAACACGCTGGAGCGCCATTATAAAGACATGCAGGATCTGGAGTTCACGGTCGAGAATGACCGCCTCTACATGCTGCAGACCCGTAACGGGAAACGCACTGCCGCTGCCGCGCTGAAAATCGCAGTCGACATGGCGCGTGAAGGTCTGATTACAGAGAACGAAGCCGTGCTGCGCCTTGAGCCATCACAACTCGACCAGCTGCTGCACCCGACCATTGCCGACAATGCCGCGCGCGACGTGATCGTGACCGGCCTGCCGGCCAGCCCCGGTGCCGCCGTAGGCAAGGTCGTGTTCGACAGCGAAGAAGCCTTTGCGATGGCCGAGAAGGGTGAGGATGTGATCCTCGTTCGCATCGAGACCAGCCCGGAAGACATCAAGGGCATGCACGCAGCCCGCGCCATCGTGACGGCGCGCGGCGGCATGACCAGCCACGCGGCCGTTGTGGCGCGCGGCATGGGCCGCCCATGCGTCTGCGGTGCCGGCGGCCTGCAGATCGATACGGCCAAGGGCGTGTTCCGCGTCATGGGCCGCGAAGTGAAAAAGGGCGAAATCATCACCGTCGACGGCGCTGCCGGCCAGGTGATGCTGGGCGCTGTCGAGATGATGCAGCCGGACCTGTCGGGCGATTTCGGCACGCTGATGGAATGGGCCGACAAGGCCCGCCGCCTGAAAGTGCGTGCCAATGCCGAAACGGCCCTGGATGCCCGTACAGCGGTCGACTTCGGCGCCGAGGGCATTGGCCTTTGCCGTACCGAGCACATGTTCTTTGACGCCGAGCGTATTCCTGAAGTGCGCGCGATGATCCTCGCGAATGACGAGAAGGGCCGCCGTGAGTCCCTCGCCAAGCTGCTGCCGATGCAGCGCAGCGATTTCGAGGAACTGTTCCGTATTCTTGGCGAAATGCCGGTGACGATCCGTCTGCTCGATCCGCCACTGCATGAGTTCCTGCCGCATTCCGACGCGGACATGGAAGAAGTGGCCAAGGCGTCAGGCGTGTCGGTGGACGAACTGAAGCGCCGCGCTGCTGACCTGCACGAGAGCAATCCCATGCTGGGACACCGGGGCTGCCGCCTCGGCATCACATATCCTGAAATCTACGAGATGCAGGCGCGTGCCATCTTCGAAGCAGCGGTTAATGTGTCGAAAGAGACGGGCCGCCAGCCGATTCCTGAAGTGATGATCCCCCTTGTGGCCACCCACAAGGAACTGTCGATCCTGAAGAAAGTGGTTGATGAGGCCGCCAAGGCCGTGTTCGCCGAGACCGGAACGACGCTGGAGTACATGGTTGGCACGATGATCGAGCTGCCGCGGGCTGCGCTGCAGGCCGGAGACATTGCCAATTCAGCTGAATTCTTCTCGTTCGGCACCAATGACCTGACGCAGACGACACTGGGCATTTCGCGTGATGATGCCGGCCGGTTCCTCAAGATCTATGAGGATAAGGGCATTTACGAGAAAGACCCCTTCGTGACGCTGGACCAGGTTGGCGTCGGCGAACTGGTGAAGATCGCCACGGAACGGGGCCGCAAGACCCGTCCGAACATTAAACTTGGGATATGTGGCGAGCATGGCGGCGACCCGGCTTCGGTGGCGTTTTGCCACCGGGCGGGCCTCGATTACGTGTCCTGTTCACCCTACCGGGTGCCGATTGCGCGTCTTGCTGCGGCACACGCTGCCCTCAAAGAATCGCTTAAATAGACAGCAAGCCGCTCGTTTCGATGGCAAAACGGTGTTGTATTTTTGTCACACGTGCTTTGAGTGCCAATGACCTGCCCCGCCGGGGCGGGTCATAAATTCTTATGAAATTCAACAGATTGCGCGTGTGTTTTCGTACATTACGCGAATTTCATGCACCCTTGCGGAATTTACCTTTCGGAAATGTCACTGAGGGAACTGGCTGAGTTCTTGCTAGGAGGGGGGCTGGCCGCCTACTTCCCGCCTAGAAGCGGGGCCGAAACGGTCTCTGAATTTTAGTCAAACCAAATACGCCCGGGTCAAAATGACGAAGTCATATCGTCTGCCGGGGATTGGGGAGCGGTGATGTTGTTAAGGGTTCTTAAACCACGAAGGGCGACTCTGACGCCAATGAGTGGGCTCCGAGAGAAGCTCAAGCGTTGGTGGATGACGATGACAGACGACGAACAGCGAGATATTTTTGTCCGCGGCGCCACGATTGCCGTTTGCGCCGTAGCTGCGACTGTCACCTTGCCCATGGTCGGCCAGATTCAGGCCGAAAAGCGGGCTGACGCCGATTTCCGCGAGCAGGCCGTGCGCCTTGCCAGCATGGAAGATGGTGGCGTGAGCGTTCGTGCGGCGGCTTATGCGCCTGCGCTGCTGGATACGCCGTGGATGCGTACCGTCGAATATACGCTGGAGCGTGACACGGGTTCCTCGATGAGCCGTTTTGCCATGCGCGACCGTGATGGCGCCGCGCTGAGCTCGCTGGTCAGCTTCCGCCCCGAACATATCAAGCGCGCCGAGGCGATCAGCGCGGAACAGAAGTGCATGGCTCAGGCCGTGTACTATGAATCGGCTCACGAGCCGCTCGATGGCCAGATGGCTGTTGCTGAAGTCATTGCCAACCGCATGCGCGACCACCGCTATCCTGACACCGCCTGTGGCGTCGTGTACCAGGGTGCGACACGCACAACCGGTTGCCAGTTCACGTTCACCTGTGACGGGGCGCTCAGCACCCCGCCAATGGGGCGTAACTGGGAGCGCGCCAAGACGATCGCGGCGCACGTCATGATGAATCTCAGCGTCGACAATACAGGCGGCGCGACCCACTACCACGCCACCTACGTCGATCCGATCTGGAGCGCAGGCCTCGTGAAGACCGACAAAATCGGCATGCACGTCTTCTATCGCTTCCCGCGCGGTTCCGAATGGGCCAGCGTGCGCAAGGGCTATGAAGCCAAGCGGGCTGAAGTCCGGTTGGCGTCTATGGATGCAGACGAAGTGATCACGCCGGTTGATGGCGCGGCGACGTCCTACATCCAGACGGTTGAGGCGCCAACTATCGCGCCAGCGACCGTTACGACGTCTGACCGCACGATCACGAATGGCGCCCCGCGCCTGACCACGATCAAATCGGTTGATTATGTTGAGCCAGAACTGAACACGCCGGACAATGCCGACAAGGTTGCCGCCTATATGGCCAAGCAGACCGGCATTACCGTGGCCAGCAATGACGTGAATGGCTCGGCGCTTCAGTAGGCAGGCCAGATGCCGGACAAGATCTTTGAGACCGTCGATGCCTACATCGACGGTCTTTTTGCATCTGAAGACGCAGTTCTCGAGAATATCCGCCAGCGGGCGCGGGCCGAAGGCCTGCCCGAGATCGAGGTTTCGGCAGGGCAGGGCAAATTCCTGTATCTGATCGGCAAGCTTGCGGGCGCCAGCCGCATGCTTGAGATTGGAACCCTGGGTGGCTATTCCACGGTCTGGATGGCGCGAGCATTGCCCGCCGGGGGCCAAATCACGACGCTTGAGCTGGACGCCCGGCACGCTGCCTTTGCGCGCGAGACATTCAGGATTGCCGGGCTCGACAGCCAGTGCGCGTTGATTGAAGGCCCGGCGCTCCAAGGCATGGAGAGCCTGGAGGGGCCTTATGATCTCGTGTTCCTGGATGCCAACAAGGATCAATATCCCGACTATCTTGAACAGGCGGCCCGCCTGCTACGGCCTGGCGGCTTGTTGCTGGCTGACAATGTCATCCGGAAAGGTGCCGTCCTGAACCCGCCCGCCGATGACGCGATGGCGCGTGGGGCCGCTGAGTTCAATCGCCGCCTGTCATTGCATCCGCAGTTTGAGTCGATTGTGCTGCAGCAGGTTGGCCGCAAGGGGCATGACGGCCTCGCGATGGCTCGCAAGCGTTCTTAGGTGCGCGGCGGAACGCTGGCTCTCACACGCTTGAGAATCGCCCCGGGCAGCCAGCGCGTCATAAAGCGTGCCTGCTCGGCATCCTTGCCCACCATGTAGTGGATGTCCTTGCCATGGGCCGCGTCCCACGCGCGTTCGGCCGCCATGGAGACCGGGTAAACCGTCATACCATTCTCGCGCAACTGGTCGGACATTTTGACATTTGCGCCTTCCGACGCGCCCATGTCGAGAATGGGCGTATCGACGAACCAGGGCATCAGGCTCGTGACGCGGATATCAAGATCACGAAATTCGGCATCAAGGGCTTCGGTCAGGCCGCGCACGGCGAACTTGGTAGCGGAATAGACAGCGAGCTGTGGCGAACCGACAATGCCGGCCGTGGAGGCGGTGTTCACGATGCGCGAGGCCGGCGTCGCCTTCAGCAGGGGCAGGCAGGCATGCACACCGTTGATGACGCCCTTGATGTTCACGTCGATGACCGAGTCATTGTCTTCGGGCGCGACATCCTCGAACCAGCCGTGACGCCCGATGCCCGCATTGTTGAAGAGCACGTTCATGGCGCCTTCGGTTGCCTCGCCGAAGCCGTTGACGGCCGCTGTCCAGTCGGACCGCTTGCGCACGTCGAGCGTGGCGACATGGCAGTTTTCCATGCCGATTTCGTCGGCGACCTGGGCAAGGCTGGCGGAGTTCACGTCATAGAGGCCGCAATACCAGCCGCGCTTGGAAAAGTAGCGCGCCGTCTCGGCGCCGATGCCGGAAGCTGCGCCGGTGATGAATATGCTCTTGCGTCCGCCCGATCGGGTCATGCCCTGTCCTTCATGCGAGAAGTTGTCGTCTCAACTTGGAGTGTCAGACGACATCGAGCCCCACGTCAAGGTTTGGCGCCGAATGGGTGAGCGCGCCGACGGAGATGAAGTCGACGCCGGTTTCGGCGATTGCAGCAACCGTGGACAGGTTCACGCCGCCCGATGCCTCGGCCACCACGCGGCCATCGATCATCGCTACGGCGCGGCGCAACATGTCGGGATCCATATTGTCGAGCAGGACGGCATGAGGCGTAAACTTCAGCGCTTCTTCGAGTTGTGCGAGCGTGTCGACTTCAATCTCGATCATGCGCAGGTGGCCCGCATAGGCCTTGGCCCGGGTCATCGCTTCGGCAATCGATCCGCAGGCGGCAATATGATTGTCCTTGATGAGGATGGCGTCATCAAGACCATAGCGATGGGCTGTTCCGCCGCCGCAACGAACAGCCCGCTTCTCAAGGGCGCGATGACCCGGCGTGGTCTTGCGTGTGCAGACGATGCGGGCATCCGTATGCGCAATCGTCTCGACAAATTTGCGCGTCAGTGTGGCAACGCCGGAGAGGCGACCGATGAAATTCAGCATCGTGCGCTCGGCTGTGAGTATTGAGCGCGCAGTCCCGTCCAGTCGGCCGATCACGTCGCCGGGCACGATTGCGCTGCCGTCCGGCTTTTCGATGGTGAGCTGCATGGCAGGATCAATAAGGTGCAGTGCATGCGCAGCGGCATCAAGGCCTGCGATCACACCCGGTTGGCGAGCGGCGATCACGACGCTCATTTTCGTCTCGGGCGAGATCGTTGCGTCTGTCGTCAGGTCGCCCGCCCGGCCAAGATCCTCGGCGAGCGCAAGACGCACGATAGGATCAAGGATGATGGCTGGCAGGGGCGGGGGCACAGGGGGCATGTATCAGGCAATCTCTTCGGCTGGTTCTTTGAAATCGCGCAGCAGGAACTGGCGCTCAGGCTCACCGGTCTCCGGGAAGTCGCTGCGATAATGTCCGCCGCGACTTTCCTCTCGGGCCAATGCGGCGTGTGCCATGAGGCCCGCCGTGACGAGTGGCCGGGCCGGGCCGTGCTTGTCGCGAAGTGTCTCGACTGTCTCGATAAGGTCACCCAGACCGGGAGCATCGCGCACGACGCCACACTTCGACGACATCTCGCCGCGCAGCGTCTGGAGCGCGTCATGCGGCAGGGATGCGGGAATATTGGCGACCGAGGCGCCGGGTTCATTGAGATCTGCATCACGCAGGTGCGCCGCGATCCGGTGGGAGAACACAACAGCTTCAAGCAGGGAATTGGAGGCGAGGCGGTTGGCGCCATGGGCGCCAGTCGATGTGCATTCGCCGCAGACGGACAATCCGTTCAGCGTGGAGCGTCCCCAGAAGTCTGCCACGATGCCGCCCATGTGATAGTGTGCGGCAGGCGCAATCGGGATCATGTCGAAGCGCGGATCGATGCCGGCGCTTTTGCAGGCGCCAAAGACTGTCGGGAAATGTTCCGGGAAGTGCGCGCCTACAGCTGTGCGGCAATCGAGAAAGGCGCCGCGACCGGCTGCGCGTTCGGAATGAATGGCGCGGGCGACTTCATCGCGCGGCGCGAGTTCTTCCAGCGTATGGTAATAGGCCATGAAGCGTTTGCCGTCGCGATTGCGCAGTGTGGCCCCTTCGCCCCGCAGGGCTTCGGTGGCAAGCGGCGCGGGGTCGCGGCCGATATCGATGGCGGTAGGGTGGAACTGCACGAACTCGACATCGGCAATCAGCGCGCCGGCCTCGTAGGCCATGGCGATTGCGTCGCCGCGGGCTTCGCGCGGATTGGTCGTAACCTGGAAGAGACCGCCGGTACCGCCCGTGCAGAGTACAGTCTGGCGGGCGGTCTGTGTGGTAAGATTGCCTGCAGCATCGCGCAGCACGACGCCGGCGACGCGGTTGGTGTCGTCCTGCAGCAGTCCGACGGCGCGTACGCCCTCAATCACCGTAATGTGGGTCGAGGCGGCCACGGCTGCGACCAGCGCGTCCATGATGGCCTTGCCGGCGAGGTCGCCTGCGACCCGCGCCACACGGGGCCGACTATGGGCGGCTTCGAGTGAAAGGGCGAGCGCGCCATCCGGCGTGCGATCAAAAGGTACGCCAAGGGAAATGAGATCGCGCACGCGGGCGGGGCCTTCCTCGGCGATGAGGCGGGCAATGATGGGGTCAACCAGTCCTGCACCGGCATTGATCGTATCGCGCGCGTGCTGTTCCGCGCTGTCGAGCGGGTCGAGCGCCGCAGCAAGGCCGCCCTGGGCCCAGGCTGACGAAGCCGCCTGACCGAGTGGGGCGGGCGAGATGACGAGGCAGCGGCGCGGTGCAAGCTCAAGCGCAAGGAACAGGCCCGCGAGGCCAGCGCCAACGATCAGCACGTCGCTCGTGGCCGCGGCAGGCGCGGTGATGGTTTGTATGCTCCCCCCGGTCACTTGATCAGGATACCCCGTCATTGGCGCGGCGGAATTCGGCCGGCGCAGTGACCGCCGACACGAGCGCACCAAACATGCGGTCAGCCGATTCAATCGTGAGGGTGAAATTGTCGGGCATGTAGATCAGGCCTTCGACCTTTGACTCCAGCATTTCCTCGATCTGGGATCGGATGGACACCTGATTGCCAAAGCGGCTGGCCTGGCAGGACTGGCGAACGACCGAGCGGCCCCACAGGCTGCACACTTCCACGGCGGTCAGCTCGCACGTGTACTTGCCTTTATCGGGGTGGGGCGACAGGTTCATCGTCCCGGTCATGAGGCATTCGCCATCGCGATACGGGCGGGTCTGGAAGCTCCAGGTGCCAAGGACGTCTGTCTTGTCCTCGTTATTGCCGGCCGTGGCAGGTGCGCACGCAAGCAGGGAGAGGGCGGCTGCCGCCGCGATTCGGAACCTGGCCGGAAACATTCAGATCTCCTCTGTGCCTTTGCCTTAACGCCCGTCACAACCATAATCCCACCCCGTGGCCGCACACAACTGCGGCGCTGCCTTAGATAACCATTTCGACGGCCAGAGGTTTCAAGCCGGTCTTGAAGGCCAGCGGACGCTCCATTTTCGGCAGGGCCATCATGGCATCGAGTGCCTGTTTGGCCCGCACGCGGACATCCTCGGGGATTTTCACCTCATACTTGCCGGTCACCAGGCAGTCATAGATGTTTTCCAGGGTGATGCGCTTCATGTGCGGGCAAAGATTGCACGGACGGATGAAGTTCACGTTCGGGTTCACGGCGGCAACATTGTCGCTCATCGAACATTCCGTCAGCAGCACGACCTTGTTGGGGTTGTTCTCAGACACATAATTGGCAAGCGCAGAGGTGGAGCCGGCAAAATCGGCCGCTTCAAGCACGTCTGGCGGGCATTCCGGGTGGGCCAGGATGACGACGCCAGGGTGTGCCTCGCGCAGCTGGCTGACATCGTCAGCCGAGAACAGCTCGTGCACTTCGCAGGCGCCGGGCCATGTCAGGATCCGGATATCGGTCTGCGCGGCCACGTTCTTGGCGAGATACTGGTCAGGCACCATGATCACGGTGTCGGACTTCCACTCTTTCGCAACCGCCTCGACGACCTGTGCCGCGTTGGAGCTGGTGCAGGTGATGTGGCACTCGGCCTTCACGTCGGCGGTGCAGTTCACGTAAGTGACGATCGGGTAGTTCGGGTATTTCTGCTTGATCAGGCGCACATCGGCGCCGGTGATGGAGGCGGCGAGCGAACAGCCGGCGCGGAGGTCCGGGATAAGGACGGTCTTGTCCGGCGCGAGAATTTTCGAGGTTTCGGCCATGAAATGCACGCCGGCCTGGACGATGATGTCAGCTTCCGTGGCAGACGCTTCGCGGGCGAGCTGGAGGCTGTCACCGCGGAAATCGCCAACGAGGCTGAAAATGTCCGGCGTCATGTAATTGTGCGCCAGGATGACCGCGTTTTTCTCTTTCTTGAGGCGGTTGATGGCCGCGACGAGGGGCGCCACGGCAGGCCATTCCATCGGGGTCACGAAATCGGCGACCAGCGCATAGAGATGGTCGGTCTCGGCCTTGACGGCGGCGTCATAGGACAGGCCGCGCGCATCAGCCGAAGAGGCGCCGCGAAGGGGCGTCGGGGTAGGGCAGCCGGGAGCGGAATCGATCAAACGGGCCATGGGTTCCTCCTTGCATCGGGCGACTTATGCTCGATGTGAGTATAATATGGACCTGAAAGCGTCCGTTTCAAGGGTATCCTTCAAACGTCAGGGATCAGGGCTCAAGTGCAAAGCTTCTGCGATAGTTATACGCACTATGAGCAAAAGGGTTTCTATAGGCGAGGTGGAATGTTGGCAAGTGGGGGCGGGTTAACGCTGGAGGATCTGCACTAAACTCAGAATTGCTCCCCCTTGCCGCCTTCATTCCTCACGTAGGTGATCACGGCAGCAATGAAAGCGAAGGTAGCGTTGCCGGTTCCGTTCGTGCGGTCCTCGATGTTCATCTGGATCTTGAACAATTGTTCCGCTGCCAGAACGCGCTCGGACTGCCGCCGCTGGCGCCGGAAATGCCATTCGGGCGCAGTGGCCGGGCTGATCTCGGGCAGGCTTGTGGCGTGTTCGGGGCGCACGAGACGTGCGGCCAGCGCCTTTGCGGCGTGCAGGGAATCCTGTTTGCCAAGAAAGGCAAAGGCCCTGGCACGTACATGATCGAACTCGCGATCTTCCGAGATGAGGTTCAGCAGGCGCGACAGGCGCTTTGAATCTTCCTGCTGCCAGTAGCTCCGAGAGGCGCGGGCATCGGCGATCACATCGTCGACATAGCGATAGAACTTGCGCGCCCAGTCGGCTTCTTCGCGCTTATCCTGAGGCGTGTTGCTGAACATCTCCGCGAGCTTGGCCATCCGTTCCGTGACGGAGCCGACGACGAGATCACGGGCCAGCCATCGCGCCACGGTCCGCACGCGTTCGTCGTGGTCCACGTAGAGCTCGTTCAGGCGCCGGGTGTTGTAATAATAGTCGCCGCGGTCGAGTTCCTGGCTTTTCTCAAGATGCACCTTGAAGAAACTCAGGGCACGCGCCTTGAGCGGGATGCCGTCTTCGCCCGGCTTGCGATAGGATTCCCGCAGGATGCGCCGTTCCATGAAGGGATCGAAGAAGTCGATCTGCCCAGCCTCGAACAGGCGTTTCTGGGCCTTGTTGCGTTGCATGATGCCGAAGGCCTGCAGCAGGGCCGCGATCAGCACGACGTCCACGAGCAAGCGCGAAATGAACACGATATGGCGGGCGGCGGCGCCTTTCGGAATGAAGGGCTCTTCCTGCGTGACGTCATAGATATCGACCCAATCGACGATGGGCACGCCCTTGGCGAGCTCCGTGCCGAAGAATTTCAGCCATTCAACGAGGCCGGTGGATTGAGCCGCGCCGGCGAGGATCATCGGGTCGACGGGTTCGAAGAGGTCAAAATGCATCTGGATCTGGCGCAGCGCCAGCGGCACGAGCACGAAGAGCCACGCATAGCCCATGAGGGCCTCGTCGCGCAGGTCATTGGCAAAGCCGATACGAAACTGGTCTGAGCGTGTGGTCTGGATGCGAAGCGCTTTCTCGCGGTCGTCCTCGACCCATGCCCAGCGGCGCCCGAGGCCGAAGATGATGAGGCTGGCAATTGCGATTGGCGCCAAGCCCCACGGGTGGGGCAGGGCATAGCCCATGGCCGAGAGCGGAAGCATGACCACTAGCAGGATGAGTTGCGGGACCATCCATCCGCCCTGTGTTGCGCCCGAGAGCGGAGCCAGAAGACGCACCATTGCTGCATCGAGGCCGCTGACGAGATAGCCGGGATGCATGGCAAAGCCGGCACCGGCGGTCTTGGGTTTCTCGCTATCTTCGCGTTCCCCGATCAGGCTGGAAAGATGCGGCAGGAAGATGAAGGCGAGAAAGCCCATCACGACCAGCGCCATGATGACGAGGCCAAAATTCTGCTCCATCGAGAACACCTGCTCGCCCGCCGCCCAAGCCCCTGTGCCAATGGCGCCAATCAAGGCGACCCCGCCCAGCAGCGTGGCCATGCTGACAGGGCCTTCGGGATGTTTAAGGTAGTTTCCGTGTCCTTTGCCGCCAGACTCCTCGGCAACGAGATGGAAGCCATAAAGCAGTGGCAGGAACGCTGCGCCGATGGCGCCGAGATAGATGCTGCGCTGGACCGGGTGCGTCAGGTCAACCGGCCAGGGCCACGCCGCGAAGGGCACGTTCGGCCCGAAGGCGATCCAGGCCAGAACTGACAGGATGAGAAACAGGAACAGGAAAGCCGTGTGGAAGGCGGGATGCTCTTCGGTGCCGGGCGCATCATCCTTTTGAGTGGCATCCCAGCGCTTGGCGATAACGAACAGGCTGAGGGCAACATAGGCGACCAGTGGCACGCCGATAATAAGCCCCCATGCGACCCAACCTGAGACGGCGTTGGTGTTCTCCAGATCCGTTACTGCGACGGCGAGTGCGCCCAGTGCCGCGACACAGAGCATAAACACGCCCAACCACAAGTCGTCCTTGGTCAGGCTGCGCAATTGCGGCCATCCCGGCCGCCATTCCACATTCAATAAAGCCAGCATTGGCGTCCCCACTCCACAAGAGCGAGAACCTTAACCCTTTGTTAACTTCATTGGGAAGTTGAAAGTTTGGCCTCCCCCTGCGCGAGCCTAGTCCTTGAACAGCTCCATCGCAGCTGCTGTCATGGCCTCCACGCCTGTGGCGATGGTTGGGTCATAGTCGGGCGCGAAGCCTGAGGAGTGCAGCGATGGCAGGGTCGGTCCGCCATTCTTCGCCTCTGCATATTTGGCTGGCTCCACCGCACCGACCCAGAAGATCACGCCGGGGATCTTCTCTTCCGTGCGCCCGTACTGGCTGAAATCCTCGCCGCCCATGACCGGCTTGACCTGTTTGACATTCGACGCGCCGATGGCCTTGCCGACCGCTTTCATCGTGCGGGCCGTCGTGTCGGGGTCGTTATAGGTGGCAGGCGTGTAGTCGCTCTCGATCGTGACTTCGGGCTCAGGCGCGCCGAAGGCCTCAGCCTCGCCCTTCGCGATGCGCTTGATGCCATCGAGCAGCATCTGGCGTGTCTTGTCGTCATACGAGCGAACAGTGATCAGCAGCGTGGCCTCATCCGGAATGATGTTGTGCTTGGCGCCCGCCTTGAACGAGCCGACCGTGACAACTGCGCTGTCCTGCGGATCTGTATTGCGCGACACGAGGCTTTGCAGCGCGACGACGATGTTCGAGGCGACGAGGATCGGGTCTTTCGTCGTGTGCGGGTAGGCGCCGTGACCGCCGACGCCTTTCACCACCACGTCGACACTGTCGACATTGGCGAGAGCGAAGCCGCTGGAATATTCCACCGTGCCGGCCGGTGCACCGGCGGAGACGTGCATGGCGATATTGTAGTCAGGCGTGGGGAAGCGCGTGTAGAGGCCGTCGGCCAGCATGGCTTCGGCGCCAAGGCCGATTTCCTCGGCAGGCTGGGCGATCATGACCAGCGTGCCTTTCCATTTCTTCTTGTTGGCGATCAGCTCGCGCGCCGTTCCGACCCATGTCGTCATGTGCACATCATGGCCACAGGCATGCATGACGTTGCTCTCGACGCCGGTCCATGTGGTCGCCTCGACCTTGGACGCAAACGGAAAGCCGGTCTGTTCGGGCACGGGCAGCGCGTCCATGTCGGTGCGGATCAGCACGGTCGGGCCGTTGCCATTGCGGAACACGCCAACAAGGCCGTAGCCGCCAACGCCATCAATGACGCGGCCATTGTCCTTCATGGACTTGTCGACCACCCAGTCCTGACCGAGGCCTGTGGTGACTTCAAAGCCGAGGCCCTGCAGTTCGGTCGCCAGGATCGCGGATGTATTGGCTTCCTCGAAGGAGAGCTCAGGCGCCGCATGAAGGCGCTTGTAGAGCTCAACGAGGGTCGGATCGGCGGTTGGAAGGGGCGTGGTCGACGCACTTGCGGGGGAAACTGAGTCCGTTCCCTGTCCGTTCGGCGTCGTCAGCACGGTCGGGCCATTGCCATCGGCTGTCGCCGCGTCCGACTTGTCCTTGCCGGGGCCTCCGCAGGCAACCAGAACGAGGGCGAGGGCAGTCAAAGCGGCTGGACGAAACATGCGGGCTTACTCCTGAAACGGTTCAGGCCGGACCCTAACGGAGTTTGACGCCCTGCCAAGTGGCGGGCGGGCCACAGAGGCCTAGTTCTTGCCGCGATCCAGGTCTTCCGAAAGCTCGATATCCACAGGCGTGCCAGCGAGGCGCTGACGGTAGACCTGCGTGTTTTCAAGCACGCGCTGAACATAGTTGCGCGTTTCGGAGAAGGGGATGAATTCCACCCAGTCGACCGGGTCGACCTGGCCGGTGCGCGGATCGCCATAATCCTCGATCCACTGCTTGGGCCGGCTCGGCCCCGCATTATAGGCCGCGGCGGTCATGATGTAGCTGCCCTTGAACTGGGAGAGCAGCGTGTCGAGGTGCTGGCCGCCAAGGGTCATGTTGTAGCCCGGATCATCGGTCAGCCAGGACGTGCGGAAGGGCAGGCCCTGCATGCGCGCTTCGCGCTGGGCGGTGGCAGGCATGAACTGCATCAGGCCGCGCGCGCCGGCATGGCTGACGGCATTGGGGTTCATCTCGCTTTCCTGGCGGGACAGGGCAAGCATGAGCGGGCGCTCGACCCGCGGCTGGCGCAGCATGGGATAGTCGACCAACGGATAGGCAGCGTCCGTGGCGATAATGCCCTTGGCGAGACCGGCTTTCGCACCGCGTACACCGATATCGGGCACATGGTATTGACTGGCGAGCTGTGAGAGCTGGATGAAATCGGCTTCGTTCTCGAGCTGGTCATCAAGGTGATAGGCAAATTCGCGGAACATGCGTTCTTCGCCGGCTTCACCAAGCAGGCGCAGGGCCTTGACCATGGGACGCGCGTTGAAGGCAGCGACCTGTTCCTGTGTTGGCTCGGTTGATGCCGCAAAAGACAGCTTCTTCTGGCCAAGGCGCTCGGCGGCAAGCTGGCCATAATAGGTGAAATTGTATTTCGCAGCGCCGGCATAGGACTCAACGGCCGCATCGGTCTGGCCGAGCGCGTCTTCGGCGCGGCCTGTCCAGTATTCACCGCGCGCGAGGCTGATCGGCGTGCCGACACTCGCGGTCATGTCCTGGAAGTGTTTCAGGCTGCGGTCGGGATTGTTGTTGAGGCGCAGGGCAATCCAGCCGGCCGCCCATTCGGCGTCGGCATAGTCGGCGCCCTCGGTCATCGCATGCGGGGCGACGAGCTGGTAGGCGCGGGCCCATTTGCCGGATTTGAGATCGTCGCGCATGGCGACGTTCCGTTCGTCCCACAGTTTGGAACGACCCGCTTCAGGCACGTCATTGGCGTTGATGCTGACCAGAAGCGGCGTTGCGCCTTCCTGGTTGCCGCGCGTGCGGCGCCACCGGGCGCGATCATAGAGAAGGCCGGGATTGTCTTGCAGCGATGCGGGCACGGCGTCGACCAGCTTGTCGACATTGCGGCCACGACCGGCCAGCGCGATACGCGCATCGACAAGCTTGCGATAATCGGAACTGACAAGCGGTTTGAGGTTGGTGGCGGCGGTGCGCTGGTTCGTCCAGAGCAGGAATTCGATACGGGCGCGGTGGTCAGCCTCGGTCAGCAGGCCGCCATAGGTGGCCAGCACGATGCGCTCGAGATCGCGCTCCATGGAATTGCTTTGCCAGGCATCACGCACCAGCGCCTCGGCTTTGGCCGACTGGCCAACGGCCTTGTAGCTGCGGGCGAGGGCGATCTTGCCGGCGCCTGTTCGCGGCCCGGACTCGGTGAGCCAGAGAATGCGGTCGCCATGTTTGAGGGACGACAGATCGATGATTTCCTCGGCGCGCTTGCGCATGGCGCCGGTCTTCGGCCATGTCGGCAGCGTTTCCATGGCACTCCTGACTTCATCGAAGCCCATGCCCGGCACGCCTGCACTGGCGCGCATCCAGAGGATCAGGTCGCGCACGGCCGGGTCGGTTGCGCGGTCCTGCAAACCGGCAACTTCGTTCCAGTCATAGCGTCCCGCGGCGTCGAGGGCCTTGTGCAGGATTTCCGCATTCTTCGCGTCTGTCGTCTGCGAGTTGTAGACGCGCTGCGGTTTCAGGCTCGGCGCATCCGGCAGGCCGGACGCGGCAGCGCTGAGGGCTGTGAGACCCAGCAGAATGGAAACGGCGAATGGTCGGTACAATGGAGCTGTCATGGAGTTTATTTCTACGCCAAAGCATGAGAAGGCATTGTTAAATATTACGCTACAATTCCCACCAACTCCCTAATCACGGCAACAATACGATGTTTCATGGTTCAATCCCAGCTCTGGTCACACCCTTCCGGAACGGCGCCGTCGACCGCAAGGCCTTTGCTGCGCTTGTCGAACGCCAGATTGCGGGCGGTTCCAGCGCGCTTGTGCCCGTAGGGACCACCGGTGAAACCTCCACGCTGACCACCGAAGAGCACAAGGATGTTGTGACGCTTTGTGTTGAAGTTGCTGCAGGACGCGTGCCTGTTATTGCGGGCGCGGGCTCCAATGCCACTGACGAGGCGATTGACCTTGTCGAGCATGCCAAGGCGGTTGGCGCGGACGCGGCGCTCGTGGTTTGCCCCTATTACAACAAGCCTAACCAGGAAGGGCTTGAGGCGCATTTCAGGGCGATCAATGATGCCGTTGCGCTACCTGTCCTGCTTTACAATGTGCCAAGCCGGACCGTTGTTGATCTCTTGCCGGAAACCGTGGCGCGGCTTGCCCAACTGCCGAACATTGTCGGCATCAAGGATGCTTCAGGCGACGTCGCGCGTGTCAGCCAGCATGCTGCCCTGATCGGGTCAGCCCAGTTCGTGCAATTGTCGGGCGAAGACCCGAATGCGCTTGGTTATCTCGCCATGGGCGGAAAGGGCTGCATCTCCGTGACGGCCAATGTGGCGCCGGACATGTGCGCCGCCATGCACGCCGCTTTTCACGCCGGCGACCTTGCCGGAGCGCAGGCGATCGAGCGCAAGCTGATCGCGCTGCACAAGGCGCTGTTCTGTGCGCCATCACCCGGACCGGCCAAATATGCCCTGTCGCGCCTTGGCCTTTGCGCGCCGGATGTGCGGCTGCCGATCACGCAGCCAGACGCCGCCGCGCGCGAGACGATTGATGCCGCTATGGCACTCGCGGGCATCCGTGCCTAAATAGACCCCATGTCAAAGACACCGCAGACCAAGGGCAGGGGCGATGGCCTCGTTGCAGAGAACCGGCGTTCCCGGCGTGAATACGCTGTGGAGGATACGCTGGAGGCCGGCATCATGCTGGTCGGCTCCGAAGTAAAGTCGCTGCGCCAGGGCAAAGCGAACATCGCCGAGAGCTATGCGAGCGTTGAGGATGGCGGGCTGTACCTGATCAATTGCGACATCCCGATCTATAATGCCGCCAACCGGTTCAACCATGAACCGAAGCGCAAGCGGAAGCTGCTGGTTTCCAAGCGGGAGCTGGTGAAGCTGTCTCAGGAAGTGGAGCGCGCCGGTCGCACGATCGTGCCGCTGAAGCTCTACTTCAACGACCGGGGCATTGCGAAACTGTTGATCGGCACGGCGACGGGCCGCAAGGCGCACGACAAGCGGGAAGTTGAGGCCAAGCGCGACTGGGCCCGTCAGAAGGCCCGCATCATGAAGGAGGGGTGAGGGCCAAGCCCTAGCCCGCGATCTCTTTCGCCGCCGCAAACACGTCTTCGAACATATCCGCTGTCAGGCGGCCGGTGTTCGTATTGTAGCGGCTGCAATGATAGCTCGACAGCAGGGTCAGCGGGCGGCCTTCGAACTCCACCTCATAGCGCGTGTTATGGCCAAAGGGATGGGCGCTGAGTTTCAGGCCCAGCGTGCGCACGGTTGAGTCGTGGCTGATCTTTCCGAGGCAGAGCAGGACCTTGAGGTGGGGCAGGGCCTTGATGCGCGACT
Organism: Alphaproteobacteria bacterium; assembly: GCA_018827375.1. Classification (GTDB taxonomy): domain Bacteria; phylum Pseudomonadota; class Alphaproteobacteria; order Caulobacterales; family Hyphomonadaceae; genus Hyphomonas. The sequence goes on from JAHJYW010000048.1 coordinate 195,301, forward strand.
GGAGGAACGGACGGCAGGTGTTGATTTCGGCGCCGACCGGCTTGTTCTCCGGCGGTACGCAGCGTACCGCATTGGTGATCATGGCCTTTTTCAACTTCAGGCCGTCTTCGGGGTCTGCCGCGTAAGTCCCTGACGAGAAACCGTATTTTTCCAGAGTCGCATAGAGGAGATCGCCCGCCCAGTCGCCCGTAAAGGGGCGGCCTGTGCGGTTGGCCCCGGTCACGCCGGGGGCGAGGCCTACGACCAGAAGACGGGCCGTTTCATCTCCGAAGCTTGGCACGGCGCCGTTGAACCAGGTCGGTTCGCGTGCGGCAACCGCCTCGCGATAGGTCACGAGGCGGGGGCAGAGGGGCAGTCGCGGGGGGCTTCGGGGGGGGCGTCTGCGACCTTAGTAGCCATCAGCGACGCCGTCCTTGCGCATTTCGGTGGCGGCGATCCAGGCGCCACTCTCAAAGTCACGCATGATGGCCTGATAGCCACCGGCATTGGCCGCGCAGCATTTGACGGTCTGGCCACGCCGTTCGAGTTCCGCGCGGGCGGCGGGCGGGATGCCACTTTCAAGCTGGACGGTTCCCTTGTCGGCTTCGCATGGGTCGCCGCTGAAGCCGTTGGTCGGCTCGCAGCCGCCGACATGTTCCCAGCGCGCTGCGTCGCCGGCTTCCTGCAGGCCCATGCCAAAATCGACGAGGTTCAGGATCACCTGCACATGGCCTTGGGGCTGCATGCCGCCGCCCATCAGGCCGAAGCTGAGCCAGGGTTCGAACGGGCAGGCCTGATCAATGGGCATGGCGCGGGTCTGGCAGGACGGCATGTTTTTCTTGAAGGCAAAGGCCGGGATGATCGTGTGGAAGGGGCGCTTGCCGGGTTCGAAGACGTTCGGGTGGTTGGGGTCGAGGCTGAACAGCTGGCCCCGGTCCTGGAACATGAAGCCGAGCCCGTCAGCGACGAGGCCTGAACCCATGCCGCGATAGTTGGACTGGATCAGCGAGACCATCATGCCGTCCTTGTCGGTGACGGTCAGATAGGTCGTATCGCCCTGCTTGAGCTTGGCGTCAGCGGCTGCAGCTTCCTCCGCCGTTATCGATGGTTCGACCTCGCCAAAGGCAAAGTTCGGAACGCGGTCCATCGCCTTGTCGATTTTTATCGCGGCGGCCTGACGATCGAGGCGGTCGGTCTTGAGAAAAGCGCTGGCGTCTATGCGCGAGAATTTGGGGTCGGCGAAATAATGCGCGCGGTCGGCGAAGGCGATGCGCTTGGCCTCGATCTGGGCCATCAGGGCATCGGCTGAGCCATATCCCATCGCCTTGAGGTCAAACTTCTCCAGCATTTTCAGCATTTGCAGCGCGGTGATGCCCTGCGTGGCAGGTGGCAGTTCGCAGACCTTGTAGTCGGCGCGATAGGTGACGCAGACCGGCTCGACGAATTCGCCGGTGTGTTTTGCGAAGTCCTCATAGCGCAGCGGGCCGCCGATGCGCTTGAAATAGGTGTCCATGGTCCGGGCGGTTTCGCCCTTGTAGAATTCGTCGCGGCCCTTCTGTCCAATGCGCTCCAGCGTGTCGGCAAGGTCCGGATTGGTGAAAATGCTGCCTTCATGCGGCGTGGGCGAAAAATAGGTTTTCTTCGCATTGTCATATTCTTCGAGCATGCCGCTTTCATGCGCGGGCTCGAAGCGTTTCGGGCCGAAGCTCCAGTAATAGGAAATGACTTCGGGGATCGGTGCGCCGTCGCGGGCATAGCGGATCGCGGGCTCGAGGTTTGCCAGCATCGGGCGGCTGCCAAACTTGTCGTGCAGCGCATACCAGGCGTCGACCGTGCCGGGCACGGTGACGGGCGCTGTGCCGAAGGGCGGGATTTCCTTGCCGTCCATATACTGGTCGGCCTTGGCCTGAACGTCGGCCAGCGTTGCGCCCATGGCCGAGCGGCCGGAGCCATCATAGCCGTAAAGCTGCTTCGTCTGCGGGTCCCAGACAATGGCGAAGAGGTCGCCGCCAATGCCGTTGGCGGTGGGCTCGACGAGGCCAAGCATGGCGTTCGCGGCGATGGCGGCGTCCATGGCGTTGCCGCCGGCCTTCATGACATCCAGCGCAGTCTGCGTGGCCAAGGGATGCGCCGTGGCTGCGGCGGCGCTTGGGGCGACAACAGCGGAGCGGACGCCGACAGGGCGGCCAGCGAGCATGCGGTCGCCCGGGCCAGGCTTGGCGGCGGCATCAAATGGGGCAGGGTCGTCTTCAAGTGGCGCAGGGTTGAGACCCGTGCACGCAGTCGCCAGCAGCGCACCGGCGCCTGCTATCAGCCATTTCATCATCAGTTAGGTCCTCGCTTGCGGGTGTCCTTGGGAAAATAGTGTGTCGCCATGCGCCCTGAGATGTCCTGCCCGTCACGGGCAAACCGGGCTTCGGCCTCGATCGCCCGGTTGTCGCAGCTGAGGTACTGGGCGCTTGTGCGGGTGTAGGCGTTGTTGAAGCCCTCGACGAGGGATGAGCGCAAATTGCCCTTCTCGGGCGCTTCATAGCGCAGCAGGTCCGCCATGTAGCGGCGCCAATACTGGTCTTCGCGGCCATTGCAGCGGACCCGGATGGCGTGGGCTGAGCCGAGGGTCGCCGCAAGCTCGGATGCATCGCGGAAATAGTCAGGCCCACGCAGGGGAATGCCCGATTGCGCCGCGGCATTGCTTGCGCCCGCAAGCAGGAGCGCGCTAAGCAGGGCGCCATGAAAGACTGTCTTGTTCATGCGAAGACCTTCGCGCGCATCGCTCCACGGCTCAAGGGCCTTGAAGACAAACTCAATATGATCGTCATGGACGATAATGGTGTCTTCTCCAAGGCATCCACTGGGGAGACGGTGACAGAGCCGAAACCCGAGATTGTCTTCGGTACGGCCGACGCCTTCTGGGGGCCGCATGTGCGCACATTCATGCTGGCTGTTGTGAGCGGCGGGCGGCTCGACTGGTTCCAGTCGGCGGCGGCAGGCATTGAAAACCCGGCTTTCGTGATGATCGGCAAAGCGGCCAATCAATTCACGACGAACCATACGCAATCAGAAGCCATGTCCGAATGGGCCCTCTGGCAGGCGCTGGATTATTTCCGGCACGGGCCGACACATCGGGCGCAGCAAGCCGAAGGAATCTGGGAGCGTCTGGATTCGCGCGAGATCCGTGGGTCAAAATGGTTGATCGTGGGCTTCGGCTCGATTGGATCGTCGACCGGACGGCGCGTGATGGCGCTGGGTGGTCAGGTGACGGGTGTGAAGCGATCGCAGGGCCTGGTCGAAGGTGCTGACCGTATCGTGCACCCTGATGATGTTATGGCCGAGTTGCCGGATGCTGATGTGGTTCTTGTCTGCGTGCCGCACACGCCGGAGACAGAGGGCATGGCCAATGCGGAATTCTTCGCCGCGATGAACCCCGATGCTCTCTTCATGAATCTCGGGCGTGGCGCGCTGGTAAACGAGCCTGACCTTTTAGCCGCGCTCGACGCGGGGCGGCCCGGCCACGCAGCGCTGGACGTGGCGTCGGAAGAGCCATTGCCGCAGGGCAATCCGCTCTGGACGCATCCCAAAATCACGCTGACACCGCATGACAGCCCACAGACCCACGGGACAGTCATCGGCGCCGACGATACGTTTATTGAAAACCTGCACAGATACTTCAACGGCGAACCGCTGAAGCATCTGATCGACAAGTCTGAATTTGGCTGAGACCTAGAGGCTTATGTCAGCCGTCTTGTCCTTGTAGTCCTTTTTCGGGTCGGTACCGAACAACATCTTGATGCCTGCAAATACGCTGTTCTCGTTCAGCCATACATGAGCATGGTCAAGATCAAGCCGCATGAGGCGCAGTTTCGGGTCGTCCTTACCGTCATACCAGGCAGCAATGAACGGGTTCCACAACTTCTCGACCATGGCCGGATTATTCTGGACTTGCAGCTGGCCGTGCAGCGCGGCGAAGAGGCCGTGACCTTTCGAGACAAATTGTGCGACGGCAGGAACGGGACGCATGTCGAGCGCCTTGACGAGATCAACGTCGATTGACGAGAAGATCCAGACAGGTCCGCGCTCATCGTCTTCAAGGATAGCGGTCATGGGTTGGGCGCCGCCGCCGGCGCCGCTTTCAAGACCAAGCATGATCGTGCGATCCGACTTCAATTCGGACCAAAGTTTCTTCTCGATTTCTTTTTGACTGGGCATGTATGTCTCCTATGAGTGCTCTATGTCGGAACAACTACCCGGCGCAGGACTTGTTCCAGCACGCGACACGCTTTCGAAGTCGAAAAGCGAGTCGTTAAAACGATCCGTTCCGGAGGGACGCACGTACAGTGCGTGCCATGGAAATCACGAATCATAAGGAGAAATAATGTCACTTCATTCCACGCGCGCGCTTGGCGCCATCGCCTCCACGCTCGTCCTCTGTCATTGCGCGTCTGCGCAAGGTAGCGCCACCAGTGCGTTGACGCAGAATGCAGCACCGGAAATAATAACGGGTACGGACGGAATGAAGTTGGCGGCGACTCCGCTCGAAACATTCTCCAGCGCATGGGCGATGACATTTGTGTCGGACGGCCGCGCCATCGTTACCGAGAAGGTGGGCGACATCTGGTTGCTTTCGACGGAAGGCAAAAAGCTCGATAAAGTCTCCAATGCGCCGACCGTTGATGCACGCGGCCAGGGCGGAATGGGCGATTTCATCCTTCACCCGGATTTCGCCAGCAATGGCACTGTGTTCCTGTCCTACGTCGAACGCCACGCGGATGATGACAGTTTGAGCGGCGCCCTCGTGGAGCGCGCGACACTGACGCTGACCGATACAGGCGCAACACTGTCAAACCGCGAAGTGATCTGGCAGCAGTCGCCGAAGGTTCAGGGCAATGGCCATTATGGTCACCGTCTGGCCGTATCGCCTGACGGCCACCTGTTCATCAGTTCCGGCGAGCGTCAGAAGTTCAATCCAGCCCAGAATATGGCAATGAATCTCGGCAAGATCATCCGTGTAAATGAGGATGGCAGTGTGCCTGAAGACAACCCCTTCTATGGCAATGGCGACGAGGCCGACCAGGTCTGGACGCTCGGCCATCGCAATCCGCTCGGCATTGCGTTCGACAGCGAAGGCCGCCTCTGGGAGCAGGAGATGGGGCCGAAGGGCGGCGATGAGCTCAACCTGATCGTCCGGTCAAAGAATTATGGCTATCCGTTCGTCTCCGAGGGCGAACACTATAATGGCACCAAAATTCCGAGCCATGCGAGCATGCCGGTCTTCGAGGCGCCAGCTGTCGCCTGGGTGCCCGCCATCAGCCCGGCTGGCCTGATGTTCTATGATGGCGACACGTTTGCAGACTGGAAAGGCGATGCCTTTATCGGCGGCCTTTCGTCCAAGGCGCTGGTGCGTGTTTCGTTTGAGCCTGCTTCAGGCGATGGCGGCGGGGCACCTGAGGCCTCCGAAGCAGCCCGCTATGAATGGGGCAAGCGTATCCGCGAACCGGAGCAGGGCCCCGACGGCGCGATCTATGTGCTGGAGGATGGAGAAGGCGGACGCCTGCTGAGGCTGTCACCTGCCGAATAAACCGAAACGATCATGACCGGCCAGACACATTTGTGCTGGCCGGTCTTTTGGATCAGGCGTTCGTTCTGGTGCGCAGGCCGGACATGCGGTCGATGGCCGCTTCGGCGTCGCGCATGATATCGGCAACGATGGCTGCAACAGGTTTCACTTCCTGCACACCGCCGGCTGACTGGCCCATGGCGAAGCAGGACGTGTCCTCATTGAGCTTTGCTTCATCGACAATCCCGCCGATGCCACCAATGACGCCCGTCTGGGTCGAGTGGATGGCCTGGTGCGGGAAGGGCTGGATGTCTTCCGGGCGCGATTCCCAGTCATTGATATAATCATTTGTGCGGCAGCGCATCGGCTTGCCAGAATAGCAGCGCGTGCGGGTCGTGTCCGTATCGCCTGCGCCAACCACGGCCTGCTTGTACATATTGGCGGCGTGCGCCTCTTCCGATGCGATGAAGCGCGTGCCCATCCAGACACCGCAGGCGCCGAGGGCGAGGGCGGCGGCGAGGCCGCGTCCGTCATAGATGCCGCCAGCGGCGATAACCGGGATGTTCACGGCTTCCACAGCCTGCGCCACGAGGGGCATCGTGCCGACGAGGCCCGTATGGCCGCCACCTTCGCCACCTTGCAGGATCACCGCGTCGCAGCCAGCCTGTTCAGCCTTGATCGCGTGTTTCACCGCGCCGCCGACGACCATGACCTTCACGCCGGCATCTTTCAGACGCTTCATGATCGGCAGCGGTACGCCAAGACCGGCTACGAACGAATCGGCGCCGCCCTTGATGATGACATCGACGGATTCCTCAAGGCTTTCCGGGCTTGCGGCCAGCAGGTCGACGCCGAACGGCTTGTCGGTCAACTCGCGCACGCGTTTCATCTGTGCGGCGATGAAGTCCGGGCCGGTGCCGGCCATGCCGAGCACGCCATAACCGCCCGCATTGCACATGGCAGCGCAGACCTCGGCGTATGAAACGCCGCCCATGCCCGCCAGCATGATCGGATGTTCAACTTTCAGCAGTTCTGTCAGTGCGGTTTTGAGGGCCATCGAGAGGCGTCCTTTCTGTAATGGATTTCGTATTGTGGACGCTAATTGCCCGCCCCAGCGTCAACGCAAGAGGGGCGAGACTGCTTCCGCATGGACACAATCGCCCACAGTCTGCCCCATTCCCGCCGCGATCTGCAGTCAAATACCACCTCAAGCCGAGGGAATCGTCCACTCGGTGTGAATAAGTCAAATGAGGGGAAGCTCCTATGACGAAACTTTTTGCAAGCGCTGCGATTGCAGCCCTGTTTGCTGGTGGTGCCATGGCTATGGGCCCAACAGAAGAAGTCACCGTGACGCCTGACGTTGATGTCACTGTCGTTGAAGACGCTGACACGACTGCAGAAGTTGTGGTTGATGACGACGCAGAAGTAACAGTCGAAGCTCAAGGCGATGCTGAAGGCGAAGTCATCGTAGAAGACGAAGCCGACGCTGAAGCAGAAGCCGCTCATGAAGGCCACGCTGACACCGAAGTGGACGTTGAAGTATCCACACCGGATGCCGAATAGCGGCCATTGTATCGGAATTCGCCCTTTCCCTGTCGGGAGAGGGCTTTTTCCTTTATAAGGAATCAACAGTCGGAACAACACGACTGAATGATAAAATGAACTTTTAGTAATGACCGAGAAGTGCTATGGGCCTTCCCGGTCATCTGACCAACAACAGGGGTAACATAATGAAGAACATCATGATCATCGGCGCTGCTGCGCTGGCACTCGCCGCATGCAGCCCGCAAGAAGAAGCCGCACCTGCCGCTGAAGCCGCTGTCGAATCCGCTTCGGAAGCTGTTGAAGCTGCTGCAGACGCGACAGAATCCGCTGCTGAAGCCACCGCCGAAGTTGCTTCTGACTCGATGGAAGCTGCAGACGAAGCGCTCGATGACGCTGCTGAATCGCTCGACGAAGCCGCTGACGACGTCGCTGAAGCGACTGAAGAAGCTACCGAAGAGCCACAAGAATAGGCTTCGGCACCAGCCGAGCTGAACAAGGGCCGTTCCGTTTCCGGAGCGGCCCTTTTTTCATGCCCGCATGTTGCCCGGCCTAGAAGACGGAATAGCCGCCATCGATGATCTGCGTCGTGCCGGAATGATAGGCTGAGGCGTCAGACGCGAGATAGACAGCCATGCCGCCGAAATCCTCAGGTTCGCCCCAGCGACGAATCGGGACGCGCGAGATGACCTTCGTCGTGAACGTGTCATTGTCCTGGGCCGCTTCGGTCATGTCAGTGGCGATCCAGCCCGGCAGGATCGAGTTGCTGCGGATATTGTAACGGCCGTATTCGACGGCGATGGCTTTCATCATCGAGATCAGGCCGCCCTTGGTCGAGGCATAGGCCTGGTTGCGGCCAGCGCCTTCTATGCCGGCCAGCGACGCCGTGCCGACCAGTGAGCCACCCGGATCGCCCGCCTTGGCACGCTTGACCATGGATTTCGCGGCTTCGCGCAGGGTGAAGAACGCGCCTTCCATGTTGATCCGGTGATTGAAGCGCCAGGTTTCGAGCGTCATTTCCTCAAAGCTTGCTGCGCCGCGGCCGACGCCGGCATTGGCGATGCACGTATCGATGCGGCCGAAATGCGCTTCGGTATCGGCCATGGCCTTCACCACTTCGGCCTCTTCGCCGACATCCACTTCCCACGCTGCGACGCGTCCGGTGCCAAGCTTTTCAAGCTTGGCGACAGCGGCCTTGTTGGCATCGGCCTTGCGGCCCCAGATGGCGACATCGGCGTTGGACGCGGCGAGCGCTTCGGCCATGCCGAGGCCAATGCCGCGGTTGCCGCCGGTCACAAGGCAGGTTTTGCCGGTCAGGTCGAAAGGTGCATAGGTCATTGGTGTCTCCTCAGGGATTGTTTTGGCGACAACACATAGCTGACCCTGCGGAGGGTCAAGCGATAATTGAGCCGTTCCCGACGAGGGCCCGGGCGGCTTCGATGATACGCCGGGTCTCATCCCAGAGGCCAAGCGTCGCCAGACGGTCGGGCGAGATCCATTCCGCATGGGCTGCATCGTCGCCCGCAATTGGCTCGCCAGCTTCCCACACGGCGGCATAGTCGAACAGGATATAGTGGCGGGCGGTGTCCCCGGTGCGCCGGGACGTAAAAATGGCGTCGACCACGTCAACCAGGCCGACCATGCGTGCTATGACGCCGGTTTCCTCGTGCAGCTCACGCAGGGCGCCGTCAGCCAGACTCTCGCCGAATTCCAGTTTTCCGCCCGGAATCGACCAGTCTCCCGCCAGCGGCTTGGTCCCGCGCCTGATCAAAAGCACGTCATCACCGCGAAAGCAGGCTGTTCCCACAGCAGGTATGGGGCGCATGACGGGGTCCGGGGTTTCCGAGGTCATTGTTCCTATACCTTTGGTCGATAGGCCCAAGTCATAACAAGGAATTCGATATGGCAAAGCCACCAAAGCGTCGCTCCATCAGCCTGGCCCTTCAGGGCGGGGGTGCGCATGGCGCCTATACGTGGGGCGTCCTCGACCGTCTGGCCGAGGAAAGCGATCTCGATATCGCCGCGATCTCCGCAACTTCAGCAGGCGCGATCAATGCTGCGGCTTGGGGATCCGGCTTCGCAAAGGATGGCGCGGCCGGCGCGAAGAAGAGCCTCGAGGCTATTTGGCGCGGCGTGTCGCACTCCGGCAGCGGCATGGCGCCGTTCGGCACATGGGGCGCGATGGCCTTTGCCTATGCCAGTGCGCTGCAAAGCCTTGCCAGCCCTTATGATTTCAACCCGTTCAACCTCAATCCCCTGCGCCAGATCATCAATGCCGAGATTGATTTCGACGCCTTGCATGAATCCGGGATCAAACTTTTCCTCTCGGCGACCAATGTCGAGAGCGGCCGCGTGAAAGTGTTCGAGCGGGGGGAGATCAACGTTGACACGGTCCTTGCCTCTGCCTGCCTGCCGCAGGTTTTCCAGGCGGTGGAGATCGACGGCAACCCCTATTGGGATGGTGGCTATATGGGCAATCCGAGCCTCTTCCCGCTGGTCTATTCCGGCTCACCGCGCGATGTCCTGCTCGTCATGCTCAATCCGCTGGCGCGGCCGGGCATACCACGTCGTGCGGGCGAGATTTCCGAACGCATCAACGAGATCAGCTTCAATGCGTCACTGATCGGCGAGCTGCGCGCCATCGCCTTCGTGCAGCGCCTGATTGATGAGGGCATGTTGCGCGAAACGGTGATGAAGAAATACCGCCGTCTGAACATCCACGCCATCCGTGGCGGCAGGGACCTGCTGGGCCTCGATCTCAGCAGCAAGTATGACACGAGCTGGGACTTCCTGACGAAGCTGCGCGACCTTGGCCGGGTCGCTGCCGACGCATGGTTGACCGATGACGCGCATCTTGTCGGCGGCAAGACCTCGAATATCGACCTGCGCAAGGAATTCCTCGAAATCTAGGCGCGGCGCAGGAAGCTGACCTTTGCGGCGCCGTAAGTGCGCGCGTCCAGTATCTCCCAGCCATTGAAGGCCAGCATTTCGTCTGCGGCTGTCTCGACAATCGCGATAGCGTCCTCGGTGAGCCAGCCGCCCTTGGCGAGCTGTTCCAGCGCCGGTTCGGCGAGGCCCTTGCTATAGGGCGGGTCGAGGAAGGCGATTGTAAACGGTTCGCCGACGCCTGCCGGGATGGGGCCAAGGTCGCTCGCCGAGCGGCGCTGGATACTGGTCGTACCGAACAGGCCCAGCGTCTCGCAATTGGCGCGGATCGTGCCGCGCGCGCCGGCATCGGTTTCGACGAACACGCAGAAGGCCGCGCCGCGTGACATGGCCTCAAGGCCGAGCGCGCCGGAGCCTGCAAACAGGTCGATCACCCGCGCGCCATCAATTGGCGGGGCCCAGGCCGCATGGGCAATGAGATTGAACACGGCCTCACGCGCCCGGTCGCCCGTGGGCCGGGTCGACTGGCCTTTCGGCGCCGCGATGGCGCGGCCTTTGTGTTCGCCTGCAATGATCCGCATGGGGGACGCACCTGCTCTTTACTTTCCTGGCGTGTAGGGCGATCTCTCGCCCATGACAATTACCCTCTCCCCGATGGCGCGTGCGCTTGAGCTGGCCGGGCTGGCGGCTGAAGCTGGCGAAGTGCCTGTCGGCGCGGTGATTGTGGACCCGGCGACTGGCGAGATCGTCGCAGAGGGCGCCAATGCCCCCATCGCAGCTCATGACCCGACGGCGCACGCGGAGATCGTCGCCCTGCGTGCGGCCGCCGCGAAGCTGGGTAATTACCGCCTGACCGACCTGCACCTGTATGTGACGCTTGAGCCGTGTGCGATGTGTGCCGGGGCGATCAGCCTTGCTCGTATCGGCAAGCTGGTCTTTGCCGCCTGCGACCCGAAGGGCGGGGCGGTCATCCATGGCGCCCGCTTCTTCGAGCAGCCGACGTGCCACTGGCGGCCAGCGGTCGAGCAGGATGAGATGGCAGGCGAGACAGCGAGCGCCCAGCTAAAGGCTTTCTTCCGCGCGCGGCGAAACTGATATGGACGGACACGGATATAACCTTCTTGTGAAGGACGCGCTGATCTTCCTGTTTGCGGCTGGCGTGGTTGTGCCGGTTTTCCGCTATCTCCGTCTGCCAGCAGTCGTTGGATTCATGCTGGCCGGGGTGGCGCTGGGGCCGTTTGCGCTGGGATCGCTCACGCATGTGCAGCCGTGGCTGGAATATGTGTCCGTGTCGGACCCAGAGGCCGCCGCGCCTTTCGCGGAACTGGGCATCCTTTTCCTCCTGTTTCTCCTTGGCCTCGAATTCTCGTTTGAAAAGCTCTGGTCGCTCCGCCGCGCGGTGTTCGGGGCTGGGGGCCTCCAGTCGGCGTTGAGCGCAGCTGCTATCGGCGCGGTGGTCTATTTCGCAGGGTTGCCAGCGGAGGCGGCCATCATATGCGGCCTGGCGCTCGCGCTGTCCTCGACGGCAATCGTCATGCAGATCCTGATCGAGCAGAAGCGCGCCAGCCGACCTGTCGGGCGTGCGGCGCTCAGCGTGCTCCTGTTCCAGGATATACTCGTCGCGCCGATCCTTATCTTTGTTGGTTTCATGAGTGTTGGCGAGAACGCCAACGTCTCAGCGGCTCTGCTGGAGGCGGCGGTGAAGGGCTTTCTGGCGATTGCGCTGATCATGCTGATCGGGAGGTTTGCGCTGCGACCCATGTTTCGGCTCGCCGCCATGATGGGCGGGCGCGACTTTCTGATGGCCCTGACGCTGCTGACCGTGGTGGGCGCCGCGACCATCACCGCCACGGCGGGTCTGTCGCTCGCCCTCGGCGCCTTCCTTGCTGGCTTGCTGCTTGGCGAGACCGAGTTCAAGCACCAGACAGAGGTGGATCTCGAACCGTTCAAGGGGCTGCTGCTCGGCGTTTTCTTCATGACGGTCGGTATGGCGCTCGATCTGCCGTCCCTTGTTACCCGGCCGGGTCTGATCCTCGGCGCGCTGGTGGCGCTGCTCCTGGTCAAGTTCCTGATCGTGTTCGCCGCGTGCCGGCTGTTTGCCGGCGACAGGCTGCTCGCGCTCGAGGCGGCTTTCCTGCTGGCCCCGGCAGGCGAGTTTGCTTTCGTTGTGATCGCCGCCGCCGGTTCAGCTGGCGTGCTGGACGCGGATGTGTCCGGCATGGTGGCTGCGGTTGCAGGCCTCTCCATGCTGCTGATCCCGGTTCTTGGCCGCCTCGGGACGTTCGCGGTGTCCCGGCTGGAGAAGCGGGAGCCGACTGGCGCGCTCGATGCGGATTTCTCCGAACTTGAGGGGCACGTCATCATTGCGGGTTTCGGCCGTGTCGGTCAGGCGGTAGCTCATATCCTCGATACGGAAGAGACCGATATCGTCGCGCTGGAGCGGAGCGTCGTGCGGCTTGCAAGAGAGCGCAAAGACGGCTGGCAGGTCTTCTTGGGCGACGCTGCGCGCCCTGAAATTCTCCGCAGTGCGGGGGCTGATGGCGCGCGCCTGTTTGTCGTGACGGTGGACGATGTGGCAGCAGCGGAGGCCATGGTGAGGTCCTTCCGCACGCTGCGTCCGGATGTGCCCATTGTCGCCCGCGCGCGCGACCATGAACATGCTGCGCGGCTGCGCGAGGCCGGTGCGAACCATGTCATTCCCGATGCGATCGAATCCGGCCTCCAGATGGCGGGTCGGGCGCTTGCCGAGTTCGGATATGACGCCGAAACCGTCCGGAGCCGTTTGGCATCTGAACGCGATGAACAGTACAGCGTGGCCCTCGGCGGGGCCTGAGTTTTCTGGAAGCCCCCGTAACGTCAGGCTTGCTTCCCGCAAGGGCAGGGCGGGCCTAAGCTTTCGGGAAACAGGGAGTTCCTCATGACCGCCACGATCAAAATCGAGAATGACATCGCCATCATCACCATGGATGACGGCAAGGCCAATGCCATCAGCCCGGCCATGCTCGAGTCGCTGAACGCCGCGCTCGACCAGGCCGAGAAAGAGGCGAAGGCCGTCGTGATCACCGGGCGGCGGGACAGGTTCTCTGCGGGTTTTGATCTGAAGACGATCATGGGCGCCTCGCCGGAGGAAGTGCGCAGTCTCGTCAATGGCGGCGGCGCGCTGGCGCTGCGCCTGTTTACCCTGCCCATGCCTGTCGTGGCTGCGTGTACCGGGCACGGCATCGCGATGGGCTGTTTCATCCTGCTCGGCTGTGACAAGCGCATCGGCGCGACCGGCCCCTACAAAATCGGCGCCAATGAGACGCAGATCGGCATGGTGCTGCCGGTGTTCGCTCTGGAACTGTGCAAGGCGCGGCTGCACCCGCTCTACCTCACCGAATCTGTCATCATGGGCACGCTGTTCACGCCGGAAGAGGCCGTTACCGTCGGCTATCTCGACAAGGCTGTCGCGCCAGACCAGGTGCTGGCCGAAGCCATGGCCGAGGCCGAACGCCTCAAGGCGCTGCCAGCTGCGGCCCTTGCGGGAAACAAGAAAATCCTCCGCAAGCCCTTCGTGGACGTGATCGCCCCAACCGTGGCGCGCTAGCCCGGTTCGCGATTGGCGCTGTTCAGTCCCTGGAAAACCCACTAGCCTTCCCTCAAAGGCATGTCGGGGGACATCATGATACTGCGCCGCCTCACGGACGCTTTCCGCAAGCAGGACTGGTTCACCGTCGCGGTGGAGACGCTGATCGTCGTGCTCGGCGTGTTCCTCGGCCTGCAGGTGAATAACTGGAATGCCGCGCGCGTCATGCGGGCCAATGAAGCTGACCTGCTGTCTCGCATGATCGTCGAGGCCGAAGACGCGCGCATGGAGATGGCGGACTATCTCACTCTCCACAACCTCATCCTGCACGGCGTGAAACGCCTGGTGGCGCGCCTGAACGACAAGGCAGGTTGTCTCGCGATGGATGACGAGATGAAGGGCCTGATCCTGGAAGTCGGTGACTTTCCGCCGCCCCGGTTTTCCCTCGCCTCTGCCAATGAGGCGCTGGAGACAGGCCGGCTCTCCCTGATCAAGTCGTCTGAGATACGCGACGGCGTGCGCGAGATGGCCGACCAGATGACTTTCGTGGATCGCCAGTGGCAGCGCTATATCCGGATCAAACAGGATGTCGAACAGGCCGCCTATGGTGCAGCAGGCCTGAGCCTGACCAGCGAGGAGGGGCTGCAGCTCAGTCCCGGCCTGGTGGAAGTGAGCGGCATGGATCAATACCGGATTCTGACACCGGAAGGTATTTGCGGAAATACGCAAATCATTGCGCTCGCCTCCAATGCCGCGATCACCCAGCATCTCTACACAATATATATCGGGCAGGTCTCGGCAAAGCTCGACACCTATGCAGCAAGCCTCGCCACATATGCCGAGAGCGGACGACCTGTAAGCCAATCCAACGCGGAGCAAACGCCATGATACTGCGCCGTGTCATTTCTCACGTAAAGCACCAGGAATGGACCGCTATCGCGATCGACTTCCTGATCGTTGTGTTCGGTGTCTTTGCCGGTTTCCAGGTGAACAACTGGAATGAGGCGCGTCAGGATCGCGCCCGTGCCGCCGTCTATACCGAAAGGTTGAAGGCGGAACTTCACGCTGAACTGGAATACGCAAGCGCCCTTCTCCAATACAATTCTGTTACGTCCAGAGCGGGCGAAGAGGCCTATCTGGGGCTGTCGGGACAGGCTGTGATGGATGACGAGACCATTCTGATCAACGCTTACCGCGCGAGCCAGTACAATTGGTATGAACGCAGACGGGCGACCTTTGACGAGATCGTGGCGTCGGGTTCGCTGGCGCTGATTTCCGACGTCGGCCTGCGCGAAACCGCTATCGGCATTTACAACACACCGATGTTTTCAATCGTCCAGTCAGAGGGGCAGTCGTCCCGCTATCGTGACCTCTTCCGCATGGCGATTGAGCCATCATTGCACCGCGACCTCAGCGAGAATTGCGGCGACAGGGAATATGCCACCAAGGGCGCAGCTGTCGGGCTTCTCACGATCGACTATCCCTGCACACTCACCGTCAGTCCGGAAGAGATGGCCGACGGCGTTCTGGCGCTTCGGAGTGACCCCGAGATCGCAAGAGCCCTGAAACTGCGCAACGCTCAGATGTCAGGCAGGATGTTCGACCTTGAATCGACGATAAGGGTATACGGGCTGAAAAAGCTGTTCGAAGAGGACGTCACGCCATGATCCTGCGCCGTGTCAGACCACCCCGGCGGTCTGTGCCAACAGCCAGAGGCCGATAACGAGGAAAAGCAGCGCCGCAGTCATGCGCACGACGTTCATCGGCACGCGCTTGATCAGTTCATGGCCGAGGAACACAGCCGGCACATTGGCGATCATCATGCCGAGCGTCGTGCCCATGGTGACGAGGACAAGGTTCTCGAAACGCGCACCCAGCGCAATGGTCGCGATTTGCGTCTTGTCGCCCATCTCGACCAGGAAGAAGGCAATGACCGTGGTGACGAAGGCGCCGAAGCGGGCTGGCTTGTCGTCCAGATCGTCCACCTTGTCCGGAACCAGCGTCCACAGCGCCATGGCGATGAACGAGGCGGCGATCAGGTAGCGGAACCATTGCCCATCCAGAAGGGCAGCGGCTTGCGAGCCCACCAGCGCGGCCAGGAAGTGATTGGCAATCGTCGCGACGAAGATGCCCGCCACGATGGACCATGGTGCCTTGAAGCGCGTGGCAAGCAGGATTGCGAGCAGCTGCGTCTTGTCGCCGATTTCGGCCAGCGCGACGACAGCGGTAGAGGTGAAGAGGGCTTCCATTGTATTGTCTCCGGGCCGGGCACTTGATGACACAATGACGCTGCACCCCATGCCCGGCCCGGACAGGAATGCGACGTCATTGGTCTCGCCCGAACGGTGACCCGCTCCCTCCACACCACGGCCTCTCAGCCGAGTATGTTGACATGGAGGCCCGGTGCACGCACCGGCTGGCTACTCCCCAATTGACCGCTGCTCCCTAGCTCACGGCGCGGGCGCGTTCAAGCCTGTTCGGCTGTTCCTGCGATCTCGGTCAGCAGGCCTTTCAGCCAGGTCAGGGCCGGGTCTTCCGCATTCTCCCGGCGCCAGTAGAGCACGCTTTCAAGGGGGCGATAGTCGAAGGGCAGGGCGAACACCCTAACGCCGGCATGTTCGACCAGCGGCAGCGGGGCCGTCACGGCCAGATGCGTCTGCCGCACGATCTCAATGGCCGGCATATAATGCGGCAGGCGCAGCACCGGCGTGATCCTGTGCCCGGCGGTCCGCACGATCTCCTCGACATAGGACCGCCCCTCCCGCCGGCTCGACACCGCAATGTGTCGTAGCTCCAGGAAGCGTGCCTGCGTCATCGGCTCGTTGGCCAGCGGGTGGTCGTTCGCGATGGCGCAGGCATAGGGCGTCGCCAGCAGGTGCTGGCGCTCCAGATCTGCGCCGCGCAGGCCGTCGATCTCGATGGCAAGGTCCAAGCGGCCAGAGGCAAGCTCGGTCGAGATGGCCGTGCGGTTCACCTGGCTCCACGAGATGCGCACGCCCGGCGCCTCGGTTTCCATCCGCTTGGCCAGCGCAGGCGCCATCATGAAGGCCCCCGCATCGCGCGCTGAGATGTTGAACACGCGGGTTGAATGGGCTGGCTCAAATGTTGAGCGGGATTCCAGGCCCGCGCGCAGCCGGTCCAGCGCGTCGCGCACCGCCGGCATCAGCGCTTCGGCCATGGCCGTCGGCTTCACGCCGCGCCCTTCGCGCACGAAGAGCGGGTCCTCGAAATGCACCCGGAGGCGGGCCAGCGCATTGCTGACGGCAGGCTGCGTGATGCGCAGCGTCTCGCTCGCACGCGTCAGGCTGCGCTCCGTATAGACGGCCTCCAGCACGGGCAGCAGGTTCAGGTCGATGGTGCGCAGATTCATGGAAGCAGGCCCTATTATCACTACTGGTGATGATTGGGCTTCATAAGATAAAGTTGCCGAATAGTCTATGATGCGGCAGACATACATTCAGATGAGTGGAGTTTTACCCATGTGTGCCGCATTGAAGCTGACGGACGCCTCAAGGCGCGCAGCCTCAGATCCAGCCTGCGGCCTTCATCAGCATCACCGCGCCAATCGCGGTGACGAGATATTTCATGCCCCTCTTGAAGTTCACGTCCGTCATCCGCTCCAGCACCTTGCCGCCGAGCGTCGTGCCCAGCATGGACAGCGGAATGGCCGCAAGGATCAGCCAGGCCGGGGGGAGGGCATCTGTGCCAGCGGCCATGATCACTGGTACGCTCCAGAACACGACCTTCACGAAATGCGCCAGAACCTGCGTCACCGCCTTGGTCGCCACGATCTGGTGGCGCGTCATGTCGGTGCGCACGAAGAACAGGTCCAGCAACGGCCCGGCAACGCCCGCCACGGTGTTCAGCGCCTGCACGACGAAGCCCGCGCCTTCGGCCTGGAAACGCTTTTGGATATCGAGATCGACAACCGATTTTGGCAACCACACAAGCGTCGTGGTCAGGCCCAGCATCAGGTAGACGACCTGATGGCCCGGTCGCCAGGACAGCGCGAACAAGAGGCCGACAGCCAAAAGCGAGCCAAGCGCGTAACGGCGGAAGATCGTCCAGTTGATATGGCCCCGCCACAGGAAGGCGCGATAGCCGTTCGAGAAGATCTGGATCGTTCCATGGACGATCATGGCGGTCGCCACGGGCAGCAAGGCCGCCAGCACGCCCATGAAGATGATACCGCCGGCCATGCCGAAAATGCCCGAGATAAATGTCGTCACAAGGACGGTCACGAGAATGATCAGGGCGCTCGTCAGGCTCATGCTGCGCGGCCTAGCCCAGTTCGTGTCGCCCTGCCAGATGGCCCCGTGAACATGAAACCACGGACATCAACCGCTTATCCGGTCGACGGCACCTGCCCCTGGATGGTAAGACAACTCAAAGAGTAGAAACGAGGAAGAGAAACATTATGCCAGACACCCAACATACAATGGACGCCAGTGCGGACATGAACGACCTTCGGATGTCCGAAGGCGCGCGCCCGCTTTACGACCACGTGCGCAAGTTCATCAAAGAAACCGTCAACCCGATGAGCGAAGAATTCCATCGTCTCGGCGAAGGCAAGACCGACATCTGGTCTTACGCGCCCGGCCAGCTGGAATGTCTCGAAAAAGCCAAGGACGAAGCCAAGAAGCAAGGCCTCTGGAACTTCTTCCTGCCTGACGCGGAAACCGGCGAAGGCCTGTCGAACCTCGACTATGCCTATATCGCTGCTGAACTCGGCAAGAACCCGATGGCGTCTGAATCCATGAACTGCTCGGCGCCAGACACCGGCAACATGGAAGTGCTCGAACGCGTCGGCACACCGGCCCAGAAGGAACAGTGGCTGAAGCCACTGCTCGAAGGCAAGATCCGTTCGGCCTTCGCGATGACCGAGCCAGGCCTGCCATCGTCTGACGCGAAGAACGTCTCCATGACTGCCAAGCTCGAAGGCGACGAATGGGTCCTCAACGGCGAGAAGTTCTACATCTCCGGTGCTGGCGACCCGCGCTGCAAGATCATGATCACCATGGTCAAGACCAGCCCGAACGCCGAGCCGAACAAGCAGCAGAGCCAGATCCTGGTCCCGCTGCCCTATCCTGGCGTCACGATTGTCGGCCCGATGCACGTTTTCGGTGATCCCGATGCGCCACACGGCCACATGCACCTGCGCTTTGAGAACGTCCGCGTTCCGAAGGAAAACATGCTGCTCGGCGAAGGTCGCGGTTTCGAGATTTCGCAACTCCGCCTCGGCCCAGGCCGCATCCACCACTGCATGCGTTCAATCGGCCAGGCCGAACGCGCGCTTGACCTGATGTGCGTACGCGGCATGACCCGCACCGCCTTCGGCAAGCCGCTTGTCAAGCTCGGCGGCAACACCGAGATCATCTCGCGTGCCCGCATCGAGATCGAAGCCATGCGCATGATGGTCCTTAAAGCGGCGAAAGCCATGGACGTGCTGGGCAACCGCGAAGCCCGCGTCTGGATCTCCATGGTCAAGGCCATGGTGCCGGAACGCGTCTGCCAGATCATCGATCAGGCCATCCAGATGCACGGCGCCGCAGGCGTTTCGCAATGGACACCGCTCGCCCAGATGTACACGAGCCAGCGTACGCTGCGCCTCGCTGACGGTCCGGACGAAGTGCACCACATGGTCGTCGGCCGCGCCGAACTCGCCAAGTATACCGGTGAGGAAGAAGATCCGGCGCTGGCTGCCGTCTGGCGCAAATAGGTCCTCAGGGATCGCAAATTTGAAGAGGCGCGCGGGGCAACCCGCGCGCCTTTTTTAATGTGGCCTCAAAACCGGAATGTATTGCCGAACCGGAGGATCGCGCTTGTTTGTACCGAACGGAAATTCTCGCGGAAGTCATCGCCCACGATAATGGCGCCATGGCCGAGGGCGAGGAAGACTTCCGTCTCCGGGCGTACTTCCCATTGGAGCCGGCCGAAAAAGGACAGACTGTTGGAGATATTGTCATACTGGGTCTGCGTCGACATCGAGAGCGTGGGCGAGAAATTGAACACGGTATCCATCGAGCCGATCTGAACGCTTACCTCACCAGCAGGCACTGAAATATCCTCACGCGAATAGGAGGCCCGCACGTCCACGCGCGCATTTGGCCGCATGTTCAGCGACAGCGAATACTTCGTCGACGTTCCGCCATAGAAGTTGCGATGGCGTACTTCAGCTACCGTCCCATAGGGCCGCGCCAGCGAGGACTGCAGCTTCGCCCGTACTCCGTCATTATTGTATTGCCCGACTGGCACAACCAGTCCGCCCGGCAGGTTGAACGGCGCGGTGATCGTCTCCTCATTATTCGTCAGGAAGAACGAGGCGTCGTCCGTCCACTTTGTCTGCAGGCCGAGCGCGATCTCGTTCGTCCGCGTCTCCTCATTGCCATCAAGGTCGGTAATGAACTCGTGCCGTGTGCCGAACTGCCACCAGCGCATCCAGCCACCGGACTGGCGCAGCCGCCGGTTCCAGCTCGCCGAATAATCCCGCGTGCCGGGCCTGTTCACGAAGCCTAGAGCGGGCGTGAAATCCTGTCCGATCTCGCGCGCCTCGACGACCCACGAGAGCGCATCATTCGGATAGTCCACACGCACGCCGTAGGAATCATCCTCTTCCACTAACGACGAGAAAGAGCGCTGGTAGAACATATCCGCCTGCAGCCGCCCGCCGCCGAGGAAGGATGGCGTCTGGTAGAGATAGTCGATACCGGCCAGCGAATTGTCCGATGCGCCGGTCGGGTCGCCATTGGTCGCGATCACGCCGATGCGGGACCCGCCGAATACATCCATGGCCGCGCGCGCCACTGACAGGTTCTGGGAATCAATGCCGGCCGCCTCGCCCGTCTGCGCCGACAGCATTCCGACCTGCACACCGCCCACTTCACCGCTCAGCTTGACCCCGCCCTTCACTGTCACGCGCTGCCCGTTGACGATGCCGATGCGGCGGGAAAAGAAGGGCTGCCCGTTCGGCGTATTGGAATTGGCCGAGATACTGTTGGACGAAGTGCCGAAGGTCTGCCCCGCAAACTCGAAAAAGGCGGCGTCCTGCAGGAAGAAGTCGCGCGTTTCCGGGAAGAAGAGCGAGAAGCGGCTCGTATTGATCTGGCGGTCATCGAGCGGCGTGTCCGAGAAATCCGTGTTCAGCGTCAACAGGCCCGTCAGCGACGGTGTGATCTTGTAGGAGATGTTTGCGCTGGGCTCGATCGACAGGTCATCGTCGCGCGGGCGGTCCCAGTCGCGTGAGGCGTTCAGCCCGGCCTGCAGCTGCACGTCCAGTCCGTGGCCCTGATTGACATCGTGAATGCCGACGAGGCGGCCCGCCCGGGAAAACCCGAACTTGTTCAGTGAAGGGTCGATGCCCGCCCAGCGGATCTCTTCGCTGGCATGCGATCGCTCCCGCGTGATCATCAGTCCCCATCCATCGCCGCCGGGCTCAAAGCTCAGCGACCGGAAGGGAATGACAAATTCGGCCGTCCAGCCATCATCGGTGATCTCGCCGGCCGCGTTCCAGATCGTGTCCCATTCATCAACCGGGCGCCGATTGGCCTGGATCAGGCGTTCGGCCCGCACGCCAAGTGCGTTCACATCAAATCCAAAGCCGCTCAGCCCTGTGTCGAACGGGTCGATATAGAAGCGCACCATGTCATCGCGCCAGACGTCCCCGTCGCGCTCGAGAATGGTCGCGAAAATCTTCTCGGGTTCATCATCATAGGCGTGAATGGCCACATAGAGCGCGTCCTCGTCATAGGCGAGATAGACGCGGGTCTCGACACTGGGCGGACCAACCGTCGGCTCGACCTCGTAGAATTCGGAAATCTCGGCCGCTTTCTTCCAAACGGCATCGTCGAGCATGCCGTCGATCCGCGGCGCCTCGGCCTTGTCGATCCGGGTCGGTTTGATGCTTGGCCGGTAGGTCTGGAAATCGCGGGGGGCCTGTTCATCGGCAAATCCGGCAGCCGCGCCGGACAAGGCAAATCCCGCCGCTAGGGCTATACGCAACAAATCTATGATCCTCCCCCAACGCCGGATTGGTTGTCTGGCGCGTTTTCTTGGCTGCTTGTCACAGACGTTGCGGCCGGGCGCGAGGCGCGAGAGAGCTGGGGGCGTTATAAAGAGTCCCTAGCGCCTTGTTTGAGCGCCGGGGGATTCTGTTGCAAAGAATTTGCGCAAATACGA
>JAHJYW010000009.1 GCA_018827375.1 Alphaproteobacteria bacterium
CAACGAAAAAGGGCCGCCCCGAAGGGCGGCCCTGATCTGCTACTTACAAGAAAATGTAAGTCTATTCTTCGCCTTCGGCGCCTTCGAACTGCTTGCCGGTCGTTTGATCGACAACTTTCATCGAGAGGCGAACCTTGCCGCGGTCATCAAAGCCCATGAGCTTGACCCAGACCTTGTCGCCTTCTTTGACCAGTTCCTTCGGATGTCCGATGCGCTCTTTCGCCATTTGCGAAACGTGCACGAGACCGTCCTTCGGGCCGAAGAAGTTCACGAAGATACCGAAGTCTTTCAGGCCAACCACGGTGCCCTGGTAGATTTCGCCGACTTCGGCTTCTGCGGTGATTTCGCGGATCATCTTCATGGCTTTTTCGATGGCCGGACGGTCGAGCGCAGAGATCTGCACTGTGCCATCGTCGTCGATGTTCACCTTGGCGCCGGATTCTTCAACGATGCCACGGATGACCTTGCCGCCGGAGCCGATGACGTCACGGATCTTGTCGGTTGGCACTTTCATGATTTCCATCTGAGGTGCGTTTTCCGACAGGCTGTCACGCGACGTGTCGAGGGCTTTCGCCATCTCTGCGAGGATGTGCATGCGCCCACCCTTTGCCTGCTCAAGCGCCGTTTTCATGATGTCCTTCGTGATACCGGCGATCTTGATGTCCATCTGGAGGGACGTCAGACCTTTCTCGGTACCGGCAACCTTGAAGTCCATGTCGCCGAGATGGTCTTCGTCACCGAGAATGTCGGAGAGGACGGCCACGCCGTTTGGTTCCTTGATAAGGCCCATGGCGATACCCGAGACAGGACGGGTGACCGGCACGCCGGCATCCATCATTGCGAGCGAGCAACCGCAAACCGTTGCCATCGAGGACGAGCCGTTGGACTCAGTGATCTCGGAGACGAGGCGGATCGTGTACGGGAACTCGGCGTGGTCAGGCAGGACAGCCTGAAGCGCGCGCCATGCGAGTTTGCCGTGACCGATTTCGCGGCGACCAGCACCACCCATGCGGCCTGTCTCACCGACCGAATAGGGCGGGAAGTTGTAGTGCAGCATGAACTTGGACTTGGACGTACCGTCGAGACCGTCGATGAATTGCTCATCATCGCTGGTGCCGAGCGTTGCGACGCAGATCGCCTGCGTTTCACCGCGGGTGAACAGCGAGGAACCGTGCGTGCGGGGCAGAAAGCCCGCGATGGCTTCGATCGAGCGAACCTCATCGAGCGAACGGCCATCGATGCGCTTGCCGGTCTTGATGATGTCGCCACGGACGACGGACGCTTCAGCTTCCTTGAAGGAGGCCTTGAAGGCGTCGCCGGTCATTTCGCCGGGCGCTTCTTCGGTGCCGACGAGGGCGGCTTTTGCCTTGTCGCGGGCAGCGCCCACAGCAGCCTGACGCTCAAGCTTGTCAGTGATCGAGTAAGCAGCCGACAGGTCCTTGCCGACCAGTTTCTGGATGGCTTCGAGGGCAGCGGAGTTGTCGTCCGGTTCGAAGTCGAATGGTTCCTTGGCAGCTTTTTCGGCGAGATCGATGATCGCGTCGATGATTGGCTGCATGGATTCGTGACCGGCCATGACAGCGCCGAGCATGACATCTTCGGAAAGCTCATAAGCTTCCGATTCAACCATCATCACGGCGTCGGCAGTGCCGGCGACGACGAGATCAAGGTCAGAGTCTTCAAGTTCGGCGATGGTTGGGTTGATGACGTACTCGCCATCGATATAGCCAACGCGCGCAGCGCCGATCGGACCCATGAATGGGGCGCCGGAAAGGACGAGCGCAGCCGAAGCGCCGATCATGCCGAGGATGTCGGCATCGTTCTCAAGGTCATAGGACATGCAGGTCAGGACGACCTGGACTTCGTTCTTGAAGCCTTTGACGAAAAGCGGGCGGATCGGGCGGTCGATGAGGCGCGATGTCAGCGTCTCTTTGTCCGTCGGGCGGCCTTCACGTTTGAAAAAGCCACCTGGGATGCGGCCCGATGCGTAGTATTTTTCCATATAGTTGACGGTCAGGGGGAAGAAGTCCTGGCCTGGCTTGGCCGACTTGGCGAAGCATGCGGTCGCGAGAACCTGGGTGTCACCGTAGGTTACCATGACGGCGCCGTCTGCCTGACGTGCCACTTGGCCCGTTTCAATTGTCAGCGTGCGTCCCGCCCATTCCAGCGACACGGATTGTTTGTTGAACATTTCGATTGTCTTTCTTTTCACATACGAAAAGCCCGCCGCGGCCCTATTGCCCGGCGGGCTTGTTTTTCGGACCTAGCGGCGGATGCCGAGTTCCGTGATGAGCGTCGTGTAACGCGCTTCATCTTTGCCTTTGACATAGTCAAGGAGCTTCCGGCGCGTGGCGACCATGGTCAGCAAGCCGCGGCGGGAGTGGTTGTCTTTTTTATTGGTCTTGAAGTGGTCGGTCAGGTTGTTGATGCGTTCCGTAAGGATCGCGACCTGAACTTCCGGGGAACCTGTATCACCATCCTTGATGGCGAATTTCTTGATCAGTTCCTGCTTTTTTTCTGCCGTAATCGACATCGGGTCTCTTTCTGTAAAATCGCCAAAAGGCGAATGTTTGCAATGTATTGCGGCCTCATGGACGCGGGGGTTTTGAGAGGATTCGGGGCCTGGTGTCCGCAGCCGGGATGTCGTCCAGCGAGGGATTCAGGGCGATACTCGCCTCAAGGGGCGGCTTATGACGGATTTAGGCCCGTTTGGGAAGGGGGAGGGGTGATATGGGCGAGGGGGCGGCAAGTGTCTAATGTCGGCCGGTGGCGCCACCTGAACAGGCCGGTGCAATGTTGGGCTCGTCTGATGTGCCACGCCTCGTCGCAGCTCAGGCGCTTTGTGTTTCGCGGATGTTGAACACCCGGACAGGCTCGAAATGGCCTGCGCGTACATCGCCTAGTGCGACGGCTGTTCCGTTGCAGGTCGCAAGAGCGAGGCGGTCGTCTTCGTCGGCCTGGTTGCGGACATCCCGCCAGGCTTCGAGGATGTGTGGCATCAGCATGATCGTGCGGCCCTGACGCAGGTTGGCGGCATCGCCTGCACTTATCGCCAGATCGGGAATGCCCATAAGGACCGACTGCAGAGGCTTGAGAGCTGCGAGCAGGTCTGCCTTTTCGGTCATGCCCTGAAGGGCCTCAACCGAAATTGCGTCCGCCGCACCGAAAGCGCCGACGCGTGTGCGACGCAGCTGACTGATATGGCCTTCGCATTCAAGGTCGAAGGCAAGGTCGCGGGCCATGGCACGGACATAGAAGCCCTTGCCTGAGGTAACATGGATAACCGTATGGTCGGCATCGGGCATGCCAATCACCTTGGCCGAATGCACCATGACTTCGCGGGACTTCAGTTCGAAATCCTCGCCTTCACGAGCAAGATCATAAGCGCGCTGACCGTCGACCTTGATCGCCGAGAATTTCGGCGGAACCTGTTCGATGAGGCCGAGATAATTGGCGAGCACGGTTTCGATCGCCTCGCGCGCCGGCCGGGCGTCAGATGTGGCGGTAATCTCACCTTCAGCATCCTGGCTGGCGGTTGAGACGCCCCAGCGGATTGTGAAAACATATTCTTTCTCGGAATCCATCGCCCACTGCACAGTCTTGGTGGCTTCCCCGAAAGCGATGGGCAAGATGCCATCGGCCAGCGGGTCCAGCGTGCCGCCATGGCCCACCTTCTCGGCATTGTAGAGGCGCTTCAGAATGGCGACCGCTTGCGTGGATGTCATTTCAACGGGTTTGAAAAGGTTGAGCCATCCGCTGACCGGATCACCCTTGCGTTTTCTTTGACGGGCCAAACTTGCTTCTCCTGCGGACCCGGGGCGGTTCGAACGCCGACGATCCGTCTCTTGCGGGCATATTCAAAATGAAGGCGGGGCCTTAGGCCGGGCGCGGGCTTGCGTCAACCGCAGAGGCTCAGGATGCGCTCTTGAGCTTGGCGGCTTCGGCGGCCTCTTCCTCGTCGGCATCAAAGAGGATTTCAGGGTCTTCTGACGCGGGCGCCAGCTCGTGCCGGGCAGGGGACCTTGGCGCGGGCCGAGCCGATTTGGGGAGTTTCAGGTCGACAATATCAAGGTTGAGATCGAATTCGCCGACGGTTTCGGTGTCGCCGGTATCCATCTTGTGGCGGACGATGTCGCGGATCTTGATGAGCACGTCGCGATTATCGTCAACAATGGGAATCTGGCGGGCGTCGGATGTGCCGATCGTCAGGCGGTAATAGGGTTCGCGCCTGCGGATCTTCGCAGCGATCATGGCTGCACGTATGCCAAGGAAAATGCCAAGGATCAGCAGCACGCCGGCGATGAACAAGGCGACGGTGCTTGAGGGCTGGTTGGGCATCAGGCCCCACCAAGCGAGCGCAGCGAGCCCAAAGAAGAGGTTGGCAACGCAGAGCGTGGCGTGCAGGCGCTGGCTCTGCCGGTTGCGGGGCATGTCCCAGGGCGCAAATTCTATGGATTCGACGCTCATTGTGGCGATGCGGCGAATGGCGATCGTGTCGTCGCCCAGTTGGAGCGATGCCGCCGAGATTTCGCCGTGGCGGGCGCCTTCCATATCGAGCGTCTGGCGGTCCATCAGGCGCGTCTCCCTGTCACAAGCTGGACAACGGTCTCAACAGACGGCCGGGATGTCAAATGACAATGCGGATAAGACGCGTCGTAGGCGAAGCCTAGTCTTCCAGATCGCGTTTGACGCGTGGATCGGCCAGAAGACGGTCAATATGGGTCGCTTCATCATAGGACTTGTCGGCGATGAAGTGCAGCTGCGGCGTGAATTTCATGTCGATTTCACGCCCGAGCTTGCCGCGCAGGAAGGCGGCCGCGCGTGTGAGGGCCTCAGCGAGCTTGTCGCGGCCTTCCTGCGTGTCGTCGCCCAGCGGCGTGACGAAGATGTTGGCATGGCGCAGGTCTGGCGAGCAGCGCACCTCCCCCACCGTGATGATAACACTGGCGAGATCGGGGTCGCGCAGGTCTTCACGGGTGAGAACGTCAGCGAGGGCGTGGCGGATGATCTCGCCAGCGCGGAGCTGGCGCTGGGAGGGCATGCCGGCGGATGCGGGTTTACGAGCCATCAGTTGGGAGCCTTTTCCTGCAGGCGTGTGGTGAATGCGGCACGGGCGGCCTTGTCCTTGCCAAACCATGCATCGGGAATGATCAGCGCATCGGCGCCGTTGATGAGTATGGCGACATGTGAGCGGGACGTGTGAACAGACTGGACGCAGGACCAGTCAATGCGTGTCTCTATGCCGCCGCGGTGTACAAGGATGGCTGCCTCATCCAGCGAAATGGCCGTTTCAAGCGTCATTTCCGTGCCTCGTCCAAACTTGTGCCGGTAGGACCAGCGGATGAAGATGAGATACCAGCTGATCCCGGCAAAGGCAGCCACCAAGGCGGCGATGAACCATTGCCAGTATTCCGAGAGGCCTGCCATGCGCATGGCCTCGCGCACCATGACAGACATGCTGGCCGAAATGATCGGCGCAGTGACCCCGGCGTAGTAGACAGCCGTGGGGCCGACCGATCCGCCGCGCGTAAGACGCGTAAGGCGTCTCACATCCTTCTCCCGTAGGAGGCCGGAGATGCGCAGCGGCTTGGTCATTGTGCCTGTCTTTAGGCGAGCGTCCTTGCGATTTCCTCAACCTGGAAGCACTCGATCTTGTCGCCGACCCGGATGTCTTCGTAGCGTTCGAAGGCCATGCCGCATTCCATGCCGCTGGAAACTTCGCTCACTTCGTCCTTGAAGCGCTTGAGTGTTTTCAGCTTGCCTTCGTGGATCACGACATCGTCGCGCAGGAGGCGTACGCCGCAGCCGCGGACAACCTTGCCCTCGGAGATGCGGCAACCCGCAACCTTGCCGGTCTTCGTGATGTTGAAGACTTCCAGAATGTCGGCGTAACCGAGGAAGGTTTCGCGTTTCTCCGGTGCGAGCATGCCCGACAGCGTAGATTTCACGTCGTCGATCAGATCGTAGATCACCGAGTAATAACGGATTTCGACGCCTTCTTTTTCGGCCAGATCACGGGCCTGCTTGTTGGCACGGACGTTGAACGCAAAGATCGGGGCATTCGACGAGCGCGCGAGCAGCACGTCGCTTTCCGAAATACCGCCGACAGCGCCGTGGATGACGCGGGCACGGACTTCTTCGGTCGAAATCTTGTCGAGCGACATTGAGATGGCTTCGACGGAGCCCTGGACGTCGCCTTTGACGACAACCGGGAGTTCCGAGGTTTCCACCGTGCCGTCCTTGAGGCGGCTGAGCAGCTGGTCGAGCGAGGCGCGCGCAGCAGCGCCAGCCTTGCCGGAGACCTGACGCTTGTTGCGGACACGGTATTCCGTGATCTCGCGGGCGCGGGCTTCTGTATCGACCACAACGAAGGGTTCGCCCGGATCAGGCGCACCATCAAGGCCGAGCACTTCGACGGGCAGTGATGGGCCGGCATCGGCGAGTTGCTGGCCGCGTTCGTCAGTAATGGCGCGGACTTTGCCCCATTGGGCGCCGGCCACGACAATGTCACCGCGTTTCAGCGTGCCGCGATTGACCAGGATTGTGGCGACAGGGCCGCGGCCCTTGTCCAGCTGGCTTTCAATCACAACGCCGTCTGCAGCGCGGTCAGGGTTTGCGGCGAGTTCAAGCAGTTCGGCCTGAAGCGTGATTGCGTCAGTCAGTTCATCGAGGCCGATGCGCGACTTGGCGGATACTTGGACAGCCTGTGTCGAGCCACCCATGGATTCGACCTGGATGTCATGCTGCAGGAGGTCGGTAAGAACCTTTTCCGGCTGCGCATCATGCAGGTCGATCTTGTTGACCGCGATGATGAGCGGGACACCGGCCGCCTTGGCATGATTGATGGATTCTATCGTCTGCGGCATGACCGAGTCGTCAGCCGCGACGACCAGGATGGCAATGTCGGTCGCATTGGCGCCGCGTGCGCGCATGGCGGTAAAGGCAGAGTGGCCTGGCGTATCGAGGAAGGTGATCTTCTGGCCGGACTTCAGCTGAACCTGGTAGGCGCCGATATGCTGGGTAATGCCGCCAGCCTCACCCGACACAACGTCGGTTGAGCGCAGGGCATCCAGTAGGGATGTCTTGCCGTGGTCGACATGGCCCATGATCGTGACGATCGGTGGGCGCGGCTTCATCAAGGACGGATCGTCAGCTTCGCCTTCAAGGCCGATTTCGACATCGGATTCGGCGACGCGCCTGACTGTGTGGCCAAATTCTTCGGCGATCAGTTCAGCCGTATCGGCATCAATGATGTCATTGCCGCGCAGCATTTCGCCTTGGTTGATCATGAATTTCACGACGTCGGCAACGCGCTCATTCATACGACCTGCAAGGTCCTGCAGCGTGATGGTTTCAGGCAGCGTGACTTCGACAGATACTTTCTCGCGCTGTTCGCCGCCGCCGAAACGACGTTCGCGTTCACGATCACGCGCCCGTTTGAGCGAGGCGAGGGAGCGTTGACGGTCAGCGTCATCGCCAAGGGCCGAGGAAATCGTGAGTTTGCCACGGCGGCGTTCGCCGCTGTCGCGCACTGTACGGGCGGCGGCGTCGCGCGAACGGTCGCTGCGATCATCCTTGGCGCCCTTACCGCGTTTGCCACGACCGGCTGCTTCGTCTCCAGTCGGTTCGGTAACCGATGCATCTGCGGCAGCATCCTGTTTGGCGCGTGCACGAGCAGGCTTGGCGTCTGCAGTCGCAGGCGCATCAACGGCAGCTGCTGCGGCGGCTTCCTCAGCCTTGCGCGCTTCGTCTTCAGCCTTGCGGCGGGTCTCTGCTTCGTCGCGCTCGCGCGCTTCAGTGGCTTTGCGCTCCTGTTCGGTGCGCAGGCGATCTTGGGCCGCTTCGACCTGAATGTTTTCTTTGGCGCGGTTGGCTTCTTCAGCCTTGCGCTCAAGCAGAACCTTCTGGCGTGCTTTCAGCTCGTCGACAGTGATGCCCAACTTTTTCGCTGTTGCGATCAGCCGCGCTTCAAGCGTGTCCGTCTGCTTGCCGGGTGCGTCTGAGGGCGTGGGGCCTGAGCCGCCTGGGCCAACCGCCCGGCGCTTCTTGGTCTCAACCACAACCTGCTTCGAGCGACCATGGCTAAAGCTTTGCTTCACCGTGCCGGCAGATTTGCGGGCTACGGTAAGCGGCTTGCGGCCACCCTGATTATTACCTGTATCGTTCGTTTCGCTCATACGTCCTACATATCACAATTTGAACCGAAGCGCCCATGCGTCCCGGCAAGTTTTCAAGACCGATCCTGATCCTTGAACCAGTTCAATTCGGGGGCTTCGCGAAAGCCGGTCAACCGGCGATAGGCCAGAGTCCACGTCTTCGCAATGGCTCCCTTGCGGACGAGACCGTGTATCACACGCTCCCGGCCAAAAGCCATGCCCAATTCCGCCGAGGTGAGAGCCCCGGCGACGTTCACGCTGCTATATAATGCTTTCGCGAGGAAATACACCTTGTTGCGCCCATCTTCTGCACCATCGGAGGCCTCAAGCAGGATTCCGTGGGTCTTGTTGCGCAGTGCGTCCTTCACCTGATCATAACCCAGAATAACACCGCCAGCCTTCTTCGACATGCCGAGAACGCTCTGGCAGCGTTTCAACAGAAGTCCTTCGACCTGATCAACAAGGCCGTCCTGCACTTTTACCTGCATCTTGAAGCCACGCGCGAAGGCGCCTTTGGTTGCCGCCAGTTCGATTGTCTGACGGTCAGCCTTCACCCAGACACCGCGGCCCGGGAGCTTTGAATTGATGTCCGGTGTAACGACCATGTCAGGCGACAGCACAAAGCGCACCATCTCCGTCTGCGCCAGACGCTCTCGCGTCACGGCGCACTGACGGACAGGGCCCTCCCCATCCGTCGTATCACCTGCAGTGCCGGCTAAGCGCGGATCACTCTTTCGGTGCGGCTTCTTCGTCATTGCCGCCCTCCGCTGCCAGGGCGTCGAGATCAAACTCAAGCTCTTCAAGCGCGGCGTCAGCCGCATCTGCGCCGCCGAGATCGCCAAGGGCGAGCAGGGCGCGTTCTTCGTCAGTCAGGTCAGCCGTCGAGGTTTCTTCAGGCTGCTGGGCCGCGATCAGCTGTTCGATGGCATCTTGCTCGATCCAGCCGGCAATGACGCGGGCCTTCATGATGAACATCTGAGCGTCGTCCTTGCGCATTTCGCCCTTCTTCAGGATGCCTTCAACCCAGACAGGCTTGCCGTCCGGACCTGGCTCGCGGAAGCCTGTGATGTCGTCAGGCACGAGGCCTGCAACGTCCTCAACGGTTTTCACGCCTTCCTGACCGAGTTTCACGGCGAAGGAAGGGGTCATGCTGTCGAGTTCCATGACTTCGTCCTCAACGCCGAGTTCACGGCGCTTGGCATCGTTTTCAGCGGCGAGGCGATCAAGGAATTCGCGGGCGCGTTCCTGCAGCTCTGCAGCAACGTCCTCGTCGAAGCCTTCGATCTGGATGAAGTCTTCCGGTGCCACGAAGGCGATCTCTTCGACGGTCTCGAAACCTTCCGACGCAAGCAGCTGTGCCAGCGTTTCGTCGGCATCAAGGGCCTTCATGAAGAGGTCGGTCCGCTCCTGGAATTCGCGCTGGTAGCGCTCGGAATCGGCCGACTCTGTCACGAGATCGATCTGCCAGCCGGTGAGCTGGGAGGCGAGGCGCACGTTCTGGCCGCGACGGCCGATGGCCAGCGGGAACTGATCGTCTGCAACGACGACTTCGACGCGGCGTTCTTCCTCGTCGAGCACCACTTTCGACACTTCGGCCGGCTGCAGGGCGTTCACGATGAAGGTCGCGTCGTCATAGTTCCACGGAATGATGTCGATTTTCTCGCCCGAAAGCTCGCCAACGACGGCCTGTACACGCGCACCGCGCATACCGACGCATGCGCCAACCGGATCGATTGAGCTGTCGTTCGAGATAACGCCGATCTTGGCGCGGCTGCCC
Organism: Alphaproteobacteria bacterium; assembly: GCA_018827375.1. Classification (GTDB taxonomy): domain Bacteria; phylum Pseudomonadota; class Alphaproteobacteria; order Caulobacterales; family Hyphomonadaceae; genus Hyphomonas. The sequence continues at coordinate 9,934 of JAHJYW010000009.1, forward strand.
GGGTCGCGGGCGCAGGCGCGAATATTGATGACGCCGTCATACACTTCCGGCACTTCCTGGGCGAACAGCTTGACCATGAAGTCAGGCGCGGCGCGCGACAGGAAGATTTGCGGGCCCTTCACTTCGCGGCTGACCTTGTAGAGATACGCCCGGACACGGTCGTTCGGCTGGAAATTCTCGCGCGGGATACCGTCATTACGGCGGATAATGCCCTCTGCGCGGCCGAGGTCGACAATGATGTGACCATATTCAACGCGCTTGACGATGCCGTTGATGATCTCGCCGACGCGGTCCTTGTATTCATTGTACTGGCGTTCGCGTTCAGCATCGCGCACCTTCTGCATGATCACTTGTTTGGCGGTCTGCGCGGCGACGCGGCCGAAATCGAAGGGCGGGAGCTCTTCCTTCAATTCGCTGCCGACCTCGAGGTCGGAATCGATGCGCTTGGCCTCCGAGAGGCGAAGCTCCTTGGATTCGTCTTCCAAGTCGGCGTCGGCGACCACCGTTTGAATACGCCAGAGCGTCTGTTCGCCTGTCATCGCGTCGATCTTCGCGCGGATGTCATGCTCCTGGCCGTATTTGGCCTTGGCGGCCTTTTCGATGGCCTCCTGCATGGCTTCGACGACGATGCTCTGGTCGATCGATTTTTCCTCTGCGACTGCCTTGGCAATCTGCAGGATTTCCAGCCTGTTGGCTGAAACGCCGATTGTGTTCATGTGACGTCTCCCGTCTTCTCGTTTGTATCTATATCGTCTTCTGTTTCGTCGATCTCGAATTCCTCGAGTCCGTCTTCGTCCAGCTGCGGCGGCAAGGTGCCTTCGGCGCGAGCTGCATCAATCAAAGCGTCAGTGAGCACGAGCGTCGCCCGGCTCATTTCGTCGACCTGCGCGACCAGTTTGGTTTCGTCATCCAGTTCAATATGCGCGCCGGCTTCGTCTTCGCCTGTGATCGTGCCGGTAAAGCGCCGACGGCCATCGAGTGGGCGTGCAAGTTCGATCCTGACTTCATGCCCAACCCAGCGGCCAAAATCACCGGGCCGCGTCAGCGGTCGGTCAATGCCGGGTGTGGAGACTTCAAGCACGTAGGCTTCCTTGATCGGATCAGATTCCTCGAACACTGGGCTGAGCGCGCGAGACAGCTTGGCGCAATCCTCGACACTCGTTGGGGCGCCGCCAGTCCGCTCCGTCATGATCTGCAGGCCGGGACGGCGTCCGCCCATGACGCGCAGGCGCACGATTTCCAGCCCGAGCCGCTCAGCCACGGGGGCAGCGATCTCGAGAATACGGCGTTCCTGTTCGGTCAGGGCAATCATTGTGTCAGGGCAAATCCGGGCAAAGAAAAACGGCGGCCCCGTTGCCGGAACCGCCGCCGATATGTTTCGACTTGTGGGCTATATAGAGCCGGATGTCCTGTCTGTCGAGTGCGTAGTCCAGCGGGCGCCAGACAACAAAACGGCAGCCATGTTCCCAGGGCCGCCGTTCCGCTCAGATATTCAGATATATTGTGATCAGAGGATCTTGAGATCCACCGCAGAGGTCTTGCCGCGGCGTTCGTCCTTGTAGAGTTCGTAGGAGATCGCCTGGTCTTCGGCCAGCGTCCGCAGACCGGAGCGCTCAACGGCCGAAATGTGGACGAATACATCCGTGCCACCATCGTCAGGCTTGATGAAGCCGAAGCCCTTCTGGTCGTTGAACCATTTTACTTTGCCGGTTGCCATTACTTAAATTCCTTCGCGTTCAGCTAAAACGTCCAGGAACCCTCATGAACCTGATCCGCCTATCGAAACGGGTAGGAAGAAAGTCATAGCCGCCGGTCTGACGGGGTCTTGATATTCAGACCGACCGAATTCGATTGCGCTATGAAACACACAAGTGCGACAATTCGTCAAGTATATCCAGCTAGGGTTGCACGCGGAAGTCAAACCAGACCGGTTCACAGTCACCCAGCCGCTTGGCTTCATATCGGGTCGGCACGTGGTCGGAAGGCGCGGATCGCCAGTCAGACGCACGTTCAGCCTGCCACGCGAAGCCGCCATGGTCGCGGAAACGGGCAAGCGCCTCGTCGGCATAACTGGCGACATCGGTTGCAAACCGCACCTTCGCGCCGGGCGACATGATCCGATGCAATGATTGCAGGAAGTCCGGTTGGACAAGGCGCCGCTTCTGCTGGCGTTTCTTGGGCCAGGGGTCCGGAAACAGGATGAATACCTGGTCGACGCATCCATCGGACAGGCTATCCATCAGCGCGCGGGCGTCATCCATCCAGAGTCGGACATTGGTGAGTGAGTTGTCCTCGACCCCGACAAGCGCCTTGGCCATGCCTTCGATAAAGGGTTCGCAGCCGATGAAGCCAGTCGTGGGTGCGCGTCGGGCCTGTTCGATCAGGTGCTCTCCACCTCCGAAGCCGATTTCAAGGCAGACGGGACCCTGCACAGGGAAAAGGCTGTGGGGATCCAGCAAACCTGCTGCGCCGACAGGAACAGTCAGGCGCGGCAACAGGTTGTCGATAAGCTCTTGCTGGCGGCCTGACAACGGGCGGCCGCCCTTGCGCCCGAAAGTGCGGATCGGGCGGATGGAAGGATCTTGTTTGCGGGAGGTCATGATCCCCGCGTCTTGCCTCAGCAGGCCGGGGCAATCAATCCTGTTGCTTGAATTCGAATGCAGAGGCCGCAGCGCGGACAGTGTTGAGCAGTGATTTGCGCAGCGACATGTCTTCGATCTTCTGGAAGGCGGAAATCAGCTCAAGCATTTCAGAATTCATCACCGGAGCGTGAATTTCATCGCCATCCTCGGCAAGCTGAGCATTTTCGTGATCGACGAAATCCTCCGCGCCTTCGTAAAAGTACGTTATCGGAACACCGAGTACGGAGGCAATTTCGAAGAGCCTGCCGGCCGAAATACGGTTAACGCCCTTTTCGTATTTCTGCACTTGCTGGAAAGTCAGGTTCAAAAGCTCTCCGAGCTTTTCCTGCGTGAGTTTCAGCTCCCGGCGACGCCAACGTACCCGCTGGCCAACTACTCTATCAATACCGCTCGGTAGTTTGTTCTCTGACATATCCCACCCGGAGTGCGTAGCGCTTGTATTTTCATGACACTTTAGCGCCGCCAGCTTGCGAAAGCTAGGCCCGCGAACAAGCACAGGCTTAACCAGAAGAGAACGATACCGATACGGTGTTGGTAAATTGTCTCTTCCGCGGGCACCGGTAAACGGCCGCGACCGTAAGAAGCACTCCAGCCTTCGGGTGCGCTGGCATAGGGCGTACCGCGCAGAACTTCGCGGCCATAGCCATCGACAATTGCTGACGCTCCGCGGCTCGCAACGCGTGCCATTGGCAAGCCAGTCTCGATCGAGCGATAGCGATTCTGTGCATAATGCTGTGCGGGGCCCATGCCGCCGCCAAACCAGGCATCGTTGGAAATGATCACAAGCCAGTCGGCGCGACCGTTGAGGTTCGCATTGCGCGGAATCGACGAATAGAGGCCCTCGTAGCAGATCATGGCCACGAAAGGCGGGACGTTGTCGGCATAGATGACGGCCGCGCCGGGACCTGGTTTGAAACCGTCAGTTGCCATGCGCTGCATCGCGCCCGGCAGGATGCCGGAAATATAGCGGCCAAAGGGAATGATTTCTGATGCAGCGAGTTCGCCAAAGGGCACAAGGCGGTGCTTGTCATACAGCGCGAGCGGTCCCGAGCGCGCTGCGCTCTGGTCGATCACGGTCAGGCTGTTGAAGTAGTCGCGCGAATCGTCACCCGTGATCTCGTAGCGCGTGGTGCCGGCGATCAGAACGCGCGGTCCAAGATAGGCATCGATGATGTCGATGGCGTTGGGATCCTGCAGCAGGTTCACCGGGATCGCGCCTTCCGGCCAGAGGATGATGTCGCCGGGCGCGCCCACCTCGGTGGTCATCATCTTGATGTACTCGTTGAGGATCGGGTCCGGACCGACTTCCCATTTCTGGTCCTGCGGCACCCCGGAATCCATCAGAACAACTTGCGTGTCCGACAGGGGCGAGGGTTCGGCGACGCGCTGGGCGCCCCATGCCCATCCAAGGGCAACAAGTATGCCGGCGCCAAAGACAGGCATCATGCGGACAGCGAGGCCGCGCATGTCGCGCGTGTCAACAAGAGCTGCAGGCGCGGCCATCACGAAGACGGTCAGCAGGGTCAGCCAGTAGACGCCCCCTACAGAGGCGGCTTGCGATAGGGCACCGCCGGGAACCCATGTTGTGCCGGGAAGATTCCAGGGGAAGCCGCCAAAAAGGTGGCCCCGGACATATTCAGCGAGCGAGAAGAAAAGGGCAAACACGAACACGCGCGAGGGTGAGGCGGACCAGAAAGCCCCCGCCATGGCGCCTGCCGCGCCCCAGATGAGTGCCATGCCCGCTGGAAGCAGGATAAGCGGCATCCACAGGAAGATTGCGTACTTTTCCGGCTCGACGAGGAAGGGGGCTGCCGTCCAGTGCATGCTGATCAGGAAGAAGCCGACACCAAAGGCCCACGTGCGCATGAACACGGCCTTGCCCCAGCGCCTGTGGCCCCGGGCGCCGTCGAGCATCCAGACAAGGCCGGTGAATGAAATCACCAGCACGGCGCTGAAGTGAAATGGCGCGAAGGCCACGGCTGAAAACGCACCCAGCAGAAAGGCTGTGCCGGCTGCGGCCCAGCCTGTCAGGCGTGCAAATGCCTCATGCAGGGGCCCCAGGGCGGTGAACCCGTGGCTGCGCACTCCGTCTTTCATGCTTTACTCCTGGGGGATGGACGCTGCGCCAGTCTCCGGTGTGCGCAGGCGTAGACGCCGTATGCGCCGTGCATCTGCGTCCATGACCTCGATCTCGACCCCGCTGGGATGGCGCAGGACTTCGCCGCGCACAGGCACCTTGCCCGCAAGGGCAAATACGACTCCGCCAAGGGTGTCGATGTCTGTTTCCATATCGGGGAGTTCAAGATCAATTCCGGTTTCCTCTGCGAAATCGTCGATTTCGGTGCGTGCGTCCGCTTCCCAGACCCGCTGGCTCCGACGCACGAACATGGGCTCCTCATCGTCGTGTTCGTCTTCGATGTCACCGACGATTTCTTCGACAAGGTCCTCGAGCGATACGAGGCCATCGGTGCCGCCATACTCATCGACCACAAGGCCAAGATGTATTCGCGTCGATTGCATCTTCACAAGCAGATCTGTCAGCTTCATCGATGGCGGCACATAGAGCACTTCACGGTGCAGCCGCTCAAGGGGCCGTCTGTTCATTTCGCCGCCCGTGGCCAGTTCCTTCACCACATCCTTGATGTGGACAAATCCGATCGGATCATCGAGCGATTCCCGGAAAACCGGCAGGCGTGAATGGGTGACTTCGGCGAAATACTTTAGAAGTTCGGGAAATTCAGTGCCGACCTCAACAGCCTTGACCTCGGCACGCGCGACCATGACGTCTTCAACGCGCAATTGCTCGAATTCCACGATCCGGAGGCGCATGTCATGGGGCGTGACGGTGGGTTCGCCCTGAGAAGGTTCGGAAGGATGTTCGGCATCGTGTCCCTTGCGGCCAAAGCCGAACATCTTGCGTAATCGTCCACTAGGGACAGGGTCAGAGGGGTCTGGGTCGCTCATCTTTTTCGGTGCTTTAATCTGACTCATAGGGATTGGCTATGCCGAGTGAGGCAAGGGCCGCGATTTCGAGGGCTTCCATGATCTCGGCTTCGTCCGGCTGCATGTGATCATGCCCGAGGAGGTGAAGATAGCCATGGATCAGGAGGTGGGTGAGGTGGTCTGCGAGAGTTTTGCCCTGTAGCGCGGCATCACGCGCGCTGATGCCGTATCCGACAGCAATATCGCCGAGCAGCGGGCGGTCCATGGGCAGGGCCGGGAAGGACAGGACGTCCGTCACCTTGTCGATGCCCCGGAAATCCTTGTTGAGCTGCTTCAGTACAGTGTCGTCGGTTAGCAGAAGCGAAACGGTGCCGTCTGCCCGCTCCACGCTGCGCCCCGCATCGAAGGCGCGCTGGCTAAGGATTTCGAGGTCTCCGAGGGCGTCCCAGCCATCATCTTCAACGATGAGGTCGATATCGATCATGATATGGGTCAGCCCTCTCCGGCGGCCGCATACGCATCGATAATACGGCTGACAAGGCCGTGGCGGACGACGTCGGCGGCGGTCAGATAGTGCGCCTTGATGCCGTCGACATCCTCAAGAATACGCAACGCATGCTTCATGCCGGACGGCTGGCTACCGGGCAGATCGACCTGGCCGGGGTCGCCTGTGACGACCATGCGGCTGTCGCGGCCGAGGCGGGTCAGAACCATTTTCATCTGGGAGACAGTCGTGTTCTGCGCTTCGTCGACGATCACAAATGCGTTCTTGAGCGTGCGCCCGCGCATGAAGGCGAGCGGCGCGACTTCGATTTCGCCCCGTGCCATGCGCCGTTCCATCTGTTCCTGTCCCATCAGGTCGCGCAGGGCGTCCCAGATCGGCAGCATGTAAGGATCGACCTTTTCCTCCAGCGTGCCGGGCAGAAAGCCGAGCTTTTCGCCTGCTTCAACGGCAGGGCGGGTCACGATCAGGCGCTGGCGCAGGCCCGTCGTCAGTTCTGCGACACCTGCTGCAACGGCGAGGAATGTCTTGCCGGTGCCGGCAGGGCCGACGCCGAAGACAAGGGCATTGTCGGTGTTTGCGAGCAGTTCAAGGTATTTTGCCTGGCCGCGTGTCTGGGGCTTGATCGGCTTTTTGAGACCGACCAGACCGCCGAATGTCTGTCCGGGGGTTTGTGCGGCTTCCAGCGCCCCTTCGACTTCCATGTCATTGGCGTCGGTGCCGCTGCGGATGCGGCGCTCGAGTTCGGCGAGTGTCGCCTCAGCGATGGAGACGCCCTCCGCTGTTCCGATAAGCAGGATGCCGCCACCCTGACTTTCGGCGCGCAGGCCGAAATCGGCCAGCTTGGTTTCGAGAATCTGGAGGTGGCGATGATGCGGGCCGCACAGGTCCTGCAGTCGCGCGGCGTTGCGGACTTCGTAGATGCGGCTGATCGGCGCCTCGGGCGAGGCCGGCTTACGGCGCTTAGTGGTCACGCGGCGTCCTCGCGAAGCGATACAAGCTCGCCGGTCAGCGAATTCATGCTGGAATCGACCATGCGCACGGAGACGATCTGGCCGATCATGCTTTCCGGCCCCTCGAAATGGACGGCCTGCTGATAGGGCGAACGGCCGTGGATCTGGCCTGGGCGACGGCCCTTGCCGGTGACGAGCACGTCCATTGACCGGCCAACACAGGAGGCATTGAAGGCCGTTTGCTGGTCGCGCAGCAGGGACTGGAGGGCCTGCAAGCGGGCATCCTTCACGTCTTCGGGCACCTGGCCGAACATTTCGGCGGCCGGTGTGCCGGGGCGCTTGGAATATTTGAATGAATAGGCCGTTGCGAACCCTGTCTCGCGGATGAGGTCCATTGTTGCTTCGAAATCCGCATCTGTCTCGCCTGGAAAACCGACGATGAAGTCTGAGGCGAGGCCTATGTCCGGACGTGCGGACCGCACTTTGCGGATGATGTCGTGGAAGTCGGCCGCTGTGTGGCCACGGTTCATGGCCTTGAGTATGCGGTCTGAGCCTGACTGCACGGGCAGGTGCAGGAAGGGCATCATGGCGGACGTGTCGCCATGCGCGGCGATCAGATCGTCATCCATGTCGCGGGGATGGCTGGTTGAGTAACGGATGCGGTCAATGCCGCCGATCTTCGAAATGTGGCGGCAGAGCTGGCCCAGCGTCCAGTCCGAGCCGCCTTCGAGGACCGGAGCAGCGCCGTGGAAGGCGTTGACGTTCTGTCCGAGAAGCGTCACTTCGCGCACGCCCTGTGCCGCAAGGCCGCGCGCCTCGGCAACAATATCATCGACACTGCGCGAGAGTTCGGCGCCGCGTGTGTAAGGCACAACGCAGAACGTGCAGAACTTGTCACATCCCTCCTGCACAGAAAGGAAGGCTGCCGGACCATCGACTTCACGGGCTTTTGGGAGCGCGTCGAACTTTTCCAGCGTTTCGAATTCGGTCTCGAGCCGGTCGCCGATAGCGCGGCTGACGCGGGCGATCATCTCAGGCAGCTTGTGATAGGCTTGGGGGCCAAGCACGAGGTCCACGGCGGGCTGGCGGCGGATGAGTTCCTCGCCTTCGGCCTGGGCCACGCACCCGGCGACGGCGATCGTCATGCGGCCACCGGAGGCCTCTTTCATCTTTTTCAGCTGGCCAAGCTCGGAATAGACCTTTTCGGTCGCCTTTTCGCGGATGTGGCAGGTGTTGAGAACGACCAGGTCTGCGTCTTCCGGACCGTCGACCGGCGCATAGCCGAGCGGGCGCAATACATCGCGCATGCGTTCGGAATCATACACATTCATTTGGCAGCCATAGGTCCTGATAAAGAGACCCTTGGTCGGCTTTGCGGCATCAGTTGAATTCATCCGCGGGCTTATGCCTTAAAAGTGCCCGCCCTGCCAGAACCTTGTGCGGCTCGCCCGCAATGGCAGTTAGGGGTCGCTGCGTCTGTGGCGGGGTCTTCACATGAGGCCAAACCGGGCTAGGGTGCGTCCAGTCAATTGAAGGAGCCGGGGAGGCCCATGGAAATTTTCGTAAACCTTATCCAGAATATCAGCGGATTCATCTGGGGTGGGGCATGGAATGGCGTGTCCATCCTCCCTATGGGGCCCTTGGCGTTCGTATTGCTCGGAACCGGGCTATTCTTCATGTTTCGCTTGGGCGGTCGGCCGCTAAAGCGGTTCTTTCCCGCGCTGAAGGAAGTGTGGGATGGCCGAAAGGCGCAGGGCGAAGATGGCGCGATTACGCCCTGGCAAGCCCTGTCGACAGCCCTTTCCGGCCAGGTCGGCACAGGTAACCTTGCCGGTGTTGCAACCGCGATCACGCTGGGGGGCGCTGGCGCGATCTTCTGGATGTGGGTGACGGCTATCTTTGGCATGGCGCTGGCATTTTCCGAAAGCTCGCTGGCAGTGAAGTATCGCGAGACTGATGAGTACGGTCGCATCAATGGCGGCCCGATGTATTACATCAAGAACGGCCTTGGTAAGAACTGGGGCTGGCTGGCTGTCATCTTCTGTATCGGTACGCTTTTCTCGGCGATGGCGACCGGTTCGATGATCCAGGCAAACTCGATTGCCCAGACGGCTGTTGAAACGGCCCGGTCAAGCTTTGGCGTCTCGATCCCACCGTGGACCATCGGCCTCGTGCTGGCGGGGATGGTGTTTGCTGTCATTATTGGCGGCATCAAGTCGATCGGGTCGGTTGCCGGCAAGGTCGTTCCCGTCATGGCAGCGGCTTATGTTATATGCGCGCTGGTCGTGCTGATCATGAATGCATCCGAAATTCCGCATGCTTTCGGGGCGATTTTTTCGTCAGCATTCGGCTTGCAGGAAGCGGTCGGCGGTGCAGCCGGCTACACGATGGCTGCCGCTGTCCGCGCGGGTGTGGCCCGCGGCTTGTTCTCCAACGAGGCCGGTCAGGGCTCAGCTCCGATTGCCCACGCCGCGGCGCAGACCAAGAATCCTACACAGCAGGGTGAAATTGCCATGATCGGCGTGTTCATTGACACGGTCGTGATCTGCACCATGACGGCGCTTGTCATCCTGACAGTCTCAGGTGACTTCAAGCGCAGTCCGGCCCTGATCGCAGCGGAGCAATGTGTTGCCACCAATGCGGCGCTCCTGCCGGATGGCACATCAGTTGGCGACCTGTTCCCGTCTGCCTACCAGGATGGCCGGGAAGAGGTGATTACCGCACGTGGCGCCGAGGCGGCCGGGTTCCTGCAGGCTTGCCGTGACGGTGGTCTGAACCTGGCGATCGACCTGCCGCGTTTGGCAACCGAAGCGGATGAAGAGGCGTACTTTGCCAAGGCGCTTGCATCGGCGGCTGACCCAACCGTGCTGAACGATGTGCGCTATGTGTATGAAACGGACGCTGAATCGTCGGGTATCACTGCGCGTGCCTATGGTGCGGCCCTGCCTTATGGCGAATGGGTCGTGACGATTGCGCTGTTCTTCTTTGCCTTCACCACGATCATTGGCTGGACCTATTATGGCGAACAGGCGGTGACTTACCTTGTCGGCGAATGGGCGACCCATCCGTTCCGGTATCTCTGGGTGCTGGTCGTATTCAGTGGCACACTGGTGACTAACACCGATGCACTGTGGTTGCTGGGCGATATCGCCAATGCTTCCATGGCATTCCCGAACCTGATCGCGCTGTTGGCGTTGTCGGGAGTGGTTTACGCCATGCACAAGCGCAACGGCGATCCGGATGATGGACATCCGGTATCCGATGCGCGGGAGACGCACGATACACCAACCGAATAGGCCCTCGGCCTGTCCAAGCTGAAAGCCCCGTTCCCGCGATGTCGGGGGCGGGGCTTTTTCATGGGCGCACTCGCGCGGCAGGCGATTGATGGGTTTCGTTTCGGGTGAATTTCTGGCTTAATGTCTCGGTAACGTGTGGGGACACAGAGCATGAAACTGAAACGCACCTTCGGCCTCATCGCCAGTGCCGTCTGTCTGGCCAGTGCAGCTTTCGCACAACCGCGCATCGCCCTGGTGATCGGAAATTCCGAATATAACCAGTCAGGATGGGAGCTGCCGAACCCGGTCAAGGATGCGGACCTGATCAGCGATACGCTAAAAGGGATCGGGTTTGAGGTCACTCTCGTCAAGAACGCCACCGAAGACGAGATGGAAGTTGCGTTTCAGGATTATGGCGCGCGCCTGAAGGCGGCAGGTACCGACGCTGTGGGCGTCTTCTACTATGCGGGTCATGGGGTGCAGTCCGAGGGGCTGAACTATCTGGTGCCTGTGGACGCCAATGCGCGCACCGAGCAGGACCTCTGGCGCCAGGCGCCGCGCCTTGGCGATGCGCTGCAATACATCAACAGTGCGGGCAATTCGGTGAATTTCGTGATCCTTGATGCCTGTCGCAACAACCCGTTGCCCAGTGCGAGCCGGGACCTGTCAGGGGGTCTTGCGCCGGTGGGCCGGGCGCGCGGCCTGTTGATATCCTATGCGACGGAACCGGGCTTTACCGCCTTCGATGGTGAAAACGAACACAGCCCCTTCACGGAAGCACTGGCGGCCGTGCTACCGACCGATGGATTGATCGCCGAACAAGTGTTCAAGCGCGTCGCTGATCGCGTAAATGCGGCGACAGAAGGGGCGCAGACGCCCTTCTACAATAGCGGCCTGACCGGTGAAGACATCTGCTTTGCGCAATGCATGGCAGGCGGTGGCATTTCCAGCGCCGAACAGACAGTTTTCGACCTTGCCCAGAGCCCTTGCGAATATGCGGCTTTTCTTGATCAGTATCCGGCAAGCCCGCTTGCGGCGCTCGCACGGGAGCGGGCGGCATCGTGTAATGCGACTGACGGAAGCGACAGACGTGATCTGGCAGAAAACACACCTGGCGCGCCAATGTACACGCCAACGGTTGTGGCCAGTGGCTCCGACATCAGCGCCTCGCTCGCCTGTATTGCCGATCACGCCAAGGCAGATATGTGCAAACCGGATGACTGGTCCGCCGTCTATGAGGACTGCAAGACCTATGAGCATGCGCTCCTGGATGATGGCGGGCTTTCGCGCGCTGTGAGCGATGGGATGTGCACGGCCAAGGGATGGCCCGCGTTGATGAAGCGATACACATGGGAAGTGCAGAACGAGGCGGCCTTCCGCGAGAAATATGCGGCACAGCCGAATGATTTCCGCTCATCCATGACCTGTCTGGATGCCTATGCCCGGACCGACCGTTGCACCGAGCGGCGCTGGAGCGAAGTTTACGGAACGTGCCGGACCTATGACCATGAGCGACTGGATGACGGCGTGCTGCGTGCAGCGGTGACGGCGGGCCAATGTTCAGGGAAAGACTGGGGAACGCTGCAGATCCGCCTCGGGGCGGTTAGCGGCCTGCTGGAGCAGAAAGCCGTGGTGCCCTATGTGCAGGAACAACAGAAGTCGAAGATGCCGATCCCGCAGCAACAGATGCAGCAGCAGGCCCCACTGCCGGAGATCGATATGGGTAAATCCTATATCCAGAAAAAGAAATACTGACGGCCTGCAGCGTCCGGGCATGTCCGTAAAAAGCCCGGATACTGCACGGACAATGCCCGTAACTGTCCGAATCCGGGCCGAGAATGAGAAAAACCCCGGCCATGAGGCCGGGGCATTCCCACTCTACGCATCATAGAAGACCCGTCGGTCTTACATGAAGCCTTTGAACTTGTCCTTGAAGCGCGACACGCGGCCACCGCGGTCGAGCATCTTGCCGTCGCCGCCAGTCCACGCTGGATGCGACTTGGAGTCAATATCCAGCACCAGCTTGTCGCCTTCGGCGCCATAGGTGGAGCGGGTCTGATATTCGGTGCCATCGGTCATCACAACGGTAACGAAGTGATAATCGGGATGCCCTTCTTTTTTCATAGCCTGGGCCTCTCTATGTAGCCTGGTGTAACGGGTTGAATTCGCACGAGGTGCGATGGCATGTCTCAGCCATTTTTCGAAGCCCGGCGTGTAACTGAAACAAGACCACCCTGCAAGGGGGGGCTTGCATTTGAATTAGAAGCGCCTGGCGCAGAAAGACCCCCCTATGGCTGATACAGAGACCCGCCTCGTCGAGGATCGGCGTACCACGTTGCCAGATGGGGGAGAGGCCCTGGGCCGACCCAAGGCGCGCAGCCTGAAGCCCCTGACGCTGCTGCTGCCCTATTTCAGGAAACATTGGCTGACCGTCAGCATTGCCGGGCTTTTCCTGATCCTCGCGGCAGCGTCGAGCCTGCTCATCCCGATCCTGCTGGGCCGGGCGGCCGACGCAGGCCAGTCAGCCGAGGGCAATGTTCAGAATCTTCTGGACCTGATCAACAAGGCCTTCTTCTGGGTGTTCCTGGCAGCGATTGCCTCCGGAACGCTTGGGGCGGTCCGCTTCTACTTTGTTTCGCGGTTCGGTGAGCGCGTGGCGGCCGACCTGCGCCGTGACCTCTATGCCCACCTCCTGAAGCTTTCGCCTGCCTACCATTCGAAGATGCGCTCAGGCGAAGTTGTTTCGCGCCTTACAGCCGACATCACCCTGATTGAGACCTTTCTGGGAACGTCCGCGTCGATGGCTGCCCGGACGCTGCTGACCACGACCGGCGCCCTCATCATGATGATGGTGGTGAACTGGAAGCTCGGCCTGACGCTTCTCGCCATGCTGCCGATTGCGATCTTGCCCGTCATGGGTATTGGCCGGATCATAAGGAAAATGTCGAACCGGGCGCAGTCGCGCCTCTCGGATGCCGGTGCTGAGGCTGCCGAGGCGCTGGACGCGATCGAACTGGTGCAGGCCTATGGACGTGAGGACGGGCGCCTGGCGTCTTTCACGACAGCTGTGGAGGCAACCTTCGATGCCGCCATGAAGCGCATTGGCGCACGGGCCCTGATGATCGTGATGGTCTCTGTCCTGCTGTTTGGTGGCTTTGTGGGCGTGCTTTGGCTGGGTGCGCGCGGCGTGGCGACCGGAGAGATGACGTTCGGCAATCTCGCTTCCATGGTCATGTACGCGCTCTATGCTGGCTCTGGCATCGGCATGCTGGCGGAAGTCTATGGCGAAGTGATGCGCGCGGCGGGCGCCGCAGACCGCGCCGCTGAAGTGCTGAACACCGATATAGAGATCGCCGCGCCGGACCATCCGGTAGCCTTGCCCGCCAAGGTGACGGGCGCGCTCGTGTTCGATCACGTCACGTTCCGCTATGGTGAGGAGACGCTCTCGGCACTTGAGGACTTCTCGCTGACCGTGAAACCGGGTGAATTCGTTGCGCTCGTGGGGCCTAGCGGGGCTGGCAAGACGAGCGTGTTCCGTCTCGCGCTGCGGCTCTTCGATCCCCAAAAGGGCAAGGTGTCGCTCGACGGTGTCGCGTCTGTTTCTGCCGATCCGGGCGACTGGCGTCATCAGTTTGCCTACGCGCCGCAGGAATCGGCGCTGTTTACCGGGACGGCCGGTGAGAATATCGCGTTTGGCACGGACAATCCGGATGCGGCGCTGCTGGAGCATGCTGCGCGCATGGCGGAGGCCATGGACTTCCTGAATGCCAAGGAGGGCCTTGCGACCGATCTTGGCCAGAAGGGGCGCAGCCTCTCCGGCGGCCAGCGCCAGCGCGTGGCCCTGGCGCGAGCACTGGTGCGCAATGCGCCTGTCCTGTTGCTGGACGAGGCGACGAGCGCGCTCGATTCCGAGAGCGAGGCGGCTGTACGCCGCGCGATTGCCAATGCCGCCGAAGGCCGCACGACGCTCGTGATCGCGCACCGCCTGTCGACGGTGCGCCGGGCCGACCGGATCGTCGTGATGGAGCAGGGCCGGATCGTGGAAGAGGGAACGCATGACGAACTGGTCGCCAAGGGCGGGCTCTATGCGCGACTCGCGGAACTGCAGTTTGCGAGCGAGCAGGCCTAGCCTTTGCGCAGCTTCTTGACCTTGCCGTCGATTGTGAAGGCGAAGGCGAGCGACAGGATCAGCGGGACCCAGATCGGCAGTTCGCCGAGACCGGGTGTTTGCAATGCTGCCGCGAGATGATCGTCAACGCACCACCATAATAGCCATAACCACATACAGATACTCCTTCTTCCGTACGCCCCGTACGGGGTCAGGATAGAAGCTTTGCGTGGTAAATTATAGGGGTGGCTTCCGTTCAGTCTATTCAGCCGCCTGTAGAACCGGCTTTTCCGATTTTGTCGCCACGCGTTCCTTATCGAAGACCAGCACGCCGTCATCGACCCGGCCATAGCGCAGGTTCATCATGTCGGCCGTGTAGCTCTGGTGGAGCTTCCAAGGGGCTTCCTTGTGCTGGCGGGGGAACTTGTCCATGACGCGCTGGAAATAGCCGGATGAGAAGTCGACGAATGGGTCAGTCTCATCGGGGAAGGCATCCAGTTTCGCCATGACCGAAGCATAGTTGTTGCGGTCCATATAGTTGATTAGGCGGCAGACATATTCCGATGTCAGATCAGCCTTCAGCGTCCATGAGGCATTGGTATAGCCGAACGTGATCGCAAGGTTCGGCACGTTGGAGACCATCACGCCCTTGTAGTTGAGGAGCGAGCCGGGCGCGGCCTTAACGCCATCGACACTGACATTGATGCCATTCATGTACTGAAGGTTGAGGCCAGTGGCCGTGACGATAATGTCCGCCTCCAGCGTTTCGCCTGATTTAAGTTCAATACCGTTTTCGGTGAAGCGGGCGATATGATCCGTCGCGACGGAGGCCTTGCCGGCCTTCAGCGCGGTGAAGAGATCGGAATCCGGCACCAGGCAGAGGCGCTGTTCCCACGGATTATAGGACGGCGTGAAGTGTTTCTCGACGTCATAGTCCGGGCCCAGCTCTTCGCGGACCATGCCGAGCAGGCGTTCGCGGGCCTTTTCCGGGTGGGCGCGGGTCTGGCGGAAGAAGAATTGCTGGAACAGCACGTTGCGCCAGCGGATCAGGCCATAGGCCCAGGCGTCCGGAAGGAGCTTGCGTAGCTTGTTGGCGAACGTGTCTACGGCAGGGCGCGATACGACATAGGTTGGTGAGCGCTGCAGCATGGTGACATGGGCGGCCTTGTCGGTCATCGCGGGAAGCAGCGTCATCGCTGTTGCGCCGGAGCCGATGATGACGACCTTCTTGCCTGAATAGTCGAGGTCTTCCGGCCAGTGCTGGGGATGGAGGATCTGGCCCTTGAAGCTGGCCTCGCCTGGGAATTCCGGCTTGTAGCCCTGATCGTAATTGTAATAACCGCCGCAGAGGAACAGGAAGCCGCAGGTGATCTGCTCGGTTGCGCCTGACGTGCTTTCCAGTGTGACGTGCCAGGACTGATCGGCGCCGGACCAGTCGGCGGCGACGACCTTGGTGTCGAACTGGATCTGGTCGGTAATGCCGTATTCATCGGCAGTCTGGCGGACATATTTGCGGATCGAGGGGCCGTCGGCGATGGCCTTGGATTCCGTCCACGGTTTGAAATTGTAGCCCAGCGTGTGCATGTCGCTGTCCGAGCGGATGCCGGGATAGCGGAACAGGTCCCACGTGCCGCCAATCGCGCTGCGCTGTTCGACAATCCTGTAGGATTTGTCGGGGCAACGCTTGGTCAGGTGGACAGCTGCGCCAATGCCGGAAAGGCCGGCGCCGATGATGAGAATGTCTGTATCTGTCTGGGTCATGGGACGGACGATACAATGGCAGTGGCAATGCCACAATAGATGACGGGAGTGTCACCTATTTTTTTGCTACTTGATGGCGGCGGCCTTGCCGAAGGCGTCTGCGTGGCGGATCTGTTTGCGCACGGCGGGGAGGATGTCCTCGTTGCCGGCTACGATCGAGCCGGTTTTCAGCACGTCACCGCCGTCGATTTCCTCGATATAGCCGCCAGCCTCACGCACGAGGACGATGCCGGCTGCGATGTCCCACGGCTTCAGGTCGCGTTCCCAGAAGCCGTCAAAGCGGCCAGCGGCGACCCATGCGAGATCCAGCGCGGCCGAACCATAGCGGCGAATACCGGCGCAAACGGGCGTCATGGCGGCAATCTCGCGGGCGAAGCCGATATGGGAGGCTTCCGACTTGCCAATCCAGGGCGTGCCGGTGGCGATCACGGATTCGCTGAGCTTGCGACGGGTGGCAACACGCAGCTTGCGCTGTTCGAGCCAGGCGCCGCGGCCTGTTTCAGCCCAGAAGATCTCGTTTTTGGCGACATCGAACACGACACCGCACAGGAGGACGCCTTCGCGCTCGAGCGCGATGGAGACCGAATAGTGCGGCTGGCCGTGCAGGAAGTTCAGCGTGCCGTCGAGCGGGTCGACGATGAAGCGGTTGGACTTGTCCGTACCTTCGATGATGCCGCGCTCTTCCATGACGAAACCATAGCCCGGGCGGGCCTTGGAGAGCTGGGCGTAGATGATCTCCTCGGCGCGGTGATCTGCGTTCGAGACAAAATCTCCGGGGCCCTTCTTGGAAACCTGAAGGTTTTCGACTTCGCCGAAATCACGCGCGAGCGCCCGGCCAGCGGCGCGGGCTGCGGTGATCATGACGGAACCGACGGCGGAGGGTTTTGACATAGTAGGTCCTGACTAGTCTGCGCGGCGCAGGTAGGTGCTGTCGGCGGTCTGCACGACGATACGTTCGCCAACACCAACGAATGGCGGGACGAGGACGCGGATGCCGCCTTCGCACATGGCGGGCTTGAAGCTGTTGGCGGCCGTCTGGCCTTTGACGACCGGTTCGGTCTCAAGGATCTCGATGATGACCTGTTCTGGCAGGGCAACGCCGATCGGACGCTCGCCGTAGAATTCTATGGTGACCATCATGCCGTCCTGCAGGAAAGCGCCCTGGTCGCCGATGAAGTCCCGCTCGATCATGATCTGTTCGTAGGTCTCGGTATCCATGAACGTGAACGCATTGTCGTCAGCGAACAGGTACTGGAAGTCTTTCTGCTCGAGGCGCACGCGCTCGACCGTCTCACTGGAGCGGAAGCGCGTGTTGGACTTGGAGCCGTTGAACAGGTTGCGCAGTTCAACCTGGTTGAAGGCGCCGCCCTTGCCGGGCTTGACGGCCATGGTCTTGATCGCGCGCCATACGGTGCCTTCATATTCGATCACGTTGCCTGGCTTGATTTCATTACCATTGATCTTGGCCATTGAAGTCGTCCTAATTGGGGTTTGGCGCGGCGTAAGCCTTTGCCGCGCGAGGGTCAAGCGGCGGGGTGTTAACGCGAATGAAGGCTATCCAGCAAGGCATTGAAGGCAAATACGGCAGCGGCGGCGCCCTCGGGATGGTTCCAGACACCGGACGAGACCGCGAGGAAGTCGGCCCCGGCGGTCACCAGCGGGGCGGCATTGTCGACCGTGATGCCACCAATCGCGACGCAGGGCAGTTCCATGGTTTCCTGCCAGAATTCGAGGAGTTCGAGCTCGGCGGGCACCGTGCCGGCCTTGGTCTCGGTGGGATAGAAGGCGCCAAAGGCGACATAATCAGCGCCCTGTTCACCAGCCGCCATGGCCGCGTGGCGGCTGTTCTTGGCGGTCGCGCCAAGGATCATGTCGCTGCCAACGATCTCGCGCGCCTTTTTGATCGGCATGTCTTCAGGGCCGACATGGACGCCATCGGCGCCAAGTTCGACGGCCAGCTCCGGGCTGTCATTGATGATGATGGCGGTGCCATAGGCCTGCGCCATGGCCATCACGGTCTCGGTAACCTCGCGCGTTGCGGCCATGTCGATCATACCATCATCGCCCTTCAGGCGAATCTGGAGGCTGGCGACATCGCCGGCTTCGAGCGCGCCTTCAAGTATTGCGGCGAACTCCGCCACATCGCTGATGCGGGGCGGGGTGATGAGATAGAGACGGGTGCGCTCGCGCGGTGGGATCTTTTCAGCCATGGGCGGGCTCTCTAGCCCAAGCAGGGCAGGGAAGGAAGGCGGCTTTGCCTGTTACTTGGGGCCTATGCGCTTTGTACTGGCTGGGTTTGCGGCCAACGCCTTGCCTTTGCGTAGGGGGCGGGGTTCCAAGTCACCCTTGCAGTTCGGGCAGATACCATCGAGCGGGCCGTCGGCACATTCATCGCAGAAGGTGCACTCGAACGAGCAGATGAAGGCGCCGACTTTATCTGGGGACAAGTCCGCATCGCAACGTTCACAATTGGGGCGCATCTCGAGCATGGCAGGCTTATTTCTGCTTTTTCATTGGCTGGCCGGACTGGGCGGCGTCGATCAGCTTTTTCTCGTAGGCTTCCGGCGTCCAGTCGCGGCCGAGGAAGTCATGCACCAGTTCGGCGGCGGGCTTTGACGAGCCCGGCGCCAGGACATTGTCGCGATAGCGGGCGGCGGTGTCTGGGTCGCGCAGGCCGTTCTTCTCGAACTCGGTGAACATGTCCGTAGCGATCGCGAGGGACCATTGATAGGTGTAATAAATCGCCGAATAGTCATCGAGATGGCCGAAGCTGGCATAACGGTGGACATCCGGCAGGGACTCAAGCGGGTTGAGGGCTGACTGGCGTTCATTCCAGATTTCGTCGAAATCGACCTCATCCGGCGGGCGGTTATAATAGTTGAGCGATACGCCGGCATAGAGAAGCTGGCGCAGCGTGCCGAGCCCTTTGCCGAAGTCGCGGGCGGCATTCATTTTTGCGACGAGTTCAAGCGGAATGGTCTCGCCGTCCGCATTCACGGCGAACTTGGCGAGCGTGTCATAATCCCAGACCCAGTTTTCCAGCATTTTCGAAGGGGCTTCGATAAAGTCCCATTCGAGATTGCCCATGCTGAGGCTGGCGAAATCAGGCTGGCCGGAGAACATGTCGTGGATCAGGTGGCCGAACTCGTGAAGGAAGGTCTCGACCTGCTGGTGCTCCATCATGCCGGTCGTGTGATCGCCTGCGGGGAAGTTGCACATCAGCGCGCTAATCGGGACGCCGTCGGAGGTCGGGCCGAAGCGGATCGGGAAGGCGGCGGCGTGCTTGAACTTGCCGTTGCGGGGATGCATGTCCAGGAAGAAGCGGCCGATCAGCTCGCCATTGCGGTACATCTCGTGGGCGGTAACGCTTTCGTCCCAGACGGGGGCATCGGCCCAGTCGCGGATTTCGACGCCGAACAGGTCCTGCACCAGCGAGAAGATCCCGCTGCGGACATTGTCATAGGCGAAATACTGGCGGACTTCCTGGCTGTCGAGCGCATAGTCCGACTGGCGGATCTGCTCTGCGAGGTAGCTGCTGCTCCATTCTGGCACGCTGTCAGCGTTTGGCTGCGTTTCGACGAGCTTGGCGAGAAGGCGCTGGTATTCGATGCCGGCGGCATCCGTCGCAGCGGTCTCGACGCGTGACAGGAAGGCTTCGGCGACTTCCGGGGAACCGGTCATCTTGTCTTCGGTGACATACGCCGCCCAGTTCGGATAGCCGAGCAGGGTGGCCAGCTCGTATCGCTTCTCGAGGAGCCCACGCAGGGGAGCGACATTTTCAGGATAGGCCCGGTCGCTGTCGACCTGGCGCAGTTCCTTGCGCAGGGCTTCATTTGGCGAATAGCTGTAGATGGGTCCTGTATCGGGATAATCGGTCGTGATCGTGATCTGGCCGTTTTCGTCGGGCTGGTGGGCGTCGATATAGTCCTGTGGCATGCCCATCAGTGCATCGACGGAGTCCAGCACGACCTTGCCCTGGATTTCGCGCAGGTTCTTGCTGAATTCGGTGCTGATCTCGGCTAGATCGGCATTGATTGCGCGGACTTTTTCGCGGGTCTGCTCATCCTTGTCGATACCTGAACGGCGATAGTCGTGCAGCGTCCGTGCGAGCAGGAAGGCTTCGCGTTCATTTAGTGTTGCAGGGTCGATCGAGGAGAGGCGCTCATAGACTGGCCGTGACAGTGAGAGACGTGTCATGACGTCTGATGTGCGCTGCTGGCATGTGTCACCAGATGCCCGAATGGCCGGATCGGGATTGGCTTCGGCCATGACCGAAGCTTCGCCATAGCCAATCGACATGGCGAGATTTGTCAGCGTGTCAAAGAAATGGATATCCGATGCGCTGGCGACACTATCGCGCGCTTCCAGGTCTGCGATCATCTTGTTGGCAAGGTCGAGCGTGTAGTCACAGCGGATGGTGAAAACGTCTGCGCTTTCCGGTGCGAGCACAAGATTGGCCATCATCGCCTTGGCATCGGTGACAAGCATGTTCTCGGCTGTCGGCGTGGCTGCAGGCGCGCCGGCCTTCTCGCCGGGCGAGCACGCTGACATGCCAAGCATGAGTGCTGCGGCTGAAGCGGCGATCTTTAGGCGTGTCATCTGGCGGTAATTCCTCGACCTGCGGCGAAGATGTCCCGTGGGGCGTCGCCTTGATAAGGACGGCAACTTGTCCTGCTATCGCACCTGTGTCCAGTGTGGTCCGGGCAACAAAAAAGGCGGCCCGAAGGCCGCCTTTGAATGAAGCGTAGACGAGTGGTTCAGCCTGCTTTTGAAGCCTGGAAGATGCCGTCAATTGTCGCCGCAAGGGTTTTGTCAAAATCCGCATCGGCCTGCTTGGCCGAGAGGCCTTCCGTCAGGGCCCGCGAGAAGCTGGCAATCATGCCAGTGTTGGAGGCAAGCTTGTCATTCGCGACTTGGCGGCTGTAGCCGCCGGACAGGGCGACGACACGCATCACGCGCGGGTGCTCGCACAGCGATTTGTACTGGTTGGCCTTCTCGGGCAGCGAAAGCTTGAGCATGACCTGCTTGTCGGCGGCAAGGGCGTCGAGTTGCTTGGTTATCTCGGCGAGGAGGATGTCCTCGGCTTCGGCCTTGTCGGCGATCGTGATCGTGACTTCCGGTTCGATGATCGGCATCAGGCCATGTCCCAGGATCTGGCGGCCGACATCGAACTGCTGGGCGACCACGGCGGCGATGCCGACCGGGTTTGCGGCGTTGATGACCGAACGCATCTTGGTGCCGAAGATACCCTTGGCGACGGCGCGCTCAAGCAGGTGGTCAAGCTCCGGCATCGGCTTCATGAGCTGGACACCGTCCGCTTCGTCAGCGAGGCCCTTGTCGACTTTCAGGAAGGGGACGACGCTGCGTTCGTTCCAGAGGTATTCTGCGGTTGGCACGCCGTCGATCTCGCCGTCCATGGTGCGTTCGAACAGGATCGCGCCCATGACCTTCTCGCCGGTGAAGGCGGGGGACTTGATGATGCGGGCGCGCATCTCGTGGATCTTGCCGAACATTTCTTCGTCATTGGCGTATTCGCTCTCCTCGACGCCATAGAGGCGGAGGGCTTTTGGCGTTGAGCCGCCCGACTGGTCGAGCGCGGCGATAAAGCCGTCTTTCTGGGCGGCCTGTTCGGCCATCTGTGTCTTATCCATGTTCAATACCGCGTCAAAACTCATTGTCTGGGACCTGCTTGGTTGTTTGCAGGCGGTTGCTTTCAAGTACCGTGCCCAAATGTGGCGTCAACAGGACCGGGTGTTGACCTTCCTGACGCTGCAAAATCGCTGCATTTGCGGCGATTCAGGCGCTTATGGCGCAGTCGGGCGTGGGTAGTGCGCTGTAAATCGGAATGGAAACCGGCCAATTCCGGCACACTCACATTTGACGGCTGCAGGACGGCGCAAATATGTGACCGCTATCATTGTGACGACCCTGCGCGATTTGCCGCAGGCTGTGCCGATAAGGGTCAGGCTTTCAGGGCGTCCACACCGGGGAGGGGCTTGCCTTCCATCCATTCCAGGAAGGCACCGCCAGCCGTGGAGACGAAGGTGAAATCGTCGGCGACGCCCGCATGGTTGAGTGCTGCGACCGTGTCACCGCCGCCAGCCACGGCGACGAGCTTGCCGGCCTTGGCGAGCATTGCAGCGCTCTGGGCGGCTGCGACAGTGGCCGTGTCGAACGGGGTCATTTCGAAAGCACCGAGCGGGCCGTTCCAGACGAGTGTCTTGGCGGTGTCCATGGCGGCGCCGAGGGCCGCGACGGTTTCCGGGCCGGCATCGAGGATCATTTCATCGTCGGCGACATCGTCGAGGCCGCATGTGCGGTTGGCCGCATTGGCGGCGAATTCCTTGGCGACGACAAGGTCGACGGGCAGGAGGATCTCGCAGCCATTTGCCTTGGCGATGGTTTCGATCTCGCGCGCCGTGTCGGCGAGATCATGCTCGCAGAGCGACTTGCCGACCGACAGGCCGCGGGCCGCGAGGAACGTGTTGGCCATGCCGCCGCCAATGGCGAGCATGTCGACCTGGGTCACGAGGTTTTTCAGGAGGTCGATCTTGGAGGAGACCTTGGCGCCGCCAACAACGGCCAGCACGGGCTTCTCCGGATTGCCGAGCGCCTTGTCGAGGGCGTCGAGTTCGCGTTCCATGGCCGCGCCAGCATAGGCAGGCATGATTTCGGCGAGCACGGCGGTCGAGACGTGGCGGCGGTGGGCCGCAGAGAAGGCGTCGTTGACGTAAATGTCGCCGAGCGCGGCCATTTCCTTGGCCAGCTCCATGTCGCCCTTTTCCTCGCCGGGGAGGAAGCGGGTGTTTTCCAGCAGGATGACGCCTGCGGGTGGCAGATCGGCAATCGCCGCCTTCACATGGTCGCCCCGGCAGTCAGCCACGAAGCTGACATTGGAGCCGAGCACCTTGGAAAAGGCACCTGCGATGGGCGCGAGGCTCATCTCGGCCACGCGCTGGCCCTTCGGGCGACCAAAGTGTGCAAGAAGCACAACCTTGGCGCCGTGGGTGCGCAGCGTCTGAACCGTTTCCACGGCAGAACGCAGACGGGTGTCATCGGTGACAAGACCCTTGTCCATGGGCACGTTGAAATCAACGCGCACAAGGGCGGTCTTACCAGTGAGGTCGCCGGCGTCGGCGATGCGTTTGAAGGTCATCGCCTGCAGGCTCCTAAAGGAATTTCGCCATCACGAGCGCAGTGTCGCTCATGCGGGTCGCGAAACCCCACTCATTGTCATACCAGGTCAGGATCGAGACGAAATTGCCGTCCATGACCTTGGTCTGGTCGAGGTGGAAGATCGACGAGCGGTTGTCGTGGATGAAGTCGACAGAGACGTTTGGCTGGTCGGTGAAGCCGAGGACGCCCTTCATCGGGCCGTCATTGGCGGCTGCGATGATTGCGTTGTTGATTTCCTCGGGCGTCGTCTTCCGCTTGGCGATGAATTTCAGGTCGACAACCGAGACGTTCGGGGTCGGGACTCGGATCGAGATACCGTCCAGCTTGCCCTTCAGTTCCGGCAGCACGAGGCCGACGGCCTTTGCGGCGCCGGTGGATGTCGGGATCATCGAGAGCGCAGCGGCGCGGCCCCGGTAGAGATCCTTGTGCATCTGGTCGAGCGAAGGCTGGTCGTTGGTGTAGGAGTGGATCGTGGTCATCATGCCCTTTTCGATGCCGACCAGGTCGTTCAAGACCTTGGCGACAGGCGAGAGGCAGTTCGTGGTGCATGATGCGTTGGAGACGACCATGTCGTCCTTGGTGATCGTGTCGTGGTTGACGCCGAAGACGATCGTCTTGTCAGCATCGGTGGCTGGTGCGGAGACCAGCACGCGCTTGGCGCCTGCAGCAAGGTGGGCGGAGGCCTTTTCTTTGTCTGCGAAGATGCCCGTGCACTCCATCGCAATATCGATGTCGAGTTCGCGGTGTGGCAGGTCTTTCGGGTCGCGGATGGCGGTCACGAGAATTGGCTTGCCATTGATGACGATCTTATCGCCATCGACCTGCACGTCGGCCGGGAAGCGGCCATGCACGGAGTCGAAGCGCAGAAGGTGGGCGTTCGTAGCGACGGGGCCGAGGTCGTTGATGGCGACGACTTCAATGTCCTTGCGGTCATGCTCGATGATGGAGCGCAGGACGAGACGTCCGATACGACCGAAACCATTGATTGCAACACGTATTGCCATTTTTAATTTTCTCCTCAGGCGGGATATTAGCTGCGACTTTGCAGGCCCTTTACGATGCTGCGGCGCCCCCGTCCACCCAGCTAGCCTGCGGTATCGGGCCGCAAAACCGGGGATTCCGGGGCACGCTCAAGCCGGGCCCGGTGTTCGGAGGCGCGGCTTGCAAGTTCCATGCAAAATTTGCGTGGACTTGCAGTGAGGCGTCTGTATTGCCTGAGGGCCTGTTTTGAGAGGCTCGAGGGTGACAGGACACGTTACAGACGCGGAAACGCAGACCGCACCGCTCGCAAGCCCTGCAGGGCGAACACTGGGCGACTGGGGGCTGTTCTGGCTGCTCAGCCTGGTCTGGGCCTGTGCTTACCTGTTTACGCGCGTAGCGGTCGACAAGGGCCACGCAGACGTGGGCCTGCCGCCTGAATGGGTGATCTCGGCGCGGCTCACCATCGGTGCTGTCGCCTTATGGTGCGTCATGCTGGCCACGCGCCAGCGCCCGCCGCCTTTCTCAGACCATCGTCGCTGGCGTGCCATCATCGGCATGGGCCTCGTTGGTTCGGTCGTGCCTTTCTTCCTGATCACCACGGCGCAGGAAGTGGTCAATTCAAGCCTTGCGGCGCTGTATACGTCTGCCGTGCCAATTTTCGTGGCGATTGGCGCGCATTTCCTGTTTCGCGACGAACGTCTGACGACCGGCTCAGTGCTTGGCGTTTTGATCGGTTTTGGTGGCGTGGCCGTGCTGTTCGGGCCCGAGGCGATGAAAGGGCTCGGATCAGCGACGGCGCTCGCACAGCTGATGCTGATGGGGGCGACGCTTGCCTATGCGATGGCCAGCCTCGTTGCGCGGGGCGCTCCGCTGATGCGGGCCATTCCTTTCGCGACGGCTTTTGTGTCGGTCGCTGCGGTGGTTTCGTGGCCCTTGGTATTCATCGTGGATCCCGGTGAGGTGAATGCCAGCTGGGTGAACTGGCTGGCCGTGCTGGGCCTCGGCCTCGGACCCACGGCATTTGCCCAGGCCCTCTATATGCTGCTGATCGCCCGCACATCGGCGACCTTCCTGGCGCTGACAGGGTATTCGATACCCGTCGTCGCGGCCGTGCTGGGCTATCTCGTGTTCGGCGAGACCCAGAGCTGGAATGCGCTGGCCGGGTTTGTGCTGATTCTTGGCGGCGTCTGGCTTGCCCGCAATGGCGGTGGCGGCAAGCGGGCTGCCTAGAGACCAAGGCTTTCGAGGATCGTTTCCGTATCGGCGCCAAGGCAGGGCGGATCGATCCGGACGCTGGCGGGGCTGTCAGAGAATTTGACGGGATGCTTCATCGAGCGATAGGCGCCGGCGACGGCATGCACGCGCTCTTCGAAGAAGCCGACCTGCTGCAGGTGCGGGTCAGTCAGCACGGCTTCCATCGTGTTGTAGCGCATGGCCGGGATGTTCGCGGCGTCCAGAAGGACGAGCCATTCATCGGTTGTCTTGGTGGCGGCGACTTCCTCGATCAGGGCATAGAGTTCGGTGACGTGCTCCGTTCGCGCCGCATAGGTGGAGAAGCGCGGGTCCTGGAAGACGTCAGGGCGGCCACCGATGGTGAAGAACTGCTCCCATTGCTGATCCGAATAGGGGACGAGGCCGATATAGCCGTCCTTGGTAGGGTAGGGCTTGCGGTTGGCGTTGATCGATCTTGTGTAGGCAAGGCGGCCATTGCCGGGGATGAAGGTCTCTCCGTAGAGATTTTCGACCATGTTGAAGAAGGTAAAGCTCTCGAGCATTGGCACCTGAACGAACTGGCCCCGGTCCGTACGCTCCCGATGAAACAGCGCGGCGAGCGTTGCATAGGTCGCGAACAATCCGACCGTCTTGTCGGCGACAAGGGAAGGGGCATACTCGGGGGCGCCGCCGGAGCGCATCGCATTGAGGGCGGCAAAGCCCGATGCGCCCTGGATCAGGTCGTCATAAGCCTGGCGGTGTTCGTATTCCCCGCCGACACCGAAGCCGGCGCAATGGACGTAGATGATGTTCGGATTGATCGCTTTTACGGCCTCATAGCCGAAGCCAAGGCGTTCCATTCCGGCGAGGCGGACATTGTGGAAGAAGACGTCGGCATCCTTCAGAAGGGCAGTGAGTGCGGCCTTTCCGGCCTCAGTCTGAGCATCGAGGACGATGGAGCGCTTGTTGCGGTTCAAGGCCGTATAGATGGGGCCGAGGTCGCCTGTGGGTGAGGCGCCGGCATAGCGCATCATGTCGCCCGCCTTGCCCTTCTGGCCCGCCTCGACTTTCACAACATCGGCGCCAAGATCACCGAAGATCAGCGTGGCGAACGGGCCGAGCACAACCGAGCTCATGTCGACGATCTTGATGCCGGCGAGGGGACCGGTGGGGGCTTCTTGGGTCATTGTGGGGGACTCTTGGGGTGTTGTTGGACCGTTCCGGGGTTGTTTTGCGTGACCGTAGGGGTGCGCCCGGGGGGCAGCAAGGTCGGACGCCGGGTCAGGGCGCGAGAGCGAGGCGTGCGGCTTCCAGAAGCGCGAGCTTGGCTTCGAAGCCAGACCAGTCGTCGTCAGCTGCGATCGGATCCCAGAGGCCCTCGACATCCTCGACCAGCATTTTGACAGGCTCGGCGGCTTGGAAATAGGGGCGGGCAAGACGATCGGCGTGGGTGGGTGCGCGGGCCGCCAGGGCGTCGCGGACAGGAGAGAAGGTATCCGTCTGATAGAGCGTGGCCTGAGGCGATGCCTTCATGCGGTCCGCGCTCGCCTCGCCGCCATAGAGGTCGAAGAAGGTTTGCGGCCATGCGGCGCCGCTTGTTGTCATCCAGCCATAGAAGGCCTGCAGGAAGATCAGGTCGGTGCGCAGGTCGCCCGAGCTGTGGAGACCCAGCAGGTGGTGCGTGTGGGCCGCAAAGGATTGCTGGTAGGCTGCCTCATAGGGCGCGAGGCCCTTGGCGAGGTCTTCGGCGTCGGCGAGCGGTAGCAGCGCGGAGGCCAGCTGTTGCAGGGCCCATGCGCCTTGGGTCGGTTGTCGGCCGAAACTGTAGAGGCCGTTTTCATCAAAATAGGCTGCTGTGAAGTTCGGGTCTGACACGGGCAGGAAACGCCACGGACCGAAATCGAATGTCTCGCCTGTCACATTGAAATTGTCGGTGTTCATGACGCCGTGCACGAAGCCGGAAGCCATCCACTGGCCGATCATGGCAGCCGTGGCGCGTGTGATGGCTGTGAGGAGGTTCACGGCCTTTACGGCCATGTCAGTGGCGTCGGCCTCCGGATGGAACTGCGCTACGCAATAGTCGACGAGGCGGGCGAGGCCTTCGGTATCGTCGAGATAGGCGCAGCGCTGAAACGTGCCGAAGCGGATATGGCTCTCGGAGAGGCGCACAAGGACGGCGCCGCGTGTCGGCGAAGGCTCGTCATTGCGGTGCAATTGCTCGCCGGTTTCAACCAGGCTGAACGCCTTGGACGTATGAACGCCGAGCGTCTCGAGATAGGTGGCCGCAAGGATTTCGCGCACGCCGCCCTTCAGAGTGAGGCGGCCATCGCCTGCCCGCGACCAGGGCGTCTGGCCGGACCCCTTGGTGCCGAGATCGAAGAGTTTGCCGTCGACGTCTCGCACCTGTGCGTAGAGAAATCCGCGCCCGTCTCCCAACTGGGGATTGTAGGTTCCAAACTGATGGCCGTGATAGCGCATCGCCAGTGGGCTGGGCAGGTTGGCGGGCAGTGGATCGAATCGCACGAAGTGGTTTAGCCACTGGGTATCTTCCAGATCGTCCAGGCCGACGACTTTTGACCAGCGACGGTTGCGAAAGCGCAACACATGGGCCGGAAAATTTGCCGGTTCTACCGCATCTGCGAAATGATCTGCCAGCGCAAGAAACGGGACGGGGAGGGGTGGTTCGCGCAACATCCATTCATTTTTGACCTGATTTCAGGCCGTTACGCAACAGGTTTGCTGTAATGCATGGCAGGATTGCAATATTGCGGTGCAGCATAGGTCGGGCCTATCGCCGCGGAAAGATGAAGCTAAGGTTACAGTCCAGTGAGGGAGGTATCCGGGAAACATAACCCGGAACGCATCACGGGATATAAACGGAGGAAACCAAATGAGATTTACCACACGCTTGGTGCTGGGGGCGTCTGCCCTTGCGCTTACGACGGCTCTGCCCGCCTTTGCGCAGGAAGAAGCAGATGAAGGCACACGGAAATTAAGCACGGTTACGGTGACAGGTTCGTTCATCCAGGGGACGCCGGAAGACGCCGCCCTGCCAGTGGACGTTCTGACCGCCGGCGACCTGAAGCTCGAAGGCCAGCCATCGATCACCGAACTGATCCGCAACCTCGGCCCGTCTTCGGGCGTGGACGGACAAACAAACCAGTTCTCGTCGAACGGCCTTGAAGGCACGTCCAACATCAACCTGCGCGGCCTTGGCCCTGCACGGACATTGGTGCTGATCAACGGCCACCGCCAGACCTACCACCCTTATTCGATCGGCGAGCAGGCACAGCTGTTTGTTGATACGAACAATATTCCTGCGGCCGCCATTGGCCGTATCGAAGTGCTGAAGGATGGCGCGGCGGCGCTCTACGGTTCTGACGCCATTGCCGGCGTTGTGAACTTCATTACCAACCGCGATCTCGACGGCTTTGAAGTCGGCGGCTCGTTCTCGACGTTTGACGGGTCTGATGGCGACTATGACCTTTCAGCCGCCTATGGCCTGCAGGGCCAGAACTTTAACTGGGTGACGTCGGTTGGCTATAACAAGCGCAGCGAAGTTCTGCTGAGCGAGAAAGATTGGGCGGTCCTGCCTTATGACCAGAACCCTGTGGGTGGTTGGTCAGGTCTTTCGAACCCCGGTTACTATGTGCCGCTGGGTATTACAGCAACGGGACTCGGTCCAATTGGCGGCGCCATCAACGATTCCGGTTGCCAGGATGTCGGTGGGATTGTTGTCTCGGGAACCTGCCGGTTCCAGTTCACGAACTATGACAACCTGGTCGAAGAAGAAGAGCGCTACCAGATCTTCTCCGAATATAACCGGAACCTGTCGAATGGCGCCGAAGTGCATCTTGAGTTTCTTTATGCTCACACGGATGTGCCGACCTGGAAGACATCGCCTTCCTATCCACCACAATCCCTTACCAACCAGGTCCTTTTGGGTAGCCATCCCGGCTTCCAGCAATATGCTGCTGACAATCCGGGTGCGTTCCCAGCAGGGACCATCGGTGCCTTGTTCATTGGGCGGACATATGGCTGGGGCGGTTTCCCGGGTACGGGCGGCGCACAGGAAGGCTATCGCACGAGCGATACCTACCGCGCATCAGGCTCCTATGTCGGCGATTTCGACAATGGTGTGCATTATGACGCAGCGCTCAGCTACTCCTCGACCGAAGCTGAACGCCTGACCAATGATACTTATATCGTTGGCCTGACATCAGCCCTTCGCGGGTTTGGTGTGTGTACGGATCCCAATACCGGTTTCGATCCGGCAACAGGCACGGTGCCCTATGCGCCAGGCTATGCCGGAACGCTCGCAGCCGGAGCAGGAAGCTGTGAATACTACAACCCCTTCTCCAACGCGATTGCGCAGAGCGGCGTAACCGGCGCGGCAAACCCGAACTATGTGCCGGGGCTTGAAAACTCGTTGACGCTTGCAGACTGGATGACCGATGGCAGCGTGACCGTCGCGAAGACAGATCTGCTTGTGTTTGATGGCGTGTTCTCGGGACAAAGCAACGTTCAGGCCGCTGGCGGTTCCGTCGGCTGGGCTGCAGGCGTGCAGGTTCGTCGTGAGAGCTACAAGGTCGATCCTTCGGACCTTACAGACCTGACGGTAACACCAGGACCCGGCGGAACAGGGCCTTACTCGTTCCTGGCCGGTACAACGCCTGCCGACGAAGACCAGACCATCTTTGCTGTCTTCGGTGAACTTCAGGTGCCGCTCTATGACAACCTGAACATGCAGTTTGCCGTTCGCTACGAAGATTATGGTGGTGATATCGGTTCCACCTTCGATCCGAAAGTGGCTGCCAAATGGGATGTGACGGACAACTTCGCCCTGCGCGGTTCGGCTCAGACCTCGTTCAAAGGACCGACGCTGAACCAGCTTGGTGGCGTTGGAACGACACTGCAGTTCATCTCGCAGGCTTCAGCCTTCAAGGCAGTTGATACGTTTGGCAACTCGGCTCTCAAGCCGGAATCGGCGTTCAGCTTCAACCTCGGCGGCATCTATGAAGTGAACAACTTCTTCGCTTCGCTCGACTATTACAATTTCGACTTCTCCGATCCGGTCATCGTGGAAGAGCAGTCGAACATTGTGAATGCGGCGGTTGCAGCCATCAATGCCGGTGATTTCGAGAACCCGATCCTGACACGTATCACGTTCAACGATCCGGCCGCTGTGCCTGCAGCAAGCCAGATCTCGCGTGTCCGGACGAACATCGCGAATGGTCCGGACATCCAGACGTCCGGTCTCGACCTGCGCCTCCAGAACAGCTGGGAGATGAGCAATAATGCTGAATTCTCGGTTGGTGCCGATGCCACTTACATCATCGAGTACCAGGTGGCCCCTTACTTTGTTGAAGGCCTGCCAATCGGCGGTGGTGACTATGTCGGCCAGTTCAACCGGTCGAACTTCACCCGGTCCATGCCGCAATGGAAAGCGAACCTGTTTGCGAACTATGCACTCGGGGAACACAATTTCCGCGTCGTGATGCGTCATATCGACAGCTACAAGGATGAACGTGCTCCTGCTGCCCGTGGCGGTGTTGGCGAGAAGATCGACAGCCAGACGACATTCGATCTGTTCTACAACCTGCAGACTGAAATGATCGGTGGTTTCGAGCTTGGCCTGTCAGTGGTCAACGTGACCGACGAGGATCCGCCATTCGCGGCCTTCGACGTCAACTACGATCCCTACACGCACAACCCATTCGGTCGTACGTTCAAGATCAGCCTGACCAAGAAGTTCGGTGGTTCGGGCAACTAGGCCGGATCAGATACCCAAAGACAAAAAAAGGGCGGCCCGCGGGCCGCCCTTTTCATTTATGGCGCTGAGCGCGGAAGCGATCAGTAAGAGTAGGTCAGCTCTACGCCGACGAGACGGCCCTTCTTGAGCGGCGAGAATGTGCCGCCGGCAGGGGAGTCCTGGTAGGGCAGGTTGACGCCTGTGGAAAGCGGACCAGGGAACGGCAGTTGCGTGTCGTTACCGACCTGAACTTCGTCGAGGAGGTTCTTGCCGTAGATCGAAGCCGACAGGCCGTCGAATGGCGTTTCCCATGTGAAGTCGACATCGACCATGTCAGCCGGCTGAACCCAACCGAAGTTGCTGTCCGTGTAGGCAATCTTGTCACGGTGCTGGAAGTTGGCCGTGGCAACAATCGCGCCGTTCGAACCAAGGTCAAAGTCCTTGATGATGCCGAAGCCCCATGTCAGTTCCGGGACGCGTGGCAGGTCGAGGTTGAGGTCCGTGCTGTCGATCACGCCGTCGCCGGTGAGGTCAAAGAACACTTCGTCATACTTCGCATCCATCATGCCGACATTGAACGTGCCGAGCAGGGAGTCCGTGAAGGCCAGGCGGCCGTCAACTTCGATACCGAAGATCGAACCGTCAGCCGTGTTGATGATGTTCTGCACGACGCCCGCATTACCGGCAGTGTTCACTTCACGCTGCATGTTTGCAATTTTCGTGATGAACGTTGCACCATTGACCTGGATGCGGCCGTCATCGCTCTGTGCCTTGAAGCCGAGTTCGTAGGAGTCGACTTCCTCCTCGTCAAAGCCGAGGTCGCCGGTCTGGCTCACGAACTGCTGGAAGATCGGCAGGTCGGTGATGCGGAAGTTGTAACCGCCCGAACGGAAGCCCTTGGTGTAGAGTGCATAGCTCTGGACATTGTCAGACCAGAAGTATTGCAGGCCGAGTTTCGGCGTCCAGTTGGCCCAGTCATTTGAGTCGCTGAAGCCGTTCGGTTCAGCCGGCGCTCCAGGAGGAGAAATCAGTCCGATAAGCGCATTGTTGCCTTCTGCCGAGCAAGTGCCGTCAACAACGCTACAGGGGAAGCGTGGGCGGATGTAGATAACGTCAGCCGACTTCTCTTCGTTCGAATAGCGCACGCCGACGGTCGCGATGAGCTTGTCGGTGAGCGAGTAATCGACGTTTGCAAACGCGCCGAAGACCGTGTGTTCCATGCTGCCACCGCCGTAGAAGCCCCATGGAATGGAGGCTGGAAGGGCGGGTGGGCGCGTGGTCGGAAGGTTGCGGATCTCGGTATAGTCGAGCGTTTGCTCGAAATAGTAGAGACCTGTGGTCACGTCAGCCTTGCCGAACGTGCCAGCGTAGCGCAGCTCGTCGGAGAACTGTTCCTGCGCCAGTTCGGCGTTGGAATGGAACAGTGTGAAAGGCGTGGCATCGATATCGCCGCTCGATGTGCTGTCGTATTTGCGATAGCCGAAGATGTTCGTGATCACACCATTGCCGAAGTCGACATCAAGGTCGGTCTTGAGCGAGCCAAGTACGGTCTGGCTGTCGCTGAAGCCCGGGTTGTTGATCGAGAAGTCGAAAGAGTAACGGTCATAGTAGGACCGGTTCTGGC
This sequence comes from Alphaproteobacteria bacterium, assembly GCA_018827375.1. GTDB lineage: Bacteria > Pseudomonadota > Alphaproteobacteria > Caulobacterales > Hyphomonadaceae > Hyphomonas. The sequence continues at coordinate 42,863 of JAHJYW010000009.1, forward strand.
CGGTTGGGCCATCGGTGTAGGAATCGGTGTATTCTAGCTTGCCGAGGAAGGTCAGAGCGTCAGTCGGCATGAATTCCAGGGCGCCACGATAGGTCGCTGTCTGGGCTTCGCCGTGATTGTCGCCATTGAACTTGTTCTTGAAGTAGCCTGCGTCGGAATTGTACGCGACGCCGAGCTTACCGTTCAGCTTGCCTTCGACGAGGGGACCGGAGATCGTTCCCTGGACAGTCGAGTTGGCACCGCCGCGGTCGCTGTCGACAGGACCGTCAACGCTTGCGCGCAGTTTGTAGTGGAATTCGTCAGTCGGGTTGCCCGTGTTGACCACGAGTGCCCCACCGGTCGTGTTGCGGCCGAAGAGAAGGCCTTGTGGGCCGCGCAGGACTTCGATGCTGTCGATGTCAAAGAGGTCAACCACGACGCCGCTGTTCACGCCGAGATAAACGCCGTCAATGAAGACGCCGACGGCTGGGTCGATCGACGGGATGGACGAGTTCACACCGAGACCACGAATGGCGAAGTTGGCTGTGCCGCGGGCTGTGCCGACATCATCAAGCGAAACGTTAGGCGCTGAATAGCTGAGGCTTTCGAGCGTCGTGACGTTCAGCGCGTCGAGTGTGTCGCTGTTGAAGGCCGTAACCGCAACAGGCACGTCCTGTACGTTTTCGACATTGGCTTTTTTGGTGGCTGTAACGGTAACAGTGCCGAGGACGCGGGAAACGGCATTTTCGCGCTCTGGCGCGGCGTCCTGCTCCTGAGCGATGGCTGCACCAGCAGCAAATACAACTGCAGATGCTGACAGGGCCAGCATGTTCTTAAATTTCATTCTGTGTTTCCTCTAGATTATAATTATTGCAACCCGAGGGCTCTGGGAGGGGGTGCAAGTGATCCATATGACGCTACGCCACCTTCACAAAAGGTGTTTGGGACACTGCTATGCAATTTATTGGACGACCGTCTCAAAAATGCAACGGTGAGTGAAGTTTTACTTAAGAGTCGATTTCAGACCGCGCCCAAGGCCCGACCCACAACATGACCGGCATCGCGGATCGCCAGGCGAACTGTATCTGACAGCGCCGTCATGTTCATGAAGCCATGCACCATGCCGGCATGCTCGCGCACGGTAACGGGCACACCGAAGCTGGCCATCTTGTCGGCGTAGGCGAGGCCTTCATCCTTCAATGGATCCCAGCCGCAGAGCACGAAATGAGCTGGCGGAAGGCCCTTGAAAGCATCCGGGCCGGCAAATAGTGGTGACACACGAACATCCATCCGCTGGCTTTCATCCGTGATATAGCTGTCGCGGAAATATTCGAACAGGTTGGCCGAGATGAAGAAGCCACCTTCCTGGAAGCTCATTTTCTTGGTTCGGATGTCGACAAACTGCACCAGCGGATAGAGCAGGAGCTGGAAAGCAGGGCGGGGGCCGCCGGTCCGGTTCATTTCCTGGGCGAGATAGGCCGACAAATTGCCGCCGGCGCTGTCGCCGCTGACGGCTAGCCGTTCCGGATCAAGACCAAGCTTCTCGGCATGCGTGATGATCCAGCGCCAGGCTGCGAGGGCGTCTTCGTGCGCCGCCGGGAACGTGTGTTCGGGGGCGAGGCGGTAATCGATGGCGATGATCCGGCTGCGGGCGCCTTCGGCGAGGCGTTTGCAGACCATGTCATGGCTGTCGAGATCGCCCAGCATGAAGCCGCCGCCATGAAAGAAGACGATACCTGGTCCGGGTGGCATGCCGGCGCCAAGCGGCGTGTAGAGCCGCGCCTTCAGCGGACCTGCAGCGCCATCGATCCTGATATGAGCGACATCTGCCATTTCGGGCGCATCGCGTTCGATGGCCCGGCTGGCGACATGGAATTGCTGACGCAGTTTGTCAGTTGAACTCTTCCAGTCGAGATTGGCAAGATCCGGGATCTGGAACCGGTCAAGGAAATGCCGAAAGGACTCGTCGATTGTCATGGCGGCAAGATGGGTCTGAAAGCAGCCCTTGTGAAGGCACAAACCCATGACCTGAGATGGAAAAGTGTAAATCCTGCCTGCCGGGCCTGTAAGGCTTTTCTTGCGAGGCGCAGGTCAGCGAAGTGTGGCGAGGCTGGCATTGCCTGTGGCCAGCTGGCGCACAAGGTCGGCAAAGACGCGTCCCTTGGTGTCATCGGGCAGGGTCTTGAGCGCGGTCATGGCGGTTGCGCCGAGTTCGCACACGTTCAACTGTCGCCTTAGATCGTCGGGGTGGGCGCTTGTGCCAGCGGCCATGATGAGCGGCATGATTTGTGGATCCGTCATCATGGACATGGCAACGCCTTCGAGGGCTGCCTTGTCGGTATGCGTGATCGGGCCATGGTTCACAGGGGTGCGGGCCGCATCGTCTGCAGCCAGGAGGAGATGCGCCATCAGTTCATAGCCATAGTTTCGCAATGGCGTTTCAAGCTGGGCGAGTTTTTGCCTCAGGGCGGCCGGGTCGCGGAGCGAACTTTCGTTCATGTCGGCATACTGCTCGCCATCGCACCATATGTTGCTGGCACGTGATGCGGCCTTGAGGCGATCACGCGTTAGAACCAGAAGGTCATCGATATGTTTCGTGTCTGTACGCGCAAGGTCTGCTGCGCGTTCTCTCAGGAGGGCAGCGCCATGTTCCAGAACAATATTGGACTTATCGATACCGGTCCTGTCGCCGTGCTTGTTCAGCTGGCCCTTCAGGTCCTCTGAGGCGGACGGATCAATGCGCGCGAGTGTCTCGAAATAGTATGTCGCGGGTTTGGAGGTAAGGCCCGAGGGGGCGGACAAAAGATCCGTATCTGCCATGTCGACAGTTTCCAGATGCCCATGGTCTTTGTGTGATGCCGCCGGAAAATTGAGCACAGCCAGAAAAGCGCCGCTCACGACAGCAACAACCGCGCAAGCGAATATGGCGTTGCTGCTGATCGCGGGGCGTTTGCCTCCGCGGGCATCAAACGTCATGCGCGTCCCTCCAATAGTGAGGGGCAGTCTGTCAGGAAAAGCCTGACAAGACTTTAAGGCGTGAGCGGATTAAAGCTGGACGACGCCCTCGGCCATTGGTTCCGCGTAAATGCGCGAGACCAGATCGGCACGGCGGTCAATGACCAGGCGCTGATTCACATAGCCCTTGTCGGTGATTTCGCCAGCATCAATCGAGGGAGGCTCTGTCAGAACCAGTAGGCGCTTCAGGCGCCGCGACGAGCCTGGCTCACCGGCATTAAAGGCCTTGGCCTTGTGAGCCAGTTCGTCCGTGAACGTTTTCAGGGCCTTCTGCTTGTCTCCGCCAGCAACTTTCACATACTGCTCCATGACGGCCTGTGATGGCCAGACCATGGCGGTCGCGTAGTTCTTGTCCTGACCGGCAATCACGGCATCGAATATCAGTGGTGAGCAGGCGGCAACAAAGTCAGGTCGTAGTGTTCCAACGCTGACCCAGGTGCCGGAGGAAAGCTTGAAGTCTTCGCCGACGCGGCCGTCAAAGACGAGGCCTTTTTCCGGATGATCCTCATCCACGAACGTGACAGCATCGCCGAGGCAGTAATAGCCTTCCTCGTCGAACACTTCGGCATTCTTCTTCGGGCTGTTGAGGTAGCCCGCCATGACGGAGGGGCCTTTGACACGAACTTCCAGCTTGGCGCCGTTCGGCACGAGCTTGAGCGTCATACCTGGAAGGGGCAGGCCAATGAGACCAACGCGCTCGGCTTCCCAGTGCACGACGGTGATACCCTGCGTTTCAGTCGCGCCATACATCGTGATGATGGGGATGCGCCGTCCGGTCGCCTTGATGGCAAGCGCCTGCAGCCTGTCATAGAGGTCGTCTGACAGCGTCGCGCCGCCATAGCCGATGGACCGCATGTTCTTGAAGAAAGCTGCCAGCAGCGTGTCATCGGCCTCCATGGCATCGGCCAGCATGGCGAGGGCGATGGGCGCGGTGCCAAAGGATGAGGGCGAACAATCGCGGATATTGTCGATTGTCCGTTGGAAGAGCGCGGGTGTGGGTTTGCCATCATCAATCCAGAACGTTGCACCGTTCCAGATGGCGCCATTGAAGTTCACATTGGATCCGGAAATATGGTTCCAGGGCAGCCAGTCGAGCACGTTGGGAACAAGGTCCGGATCATATTCGGGGTCGCGGGCATCATCGCGCAGGCCTTCCTGCCCGCCAATCATTGAACACATGGCGCCTTGTGTCGTCGGCACAGGCTTTGGCATGCCGGTGGAACCGGAGGTGAAGAGGTATTTGGCGACTGACATGTCGTCGAGTTTGGCCATGCTGGCGGCGATTGCGTCAGTCGGCGCAGTGGCGGCAAGGTCGTCATAGTGGCGCACGGCATTCTCGCCCGCCGGGTCGGCCGAAATGATATGGCATGCGGCGGCATCAAGGGCGCCGATGGCTTTCCGAAAGGGCTCGTATTGTTCGGCGAAGATGATGGCTGGCTTTACAGCGTCGAAGCAGTGCTTGAGCTTTTCATAGTCAGTGGACATCAGTGAGTAGGGAACCGATATCGGCGCGGCAGGCGCGCCAATTTTCTGGGCTGCCAGAATTATCATGGCGGCGCGGGTCGAATTGCCGGACAGGAGCATCACGGGCGCGTCAGGGCCGGCACCCATGTCCAGGAAGGCTTGTGCGAGACTTTCGGTGATCGCCTTGGCTTCACCATAGCTCAGCGTCTGCCACTCGCCGGTGGCCGGATCCTTTTCCCTCAGGAAGGGGCGGTCAGGGTGTTCTGCCGCGCGCTCATCGAGGCAGTGGGGCACTGTTTTTGGACGGTCGCCGGGCGCGTGGCGCGGCGTGACATAGATTGCGCCGCTCTCGGTGCGGGTCATCTGAATGTCCGGCGCCTTCATCGGCAACAGGCGAAATGGCGGCAAGGTCTGACCTTCGGCCATGGCTGCGTACTCCCTCGGATATGATTGTTCTGTTTTTCCCAGTGTATTTGAAACGGGAGTATTGGCTAGCGTTCAACGCGGGCTGGCGTGTGCAAACGGCCGGATGACGTGGGGGCAGTGGGCGTTGAATCGCCCGCCGCCGCTGCGTCATGTCCTATCACTCCTGACAGGGTGCCAGGCTCAGGTCTCGGCCTTGACGGCCTCGACGACGATGTCGAGGCCTTGCTTCATGAGGGCTTCATCAAGCGCTTCGGCCATGACGCGTATAAGCGGCTCTGTCCCGGACTTGCGCACAACCATGCGGCCGCGCGCGCCCATCAGCGCTTCAGCTTCGACGAGGGCAGCCTTGACCCGATCGCTGTTCATCGGATTGGCGCCCGCATAGCGGATGTTGACCAGTTCCTGCGGCGCGGTGGCAAAGACGCGTCCAAGCGCTGACATTTTCTCTCCGCTTTCGGCGAGGATCGAGAGCACATGCAGTCCTGCGAGCAGGCCATCTCCGGTCGTGGAGACATCCGAGAGGATAATATGGCCGGACGGCTCGCCACCGAAATTGAAGCCATGCGCGCGCATGTGTTCGCCGACATAGCGATCGCCGACTTTCGTGCGCGCCAGGTTCAGGCCAAGCGACTGCATGTACTGGTCGAGCCCCATGTTCGACATAACGGTCGATACCATGCCGCCGCCTTTGAGGCGTCCGCTCGCGTGAAGTTCACGGGCAATCAGGGCCATGATCTGGTCGCCATCAATCTCGGTGCCTGTCTCGTCAACGATGATGATGCGGTCGGCATCCCCGTCTAGCGCGAGACCGATATCGGCGCCGGCGTCCAGCACAGCGGCTTTCAGCGCGGCAGTGTCGGTCGATCCGCACCCGGCATTGATGTTCACCCCATCAGGCCCTGCGCCGATGACTCTCAGGTCTGCGCCGAAATGGAGGAGTGCCTCAGGTGCAACCTCGAAGCCCGCCCCATGGGCGCAGTCGAGCACGACTTTCATGCCCTGGATCTTGTTGCTTGCGTTCACGGTTGCGAGGCAGCTGCGGACATAGTCGTCGCCGACCCCCGCCATGCGTTGCGGTATAGAGATCATGGCGGGCGCAACATAGTCGCCGTCAAAGGCCGTTGCCATGGCGGCTTCAAGAGCCTCTTCGGTCAGGTCGTCAAATTTCAGGCCCTCGGGACTGAAGAGCTTTATGCCATTATCCTCATACTTGTTGTGCGAGGCTGACACCATGAGGCCGAACCGGGCGCCTGAGACGCGCGTTGTCATGGCCACAGCAGGGGTGGGAACGATGCCAGCGAGCTTCGGTGTAAGGCCCATGCTGGTAAGGCCCGCAACAAGGGCGGCCTCGATCATTTCGCCGGAGCGGCGGGTGTCACGTCCAATGACGACCGTGCCGTTACCATCCGGCGCAAAGGTGCGCGCGGTGGCGATGGCGAGCCGGAGCGCGGTTTCAGCCGTCATCGGCTTCTGGTTCACGCGGCCGCGGATGCCATCGGTTCCGAAATACTGACGTGCCATGCGCTTGCTTCTCCCTGCACGTTTCTTGGCAGAATTAAGTCGCTTGATCGAGAGCCTGCGTCAGCAGGGCGTCACGTCGCCATAGACAATGAAGTGCGGGTTGTCGTAGCCGCGTTCGCGTTTGCCATAGAGCAGAGGGGCGCCATCTTCTGTGAGAACGCGGCCGCCAGCGGCCTCGACCACGGCCTGACCAGCGGCCGTATCCCATTCCATCGTGCGGCCCATGCGGGGATAAAGGTCGGCCTCACCTGCTGCAATCAGGCAGAATTTCAGTGATGATCCGGCGCTGAGCGTCTCGCTGACATCATGCTTGGCCAGCCAGGCGTCGGTTTCCGGTGTGCGATGGGATTTCGAGGCAATAGCGGTGACGCCTGCTTCGGGGCAGCGGCGGATGCGCAGCGGTGTACGGTCCGTCGGCACGGCGCCGCCCGGCTTGGCACTGGCGTGCCAGCCGGAATTGTGACTTTCGGCGACAAAAAGGCGGTCGCGGGCAGGCGCATAGACGACGCCCATGACCGGCCGGCCATGCTCGATGATCGCAATGTTCACGGTGAACTCGCCATTCTTGCTGACGAACTCACGCGTGCCGTCGAGCGGATCGACCAAGGCAAACCGCGGACCGTGATCGGGCACATTGCCCTCGCTGGCGGCTTCTTCGGCGACGACCAACAGATCCGGATCGGCCTTGGCAAGCTCGGCAAGGATCAGCGTCTCTGCTTTCTGATCGGCCGCGGTGACGGGCGAGGCGTCGCCCTTATGCGCGACATCAAAGTCGCTCTCATAGATGTCCATGATGAGCTTACCGGCATCGAGCGCGATGCGCGCGAGTGTATCAGCGGTTATGGCCATATCCGTATCCTGACTTGAGCCGCTACCTTAGCCGCGCTTCATCACGTCCATGAGTTCGACTTCGAACTGCAGGGCTGCGTTGGGCGGGATTGGACCACCGGGCGTGCCGGCGGGGCCATAGCCCAGGTCTGAAGGGATATAGACCATCCAGCGGTCGCCGGGCTTCATCATCGAGAGTGCCTCGACCCAGCCGGGGATGAGCTGGTTCGACGGAAAGACTTCAGGCGCGCCGCGCGCGTAGGAGCTGTCGAACTGTTCGCCGGTTTCGGCGAGACGGCCATCATAATGCACGGCAACCATTTCGCCATTCTCGGGCGACGGGCCGGAGGCATCACCGCTAGCGAGGACAACATATTCGAGGCCGGAATCGGTTTTCTTGACCTCGGGCAGGCTTGAATCCCAAGGCATGTATTTCTTCCATGCGGCCGCATCGGCTGTCTTGGGCTCCATCACTTCAAGCAGCTGGACCCGGAAGACGAGATCGTCGCCCGCCTTGATGACATTGCCGCGCGCCGTGTTGCCATAGGCGAGGTTGTTCGGAATGAAGAAGAGGAAATCATCGCCTTCGCTCATCAATTGCAGGCCCTGCGTCCAGCCCGGAATGACCTGGTTCAGCTTGAACGAGGCTGGCTGGCCGCGATCAAACGAACTGTCGAATTTCTCGCCAGCTGCGGTACGGCCATCATAGTTGACGCGGACCATGTCGGTTGGAACGGGTGACTTGCCGTCCTTTGGCCCTTCGTTGAGGACGATATATTGCAGGCCGCCCTCGGCGGACTTCACGTCCTTTCCGGCAGCATCCCATGGCAGGTATTGGTCAAATGGCGCGTTCACGTCTGTAATTTCCTTGGACTGGCTGCAGGCAGCAATCATGAAGAGGGCAGCGCAGGCTGCAGCGAATGTGCGGATCATCTCGGGACTGGCTCCGTCTGGTTCAGGTTTCGCGCGGGTCTAGGGCGCTTTTCTGCTGAAGTCACCTTGGCGCTACAGAGGGCGTGGCGGGTAACCTTCGGCTGTGAGGGCGTCGATCACGTCCTGTGTATGCTGGCTGTCGCGGGTTTCGATCAGGATGTCGAACTCCGCGCCCTTGGCCGGAACGTCCAACGCAAGGCGGTTGTGTGCAACTTCCATGATATTGGCGCCATTGTCGCCGATGATCTTGGAAACAAGCGCGAGCAGGCCTGGCCGGTCGTCACCGATGATGCGGATGGATGCGAGGCGCTTTTCGCGCACAAGGGCGCGCGTCAGGACAGAAGCCAGCAGGCGCGTGTCGATATTGCCGCCGCACAGGACAAGACCGACCTTTTTGCCTTTGAACTTGCCGGGATGCGCCAGCAGGGCAGCGAGCCCGGCCGCGCCTGCGCCCTCAGCGACAGTCTTCTCGACGTTCACATACAGCGTGATGGCCTGTTCAAGGTGTTCTTCCTCGACCAGCACGATTTCATCCACGAGGTCGCGCACAACCTGCAGCGGCAGGCGCCCGACATCGCGCACCGCAATGCCTTCGGCAATCGTGGCGCCGCCAACGCTGACTTCCCGGCCCTCAATCTCGCAGAGCATGGCCGGATACATGGAGGCCTGCACGCCGATGATGCTGATATTCGGATTGATGCCCTTGGCGGCAATCGCCATGCCCGAGATCAGGCCACCGCCGCCGATCGGCACGACCAGCGTATCCAGCTCGGGGGTTTCGGCGAGCATTTCGAGGGCAACTGTACCTTGGCCTGCCATGACATGGGGGTCGTCAAAGGGATGGATGAAGGTCAGGCCTTTGCGCTGGCAGATATTGTAGGCTTCGGCCTTGGCCTCGTCGAAGTTCAGGCCGTGCAGCACAATCTCTGCGCCATGGCTGCGGGTCTGCTCGACCTTGCTGAAGGGCGTTGTGCGCGGCATCACGATAGTTGCGGGGATGCCGAGGCGGCGGGAATGATAGGCGACGCCTTGGGAATGGTTGCCGGCGGAGGCTGCAATAACGCCCGCCTCGCGCTGGGCCTGCGTCAGGTGCGACAGGCGATTGAGCGCGCCGCGTTCCTTGAAGGCCGCAGTGAACTGCAGGTTCTCGAACTTCACCCACACTTCGGCGCCGGTAATGGCTGACAGCGTCCGCGAATAATGCATCGGCGTATGCACAATCTGGCCTTCGAGCACGCGCGCGGCAGCTTCGATATCAGACAGTGTTACGGGCAGGGCGGAGGTCAGTGTGTCAGGCATTTCAGGGGTCCCGGTTGAAGTCGGCGCACCCTATTCTTCCAGCCCTGCGAGGGCAAGGCGGGTGTTCTAGGCCGACTCAGTGGGTATTCCCGTGTGTTTCGGGCAGGCCGCGAGGGGCGTGTTCAGCGGGCGCCGGACCCTTTCAGGGGGCCGCCCCCGACATCAGCCGTTGTATCGCATGGGCTAGCTTGCTCTCGTCATAGGGCTTTTGCAGGACGTGGCACTCGCTAAAGCGCGGTGCGAGGCCCCTGCGACCGTAGCCCGAGACGAAAAGAATGGGAACGTTTTCGGCAATGAGATAGTCGGCGATGGGGTCGCTTGGCGAGCCGTTCAGATTGAGATCAAGCAGCGCGATATCCGGTTTTTGACCGCCCCTGAGCTTGTCCATCGCCTCATCCAGGCTGGTGGCGCTGCCAGCAAGATCATATCCGAGGTGGGTGACAATATCTTCGAGATCGCACAGGAGTATGGCTTCGTCCTCGACAATGAATATTCGCGGGGCCGTCATTGTCATTTCTCGCTTTCAAGCCACCCCTCCATTTTGCAGACAAGGCCATCAGCCTTGTAATCAAGCGTAAGGTCGCCATTGATTTCCTGCGCAAGGATCCGGGTCAGCATCGTGGTGCCGAAACCCCTACGGGTTGGTTGTTTTACGACTGGCCCGCCTGCTTCCCGCCAGGTTAAATCAAAATGGGAGCCGTTCGCCTGTTCAAACGTCCAATTCACATGGACAGTTCCGTCATCATTTGAAAGCGCACCATACTTTGCTGCATTGGTTGCGAGTTCATGCAGCGCCATCGACAGGGCCTGAGCCTGTTTAGCGCTTACGGGGACATAGGGACCGCTTAACTGGATACGGCAGTCTGGTTTCGGTTCATGGCCAAATGGCCTGAGGGCATTGGAAAGCATTGCTTCGATATGAGAGCCCGACCAGTTGCGCTCCACGAGCAGGTTCTGGACTTCCGACATGGCATGCATGCGCGCCAGCAGGTCGTCGCGGGCTTCCTGCATCGATTTGGTTTCGACGAGCGACATGCGCGTGACCGCCTGCATGGTGGCAAGTGAGTTCTTCACGCGGTGGTCCAGTTCGCGCATCAGGACGCGGTTTTCGCGTTCACTGTGGTATTCCGCGGTGATGTCCAAGGCGTTCTGCATCACATACTCGACTTCACCTTCGGTGTTGCGCAGAGGGATTTGTGTGCAACTCCAGACGACTTCCCGCATGCCGCCGCCATCAACCGGGATGGCATAGGGCTCGGTCATCAGGACGTTTTCGGTGCCATCAAGGGCCTGGTGGAAAGCGGCCTTGAACAGGGCTGTGCGAGCGTCGGTCTCGGGAAAGGCTTCAAATACATTGCGGTCCTGGATCTCAGACAGCGTGCAGCTGACCGTCGCGAGGTAGGCGGCATTGGCATAGACGATTGAAAGGTCCCTGTTGAGGATCATCAGGGGCGTCGGGGTGAGTGCGAAAACCTGATGGAAGTCGAGCGCGCCCGAAACCGGCCGATCGATACGTCCTGTATCGGTAGCTGGCCTAGGTCTGATCTGATGCATTTACTGACCCCGCAACAGCCCCACCCGGGGGCGAACGTGCATATTCTAACTGTTCCTGTAGAAACTGGAATAACCCATGTTAACATCACTGCCCATGGCATGCTGACTATCAGCTGACGTATAGGCCGTCGCTGCCGAGGACAGCGTCATGTTCTGCAACGAGGTGGCCCGGCGCGATTTCGACGAGCTGCGGCTGGTACTGTTCAGCATCGGGATCGTCAACGCGCTTCGACTTCAGGAAACGCAGCGGCGCCCGGCTATCCAGTGGGCTCGGCAGGTCGCCGGACAGCTTGATACGCTCACGGGTGCGTTCAAGCCGGGGGTCGGCGGCTGGGACAGCTGCGATCAGGGCCTTCGTGTACGGATGGCGGGCGTCCTCATAGATCGCGGTACGGCCTGCGAGTTCTACGATGCGTCCGAGATAGAGTACCATGACGCGGTGGCTGATCTCCCGCACGACAGAGAGGTCATGGCTGATGAAGATCATCGCCAGGCCGAATTCCTTCTGCAGTTCGATCAGCAGGTCCACGACCTGTGCCTGCACGGAAACATCGAGAGCCGAGACAGCCTCATCGCAGATCACCAGTTTCGGCTTCAGGATCATCGCGCGGGCAATGCCGACACGCTGGTTCTGGCCGCCTGACAACTCATGCGGATAGCGGTTGATCAGAGCGGCATCGAGGCCAACACGCGGCATGATGGCCTGAACGCGCTCGTCACGCTCTGCACGGCTAAGTCGCGGCTCGTGAACCTGGAGGGGTTCGGCAATCGACGCACCAATGGTCATGCGCGGGTCCAGGCTGGCGAGCGGATCCTGGAAAACGATCTGGAGATCATCGCGCAGCGCGTCCATTTCAGACTTGCCGGCCTTTGTAATGTCCTTGCCGAGCCAGGCGATCTTGCCGTCGGTCGGTGGGATCAGGCGCAACACGCCGCGCGCGAGAGTGGACTTGCCGCAGCCGGATTCCCCCACGACTCCAAGCGTTTCGCCCGGGCGCAGGTCAAATGACACGCCATTGACAGCCTTCAGCGGCCTGGTCTTGCCAAAAAGGCCGCCCTTCACACGGATAGGGAAGTGGACCTTCATGTCGTCGACTTCGAGGACGGGTTTGATGGATGTATCCGGCGCTGGGCCGAGCATCGGACGGCCTCGCCGGTCCGGCTGGTCAATGCGGGGCACCGCTTCCAGCAGCATCTTGGTGTAGGGGTGCTGGGGATAGTAGAAAATATCGTCGACCGTGCCGCGCTCAACGATCTCGCCGTAGCGCATGACGATCACGCGGTCGCACATGCGCGCCACGACGCCCATGTCGTGGGTAATAAGCGCGATTCCGGTGCCGGTGTCGCGCTTGAGGTCATTCATCAGGTCGAGCACCTGCGCTTGTACGGTCACATCAAGGGCGGTTGTTGGCTCGTCGGCGAGCAGCAGGCGAGGGCCGCAGAGCATGGCGATGGCGATCATGACCCGCTGGCGCATGCCGCCGGAGAGTTCATGGGGGAACTGGTCCAGGCGTCGGGCCGCTTCGGGGATGCGCACATTCTCCAGCCACTCGACGCAGCGCTTGTCGGCTTCCTCGCCTTTCAGTCCCTTATGCAATGCCAGGACTTCGCGCATTTGCGCGCCCACCGTCATATGCGGCGTAAGGCTCGTCAGCGGATCCTGGAAGATCATCGACATCTGGGCGCCGCGGATCTTGCGCAGCGCATCAATCGGGGCATCAAGCATATTCGTCCCGGCGAAATCGATATGGCCGTGGGCCACGCCATTTCCAGCCAGCAGGCCAAGGGCCGCGAGCGCCGTCTGGCTCTTGCCGGAGCCGCTTTCGCCGACAATGCCGAGGCACTCGCCCTCGGCGACATCAAAGCTGATACCACGCACAGCGTGCACGAGGCCGTCTGGCGTGTCGAAATCGACCACGAGGTCTTTAACGGAGAGAATGCTCATGGCCGCAATCTCTACATCGGGAGGGAACATGTGCAATGTTTTCAGTGCACAAAAAAACCGCGCCCTTGGGGGCGCGGCTGAGGTGATGACCGGTGCCTCTGGGAGGGGCATTGGCCATTTAGCGCTAGAACTTGTATCCAAGCCCCAGGCCGATCACGAGCGGATTGATATCCACATCGGCTTTCACCTTCGCGCCGAGCGCGGTGGTGAAGTCGACCGTGACATCCGTGTTGATCCAGATCTTCTTGATGTCTGCATTGAAGGCCCAGCCGCCCGGCTCGCCATCGAGATCGTAGTCGAACCCGGCCTGCAGGGCGGGACCAACGCTTGAGTCGTAGCTGATGCCGTCAGCCACTTTGCCCTGGTCCTCATTGAAGAAGAAGGTCGCGTTTATGCCCGCACCGACATAGGGCTTGAAGCGGCCCATCTCGGTGAAATGGTACTGGGCGGTCAGTGTGGGTGGCAGCAGCCAGACATCCCCGAGATCGATCGTGGCATCAGTGAGCGCGCCGGGAACTGTAACACTCACGGCCTTCACGTCATGCGGCGTGACGGCGAGGATCAACTCAGCGGCAATATGCTTGTTGAAGAAATAGGTGATGTCGAATTCCGGCACGTACTGGTCACCGATATCGACATTACCGGGCAGCGTTGCGCCGCCAGCCTTAAGCGTGCCGCTTTCGTCCGGAAGGACGCCGAGGACGCGTGCGCGTAGCATCCACGGATTGTCCTGGGCCTGGGCGGCCGGGCTGGTTCCTGCCCATGCAGCGCTGGCCATGAGAGCGGCGAGAAGGAAATTTTTCATAGGTCTGTACCCCGAAAAGTGATTGCGATGAGTGGGAGTTAGGCCTTTGTTTTTACTTTGGTAATTGACCGTTTTGACGCGCGGTCGCGCGCCGCGCGGCATGAGCGCGCGAATAGGTAGAAGCCCCGATTGCTTATGTGTCCGGCCCATCGGATACAGACGGATTGCGCCCGGCGAGGCTGTGCGGTGCGGCGTGATGGCGGGGCTTTTCTCCCTGCGTCAGGCTTGAACTTGTCGGCGCGAGCGGGGAACATGCGCTCACACTCATGCCGACCCGGCTCTCACAGGATAGTTTTCATGCCCGTCATCAATTTTCTTACGCCCTGTATCTTTGATTCCGGCGCCCTGAAGCAGCTGGAAGTCACAGCGAAGAAGCTCGGCATCACGCGGGCCTTTATCGTGACGGATCCCGGCATTAAGGCTGCGGGTATTCTCGACAAAGTCGTGGCAGCCCTAGGCAGTGCGCCGGCTGGAATCTTCGCCGAGACCGTGGCGAACCCGACCGAGACTCAGGCCAAGATCGCGACGCAGGCTTACAAGGACAGTGGCGCGGACGGCATCATTGCTGTCGGCGGCGGCTCGTCGATGGACCATGCCAAGGCCATCGGCCTGATGGCGTCGCACTCCGAACCGCTTGAAAATTATGCCGCCATCATTGGCGGTTCCAAGAAGATCGGCAAGATTCCACCGCTGATCGCCATTCCGACAACCGCGGGCACTGGCTCTGAGGTGTCCATTGGCATGATCACGACGATGGAGAATGGTCGCAAGGAGACATTCGCGTCGCCAAACCTCATTCCGTCGACGGCGATCTGCGATCCGGACCTGACGCTCGGCCTGCCGGCTTACATGACGGCGGCGACGGGCATGGACGCTGTCACCCACTGTATCGAAGCGGTGCTCGTTCCTGCCGTGAACCCACCGGCTGAGGGCATCGGCTATGATGGCGTGACGCGTGCGCTCGGCGGTGGCTGGCTGATAAAGTCCGTCAAGGACGGCTCAGACCCGGAGGCGCGCTGGCATATGATGATGGCGAGCTATGAAGGTGCGCTGGCCTTTGTGAAGGGCCTCGGCGGCGTCCATGCGCTTAGCCATGCGGCCGGGCGCCTGCATGAGAAGAAACTCCACCATGGCACGCTCAACGCGATCTTCCTGCCGCATATCCTGCGCTTCCACGCCGGCTCTGCTGACGAAAAATACGCGCGCCTGCGCATTGCGATGGGCCTGAAGTCGAATGCCGATCTTGGCGATGCGATCCAGGACCTGAACGATGCCATCGGTATCCCGAAGACATTGAGCGATATCGGCCTGACCGCAGCAGATGGTCCCGGTATCGTGGAATATGCCCTGAAAGACCTGGCGCATTTCGGTAACCCGCGGACCATGAGTGCGGACGATTACGCCAAGATCTACGAAATCGCGCTTTAAGGCCGGATAGGGTGACAGGCACGTTCGATACAGTGATTGAGCGTGCCGGTCAGCATCGTGGTGGTCGGGGGGCTGTGCTCGCACAAGCGGGCAACGCGCATGCCGTAACGGACCTCTCCACGGTGCCGGCGGATCGGCTCCTGTCGGCGATGACGCGCTGCGTGTTCAATGCCGGGTTCAACTGGAAGGTTATCGCGGCCAAGTGGGATGGTTTCGAAGCCGCCTTTCAGGGCTTTGATCCGGCCAAGCTCGCTTTTTTCGGCGACGAGATGATGGGCGATCTCGTCTCGGATGAGCGGATCGTGCGCAATGGGCAGAAGATCAAGGCAACGCTCGAGAATGCGCGGATGGTCGCCGAAATCGAGCAGGGGGAGGGTGGCTTCGGGCGCTTTCTCGCCGAATGGCCTGCCGATGACCAGACGGGGCTGATGGCGGCGCTGAACAAGCGCGGTTCAAGGCTTGGCGGCGCAACAGCGCAGTACTTCCTGCGCTTCTGCGGCTGGGATGCCTGGATCACCTCGGCAGACATGTGCGCGGCCCTGAAACGTGAAGGCGTGCTGGAGAAGCCTGTTGCCACTAGCAAGGGCGATTTGGCCCGGGTGCAGGCGACCGTGAACCTTTGGCATGAGGAAAGCGGCCTTCCGCGCGCAACCATCAGTCGGCTACTCGCACTTAGCACCGGCTAGGATGCCAATCGCGAATTTGCTTCCCGTGTGAGCGCGAATCCCTGCATGAGGGCGGCATGATTACAGAGATCCAGCATTATGCGGGCGGACTGGGTGTTGCCGCCAGCGCGATGGCCATAGGCGCAGGCTGGGTCGTCGCAATGGCCTCGCCCAATTGCAGCTTCGACAAGCTCGACGGGAGCCGCGCAGACCGGCATGTGCGCGAATTGCTGCACGCGACCGCTATCCCGATTTCCGGGATGATGCTGGCTGCCGTGGCCTTTTTCGCAATTGCGACCAGTTGGGCGGCTGCGGTGACGGCGGCTCTGGCAGCATTCGGCTTCTTCTCGACCCGGCTGATGCTGGCGCCGAAAGAAGGCAAGAACCCGAAAGGCGTGAGGACCCGGCGCAAGGATCAACGCGCTGTGTCGGTCAGCCTCTCACTCATGTTCATGCTGATTGCCGTGATCGCAGGCATTCTCGGCCTGATCGGGATTTAGGCGTAAACCAGCCAGAGACAGCCCATCTCGTGAAGCGCGCGGAAATTGTCGACCGAGCGCGTGGCCGCCTTGCGGGCAATTTCGCCGGCCGTCTTGCGATTGGTCGCCAGCATGAGCACGCAGATCGCAAGTCCCGGCATGAAAGCCCACCAGACAAAGGCATAAGTGGCCAGGAAGCCGAGCAGGCAGATCAGGTAGGCGAGCGTATCGAGCACGCGGAACCGGACATACATGTTTCGACCGAAGGCGTTCAGAAGCTCAGGTGATTTGTGCAGCTGCTCAGCATCGATGGCGTAGCGCTGGCCCGGAACATGTTCGAACACCAGTGTGCGAGTCATCCGGCCGGCGCGATGTGGATTGGGCTCACACTTAAGGAACATGGCTTTCTTCCTCCCTGATGTGAACGTTAGAGCATCGGCTTCTTAACTCTCTTGTGACCAAGCGCCTGCAAATTTTACGCAAATTCAATCTCTCTCAAGCGCAATCGCCAAAACGCCCATCTGGTGAATCTGATTGCTACGCCAGAAACTTGGACTTATGTTGCAATGCAGCATGAAAGGTTTGTAACGCGATGCTTTACTCACTTGTCGAAATGAACCGTGTGGCGATGGCGCCGATGAGACTGGCCGCAAAAGCGGGCCGGGCCGCGCTACTTTCCCCGCTCAACCCCCTTGGCAAGACGGAGTATGGCAAGTCGCTCGCGGCTTTTGCCGACGTTTTTGAAAGCTCCACACGCTATTACGGAAAGCCGGAATGGCGGATTGATACGGTTCGCGTCAACAGCGCCCCGATCAAGGTGACCCCAACCGTGTCCTGGCGCTCGCCCTGGTGCAGTCTCGTCCACTTCAAGAAAGATCCTGACCAGCTGGCAGCCGTTCGCAAGCCGGGCGCGCCACCGCTGCCACGCATGATCATCACCGCGCCGCTGTCGGGCCACTACGCCACGCTGCTGCGCGGTACGGTCGAGGCCTTCCTGCCGAACCATGACGTCTACATCACGGATTGGGCCGATGCGCGCATGGCGCCGGTCTGGCTCGGGCGTTTCGATCTCGACGATTATATCGACCATATCCGGGACATGATCACCCATGTCGGGCCGGGCGCCCATGTGCTGGGCGTCTGCCAGCCGGGCCCGCCAGTGCTGGCGGCGATTGCCATGATGGCCGAAGACAATGATCCGGCCCGTCCGGCCTCGATGACGTTCATGGGTTCGCCCATTGATGCGCGTCGCAGCCCGACCGTGCCAAACGAACTGGCCGAAGAGCGCTCGTTTGCCTGGTTTGAAGAGAACATGATCCACACGGTTCCTGGGCCTTACCCGGGCGTGATGCGCCGCGTCTATCCGGGCTTCGTGCAGCTCGCCTCGTTCATGAACATGAACTGGGACCGCCACGTCGATGCCCAATGGCACTTCTTCAATCACCTCGTCGATGGCGACGGAGACGAGGCTGGCAAGCACCGCGAATTCTACGACGAGTACCTCTCAGTTCTCGACCTGACAGAGGAATTCTACCTGCAGACCATCCAGCGCGTTTTCCAGGAGCATCATCTGGCGCGCGGCATCTACAAATATCGCGGCGAACGGCTGGTAAAGCCGCAGGCGATCCGCGATGTGGCGCTGATGACGGTCGAAGGCGAGAAAGACGACATTTCAGGCATTGGCCAGACGCAGGCCGCGCATGATCTGTGTACCAAGATTCCGGACGATATGAAGGCGGACTATATCCAGCCTGGCGTCGGCCATTATGGCGTGTTCAATGGCAACCGTTTCCGCACTGAAATCGCGCCGCGGGTCAGCCAGTTCACGCGCCGTTTCATGGATGTGAAAGCGGAAGTGACGGCCCGCGAGGTGGCTGCTGCCAGCTGATCCGGCTTCGAGGGCCCGGCCTCAGGCCGGGCAGGGTGTCGCTTCGAAGCCGAGCAGTTCGATCTCAGGGCTGAGATAACCCGCCTTGACCGGCTCGCTGCGTGATAGCGCGGTCGAAAGATATTTCTTGTTGTCGTCGCAGAACACGGTCGCGACGCGTGCGTCCGGTCCAAGCCGCTCGGCAGCCATCAAGGCACCGATCAGGTTCGCCCCGGACGAGATGCCGACACCGAGGCCGAGCTCGCATGCAAGCGCCTGCGCCATCAGGATCGCGTCGCCATCCGACACGGCGATGACATCGTCCAGCTTGGCAAAATCGACAATTGCCGGGATGAAATCGTCGGAGATGCCCTGGATACGGTGGCTACCGACCTTGTGGCCCGTCGAGAGCGTGGGCGATTCCAGAGGTTCAAGCGGATGGATTTTGACGCTCGGCAGGCTGGCGCGCAGTGCGCTGCCGACGCCCATCACGGTGCCGCCCGTACCGACACCCGCCACGAAGGCATCAGGCTTCAGGCCGAGCAGGGCCATTTGCTTCAGCAGTTCCGGGCCGGTCGTGTCGTGATGTCCGCCGGTATTGTCGCAATTCGAGAACTGGCACGGCAGGAAGACACCGTCCTGGCTCGCAGCGAGCGCGCGGGTCGCCTCAATGGCGCCGATAAAGCCGCCTTCATCGCGACTGACGAGGTGAAGGTCCGCGCCAAGGCTGCGAAGGAGCGACTTGCGCTCATCGCTCATCCAGTCGGGCATGTAGATATCGACCTTGTGGCCGAGGGCCCGGCCGAGCGCGGTGATCGCGATACCCGCATTTCCGCTGGTCGCTTCGGCGATACGGTCTCCGGGTTGCAAGGCGCCAGAGTGGATCGCGCGGCTGAGAATGGACAGCGCCATCCGGTCCTTGATCGATCCGGTGAGATTATAATGCTCGGCCTTGGCGTGGATCACGCGTTCGACGCCGCGGAAGCGCAAGTGGATCGAAAGCAGAGGGGTGCGCCCTATGAGGTTCGAAAGCGCGCGCAGGCGAGGGTGGTCCGCAGGGTTCGCGGTGCGGATAGCATTAGCTGAGGTCGTATTCGCAAGGGCGAGCGGCATGGACATCTCCTCCGATAATTCAGGGAGAATGTCACATATGGGGCCAAAACTTATCACAATTTATAGGTCATAATCGATCTATACGATGAGATAATTATACAAAACGAGACATTAAGAGTAATAATCGATGGTCTGGGGTATCGTGTAGCAGCTGATCGCGCAAGTGGAGCCGAATCGTCGATCTAGCGGAGCACGCTGTTGTCGCCCTCGCCGGGCACATGCATCATGCGGCTAAGGCTGAGGCATGACGCAATCGGCTCTCCCCTGGATGTCGATACGAGCATGTCGGGGTGGCCAAGATAGGCGGCCAGGTCGCCGATCGCGCCGCGGTCAATCTCCGCAAGGGAGATATCGTCTGTCACTTCCCCAAGCAGACTGGCTGATCTGCAGGTGAGGCGTTCGGCAATCACGAGACTGGTGGACGCATCACTGTCTTCGCGAAGGCCGCGCCAAGCGGCCCGCTGTGGCGCATTCCTGATCAGGATGCTGGACGGAAGACCTGCGCCCGTCGGCACCGCCATCCAGAGGGCTGACACGGAAAGGCCGGGTTCCGGTTGGGCATAGCGGACGGAATAGATGGTGCCGCCGCTGACCTTGTAGGCGGCAAGTGTAGCGGCATTGGTCGCATCAAGCTTTGCGAGCCAGCCTGAAACGGCGAGGTTACGCGCTTCACGTGCCCGGCCATCGGCGCCCGTGGCCATCAGCACGATCGCTTGATCCATGCGGGCAGCGGGCGTAAGGCGCGCGCCAGCGGCCAGCGCGGCGTCGTAGTGGGAGACAGAAATCTCAGCGCGGCCTGAATCGAGCGCTGCGCGGGCGGCGACAATGTGGGCATCGCGCACCTCAAGCCGGTCTGGGCAGGCGGCAATGAAGGCTTCAGCCGTCCGCAGGAAATAGGCGGGGCTGCCTTCCTCCTGCGGCGCAGATATGGCGTTCTGGTACCGCACGGCGTCCGACAGGCCGCAGGCGGCCTCGGCGTGGGCGTCCTGCGCCAGCCCCAAAAGGGCGGAGATGCCTGATGCGATCAGGGCTGAGGCTGCTTTCCGTGTGAAACGTGCATAGGCCATCGCGACTCTCCCTGAACTGGGGGCGACTCTGCAAAGGCCATGCCGATGACAGCGCTTTGGATCAGCTCAACGCACACAATCTCAGCCGGAAAGGCTGTTGGGTCAATTATCGCCCGCGTGAATATGTGCGGGGTCGTGGCCCTGAAATGGCGGGTCGTTGAGGGCGTGGCTATGGCGATGGAATGGCAGGCTTGCAATTGCGACCGCGATGGCAACACCAGCGCCGAGGGACAGGAAGCTGCGCAATGGCGGTTCTTCCTTCAGTGGCTCCATCAGTGGGCCCGTGGCGACATAAAGGAGAAGCCCTGCTGAAACGGCAAACAGGTTACCGATGGCTTCAGGTCCAAGCCCGTACATGAAGGGCGCCGAAGCAATGACACCGAGCGGGGTGGTGGCAGCCGCCGCGAGGAAGGCCAGAAAGAAAGCCTGACGGTTGGCGAAACCATGCCGACGCAGGATTGCAAAGGCGATGACGCCTTCGGGAAACTTGTGAAGCAAGAGCGAAGACGCCGCGTAGACGCCGGATGAGAAGCTGGCCGCGAATGTCACGGAATAGACGATGCCATCGATGAACGAGTGAAGTGCGATTGCGAGGACGGGTGTCGCGGCAGCGGCGTGGCCTTCCTCTCCGCCTTCGGGAAAGATCACGCGGACGAGGAAACTCAGCAGGAGGCCCCCGAGGAAGCCGGTCAGGATAAGTCCTGGCGCATGCGGACTAAGCGCAAAAGCCTCTGGCGTGATGTGGAGGATGCTGAGCGTGACCAGCATGCCGCCAGCGGCCAGGGCGAACAGGCCCGAATGCCGGGCGCTCCAGTCGCCACGCGCTGCGACAGCGATCAGGGCGATCGTCGTCACAAAGGCGGCAATCAAGCCGAAGAAAAGAGGGGCCTGCATGGACTGTAGCATGGTGTAGAGGGGGCCTCAGGGCCGACGCGGGGCCATTATGTGTATAGAAAGGGCGATGCTGCGGCGAAAAGCGTTGATGTGGCCTTGTGGAAAAATGTTATATAGTCTCATTATGCAAATCGCGAGAACAAATTTTCGGTTCGCGCATATTCCCCCATCATGGCGCCAGGAGGCCCCTCTTCATGTTCACTTCATCGCGTGTGGCCCTGTGCCTGATTTTGACTGTTCCGGCGCTCGCTCTGGCGGGTTGCAGCAAGAAGACGGAAACGGCGCCCGCCGCGCCTGAGACCCCGTCTGTCGAAGCGCCCGAGAATATGGAAACTGCTCCAGCCACACCTGAAGCGCCCGAAGTGACAGAAACCACAGAGACGGCAACCGCAGGCGGCGAAGCCCATGTCCATGGTGCAGGCGACTTCGCCGTGGCAGTCGATGGCGACCTGCTGACCGTGACGCTGGATGCGCCGCTGGCCAATTTCGGCCTGGGCGAAGGTGATACGGATGCATTGGAAGTCAGCACGGGGATCGGTGACGATCTGGTCAGTTTCCAGGGCAGTGCGGATTGCACGGAAAGCGGCCGTCACATCCAGACGCGTACCGTGGGTGATCATAGCGGCCTGACACTGACACTCGAATATACCTGTAACGCGCTCGACAAGCTTGATGGCGTGCGTCTCAATGCCTTCTCCGAATTCCCGGGCTTCGAGACTGTTGATGCGGTCTTTGTCGGCCCTGACTCGCAAATGGCTGCCGTCCTGACACCGGGCAATCCTGAACTGGCAACACGCTAAACCTCCGAAACGGCTCGCATGACCGATCCTGCCATCTTGATCGAAGGGCTGCGCTTTGCCTGGAAGGGCCATGCGCCGGTGCTGGACGTGCCATCTTTCCGCCTCGCCCGCGGTGAGCGCCTGTTCCTGCGCGGGCCATCCGGCTCCGGCAAGTCGACCCTGCTCGGCGTGATTGCCGGTGTGCTTGAGGCGGACGCCGGCAAGGTCAGCGTGCTGGGTCAGGATCTTGCGGCGCTGTCCAGCTCGGCCCGCGACAGGATGCGCGCCGACCATCTCGGTGTGATCTTCCAGATGTTCAATCTCGTGCCATATCTCTCCGTCGTGGGGAATGTGACCCTGCCACTGAAATTCTCCGCCGCGCGCCGCAAGGCCGTGGGCGGGAATGCAGATGCGGAGGCGCGCCGCCTGCTCGGTCGTCTCGGCCTGACGGATGATGCGATGCTGGATCGGCGCGTATCAGACCTGTCTGTTGGGCAGCAGCAGCGCGTGGCCGCGGCGCGGGCCCTGATCGGGGCACCCGAGATCGTCATCGCCGATGAGCCGACCTCGGCGCTGGATACCGACGCGCGTGACCGTTTCATCGCGCTCCTGTCGGAAGAGGCGGCCCGCACCGGCGCGGCCCTGCTTTTCGTCAGCCATGATGCCTCTCTGGCGCGCCTGTTTGACCGGGCGGTCGATCTTGCCGAGATCAACCGGGCAGGGGCAATTACATGAGCGCGATCCTGTCCCTTGCCTGGAAGAGCCTGCTGAACCGCAAGGGATCGGTGATCCTCACGCTGGTGGCGGTTGCGCTGTCGGTTGCGCTTTTCCTCGGCGTCGACAAGGCGCGGACCGGTGCACGGGAAGGCTTTGGCAATACCATTTCCGGCACTGACCTGATCGTCGGCGCGCCGACCGGCACGGTGAACCTGCTGCTCTATTCAGTCTTCCGGATGGGCAATGCGACGGCGGAAGTGTCGTGGCCGACCTATGAGAAAATAGCTTCGCGGCCTGATGTGGCGTGGACCGTGCCGATCTCGTTGGGTGACAGCCATCGCGGTTTCCGGGTGCTTGGCACGACAGACGCCTATTTTGAGCACTATAAATATGGCCGCGGACAGCCGCTGGCGCTTGCCGAGGGCGAACGTTTCAGCGACTTGTTCGACGCCGTGATCGGCGCTGACGTGGCGCGGGAGCTTGGCTACGAAATCGCATCGCCACTTGTGCTGAGCCACGGGCTGGGCACTGCGAGCCTTGGGGCAGGGCACGAGAACCGACCGTTCCGTGTCGTCGGCATTCTGGCGCCAACCGGCACGCCGGTGGACCGCACCGTGCACGTCTCGCTTGAGGCCATCACCGCGATCCATGTTGGCTGGGAGACGGGAGCAAAAAACCCGCTCGCCGACACGATAGACGAAAAGATGATCCGCGGTTTCGACCTGACACCGAAGAGCGTGACAGCTTTCTTTGTCGGCCTTGAGCGCAAGGGTACGATCCTGACGACACGCAGGGCGATCAATACGAACAAGGGCGAGCCGCTTATGGCGATCATTCCGGGCGAGGCGCTGGCCGAGCTGTGGAGTGTGACCGCCTTTGCCGAGCGGGCGTTGATGGCTGTTTCCGTCTTCGTGATTGCCGTTGGACTTGTCTCGATCCTGACATCAATCCTTACAAGCCTGAACGAGCGGCGGCGCGAAATGTCGATCCTTCGGGCAGTGGGCGCGCGGCCGGGACATATTTTCAGCCTGCTTGTGCTGGAGGCGGGCCTGGTCGGCTTTCTTGGCGCTCTGATCGGGATTGTGTTGATTCATGCGATCCTGCTGGTGGCCGGGCCTATGGTCGAAGCGCGCTATGGCGTGTCGCTGGCCGGGACTGGGCCGGGCCTGACAGACCTTTATACACTGCTGGCGGTGACGCTGGCATCCCTGTTTATCGGCATGGTGCCGGCATGGGCGGCGTTCAGGCGCTCGCTGGCCGATGGCCTGTCTGTGAAAGTGTGACCTAATGAACCGCTCAAACCGTCTGGCACTGCCGGCACCGGGAGTTTAAGTTGAGAGCCATGAAAACGATCCAGATTCTTTCCGCTGCCCTGCTTGTGACGTTTGTAACGGCGTGTGGCCAAACAGCTGAGCCGGAAACGGCGCCTGCTGCCGCCGCCGCTTCCAAAGCGGATGCGGGTCCTAAAGTGGGCGATAAGATCGGTGAGAGCGATGCCGAAAAGGCCGCGAAGAAAGCCGAGAAGGATGCGTCCATTGTCGCCAAGGCGGTTGAGGAAGCGCGTATCGAGGCAGAACTCGAAGCGCGCGGCATTCGCAGCATTGGCTGGGAAGACCTGATGCCGGAAGGGGAGGAAGAGCGCCTCGCCAAGATGTATCAGTCCCAGATGGCCACGCTCTATTCTGGCTCGCCAATCGCCGAGGGCTCTGCCATGGACACGGCCGTTCAGATCGGCACGTTCAACACGGTCGGCGCCCTGGATGGCGTGAAGATACGCATACCGGGTTATACGGTACCGTTCGAATATGGCTCCAAGGCTGAGATCACCCAGTTCCTGCTGGTGCCGTATTTTGGCGCCTGTATCCACGCGCCACCGCCTCCGCCGAACCAGACCATTTTCGTCAAGACGGATGATCCGATCAAGCTGAAGGATCTCGCTCAGGCGGTCTGGATCGAGGGTACGATCCGCGTGCAGACGCAGAATTCCGACCTGGCCGATGCGGCCTACACAATCGAAATGACGAACCTCACGAAATACGAATACTGAGGCAGCGCATGATCAGGCCCGAAGACATCAAGGTCGTCGCCTGGGACTTCGACGGCGTTCTGAACCGTAATATCGAGAATGGGGTTTTTGCCTGGGCGCGCGGTTTTTCCGATGATCTTGGCCTGTCACTGGAATCGTTCAGCGGCTTCCTGTTTCAGGGCCGGTTCCAGAAGGCCATGGTCGGCGAGGCCTGCCTGCGGGAGCTGGTGACGGAATGGGCCGGAGCGAATGGCGCGTCAGGCCGTGAAGCCGAAATCCTCGACTACTGGTTTACCCGTGACGCCTTGCCGGATGCGGATGTGCTGGCCATGGTTGCGCAGCTGAGGCAGCGCGGCATTGCCAATGTCATGGCGACGAATAATGAAATCCACCGCACATCCTTCATTGAATCCGACATGGGTTTTGACCTGCATATGGACCGGATATTTGCAGCTGGCCGCATGCGGGTGGCAAAACCCGATCCGGACTATTTCCGCCATCTGGAACGGGAACTGGGCATGTCGGGCCAGCACATGCTTCTGGTTGACGACATGGCGGAAAATGTCGAGTCCGCGCGGCGGATCGGTTGGCAGGCTTTCCACTTTACAGAAGGCGCGCATGACGATCTCGTCGCGGCGTTGGGCCTATAGGCAAAAAAGAAGGGCAGCCAACAGGCTGCCCCTCTCCTTACTCTACCTGGCACTCTACTGAACGTAAGCGTTAAGGACAAAGTCCTAACGCTTTACGAACTCGTATTGAGTCGCCTATTTGGCGCTCTTGGCAAGCAGGTTGCGGATTTCTTCCAGCAGAACTTCCTGACGCGGTGGCGCGCTTGGGGCTGCCTCTTCCTTCTTCTTCATCGAGTTCATGGACTTGATGATGAAGAACATCACGATGGCGACGATCAGGAACGTGATCGTGTTATTGATGAAAAGGCCATAATTGAGGGTCGGCGCACCAGCCTCGGTCGCTGCTGCGAGCGAGATGTATTCACCGCCGTCCAGCGGCACGAAAAGGCTTGAGAAATCGACGCCGCCGAGCAAAAGCCCCACGGGCGGCATGATGATGTCATTGACCAATGACGATACGACGGTAGCAAATGCACCGCCGAGAATGAAGCCGACCGCGAGATCGACCAGGTTGCCCTTCATGGCAAATTCTTTGAATTCCTTGAGCATGGTGCCCCCTCCGCAAGTTGTCTATGGCAATCGCTAGCCGTAATTGGTGATCGGGTTTGTTATCCGGGTCAAGCGTGTTGCGCACGCGCCCCGCTCCAGCCGCCTATCTCGCCTCGGGGTCTTCTCCACCATTCACGCGGGCGCGCAGCTCTTTGCCAGCCTTGAAGAAGGGGACGGCTTTCGCAGGTACCTTTACCGGTGCGCCCGTACGCGGATTGCGGCCCTTGCGAGCGTCGCGCTTGCGAACTGAGAAGGCGCCAAAGCCGCGCAGTTCAACCCGGTCGCCGCGGGCGAGGGCATCTGCAATCTCGTCAAGAATCACATTCACCACGCGCTCCAGATCCTCCTGGCGCAGGTGGCTGTATTCTGAAGCAAGCTTCGCGATGAGTTCTGACTTTAGCATGTTGTTGTTATTAAACGTATTTGCGGCGGGAGCGCTAGGCCCCCGCCGCAAACATTTCATCAATTTTAGGAAGCGATAGCAGCTTCCCCGGAAAGACTAGCCAATAAGTTCTTCGGCTTGGCCCTTCCAGTCGTCACGCTCCATGCGGCCCTGGACGCTGAGCTCTTCTTCAAGCTCTGCAACCTGGGTCTCGTTGAGCGCAGCGACCTGCCAGAAGTGGTAGATGCCTGCTTCGTTCAGCTTTTTCTCGAATGCCGGACCGACACCCTTGATCTGCTTCAGGTCGTCAGCATCGCCTTGCGGGCCTTCGAGACGGCCGCGCTCGTCGAGCGAGGACACGTCACCAGCCTGGACGCCGTCGGAAGAAGCCGGTGTGGCTTCGACCTTCTCGGAAGTTGCCTTGGCAGGCTTGCCAACCGCAGAGGAGGCAAGGGCTGCGCCGAGGATGTCACCGAGCGAGGCGCCGGCATCAGCCGAACCGTACTGGGCGACAGCATCTGCTTCTTCAGCAATCTCGAGCGCCTTGATCGACAGCGAGACGCGGCGCGAGCCACGATCAACTGTGAGGATCTTGGCATCAACCTTGTCGCCGACAGCAAAGCGTTCTGGACGCTGGTCTGCGCGGTCGCGGCTGAGGTCGGAGCGGCGGATGAAGGATTTCATCGCCGGGGAGCCGAACTCGACTTCGATACCGCCCGAGGTGATCTCGGTAACGGTGCAGGTGACGATCGAGCCGCGCTTGAGGCCCGTGCCGCCATCGGCAGGTGCTGCGATCGGGTCGCCGCTGAGCTGCTTGATGCCGAGCGAGATGCGCTCTTTGTCGACGTCGACGTCAAGGACGCGTGCCTTGACCATGTCGCCTTTGTTGAAGCCTTCAATGGCTTGCTCGCCGGACTTGTCCCAAGCGATGTCATTGATGTGCACCATGCCGTCGAGGTCGGGGCCAAGGCCCACGAACAGGCCGAACTCGGTGATGCCACGGACTTCGCCTTCGATTTCGGAGCCGACCGGATGTTCGGCGACAAATGCGTCCCATGGATTGTCCATGGTCTGCTTGAGGCCGAGCGAGATGCGACGCTTTTCGCTGTCGACGTCCAGCACTTCCACGTCGACTTCCTGGGTCGTCGAGAGGATCTTGCCGGGGTGGACGTTCTTCTTGGTCCAGCTCATTTCGGAGACGTGGATCAGGCCTTCAACGCCGTCTTCCAGTTCAACGAATGCACCATAGTCGGTGATGTTCGTGACCTGGCCCTTGAGGCGTGCGCCGACCGGATAACGCGAGTCGATGCCGTCCCATGGGTCGGAACCGAGTTGCTTCATGCCGAGCGAGATACGCTGGGTTTCAGGATTGATCTTGACGATCTGCACTTCGACTTCCTGGCCGACTTCAACAACCTGCGAAGGATGGTTGATGCGCTTCCAGCTCATGTCGGTGACGTGCAGCAGGCCGTCGATGCCGCCGAGGTCCACGAACGCACCGTAATCGGTGATGTTCTTGACGATACCCTTGCGGACGTCGCCTTCTTTCATGTCCGAGACGATTTCGGCGCGCTGTTCTGCGCGGCTCTCTTCAAGGATGGCGCGGCGCGAGACAACGATGTTGCCACGTGTGCGGTCGAGCTTGAGGATGGCGAACGGCTGGATCTCGCCCATGAGCGGACCAACGTCGCGAACCGGGCGGATGTCCACCTGGCTGCCGGGAAGGAAGGCGTTGACGCCGCCGAGGTCGACCGTGAAGCCGCCTTTGACGCGTCCGGAAATAGCACCTTTGACGGGCTCTTCCTTGTTGAAGCTGCGCTCGAGCTTGATCCAGCGCTCTTCGCGGCGAGCCTTGTCGCGCGAGAGGACAGCATCGCCGAGGGCGTTCTCGATCCGGTCGAGATACACGTCGATAATGTCGCCGGGCTTCGGCTGGTCGTCTTCGAGGGCGAATTCCTTGGTCGGGATGCGACCTTCGGTTTTCAGGCCGATATCGACCAGGACGTTTTCGTTCTCGATGCGAATGACAGTGGCCGGGATAACCTGGCCTTCCTGCATGGCGCCCGCGGCAGCGGACGTTTCGAACATCGTCGCGAAATCGTCGGTTGTTGGGTTCATTTTGTCAGTCATTGTGTCTCCGGGGACGGGGCGAACGGTTCAAGGCGGGCATGCACCATTGCAGCCCGCGTCGGAACGACCCGTTAGAGTGGTCTGTCAACTTCAGAGCGGTCTGCCTGTTTGGATTTGAGTCCTTTGGGGGACCCTTCAGGCAGTCTTTCCACGGGCGATAACGGCCTCAACGGCTGTAATCGCCTTCTCCACTGCGGCGTCTATAGTCAGATCAGTCGTATCTATCAAGACAGCATCTGACGCGATGGCAGCGGGGGCATCCTTGCGCGACTGGTCGCGTTCATCGCGAATCCGGAGTTGTTTGATGACTTCTTCGAGCGTCACATCCGGTTCGAAACCGACGAGTTCCTTCCAGCGCCGGTAGCCGCGCTGCTCGACATTGGCATCGACCCAGAGCTTCACATCGGCGTCAGGTGCAATGACTGTTCCGATATCGCGGCCATCGAGCAGGGCGCCTCCAGCTTGCGTGGCGAAGCTGCGCTGCAGCTCAAACAGGGCCTGCCGGACTTCCGGAATGACCGCGACCTGGCTGGCGGCCTTACCGGCTTCGCCGGTGCGCAGATCGGAATCACTGAATTTCGACAGGTCGAGATTTATGGCGATGCGCTGGAGCGCGGCAGCGTCATCAAGACCAATGCCCAGTTTCAGCGCGGCAACGGCGGTGGCGCGGTAAAGGCAGCCGGTGTCCATGTGCGGCAGGCCGTATTTCGCCGCGAGCCGCTTGGCGATCGTGCCTTTTCCTGAGGCGGTGGTTCCATCAATGGCGATAATCATGATGGCCGGAAGTGAGCGAAGGCTTGGTTCATGTCAAGCGGGTCCCTCCTGTACAGTACGCGCGCGAGGGGTTTCACCGGACGGGCCACTTAATGCTGCTCCCTCTTGAAGAAGAGGGGCTCATCGCGTCGCGACGGGAGGCGACCGCTCAGCCCTCGGAAATATTCGCGCCGAGTGTTGCCATATGGGCGAGGAAATCCGGATAGCTCGTGTCGATCATGGAGATGTCATCCACGCTGACCGGCTTTTGCGAAGCCGTGCCCATGACGAGCGCGCTCATGGCAATGCGGTGGTCATGGCGGGTTTCGACGAGACCGCCGCCCGGAGGCGGCCCGCCGCAGCCTTGGACGGTGAATCCGTCTTCGCGCTCTTCGGCCTCGACGCCATTGGCGCGCAGCATGTCCACCACGGCCTTGACCCGGTCGGTTTCCTTGACGCGCAGCTCTTCCGCGCCGGTGACGCGCGTTTCGCCTGTGGCAAAGGCGGCCAGCACGCCGAGGATCGGGAATTCGTCGATCATCGACGGTACGAGCCGTTCGGGCACGTTGCGGCCAATGAGTGAGGCAGAGCCTGACTGGATGTCGATCAGGCGCTCGCCGGCGGCATCGCCGGTATCTTCGGCGCCGAGACGCGCGCCCATGAGTTCGACGAGATCATAGAAGCCGGAGCGGGTCGGGTTGGACATGACACCCTCGACCAGCACATTGCCATCCGGCGAAATGAGACCAGCGGCAATCAGGAAAGCCGCGGAAGAGGGATCGCCCGGGATCACTGCCTCAATGGCGGAGAGCTTCTGGCCGCCAGAGAGCGAGATGGTGCGGGCCTGTCCGGCGCCGCGCGTGACGCCGACATCGGCGCCGAAGCCGCGCAGCATGCGTTCCGTGTGGTCGCGGGTGGGTTTTGCCTCTTCGACAATTGTTGTGCCGTGGGCATTGAGACCCGCCAGCATCACGGCCGACTTGATCTGGGCGGAGGCTTGCGGCGGGGCATAAGTAATCGCCTGGAGGGCGGACGTGCCCGTCAGGCGGAAGGGCAGGCGGCCATGCGGCTCGGCCGTGTCGCTGAGGCCCATCTGGCGCAGGGGCGTCAGAATGCGGTTCATCGGGCGGGCACTGAGGCTGGCATCGCCGCAGAGTTCGGCACTGAGCGCATATCCGGCCATCAGGCCCATCATCAGGCGCGAGCCTGTGCCGGAATTACCGAAATCAAGCGCAGCGGCGGGGGAGGTGAGGCCGCGGGCGCCGGTGCCGGTGACTTCCCACTGGCCAGCGCCGGTGCGGGTGACCGTCGCGCCAAGCGCCTGCATGGCCGCGCCGGTGCGCAGCACATCGTCGCCTTCCAGCAGGCCCGTGAAATGGCTGGTGCCATTGGCGATGCCGCCCATGATAAGGGCGCGATGGCTGCACGACTTGTCGCCTGGCGCGCGCAGGATACCCTTGAGGCGGGCGACGGGGTGGCTGGTCCAGACCATGAATGAATTTCCGGTTGCACAGTTCTTACGTGAATTGGGGCTTTGACAGCGCGCAGCGTTCATGGCAAGCGCCCGCCAGACCAAATTCATTGAAACTCCGGAGGGAGCCGCACAGTGTCGAAAGACAAACTCGGAACCAAGCAAGTCTGCCCAGACTGCGAAGCCCGCTTCTACGACCTGCACAAACGCCCAGCCGTCTGCCCCAAGTGTGGCAACGAGTTCGATCCTGAAGACGAAGTGATCAAGACCACGATCACGAAAGTGAAAGCCAAGGCTGCCCGTGCCGCCGTCAAATCTGACGATGATGACGATGAAGACGACGACGATGAAATCGACGTCAAAGGCAAGGGCAAGAAAAAAGGCGACGATGACGACGACATCGATGACGAAGATGAAGACGAAATCGACGACGAGGAAGACGCCAAGGAACTCGGCGGCGAAGAAGCCGAAGTGATCCTGGAAGGCGCTGGCGAGGACGACGAAGAAGAAGGCACGACCGCCAAGGTTCCGGCTGGATTCTCCGAAGAAGGCGTCGATGACGACGATGATGACGACGTCATCCTTGATGATGACGATGACGGTGCATTCGACGTTGACGCCGATGCGGATGATGACGACGATGATCCGCTCGTTCTTGATGATGAGGATGAAGATTAGGGCTTGAAAGGCGCGTTCGCTGCGTCTACTTCTCGCCCTTCCCGAGAATGGGGCCATAGCTCAGTTGGGAGAGCGCTTGCATGGCATGCAAGAGGTCGTCGGTTCGATTCCGTCTGGCTCCACCATTCTCTTTCTAGCGGGTTCCGTATCGGCGCGTAGCGCCTCACATGAACCGGGCTCAGGGCTGATTCCATATCTGAAATCCTGATCTGCTTACGCAGCAGCGCTTTCGTTTAGCTTCACTAAAGTGTGAACGCCGTCTCACTTCCGCCACAGGTCGGCGCTTGAAGCGGACACATTGATCCCCCACCTTTATCCTGAACGAAGGGTCCGCCCATGAGGCACGGCCACAGGCTCTGGCGTTCGGTATCTGTCTTGTGACGGAAAGGATTGGAAAATGATAACGACTGAACTGAAAACGAACCCGTTTGAAAGCGACGCCTTTGTCTACATCCGCCACCTGGATGCTGACGAATTGCAGACGTTGATGCCCGCAAATGCCATGGAACAGATCAAGGATCCCGAAGAGCTCTTCGTTGTCCTGTCCGCCGACGGCATACGGCTGGCTGTTGTCGAGGGCCGGGATGCCGCCTTTGCGGCAGCGCTGGCCAACGACCTGAAGCCGCTCAGCGTTCACTAGCGCCCACTTCATAGACCCTTGCTTTTCTCCGGTTTGATGATGACACTTGCGTCATCAAAAAGAACCGGGGGAAAGCATCGGCATGAAACACTACATTCTTGGTACGGGCATCGTGGCTGCGCTGGCCCTGTCCGCATGCAGCCCGAAGCCCGCCGCAGTGCCTGAAGAGGCCGCCCCCGGCCTGCCGAAAATTGTGTCGGCAGACGGCGACTTTGCGACAAATCTCCAGACAGCGCTGATTGAAGCCAAGTCCGGTGACACTGTTCGCCTGCCCGAAGGCGTGTTCAACCTGACGACCGGCCTGTCGCTTGATGTAGATGGCGTGACGGTGCTTGGCGCAGGCCAGGACAAGACCATCCTCGATTTTGCTGGCCAGACGCGTGCAGGGGAGGGCCTGCTGGTGACCTCGGATGATGTAACGCTGATGGCGTTCGGCATTCGCGACACGAAAGGCGACGGGATCAAATCCAAGGGCGCTGACCGGATCACCTATCGCGACGTGACCGTCGACTGGTCGGGCGAGCCCGATGAGGGCAATGGCGCCTATGGTGTGTATCCAGTGGAATCGACGGATGTGCTGATCGAGAACGTGACCGTGCGCGGCGCATCCGATGCCGGCATATATGTCGGCCAGTCGCACAATATCATCGTGCGGGGCTCGCTTGCCGAATTCAACGTGGCCGGTATCGAGATCGAGAACTCTTCCAACGCTGACGTGTACGGAAATATTGCGCGCGATAACGCGGGCGGCATCCTCGTGTTCGACCTGCCGGACCTCCCGGTCATGGGTGGGCACTCAACACGCATTTATAACAACCAGGTCGTGCATAATAATACACGCAACTTTGCGCCGGCCGGGAATATCGTCGCCGGCGTGCCATCCGGGAGTGGCATCATCATCCTGGCAAACCGGAACGTACATATCTTTGACAACGACCTTGCCGACAACCGCACGGCGCATGTGCTGATTACCGCCTATCCGCAGCCCTTTACCGACGAAAACTATAATCCGCTGCCACGCGATATCGTGGTGCGCAACAATCGCTGGTCTGGCGGGGGAAATGATCCGCAGGGGGAACTCGCCCCGGTCGCGCAGGCAATGGGTGGCGCCTTTCCGGCCATTGTGACCGACGGTGTGACGCGCTGGCCGGGCGCGGAATCCCAGCCGGTGAATATCGTGATCGATGAGGCGCCCGAGGTCGGCTTTGTCAGCCTTGGTCTGGGCGAATACCCGATCAATCCGGAAATGATGCAGCCAGGCATGGAACGTCCGCAAGGCACGCCCGTGGAAGAGCCTGCTGTCGTCAAGCTCCCACAGGATGCGGAGTAAGGCGCCGGCGTGATGATGCGATGGATTGCCGGCCTTGTCCCTGCGCTCCTCCTGCTCGCGGGGTGCAGCGGGCCGGGCACATCAACGGCCGGGCCGGACATGGCGCTGGTGATGGCCGATGCGCCGGCGGCGACACTGGCCGACTATGGTTTCTTCATGGATGCGGGGGCTGACACGCCCGTTGACGGTGTTGTGCCCTATGACCTGATCAATCCGCTCTTCTCGGATCATGCGATCAAGCACCGTTTTGTCTTCGTGCCAGAGGGCAAGGCGGCGGCCTATTCGCCTGACGCGGTGATGG
Source organism: Alphaproteobacteria bacterium (assembly GCA_018827375.1). Classification (GTDB taxonomy): domain Bacteria; phylum Pseudomonadota; class Alphaproteobacteria; order Caulobacterales; family Hyphomonadaceae; genus Hyphomonas. Next base: position 76,530 of record JAHJYW010000009.1, read on the forward strand.
ATTTTCCCATCGGCAGTGCCCTGATCAAGACCTTCGCCTTCGCGCCGGACCTGCGCGCGCCGGGCGTCAAGGAATACAAGGTCGAGACGCGTGTGCTGATCCACAAGAAAGATGGCTGGGCGGCATTCCCCTATGTCTGGAATGCCGAGGGCACAGAGGCGACCTATGCTCCTGCGGGCGGGCATGAGACGATTTCGGTGATTGATCCGTCAGGCGCAGCGCTCACGATCGACTATGCCATCCCGAACAAGAACCAGTGCAAGACCTGTCACCAGGATGGCAATGCGGTTCTGCCGATCGGACCGAAAGCGCGTAACCTGAACCATGCGGGGCCGGCGGGCGTGAACCAGATTGCCGACTGGCAGGCGCGCGGCATGCTTGCGGGTGTACCGGACGGCGTGCCCGCTGCGGCGTCCATTTATGATCTCAGCCTGCCGGTGGCAGAACGCGCGCGAGCCTATCTCGATATCAATTGCGGTCATTGCCACAAGGCAAGCGGGTCGGCCTCCAATTCCGGCCTTTGGCTTGGATCGGCCGAGCAGGATCCGGTGAAGCTTGGCCTTGGCAAGCATCCGACAGCTGCAGGCCGGGGGTCGGGCGGGATAACCTATGTCATCGCACCGGGAGACCCGGATCATTCGATCATGCCCTATCGGATGGGTGCGACCGAGGCAGGCGTGGCGATGCCGGAACTCGGACGGAGCGTGATTGATGCGCCAGGCGTTGCGCTTGTACGCGCGTGGATTGAGGACATGGATTCCGGCGCGGGGCCTGCTAAAGAAAGCCCATGAGTGCTGAAGTCCAGATTTTCATTGATGGCGATGCCTGTCCTGTAAAGGACGAGATCTATCGCGTCGCTGTGCGCCATGTCGTGCCGGCGGTGCTGGTCTCCAATTCCTATATCCGCATGCCGGAACATGCGCTCCTGTCGCGCCAGATCGTGACAGATGGCTTTGATGCGGCAGATGACTGGATCGCCGAGCGGGCGCACGCCAAGAGCGTCGTGATCACGGCGGATATATTGCTGGCGGACCGCTGCCTGAAGGCGGGCGCGAAAGTGATCGGCACGACGGGCAAGCCCTTTACCGACGATTCCATTGGCGCCGCAGTGGCAACGCGGGCGATCCTGGCCGATCTGCGCGTGGGCATTACCGAGACGGGCACCCCGCGTGCGGGCGGGCCGGCGCCGTTCACCAAGGCTGACAGGTCACGCTTCCTGTCGGCACTGGACGATGCGCTCGTGAAGCTGAAACGCTTGCCCTAGGGCGCCGCTTGCGCGTCTGCAGCGTTCTTGCCATGACGTGAGGCTGACTGCGCCAGTTCGGCGCGCCGAACAGGGAGCGGCCCGTTTGAGCCAGCCATCCATACGCCTCGAGATCAATGCGCCCTTCGGCGAGATCATCCTTAACAAGCCGGACAAGCGAAACGCCCTGTCGGTCGACATGTGGGCGGCGATCCCGGAAATGATCGAGCAGGTTGAGGCTGCCGAGACGGTCAAGGTCGTGATCATTCATGGCGGAGACGCAGGGGCCTTCGCGGCGGGCGCAGACATATCGGAGTTTTCCACGATCTATGCGACGCGTGAGGCGGCCGCGCAGTCTGGCGGCGTTATTGCCGCCGCACTGGACGCTGTTGAGGCCTGCACCAAGCCGGTGATCGCAGCGATTGATGGCGCCTGTGTAGGTGGCGGGATGAGCCTTGCCATGGCGGCGGACCTGCGGGTGGCCGGGGAGGGTGCACGATTTGGCATCACGCCGGCCAAGCTCGGCATCGTCTATCCGGCAGGAGATACGCGGCGGCTGGTTTCGGCGATCGGCGCATCGCGGGCAAAGGATATCCTGTTCACGGCACGTATCTTCGGGGCCGTCGAGGCGAAGGAAATGGGACTTCTGAACCGTGTCGTCGGCAAGGGCGAGGCCTTGGCGGGTGCGCGGGATCTGGGCGCTTCAGTGGCGGCGACTTCGCAATGGTCGACACGGGCGATCAAGCGGATGGTGACGGGCATCGAGGCCGGATGGACCGACACGTCAGCAGAGGCCTCGGCCCTCTTTCTCGATGGCTTCGGCAGCGAGGACTTTATTGAGGGCTATTCCTCGTTCCTCGCGAAGCGGCCTGCAAATTTCACGTTCAAATGACGCGGCGTGCTGACAGCCTTGCGGAGGGCTTTGCAGCCCTGCGGGCGCTGAAGCCGGGGCCTGCGCGGCTCTATCTTGCGGGTTGCAGCGGCGAACCAGTCGGCCTTTTCAAGGCACTCGGTACGCAGCTTGAGCTGGCGCGTGACCTGACCTTTGTCGGCGTGCCGGTGCCGGGTCTCAACCATCTCGACTGGACCAGCCTCCATGCAACGGCAAGGGCGGAAATGCCCTTCATGTTCGAAGTGATGCGGGAAGGGTTTGCGGCAGGGAAGATCGACCTGCGGCCGATGCATTACAGCGACAGCTATCGCCAGATGCAGACCGGGCCGATTGATCTTGCCGTCATCATGGTCTCACCGCCGGACGCCGATGGACGGGTCAGTCTCGGCCTGTCGGCGGATTTCTCAGGCGCGGTTCTGGCCCGCCCTGAGATACGGGTCATGGCCGTGGTCAACCCGCGCATGCCGGCACCCGCTGATACGTTGCGCGTTCCGCTCTCGCGATTTGATGTGGCGGCCCTGGATGACACGCCGCTCGTGGAGCTGGTGGAATCGGCTCTGCCGCCGGTGTTTGCGCGCATAGGCGAGCGGATCGCGGGCCTTGTGGGTGGGAAGGCAGCCTGCCTGCAGTTCGGCATCGGCAATGTGCAGCCAGCCGCCCTGAAGGCGCTCGCCGACGCGGGCGGGCCAGCAAACCTGACGATCCATTCCGGCCTGGTGACGGATCCGATGTTGGGGCTGATTGATGCGGGCCGCGTGGTCGAGGCGCCGGGCGCGATCCTGACAGGCGTCGCGATGGGCACGGAGCGACTGTACGAGCGGGTGGCGCGCGACCAACGCTTCCGCTTCCGCGGCGTGGATGTGACGCACGGGATTGATGTGCTTTCGGCGATACCGCGTTTCGTGGCGATCAATTCGGTTCTGGAAGTGGACCTGTTCGGGCAGGCGAACGCAGAATTCATGAAGGGACGGCAGGTGTCCGGTATTGGCGGGCTCGCGAACTACCTGCGCGGGGCAGCAGCCTCTGAGGGCGGCATGCCGATTGTCGCGTTGCCCTCGACCGCTGCGAAAGGACAGGTCAGCCGCATCGTGGCGCGACTGGGACCGGAAGCCGTCAGCGTGCCGCGCTCGGATATCGCATGGGTCGTCACCGAGCATGGCGCGGTGAACCTGCGCGCAGCGCGCCTTGATGCACGGGCGGAGATGCTGATCTCGATTGCTGATCCGGCGCACCGTGACGCGCTGGCGAATGAATGGGCCGGAATGCGGGCGGGCGTTTAGCCATCAAACCGGAATCAGGCAAAGACCAACCTGCCTGCACCGATCATTTGCCCTTAACCCAACCCATGCTAAAGCGCTGATCATGAACGGAATCCAACTCCATAAGGGCGACTTGCCCGCGAATATCGATTTCGGCGCGATTGTTGCCATCGATACCGAAGCCATGGGCCTCAACCCGCTGCGCGATCATCTGACGCTGGTGCAATTGTCGTCCGGTGACGGCACAGCGCATCTCGTCCAGCTCGGCCGCGATTACAATTGCCCGAACCTGAAGGCCCTGCTGGCCGACCCCAAGGTCATCAAGCTGTTCCACTTTGCGCGGTTTGACGTCGGCATGATCAAGCGCTGGCTCGGCGTCGATTGCGCGCCGATCTGGTGCACCAAGATCGCCTCCAAACTGGCGCGGACCTATACCGACAGGCATGGCCTGAAGGATGTCGCCCGCGAAATTGCAGGCGTAGACCTGTCCAAGGCCCAGCAAAGCTCAGATTGGGGCGCAAAAGAGTTGAGCGATGCGCAGGTCCAGTATGCGGCCTCTGATGTGCTCCACCTGCACGCCATCAAGGAAGGGCTCGAAGCGATGCTCATCCGCGAAGGACGGCTGGACATGGCGCAATCCTGTTTCAACTTCCTGCCAACCCGTGCCGCGCTTGATCTCGCCGGATGGGGCGAGCAGGACATTTTTGCGCATTCCTGAAGCAGGCGTCATGTTGTGGGCGCTTTTGTTTCGCGCCTATCAAAGGTAAACACGACCTGTAATAGTTTGTAACAGGCCGCAGGCGCTCGCTTTCATGGACGCAGTCAAGCATCACGACCCGGCATCCCTTTGGGTGCCCCGCCGGCAGTCGACGCTGGCCGATGCCCGCAAACGGTCGGACCGTGTGCGCGGGATGCGTATCCTTTTCATGGCCTGCGCCGCCATTTCGATAGGGCTCTTCCTCGGTTTTATCATCAAGAGTGCGCTGACGCGTGATGCCGTGCCCGTCAAGATTTCGGGCGATGAGGTCGTCACGATGCTCAATCCGCGGTTTACCGGGCGCGATTCAACCGGCGAGAGCTTCACGATCACGGCCGATGCCGCACGCCGCAAGGAATTGACGACCAACATGGTTGATCTTGTGGCGCCGATCCTGCGGGATGCAGCCGGCAGCGAAGTGCGCGCGCCATCCGGCATGTATGACCGCGATGCCGGTATCCTCGAGCTTTATGACGATGTGCAGATTACCGACGCGTCGGGCTATTCCTTCAAGACGGCGGCAGCGCGGGTGCATGTCGGGCAGGACTGGGTTGAAGGCCTTTCACCACTGGAAGGCAAGGGACCGCTTGGCGATATCCGCTCGGACTCGTATGAGATTCTTGAAGGTGGTAACCGTGTTGTCTTTCAGGGTAACGTAAGAACAGTGATCTATCCGGCCGAGCCTGATGTGCCGGCAAGTGATGAAAGTGGTGCAGATGGCAATCCTTAAACTCTTCGGGGCAGCGTTGGCGCTCTCCTCCCTGGCTGTTCCGGCCATGGCGCAGATTTCGTCGGAAGGCGGGCCGATCTATATCGACTCCGAGCGCACCGAGAGCCTCGAGCGCGAGCGCAAGGTCCTGCTGATCGGCAATGTCGACATCCAGCAGGGCACGGCGCGGCTGCGCGCGGACACGGTCACCATCATCTTCAGCGGCACGACGGGCGGCGGAGCGGCCTCTGGCGTCGGCTCCGGCTTTGGCGCGATCCAGACCATGGTCGCTGAGGGTAATGTGTTTTACGTGACGCCGGAAATGAAGGCCAAGGGCGACCGCGGCGTCTATGATGCGGCAGTCGATACGATAACAATGACGGGCCATGTGGCCCTCATGCGTGAGCGCGATGTGGCCGAGGGCCAGACATTGAAAATGGAAGTTGGCAAGCGCCGTACGACGCTGGATGGTGGTGCAGGCCGGACACGTATGGTGATTGAGCCGGACCAGAAAACAGCCGGGAACTGAAAAATTCGAGCAATGGCGTGAAGCCGATCTTAAGTATGTCAGGCTATGCCAATTACGGGGCGACGATACTGCCCGTGAACAGGGACGAATTCACGAGATGACCGAAGCGGCCGAAGGCCTTGTCGTTAAGAATATTGCCAAATCCTTTGGCAAACGACAGGTGGTGCGCGATGTTTCTCTATCCCTGCAACGCGGTGAGGTAGTTGGCCTGCTTGGACCCAACGGGGCCGGCAAGACGACCTGCTTTTACATGATCATGGGCCTGATCGGCGCGGATTCCGGATCGATTTCGATCGACGGGGAAGACGTGACGCGCCTGCCCATGTACCAGCGCGCACGCCTCGGCGTGGGCTACCTGCCCCAGGAAGCATCCATCTTCCGGGGAATGACTGTGGAAGAGAACGTCATGGCTGTTGCGGAACTGGTCGAGAAAGACCGCTCTGCACGCATGGCACAGGTCGACAGCTTGCTGAGTGAGCTGCATGTGGAACATCTTCGCGGCCAGGCGGCCACGTCCCTTTCGGGGGGTGAACGTCGCCGGGTCGAGATTGCGCGTGCACTGGCATCCCGTCCGAGCTTCATGCTACTGGACGAACCGTTCACCGGCATTGACCCGCTCGCCATTTCCGACATTTCCGAACTTGTCCGCTACCTGAAGCAGCGTGGCCTGGGCGTCCTGATTACGGACCACCAGGTGCGCGAGACGCTGCAGATCGTGGACCGGGCCTATGTCATGTATGATGGTGATGTTCTCTTCAACGGCACGCCAAGTGATGTGCTGAAGAACGAGGATGTGCGCCGGGTCTATCTGGGTGAACAGTTCGCCGCTTGATCGATAAGGCGCGGGCTACGGAATGAAACAGTCACTCGACATGCGCCAGGGCACGTCCCTGGTAATGACGCCGCAACTGCAGCAGGCGATCAAGCTTTTGCAACTCTCCAACCAGGAACTCAACGAGTTCGTGGAAGAAGAGATCGAGCGCAATCCCTTGCTCAACAAAGCCGAAGACAATTCTGGCGATAGCGGCGATCAGGCTGAAGCCCCGTCGCGCCGCGAACAGCTTTCACTCGACGAGAATTCCGGCATGGGGACCGCTCGCGATCAACTGGACGCGCCGGGTGAAGATGTTTTTGAGCCCGGCACGGGGTCCGATGCTGCGATGCCTGCCGAGGGCTCAGGCCCGTCAGCCCAGACCGACTGGTCGAGCGCCACCTCAGGCGGCAGCTTCAACAGCGAAGAATATGACTTCGCGGCCAACCTTACGACGGACATCACCTTGCAGGAACACCTGCACAACCAGCTGAACATTGCCGGCCTCTCGGCCGCTGACCGCCTGATCGGTGCCCGTCTTATTGATGAGACGGACGAGGCCGGTTACCTGCGCGCGCCGCTTGAAGATGTCGCCAAGGTGCTTGGCGCCGATGAAGCGAACGTCGCCGCTGTGCTCGCCGTCTGTCAGGGCTTTGAGCCGACCGGCGTAATGGCGCGCTCGATCCCTGAATGCCTTACATTGCAGCTGAAGGAGCGTGGCCGCTTTGACCCCGCCATGGAAGCCATGCTCGCCAATCTCGACATGGTGGCCAAGCATGACCTGAAGGGTCTTGCGGACATATGCGGTGTCGACAAGGCGGACCTGATGGACATGCTGGGCGAGTTGCGCCAGCTGAGCCCCAAGCCGGGCAGTGGCTTCTCGAGCGATACAACCATTGCCGTGGCGCCAGACGTCTTCGTGCGGGAACTTCCCAATGGCACGTTTGCTGTCGAACTGAACTCCGAGACGCTGCCACGTGTGCTGATGGACAAGGCCTATTATGCCGAAGTCACAGCCTTGCCGATGCGCGACCAGGAGAAGGAATTCATCTCGGAATGCGCAGCCAATGCGACATGGCTGATCAAGTCGCTGGACCAGCGTGCCCGGACGATCCTGAAAGTGGCGAGCGAGATCGTGCGCCAGCAGGACGCGTTCTTTGCGCATGGTGTGGCCCACCTTCGGCCGTTGAACCTGAAACAGGTTGCCGACGCGATCGAGATGCACGAATCCACTGTCAGCCGTGTGACATCGAACAAATACATGGCCACGCCGCGCGGTCTCTTCGAACTCAAGTATTTCTTCTCCGCAGCGATTCCATCGACCGGCGGCGGCGAGGCCCATTCGGCCGAGGCCGTTCGCTATCGGATCAAGGCATTGATTGATAACGAGACCGAGGATGATGTGCTCTCGGATGATCAGATCGTCGAGATCCTGACCGGCTATGGCATCGAGATCGCGCGCCGCACGGTGGCGAAGTATCGCGAGAGCCTGCACATTCCGTCGAGCGTGCAGCGCCGCCGCATCAATCGCGCCAGCGCCTGATCCGGTTTACTCGGCCGCCTGCTCTTCAGGCGACACAGTTTCGAACATCTCGTTCAAATAGGCCGCAAGCCTGACGCCGCCCATGGAGAGGCGCGCGCGTATTATGTCGCGTGCTTCATAGGCATAATCATACGAGAGAATTTGCGTATCCGGATAGATCGTATCGCGGATCGCGGCGCTCTCATCGGCCCAGTCTGCAGGCTGTGCCTTGGCCCATTCGGCCAATTGGTCCGGCGTAATCTTCTGCAGCAGCCATGTTGTCCACTCCGTGTAGGAGAGCTCCTGATAGTTGATCAGCAACTCGTCCCAAACTTGGTGCAGGTTGGTCATTTCCTCGAAGAATGTACAGACGAACTGGTTGCCGCCCCGGTCCGTGCCGTTGCCGACATGGAGCGGCTGGTGCAGGTCGCCGACGATGTGGATGATGAAGCGCAGGGCCAGTTGACGCTCTTCCATCGGGGCGGCGGGATCAATCGCGATGGCGCGGTATTTCGCGAGGGCGGTGATCGCGTCGCCTTCCGGCGGCGGGGTCACCTGCGCATAGGTCTGGCCTACGGGAATGGTCACATAGTGCCAGGGATTGGCCTCTGAGCGCCAGAACGTGGCTGGATTGGAGCGCATATGGTCCGGCCAGTCAGCGGCTTCTGCGATGCCCTCAGGGCCGAGGATATCCTTCACGCCTGTATCGGCGGTCTGGCTGAGATAGGTCTGCGCGACGGCGCCGACGACGCGGTGGCCGGTCTTGCCCCAGGCATGGGCGGGCATGACCGTGGATAGGGCGACGAGGCAGGTCACGATCAGGCGTTTCATCGGGCAGTCTCCGTGGTGCGAGCGGTGGGCTGACCTGAAAAGGATTTGCCGCACCGGGTCAATGCAACCTGTTGCCTCAGGGCCATGTTTTCGCAATGAGCGCATCGACATCTGAGCGCTTTGGCAGGCTGGGCTGGGCGCCAGCGCGTGTGCATGCCAGCGCGCCTGCCGTTACGCCAAAGCGCAGGGCATCCCGCTCGCTCATGCCTTCGATCAGGGCGACCGTCAGGGCCGCTGTGAACGTGTCGCCAGCGCCGACTGTGTCGACGACCTGCACTTCGGGTGAGGTCTCTCGGGCGACCTCCTTGCCATGCCGATAGAGTGCCGCGCCGTCGCCGCCGAGCGAAATGGCAACCAGCGCCCCCCCCGTGTGCAATTTGTCACCATAGAAGGCGGCCTCTGTCTCGTTGACGGACAGGAGGCTTGCACGGGCGAGGAGGGCGTCCGGCACCGTCATGGCGGGGGCAAGGTTCAGGCTGATGAAGCCAGTGGCGCGGTTGGCGGCGGCGAGCAGGGTGTCGGCCGGTATTTCGAGCACGCCCATCATGTCGGTAATGGCATCGCCGTCCACGTCAGCGGGGCGCAGCGCGCGGTTCGCACCCGGACAGACCACGATCAGGTTCTCGCCATCGGCCGAGACGGCAATCAGGGCCACGCCTGTCGTCTCGCCATTAATGTGCTGCACGCCTGAGAGATCCACGCCGCCCGCCTGAAGCAGTTTGAGCGCTTCCTCGGCCATGTCGTCTGCACCGACCGCGCCGATGAGGCGGACATCCGCCCCAAGGCGACGCGCGGCGAGGGCCTGGTTCGCGCCCTTCCCGCCGGGATGGCGTGCGAGGCGGGCATTCGTCACCGTCTCGCCGGGGCGGGGGAGGGTGGGGCCGGTGGCGACCATATCCAGATTGATGGAGCCTGTGACCGTTATCATGATCTTGTCATCAGCCCCTCAACGACTGCGAAGAACCCGTCTGCATCGGCCTGTGTAACCCAGGTGTGCGGGCCGTCTTTCTCTGCAGACACGCGCGTCTGGCCAAAGTGTGCGCCTTCATCCGTGTCGACGCTTACCCGTGCCTTGCGGCTTTCAAACAGGTCAGGCGCGAGAAGGTAGGCAATCGTGGAGGGGTCATGCATGGGTGTCATGCGACCTTCCTTCCAGCGCGCTTCGAGTACATTGGCGGCCTCCAGCAGCTGCACCATGATGGCTGGCCACGCGCCAGAGAGGGCGCGTAGCGGTTTCAGGCGCTCTGGCTCGGCGCGCACCTGATGCGTCACGTCGAGGCTGAGCAGCGTCGCTGGAATGCCGCTATCGAGCACCACGGCGGCGGCATGCGGGTCTGCGAATATGTTGAACTCGGCAAAGGGGGTGATGTTGCCGCCTTCACTGTCAGCGCCGCCCATGATGACGAGCTGGTCAATGCCGCGGGCGATATCAGGCGCCATGATTATGGCGGTTGCGACATTGGTCAGCGGACCGGTCACGACGATCGTGTATTCGCCCGGCGCAGCGCGACGCAACGTGTCGATCAGGTGCGTGACGGCGTGGGCTGGTGCAAGCGGTGCGTCTGGTTCGAAGGGCTCCAGCCCGGCCACGCCGCTGTCGCCGTGGAAATGTTCAGCTGTCACAGGTTCACGCAATATCGGGCGCGGGCACCCGGCAAACACGGGCACGTCAGGGCGGCCCATGATCTGGCACATCATGCGGGCATTCCGGCTGGTCAGCCTGAGCGGCACATTGCCGGCCACGGTGGTGATCGCGCGCACATCCAGCGCCGGGCTTGCCAGGGCCATCATCAGCATCACGGCGTCATCGACGCCCGGATCACAGTCTATGATGATCGGACGGGCCGTCATGCGTGTTTCGCCAGCTTTTTCAAACGGGTTTCCTTCCCTTGTAGGCTTGTTGGTGCCCATGCTAACCAACGGACCCGCCCCGGCAAGTGAGATCAGGCGGCGAGCTGCATTCAACCCTTGGAAAGCATGGGGATTTTCGTGACTGATCTAGCAGAGAGCACGCTTGAAACACTTATCGCGGCCGCCCGCGCGGTGCGCCTCAATGCCCACGCACCGTATTCCAAATTTCACGTTGGCGCAGCCGTGCTGGACGAGCATGGCCATGTATCGGTCGGCTGCAACATGGAGAATGGCGCCTATCCGCTCGGCACCTGCGCGGAAGCCGTGGCGCTAGGGTCCATGGTGGCCTCAGGCGGCAAGGAATGCCGGGTTATTGTCATCGTCGGCAGTGGTGACACGCTGATCACGCCGTGCGGCGGGTGTCGCCAACGCATTGCGGAACTGGCGGTCGCGGGCACGGACATCTACTGCGTTGCGCAGACTGGAGATGAGCGGAAGAAATTGAGCGTGGAAGACGTGCTGCCGAACGGCTTCCGTCTCTAGGGGCGCACCTGTAAATCGTCCAGCATGGAGCGGAAGGCGGGGGATATTTCCGGACTGTCCATGTGCAGGCCATAGCTTTCGAAAACCATATCGATCGTTACGCGCTGTTTCTTGCGGCCGACAAGGCGCGCCACCATGCGGCTTTCAGCGACCGTGCGCCCCTTTGAGATGAACTTGTGCTCGAACAGGATATAGCTGCCCTCCCAGCCGACCGGGCGGGTGTGCAGCTCGAACTTCTGGGGGAAGCGCATCATGCGGTGGAAGCTGATGGCCTCGCTCTGGATGATCGGGGTCCAGCCATTCTTTCGGAAGACTTTGAGAAAGCCAGTGCGGGCGATGTAGTTGAGCATGCCGAGATCGGTGAACGAGGCATAGCGAGAATTGGTCATGTGCCCCATCGGGTCATGGTCGCCGATCCACACGGCGGACTTGATGACATGCACATCCAGCGGCTGGGTCCGCTCGCGTGCGAACCAGGCTGGCAGGAAGATCCGGAGGAACCGGAAAAACAGATTCATGGCTCGCGCGCTCCCGACGACTTGCCTTTACGCGTGCCATCCCCCGATGACACGCTTGCGGCCTGCATCCTGCAATCCGCAAGCCGAAAAGCGAGCGTGCCAGTGACTGGCTAATAAAGCGTGTGGGTAAGTTCGAAGTGCGGCGGAATCAGTCTTCCGACGACATTTTCCGGATGCGACGGATAAGGTCCATCAGTCTTTCAGACAGCGGCATGGATGTGCCTGCATCAGACGCCGACTTAACGGCGTTCCGCAAGTCGGTAGGGAGTTTTCCGTTGGCGCTTCCATTGAGGTGGGAGACATGCGGAGGAGGTGGGGTGTCGTCGTCTTTGTGAGCCACGAGGTTATTACTCTTCAGGTTGGGCAAGTTCAATGGCGATGGCGATCTATGCGGCGCCTACCGGATCGCCTCGCTGAGTTGTTCGAGGGACAGAAATACCGAGACATTGCTCCCGAGAGCGACCTTGACCATGTCTGTTTCAAGTACGTCTCTCAGATAGTCGAGGTAGAGTGCTTCAATGACGTCCTGATCGACTTCCACCGGCGGGGTGATCTCGCGGTCGAGTACACTCAGGAGAAATCCAACGACAATTCGTTCAGTCACTTCGGCGTCGCCGGTCGCTGTCAGCGTGATTGCGCGCAGGAACACGATTTCCTGTTCCAGCGCATCCGCGAATAATGCATAGGGCGCCGGCGTTGGGTCAGCCTGGGCCTGCCTGTTACGTGCCATATGTGCGAACCCTCATGGGAAATGCAGAGCGTCTGGATCAGAATTGGAACGATATCAGCGCGACGGCATAGGGATGAATAAGCACTTCTACCTAATCGGGGTTGGTTTCGAGCCGAGAAAGTGCGCTTTCAGGACAGCTACCATGGGTTGTGTGATTCGATTTGCCTTGTTGGTTAATCGAAACCCTTTCTGATGTCAGGTAGATTTCAATATCCGAACTGTATTCCATGCGCTGTTCAGGCGACCGGGCGCGTAGGGCGAGTCGTGTTCTGTATTGCAATATACACGATGCGGATTCGTTCACGGATTAAGGTCATGGTAAGGATCATGAATAATCCGTTTCAACTCCTTAAAAACAGGGTAATTTCTGCTAACCTATCAGGCCGGAAACAGCCCGAAACGTAATACGCGATTCATCATGGACGATTATTCATTCTAGCTAGCGTTGCGCGGGGGTGCCCTGCGGACATCGCTTTAGGATTAAGTGATACTGGAGTTCCAAGATGGATATAGACCACAACAACGGCCGCGCTCGCGGCCGAAAACATTTCATTGGGCGGGCATTGGGCTCCGCCTCTTTTCTGACGCTCGCACTGGCAGCGATGGCGCCTGGCACGGCCAGCGCAACACCTGCAGTTTTCTTCAACGAAGACACGTCTGCAGGCCTGCAGACCTTCATTGATACGGTTCTGTCAGCCGATGCGGCGTTCAATACGACAAATCCGACGACACCGCGGACGTCTGACATTTACAAGTTCGACATTCTCAACACCACGGGTGGGACATTCACCGTCTCGAGCACCAATGGCGGTGACGATATTGTCGTGCAGACTGTGCGGCTCGGAACGCTCACATCCAACAGCGAGACGGGCGATGCGGGCAGCGATGGTTTCACCAACTGGGGCAACAGCTATGCCTCAACTTTCGCTGATGCTGAAGCCATGGGGTATACGTACAAGTTCTTCGCGGCCGATGGCGTCACGCCCTATGATTTGAACGCAATCGGCACATATGTGAATGACTGGGGTACTTGCTGTACAAATGGCGTGGATCCTGATGGCAATCCAACCGGTGCTTCGGAAGTTTACCTTCGGTTTGGCGCAAGCGACCCAATGCTGCTCGGTGGGATTTCGAATTCCATCGGTGGGACTGAACACTTCATCGGCGCGATCAACGATACCAATTTCTTCAATAGTGTGACCATCATCGCGACTGGTAACGGGGAATACTTCGGCGCTGGCGGCTACCTTACATTCTCTACAGTGGCCCTGAACAGTGTTCCGAATGGCTCGTCCTCGGTCGACGGTTCGCTGGGCGGTGGTTCAGGCATTCCTGACATCGACATGGCAAGCTCCTATTATACGGGTTCGCAGCTGAACGGGTCGCAGGTGAATCCGAACTTTGTCGGTGGAACGCTGATGTTCGCTGACAATACAGCTGTTGGTGCGAGCTTCACAGTCCAGTCGCAGGGCGGCACGATTGATACAGAAGGCAATGCGGTTGTCGTGACCGGCCAGTTCTCCGGTGTTGGCGGTATGACGAAAACGGGTGCGGGTATCCTGGCTCTGTCCGGCGTCAATACGCTGCAAGGCGGCTTCACGATTGGGCAGGGCGCCCTGCAGATCTCGCAATCTGAAAGCCTCGGCACAGGCACGCTCACAATCGGCAATGGCGCGCTCCAGGTTGCCGGCGAAATGACCGGAACACAGAACATGGTTGTCGGGGACGCATCCTCGCGCATCGATGTTGCCAACAACTCGGTCGCATGGAATGGCCAGATTTCCGGAAACGGGACACTGAACATGCTTGGCGCAGGCCGGCTCGAGCTGACCGGTGCCAACACTTATTCCGGCGGCACCTATATCGAGCAGGGCACATTGGCGGGTTCGTCACGTTCCCTCCAGGGCAATATCGAGAACAATGGAACGGTCGAGTTCAATCAGTCGCAAGACGGACTCTTTGCAGGGATCATGTCCGGCACCGGCGGCCTGCGCAAACTTGGCGGCGGCATGCTGACCCTTACGGGCAACAGCACGATGACCGGCACAAGCACGGTCGAGACTGGCAGCCTGAGCGTGAATGGCCGTTTCGGCACGCGTGAGCTGACGGTCTATGACGGCGCGTCCCTCTATGGTTCGGGCATGGTCGATGGTTCGGTGCGCGTCCTCAGCGGCGGTACGCTGACACCGGGCAACTCGCCGGGTACGCTCTATGTGTCGGGGGACGTCACGCTGAATGCCGGATCGCTCTTTGTGACGGAAATCGACGGGCGTGATTACTCACTCGCCGGTGGCGCTGGCAGCTATGACCGCGTCGTCCTGACCGGCTTAGATGCCACGTTCACGGCTGCCGGTTCGGTCAATCCGATCCTTCGCGGAATCTCGGGCAATGCCGATAACGACTTCGAGCCCATCATTGGCGACGTGTTCACAATCGTGACCGCGGCCAATGTCGAGGGCGCGTTCGATGCCCTGACGCAGCCTGAAGACGGCCTCGCGGACAATACCCGCTTCCGGGTTGTCTACAATGCGGACTCGATCCAGCTCGCCCTCGTCGCTGACAGTCTCGCCGCTGCGGTGAAGCAGGAATCCGGCACCGGCAATGCTGCAGCTGCTGGCGCCGCCATCGACTATGGCACCGCCAATGGCGATAATGCGACGGGCGAACTCGCTGCCCTGCTGAACTCGACGATCGGCATGCGCTCGGCCCAGATCAGCGCCATGCTGGACTCCCTGTCAGGCGACATCCATGCACACGTCCTGGAAAGCACGGAATCGGTTCTGATCGGCACTGACGATATCGTCATGGCAGCTGCCCAAGGCCACACAGGTGTCGGGGGTGTCGACCGCGAGCTGAAGGATGGTGTCCGGGTCTGGTCGCGCGTCGACGCACGTAGTGCCAGCTATGATCCTGATGCGGCAACCATGGGCTTCGACGAGGATACTTATGGCGTCACGCTGGGCGCGACATTCATCAACACGTCCGATATGCGTGTCGGTGTGGCCGCCAGCTACAATACGGTGGACCTGTACACCGATACAGCGAACGGCGTGACCAACCATATGGCGTCCGTCTATGCTTATGGCAGCCGCACGGTGACCCCGCGTCTGACAATGTCCGGCCTTGTCGGCTACACCCACGCTTCGCCAAAGACGAGCCGGGCGACCCCAATGCTGGCCACCTATGAAGGCTCGAAGTCGAAGGAGGACTTCTCGGTTCTGCACGTCCAGGCCGAGGCGCGCTATGCACTCGCCCAGCGCGGCGCAACCAGCGTCTTCGCCATTGGTGGCCTGCGCGCCGCCAGCCTGAACCAGGATGGGTATACCGAGTACGGTACATTCGATTACGCCCAACTCGATATCAAGGCTGAATCGCGTAACACGCTCCAGTCCAAGATTGGGGGTGAGATCGTTCATACGTACCGCGGCACAGATCTGACCGTCTTCACCAACTGGGCACGCGACCTGGGCAATGACCCAACGGTGGAACGCACGGTTTCGCTTGGCAACGCGATCTGGCAGACCCAGTCGGTCGACCGCAGTCTCGACACCTATAATTACGGTGCCAACGCCCGGCGCAACATCACTGACCGGGTTGGCTTCGAGATCGAGTATACGGGCCGCTACAACAGCGACAACTATGATGCCCAACAACTCATGCTCGGCGTAAACGTCGCCTGGTAGACTTTAGCCAGAATTGAAAGAGGCCGGCTGCAGGAAACTGCTGCCGGCCTTTTCTATGACCGCTTCATCGCGTCAACCCATGCCTGTTAGGCTGCGGATGACGTCTCTCCTAAAATCCTTCAGCCTTTGCCTTGCGCCAGTAGAAGATGGCGAAGCCGGTCACGACCAGGGGGATCATCAGCCCGTATTCGTCGACCCACATTTGTGTGCCGTCGGTCTCCGCGGTCAGGGGCGTGAAGATCTTCTGGATGAAGATATTATGGGCGGCGTGAAATATGACGGCGGGCCAGACACTGCCGGATTTGAATGTGAAATACGTCATGATCACGGACATGGCTGTGATCATGAGTGTGAAACACGCGACCTGGAAAAGGGGATCGCCGCCGCCATACTTGATGACGATGGGATAATGCCATGCTGCCCAGATAAGGCCGCTCACGATGGAGACGGCGCCAAAGGGCATGACCTTACGCAATTCCCAGACAAGGAAGCCGCGCCAGCCAATCTCCTCCCCGGCAATGGACCCAAGCGACTTGACCAGTTGCACACTGGCCAGCAGGGCAATCATCACAAACATGGAAACCGCAGGAGCGTTCTGCGGAAAGCCGAGTTCATCAGACCATTCGAAAAGGGTTTCCGGGTTGAACGGCATGCCCAGGCCGAATGCCCAGATCAGGGCATAAGCCAATCCGATATAAGCGACCGGTACGACATAGGCCTGAATACTGCTGCGCCAGTTGCCCCATGCCCAAGGCAGGCTGGAAATCGTGCGGCCCCTGATCTTTTGCGTCGCGAGGGCCGCGATCGCCGGACACAGCATCAAAGCGCCGACATAGAGGCTGGTGGGATTGAGTTCGAGGATGGCAAAATGCGCAATCGCACTGAGGCCGCACAGGATTCCCATGAATATGGAAATCGTAATCCAGGCATCCCGCTGATCGGTTTGAGCACGTGTCATCACCAAGACATATCGATTTTCGATAATTTGTCCAGCGCCTTGTGAAAGGCCCAGACTTTTCACGCGTTTGCTTGGAGAATGGTGCACCGGAGAGGGTGAAAGTGAGAACATCTATATGTTTGAAATTGCCAGAATAACCCACTTTTAAGTGCGTACGGGGCAACGACTATCGTCAAGCAGAAAAAAGTCTGAACGAGAGTATTATCTGCGACCCACGCCGAATAGATGCCTCTTGGGCACATTTAGGATGCGCGGGCATTGTTCGCAGATGATATCCCCACCACGTAGGGGCGAAAAGCGCAGTTCTGTGAAGTTGCGGCTCCATGCAGGCTGAGTCTTGGAACCCTTCTAATAATGGGCATCAGATTTTGGATTTACTTCAATCTAAATCCGACTCGTATTACGTCTTCATCTTCAAGCAGTTCTTTGCCGGAGGTCGTTGCATACTCAACTTCGAACCAAATCTTGTCGGACAAACGGTGATCATACCCAGCTGAAAACCGTTCAAACTCTTCGTCCTGCAATGCGGAATTTACAAAGTTATTGATATTGTGAGACCAACCCAGCTTGACTTTATATGACTTACGTTCGGCGGCATAAGTTACAGCATAGATTTGAGTGTCCGCCTTTTCTGTTGCGTCGTTCTCCAGATCGATCGATTCATTTTCAATGTATCTGGCAAAGAGGTTAAACGAACCAATGGGATAGGCCTCGGTGCCATCGGAAACCTTTCTCTCAACGCGGCCAAATGGTATTCGATATCCCGCCCAGATGGTTGTGCCATTTGCTTTTAGATTCTCGACTCGTCCGTCATCGGCAGTTGCAGATTGGCCGATGCCGATCGCTAACTCGCGAGAAAATCTGTAAGCTTCGGTTGCTACTTTTCGGCAGCGATCGTTCACTTTTTTTGCTTCTTTGTCGGCCTCCGCTTGGAACGATTCCGGAGTCAAATTATTCACGCTGTCGTCAAGATGGAATCTAATTTTTTGGCGCACGCCGGAAAGGTTCAGTGTTTCAGATTGCTCGCCCATTTTTTTAAGATACTTATCCATTGAGTCACGCCAAGTCGTACCTTTCGTCGGCAGTTTGGATTTGAACGTTATGGCTTTCCGCAAAAAAAGATCATTTATCCAATCGTCAGAAACGTGGTCAAAAGCCATATCGTGTATGTAAGCGTCAAACGCTTGTCGAATCTCCAATTTCTGATTTTCGGACAAAGCTCCACTCGCGTTTGCCATCGAAACAATGGAGCGGAGTTGGTCTTCACGAGTTGGGGGTGGGAACACAAAATCGTTCGGCGATTCAACGCCAGCGCGGCCGAGGACGGCGCGGACAAAGTCAACAATATTTGCGCCACCGCTCTTTATGAAAACCCAACGATCATCAGATAACACTGTAGCTATAATTGCCTCTCTAGAATCAGATTCGATACCCTGGAGAATCAAGAATTTTTCCAATTCAACACCGACGCGGTAGGGGCTATTGGAAAATTCTAGCAATGAGTACTGATCAATCATTTCGTTGCTGACATTATCAAATAGGGACATGTGGCCTTTGATGAATGACTTCACCTCACGATCGGACATAACCAGATTTTCCTCGAACTCATCGAGCTCAAGATTCAGCTCATTCTCAAATCGATCTCGTTTTGCGGCGTCAAATCCTTCTATTCTTTTTGCGGTACGATCAAATTCCTTGAGAATGTAGTCAACGATATTTCTTCGCGAACGCGGTTGGTATCTAAATGCGTTTTCCGACAGATATCGTTTGTACTCCCGATCAACCACGACATCGTCAAATTTCATTTCACGCAAAAGTTCGTTGAATTGGACCTCGGTCAGGTTGTCCAAAGTCGTGCTGTATTCCCTTCTCAACAATTCGGCACTTTTCGAAATTTGCGTCGTCACGCATGTTTGAACGTCGTTTGACTGTCTAGGATCAGCCGTCGAGATCGGATAGAACACAACTCCCAGGCCCGCATTCAGTTTCTCTTTGTCGCCATCTTTTTCCGGAGAAAGACCAACGCTGATTTGCGTATTTTTCAGCCAATTGAACCGCCCCTTATTTGGCACGACGGTGGAGCGTTCAAAATTCTGATTCCAAGCCCAATATGGGCGCACGGATACGCCCAAATCTAAAGTTCCGTTATCACTTAACCCAAAATCATACGCCAGATCAGCCCCGAGCGCGTGATCGATATCATCAAAGGCTTTACGGCCAGACAGGGCTAGACCGGGTGCCGCCGGAATAGCGATATCCAAATCGTAAAGCTCCCCTTTATCGATGTTTTCCTCGATTACCCCGAACCATTTGTCCTCGGTCTCTGCTTCGGCTGTGAGGACAATGCCGCTAAAAAAAAGTGCCGCAAAACCCGTGCTGGCCAAAATTGAATCTCTTGAAATAGACGGGCGCATGCGCGTCCCCCCCCTTTGGTTCGATTTATGAAAACTGAAAGACGAGGGTTCGCCTGATCGACCTGTACTCGCTCGCATTTGGGTCCGAAGGCCTCAACACCTCTGGATTGCGGCCGTTATCCTCAGCCAAAAGATCGACTGCTGACAGGTCTTCGACAGCTTGGTTTTCTTTCAACAAGTATGCGGAAAATTCTGCCCGCACAGAGCTAGCGAAAGGGTTTGCAGAGATTACAGTAACTCGGAAATCAGCTGCGAACTCATCATCTTGGTTCCAATCAACGGCAACCATATCGTCATCCAGATTGACCACTTCTCCTCCATCCACAACTGGAAGCGCCCATTCGCTTCCGGTTTCGCCACTCCAACTTTTTTTGAGAATGTAATTGAAATCGCCTTGGTAGGTGAGCATTCCGTCAAGTTTGTTGCCGTCGCTTGCCAGAATTCTAATGATAATAGACCCCTGTGCAGCCTCGTTGATTGGCACACGAAAAATTCGCACTGTGGATGCCATCACTGCCCCTCCCACAACTTTAATGTGCGTCAACGGGCCATAAATAACTCTAATAGTCAACGAAGTGCGATAAACTTCACCGAGAAAATCCTGATTCGCCTGATCCCCTGAACTTCTCTCGGCGCAAGGTTAGTCTGAGGGATGAGTGCTTCAACCAGCACCTCTTTAATGGTCTGTCCCACGCAAAAACAGATCAAATGTGGAACAGAGCCAATTCGCATCGGGGGCCCTCTACGAGAAGTGGAGACTGGTTCAATCTTGAGAATCGGCTAAAAATTCTCGCTTAAATAGTTTGGGGGGAGTCATGCGGCTTCTGCACGTTTCTGATATTCATTTCACCTACCCTCAATGCGAGGGCGAAACCGACTCAGATCTTATATATCGCCAGCATCTCATCCAGCATGCCCAAGCGCAGTCGGCCACACTAGGGCCTGTTGAAGGCGTTCTGTTTACCGGTGACATTGCCTATTGCGGACGCAAAGAAGAGTTCGATGCGGCAAAAACCTGGCTAGCCGAACTATGCAAGGCGGTTGGATGCGACGTGGACCGGGTCTTCGTGGTACCAGGCAATCATGATGTTAATCGCGGGGTCTACAACGCAGTTCTAAGTGTCAAAAATGCAGCGCAGGCAATAGCGAGCGCGGGCGCTCCGCAAAAACAAGAGAAGGCGCTTCAAGCAGCCCTTCAAGATGACGTCGCAGGCGCGTATTTGTTGCAACCGATTGAAGCTTATAACGAATTTGCTGCAGCATATGGATGCCATATCACACCCAAACTTCCTTTCTGGAATCGGTACTTGGATTTACCCCACGGCGTTCGTTTGTCACTTCGTGGCATGACATCGACTCTTATATCGGGTTTCAAGGTGCCAGAGAATCGGCGGGATCTGCACCTCGGAGTGTTTCAAGCTCAGCTACATCCAGCGCCAGGAGTGCTTCACCTCGGTATGGCACATCACCCAATTGAATGGATGTCGGACGCAGAAGAGATGCGTCGGCGTTTGGAAGGGGAGCCGGCTCTCTTATTGTTTGGCCATGAGCATGAGCAGCGTGTTTCACTAAATATGAATGGCAAAGCGCTCACGGTCAGTGCGGGAGCGGTCAATCCAGAACGACGTGAACTTGGGTGGCGCCCAGGATACAATTTTCTCGAATTTAGCGTCGACGACTGTGGAGAAACGATGGCGGTGACTGCGCGCATCCGACAGTTTGAATGGGGGTATGAACCAAATGGCTTTAAGCCTAAAATTCAAGGGTCCGGATCTGATTTCATAGACCACACCTTCGTCGTTAAAAGCGCGCCCAAGACAAAAAATGCCGCATCGATCTTCGAACCGGGAGGCACGAATGGAGCTGATCAAGACGCAGTGGAACGAGATACCGGGCTTGGAGAGCTCGACATGGCAAAATCAGAGACGGGCAATATCATATACAGATTTTGGAAGATGCCGCGTTCACAGCGCAAGGCCGCAATGGTCTCTTTGGGTGTTTTGGCTTCCGACGCGCCGGTCGTGAATGAACCAGAGTGGTCTGCCTCCCGAAAAGTGGTCCGTTATTTGAGTTAGTTCCGGCTTCAGATATGGAGCTGAGACATGAGCAAGAGAGCCAAGCCTGAAGAGATTATTGCGAAACTGCGGGAGGTGGAGGTTCGCCTCGCTCGCGGTGAAACTGCAGCTTCGGCGGCGCGCGCCGTCGG
>JAHJYW010000010.1 GCA_018827375.1 Alphaproteobacteria bacterium
GCTGTCGCGCTGCGCCCCGAGGCTTAGAGGAGGAAGTCTTCTTCGGTTGGTTGGGTGTCCGAATTGGACCTCCGTCTGGTCCGGTCACATGGCAATGACCGGATCATTGCGTGTCGATCGGCTCAGCGCCCGAGATGGCTGTTGAAGAAGTCGATCATAACCTCGTAGGCGTCACGTGATTCCGGGACGTCCGGATTGTAGAAGAAGCCGTGGAACATGCCTTCCCAGACGTGCAGGTCAGCCTCAACTCCGAGTTTCACGAGGCGGCTATGAGTGTAGACAGCTGCGCTCATTTCAAAGCCGCGTGTGCCCGTAATGATTTGCGTTGGCGGAAAGCGGGACAAAATCGCATCGGACTCGGTCGGGGCGACAAGGGGATCATAGGGGTCTGCTTCTGACAGGTATGGCATGAGCGAGCGTGCCGGTTTGTCGGACGCTGGCTCATCTGTTGGAGGCGCGATGAAGCGTCCCTCGCCAATGGCAGTGGCGGTATAATTGGCGTCGCCGCCGAAGCCTTTCACTGGCGGGGCGGCGCCGGCGCAATAGATGCCGATAGCGCCGGGCATCGGAAGGTCGTGTGCCTGGAACCAGGCCATGGACATGCCAGTCAGCATGCCGCCAGCTGAGCAGCCGTAGATGCCGATATTTTCTGGCGCATAGGTTTTCAGCAGCTCAGTATACACCTTGGCGACATCTTCGCTGGCGGCCGGGAACTTGTATTCAGGAGCCTGGCGATAATCCACAGCAACGACACGGAAGCCGCCAAGCGATGCAAGCGGCACTGATTCCAGTTCAGCGCAGGCGGGCCAGCAGGTCATGAAGCCGCCGCCATGCAGATCAATCAGGACGCGGCCTTGTTGCTCGGCGGAGACGCCACCAACGGGTGTGTAATCATAGACGTGGATGCCGCCGATGCTGGTGTCTATCTTGCTAACCGGGAAGAGCTCCGCCTGCCTGTCCATGTAGGTCTTCAGGAACATGGGCGCGCCGATCTCCTCGACGTTCTTCAGGAGTTCCGGATTCTGCATCGTGACCAGGTGATCGGTAAGATAGGCCTTGCCTTCGGGGCTGAGATAGTCGGACACGGGAACAGACATGGCGGGCACGAGAACAGTGCCGTCAGGCTGGACGACAACTTTGCTGCTAGGGGGCGGCGTCTCGGCTGGCGTGCTGGCGCATGCCGCAATGGCCATCACAGAAAGCGCCATCGCGCAGGCGACTGCGAGACGGCCGGGTTTTCGTTGCGAGATCGGCATTGTATTCATTTCTCTACTCCCTGACGTGATTATGAGATTCTCGGACTTCAGTCTTCGCCTGACATGGCGGCGCCGTCAGCAGTGGCCACTTCAGTCTTGACCCACCAGACGGCCGCCGCAGCGCAGAACATGCAGACGCCGCACAGGCGCAGGACATTGCGGGCGTCACCGCCGAGCAGCGATTCGTAATAGAAGGGCAGGGTGGCGGCGAGGAGCAACATCGGGATTACAATCATCATGTTGAAAATGCCCATGTACACGCCCGTACGGTCTGGCGGGATGGCATTCGCGAGGATAATGTAGGGATTGCCCATGATGGAGGCCCAGCCGATGCCGATGCCGATGGCGGGCAGGAACAGCATCCACTTCTCCGAGGCGAAAGGCAGGCTGAACATGCCGATACCTGCCAAGATGAGGCAGAAGGCATGAATGCGATGCGCGCCGAACCGTTTTGCAAGCGGGACCATGGCGAAGGCGAGGACGAAGCCCAGTCCGTTGTAGAAGGCAGCCATCTCGCCATTGGCAAGAACCGCTGAGCGGAACCCGTCCGATACGGCATCTGATGTGCTGAACACCGAGCGGCCGATCGAGTAGACGACATAGGCCCAGTAAGCGGCCATCGCATACCACTGGAAGAGGCTCATAACAGCCAGTTTCCGCATGGCGATGGGCATCTCAAGGATGGCTTGCCAGATCTCTTTGAAAACCGGGAGGAAGCCTTTCGGCTTGGCGTCTATGGCGGCCTCTTCCTGAGGAGTCAGCGGCAGTTCCGGTACGCGGATAATGGACCAGAGAATGGTTGTGACGGACAGGAATGCACCTATCATGAAAGCGTAGCGTGTAACGTAGGGAATGTTGTGGCTGTCGATGGCGTTCATGTTCATGCCGAGCACGTAGACCATGAAGGACGGTGACAGGAAGGCCAGCATCTGGGCGAGCCCTGTAAATGCGCTCTGGGTCAGAAAGCCGAGTTGTCGCTGCTCTGGTTCAAGACGATCGCTGACATAGGCCCTGTAAGGCTCCATCGTGATGTTGTTGCCGGCATCTAGGATCCAGAGCAGGCTGGCCGCCATCAGGATCGACGAACTGAGAGGCATGAAGAACAGGCCCAGCGAACATAGGATGGCGCCAAAGATGAAATAGGGGGTGCGCCGGCCCCAGCGCGATTTGGTCTTGTCGCTCAACGCACCGATGATGGGCTGGACGATCAGACCGGTCATGGGTCCAGCCAATGTCAGAATGGGGAGCGCCGCTTCATTTGCCCCAAGATAGGAATAGATCGGGCTCATGTTGCCCTGCTGCAAGCCAAAGCTGAACTGCAGACCTAGGAAGCCTAGATTCATTTCCAGGATGCGCAAGACGCTGATGTGCGGTCGCGGAATGACCCTTTCGTATGCGGGCCTGGTGCCTGTAGACTGAACCATGGTGTCCTCCCAGCCCTGAATTTTTGTGAGATCGTCAGGATCAGACTTGCTTATAGGAGCCATATTTGCGTCACACAACAATCGATTGCTTTTTTACGTCGACCATGGGAATTTTAGGTTCGGGAGTGCGTAGATGTCTAAACAGAATACTTTTTTGGTGGGCGGCGTGGATGGCGGCGGAACCACATTCAAATGCTGCATCTCCACGCCTGAGGGTGAAATACTGCGGTCGGAACGCTTTGTCACGGCAGGGCCGGAAGACACGATAGACGCCTGTGCCGATTTCTTTGCGCGCTGTACCGCCAGCGGCCAGCCCGCCCAAGCTATTGGCATTGCCTGTTTTGGTCCAATCGAGATTGATCCTCAGTCCGCTAACTATGGGTCCATCCTGAATACGCCTAAGCTTGGCTGGAGCGGATTCAATGTCAGGGATGAGTTGGCCCTGCGGACGGGCCTGCCGGTTTCTGTCGATACGGATGTGAATGGCGCGCTGGCGGCCGAAATGGCCTGGGGCGCAGCGCGCGAGGCCCGCAGCGCCGTGTATGTAACTGTTGGAACGGGAATTGGTGCGGGTATATACGCCAATGGGGACTTCCTTGGGCGCCCGACACATCCGGAATTCGGTCATATCCGTGTGACGCGCCATCGGGATGATATCTATTCCGGTGCTTGCAGCTTTCACGGCGATTGCCTCGAGGGGCTGACGAGTGCGCGGGCGGTAGAGGCGCGGTTCGGTCCTCCTGAGCTAATGGCGCCGGATCATCCTGGCTGGGACATCGTTGCCTGCTATTTGGCGCAGGCCTGCATCTCGCTGACACTGACCGTGCGCCCTGAAAAAATCGTGTTGGGTGGGGGATTGCTCCTGGCGCCAGGCCTGATCGATCGTATCCACGAGCAGTATACCGCCATGATGAATGGCTATCTCGACCTGCCGGACTCGGCAGCGGCGCAATTTATCGTTCTCCCGGGCCTCGGCGACAATGCAGGTCTGTTGGGTGGCGCCCAATTGGCGCTGAAGAGCGTGGCGGGTCAATGACGCTGACGACGGAGCAGTTGACGCTAGAGGCATGGTCGAAGGGTGAACAGGTGTTCCTTTGGCCGGGTGACCAGCTGGGAGGTGGGTTTGTTGCGTCTGAGTTGCCGGTCGGATGGCCGGATGCCCAGCTACGTAATATCGTGCAGCCCTATGTGCGTGTTTTCCGACCGGATAATCCGAACGGACGCAACCTGCTCGTCATTCCCGGCGGCGCCTATACATTCATTTCCGTAGCCAATGAGGGGCTTGATGTTGCCCGGTCAATGACGGCCAAGGGCTATACGGTTTTTGTCCTTGTGCACCGACTGCCCGGTGAGGGGTGGGACCAGCGATCCGAGGTCGCGCTTCAGGATGCGCGGCGCGCGCTGGTGCTGATTGGCGAGATGGCGACAACGCTCGGTACGGATCCTTCGCAAGTGCATGTTATCGGGTTTTCCGCTGGTGGGCATCTCGCCGCGTCGCTTGCCACGCGGCGGGTGGACCGAGGAGATGGGCCAGTCCTGCGCTCGCTCGGGCTTATTTACCCCGTAATTTCGCACGAGAAACAGATTGGGCATGCCCTGTCCACGCAAAGCCTGCTGGGCGACACGCCTTCGGCGGACATGATCGCGCTGCACTCGCCTGCGGAGCATGTTTCGCCAGATACGCCGCCCGGATTTTTCGTGCATGCCCTCGATGATGTTGATGTGCCATCCGAGAACAGCCTGCTCATGGTGAGGGCCATGCACGCCGCCGGTCGCCCGATCGCGCTACATCTCTTCGAAGCAGGCGGTCATGGCTTTGGCCTCGGCGATCCGCACCTGCCGGTGAGGCAGTGGCTGGCGTTTTACTGTGAGTGGCTGGACCGAAGCGATACAAGACCAAAAAGTGCAACGTGATGCGCAAATATAAAATATAGAGGAGACACAGAGGATGGTCGATTTCAACAGACGGCAGTTCGCCCTGCTGGGCGGCATGACATTGCTTGGCACGCTTGCGGCCGGGTCGCTCGGGGCATGTGCTTCTGCGCCTGCAGCGGTTTCCGCCCCTGATCTTAGTATGGTCGATCCCGAATTGCGTGAGGCTGCCACGAGGATTCTGGAAATGTCCTCCCAGGGTGGCGGATACTCGGATGAAACCCTGCCAGCAATGCGTGAGCGCGGCGCATCCTTTGTGAGGCCTTTCCTGCCAGATGTGCCGGTGCTTGAGAGGAAAATACCGGGTGCAACTGGCATGCCGGATGTGACTGTTTTCGTGGTCAATGGCGGTGGTGACACGCCGCGACCGGCCATCCTTCACACCCATGGCGGCGGACATATCCTCGGGTCGGCAAAAGGCGAGGTGCCTTACCTCCAGGCAATGGCGCGCGAACTCGATTGCGTGGTTGTCACCGTTGCGTACCGCCTAGCGCCAGAAACACGCTATGCTGGATCGGTAGAGGATAATTATGCGGGTCTGCTCTGGATGTACAAGAATGCCGTAGCGCTCGGCATCGACAGATCGCGCATTGCCCTTTTAGGCGAAAGTGCCGGGGGCACGCATGCGGCGCTTCTGGCGATTGCGGCGCGTGATCGCGGCGAAGTGCCTGTGATTTTTCAAGCCCTGATATACCCGATGCTGGACGACAGAACCGGCAGCACGCGGTCCGTGCCGCCCTTCATCGGCGCGATAGGGTGGGATGCAAAATCCAACCGCTATGGCTGGTCGTCATTCTTGGGACAGGAAGCTGGCAGCGCCAGTGTGCCTGTTGCTGGTGTGCCTGCGCGCGTGGCCGATCTTGCGGGATTGCCGCCAGCCTTTATCAGTGTCGGCGCACTCGACCTCTTCGTGTCGGAAGACATCCAGTATGCGAACCGCCTCATAGAGGCCGCTGTTCCGACGGAGTTGCTGGTGGTGCCAGGGGCGTTCCACGGGTTTGACCGTATCGGTGCAGAGGCTGCCGTTTCCAAGCGCTTTGATGCCGCCAAAATGGCTGCCTTACGGCGAGCCTTTGAGCAGCCTGCCTGACCGAATCAGCGCTCTGAGACATGCTGTTACGTAGGCTGTAAGTTGGTACGAATGAATATAGCAATCGATTGTATAATACGGTAAGCACACAATCGAAACGCCAAAGCCTGATAGGACTTTTACCAGTCCGGGGACGAAGGATCGTATGAGATCGAAAATAGTAGTAAATGTCCCCGAGGCATCGCCGACGCGCTTTACACAAGGTATCGCGCATCCGGACCTCTGGTTGTGGGACTCGTGGACCTGCAAGTCGGAGGGCAAGGATCACTTGTATTGCCTGGCCTTTGCCCGAAAGGATTCGGAGGGGCGTCCGACGTCGCCAGCGCAGAGGAATAATTTTACATTCCACATTCGCCATTTTGAAAGCGAAGATGCGGGCGCGTCTTGGCGGGACTGCGGTGCGGTCATACAGTCAACGTCGCAGCCGAACGCGACATTAAGTGACAATGTGTGGAGCGGATCGACTCTGAGGGACAGCGATGGTTCGTTCCTGTTTGCTTATACCGGCCTGCCAAGCGTATCGAAGGACAGGCGGTTTCTTCAGACCATCTGCATCGCTGCCAGTCCCGAACCGGGCCATGTGCCGCGCCTGCCTTTGGTACCCCTTTCAGACCCGGTGCGCGACTACGATTCCATACGTGCGGCCGGTTATTTCCTTGCCGAACGCGAGACTCTCGGAGAAAATTGCGGTGAATCCGGCGGGCCGATCCTGGCCTGGCGGGATCCGTTCCTTTTCACACACGGCGACAGAATTCATGCTTTGTGGGCTGCTAAGGCTGGGCCTCTACAGCCGGCTGTGGCGCATGCGATCCTGCGCCGGGAAGACAATGGGAGCCTGGCCGTTGACCAGTTGCTGCCGCCCATCCTTTTGCCCGATGGTGATACATTTACGCAAGCAGAGGTTCCCAAGGTCTACTTGGACACGGTCAGGCAGCAATACTGGCTCATCATTTCGGGCTGCAATCGCATTTCCGAAGATCAGCCTGATGATGAAATCGTGAAGGATCAGCGGTTGTATGTCAGTGAAACCCTGCAGGGGCCCTGGATACCGTATCGAGGGACTACAAGTGTCATACCAGGTATCGAACACCTGTTCGGCGCCAGTGTCATGGATGCGGACTTTGCTGGAGGGAGGCTTCGTCTGATCGCTCCCTACACAGAAATGGCGGATCCCGCCGTGCAGCTGACATTCGCGCCGATTGTGACTGTCACGCTGCCGGATTCTGCACGGGTGGCGGCGCTTCTTGGGAAAAGCCTAGCCGACAGGCCCTAGCCAAGCGTGTAATTGCTAGCGATTAGGAACGCTGGATTGCCGGACAACGAGTTCGGTATTTGTCAAACGTGACCTAACTCGCTCTCCATTGATCTTTTTCAGGAGCAGGGAGACCAGCAGTTCACCGCCTTGCGCAATGTTCTGGTTAATTGTTGTCAGGGCAGGGGTCGAGAGGGCGGACTGGCCGATATTGTCATAACCCACGACACTGACATCATTGGGCACACTCAGCTTGACGGAATGGAGGGCATGGATAGCGGCCATGGCCAGCACGTCCGAGGCCGCAAAGATCGCGTCGAATTCGACGCCGGATTTTGCAAAATCGATCACGGCCTTATAAGCTTTGCGGCCACCAAAGTTGACAGGAAGGATGAGGCGCTTGTCATGGGACCGTCTGGCTTTGGTGTGTACCGCGGCAAAGCCATCATAGCGCAGCTGCACTTCCGGCAGGGACACATCGCCCAGAAACAGGATCCGTCGTCGACCGACCGAAAAAAGGTGTTCGGCTGCGAGACGACCACCCTTTTCGTTGTCACTGCCGACAAAGGTGTAACGGTTGTGCGCAAACCGTCCGCCCCAGACCACGACATTCTTGCGCAGGTCACTGGCCTCGTTCAGGCGTTCCGAGCGGCCGGCCTGCCCGATCACGATCAGGCCATCGGCGCGGCCGGTTTGGAGGAGACGACGTTCAGCAATCTGGCTTTCGGACTGGGGCAGGCTGATCACGAGATCATAGCCAGCCCGGGCAGCGGCGTTGGACACGGCGCCTACCATTTCCAGATAGAATGGGTCCGAAATCGTCTGCTCTGATTTGGCGTCGATCGGGATAACGATCCCGAGCATGTTGCTGGACTGGCGCCGCAGGCTTTGAGCAGAAGCGTTCACGACATAACCGAGTTCATCGGCCAGTTTCATGATGTGGTCCTTGGTCTTCTGTTTGACCAGGGGGCTATCGGCCAGCGCGCGCGAAACGGTTGAAATATCAACCTCGGCCTGCTTCGCCAGCTCGCTCATGGTTACGCGCTTGTTCATTGATTTTTCTCCAAACTCGCGCCTGCCTACGCTGCGTATTTCTTATCGACCGTCCGAAGAAATACAAGAATATTGTAAAACATATTGGGCATTTCCCGCGATGCAAGCAAGCGTGACGCCGCAGACTATAAATCGCGTGGAACAAGAGGGCTCGTTTAAGTGCTGAGAGGACCAAACTGGCCTGTCTTTTATAGCTCGAACTCATGGCGCCGCTAAACACGCAGTCCCATGGGTTGCGCGGCTCCTCAGTCCCTACATTATATCAGTAGGAGGATATTCGGCCTATCAATCAGGCTGGCACTTTACCGGAACAAGTCGAGATCAATGGCCTCTGCCATGGCGCGGTAGCCGGCATCCGAGGGGTGAATAGAGTCGCCTGAATTGTATGCCTCAGCCAGGCGGCCTTCATCGTGAGGATCCCGGATTGCGGCGTCGAAGTCGATGACTGCATCGAAGGCGCCCTCGTTGCGAATCCAGT
Source organism: Alphaproteobacteria bacterium (assembly GCA_018827375.1). Classification (GTDB taxonomy): domain Bacteria; phylum Pseudomonadota; class Alphaproteobacteria; order Caulobacterales; family Hyphomonadaceae; genus Hyphomonas. The sequence continues at coordinate 8,486 of JAHJYW010000010.1, forward strand.
CATTGACCTCTTGCCTGATCACTTCCTTTTCATCCGTGGCGTAGCCGGGAAGGAAAGAGCCGAGATCGGGCGTGAGTGTTGCGCCGATGATTGTCACGCCGCGTGCGTGTGCCCGGTCGATTAGTTGGGAATAGGCTGCGATGATGTCGCTTGTGCCGAGCGTGCGGTATGACCGGGTCATGCCGTTTAGGGTGAGCCCGCTGAGGCCGATATCATTTATGCCCTCCATCAGGATGATGTGGGTTACGCCGGGAACGGACAAGGCGTCGCGATCAAATCGGGTGAGGGCACTTTCGCCGAGCACGCCTTCCTCGAGCAGGCGGTTGCCGCCGATGCCCTGGTTGGAAATCGCGACATTCTCCAGGCCTTCTGTCCGGAAACGGGCTGCCAGATAGTCGGGCCAACCGCGCATAAGGGGATCGTTGCTTCCATTCCCGTCTGTAATGGAATCACCGAACGCAACGATGACGCGGTCCGCGTCCGGATTGTCGACAAGGACGGCCGTAACGAGGGGGCGCGCCGCAATGGTTGTCGCGCCTTCAAAGGCCAGGCTGGTTGTTCTGTCATCGCCCGGTAGCATGCTGACCACAAGCTGATTGTCCGCCTGCGGCGGGCTGACTGGATCGACCAGGTGCAGGGTGATTGCGACAACATCGCCGGCTGCGACGGAAAGGGCCACAGGGTCGCTCCACACCGTTCCTCCGGAGAGCACCGAGACGCCTGCCTGATCGTTGAAGGCGAGCTTTTGCATCGTGTCAGGCTTGATACCCGTTGCATCACTTAGCGCGATGGTCGCGCCATCTATGGCGAGATACGGCACGCTAGGGCCACCCGACATTGTAATGCGGACTGAGTCGCCACCGGCACTGACTCGCATGAGGTAACGCAGGTTGCCCTCAAGTTGCGGCGTGGTCGCGCCCGGAGGCAGGATTTCAGGCGGGATCGGCGTGGAAGGACTACTTGTCCAGGAGGCAACCCAATGGGCACCGCTGGCAGCAGTTGTCGCGGTGTCCGGCGCGGCAGTGCAGGCGGCGGCGGCGACAAGCAAGCCGCCTGCGAGCAGTGTTCTCAGGGCTGTGGCGCGAATGGCGACAATGCGCATGATGGGCATCCTTTGAAATCCGCGATGCTGTGGCACGGCGGGAATGGGGAGGGGCTAGTTGTCCGCCTTCGCGACTGCCTTCTGAATGGCAGCGACGGCATTATCATGCATGGCGGCATAACCGAGGCGTTGGGGGTGGACGCCGTCATGCGTGTAACCAGTTTGCAACTCTCCCTCTTCGCCGACCAGATCAGCGTAATAGTCGACATAGATGCCGCCGATCTCTTCAGCATAGTCCTTGAGCCACTGATTGAGAGCAACGATACGTTCGACAGGCTTGATATCTGCGCGCCAGCCAAAGGATTTCGCAGGTGGGATGCTAGCCAGGATAACAATGATGTCCTGATTTTGCGCCATGGCTGCCATGGCGCGAATATTGTTCTTGTAGTCCTCGTCGCGCACATAGCCCGTGTTCTCGGCAAGATCGTTCGTGCCGGCCATGATGTGGACAGCTGTTGGTTGCAGGGCGACTACGTCCTGCCAGAAGCGCGCCACCATCTGCGTGCTCGTTTGACCACTAATGCCGCGTCCAATGACGCCATCCGTGAAAAGATCGGCGTCGCCAACAGTCCAGAACTCGGTTATCGAATCGCCCAAGAAGACGACTTTCGGGCTCGGTTCACCTGAAAGACCCGCATTGGCATTCTTGTATTTACAGACATAGGCCCAGTCGTTTTTCTGGCGATACTTTTCGCCTTCCTGCAGGGTCGCCAATTCAGGCGCGCCCATAATGGACTGATGGGTGAAGTTGCTCTCGGGATCGAGCAGATCATAAGCGACACCGGCCATGAAGGTCGTTACAGCAGGATCCTCGGCTTGGCAGGGTGGCGCGGCGTCTGCCGATTCGGCCTGCGCTTTCGCACCAAAGGGAAGTGCGATGCAGGCGACTGACAGGGCCAGGGTTCTGGGCCAGCGGATGAACAGATCATTCTTCACTTCGAATTGCCTCCAATGCGTATTTTGTTTTCAGGTGGGCATGACGATGCCGAATACGCAATGGCCGTCATCAGAGCTTTATACTGGTGAGCGCTTCAGTCTTCGCTGACGCGAGCAATCGATTGTATTCCGAGGGAGTAATCAGTTCAAGCATGAAGTCTGATGAGCATGTTGTCCGAATGGCAACAGTTCCCAAATATTTAGATTTGTGGATTGCGATGCCCAAGGCGCGGTGATAAAGACGGATACAATCGATTGGATTAATGGTCGAGCTTAAGGGAGAGGAACAGGCTATGGGCAATGATCGTGTTTGCCGGGATCATCCGGCATCGTCTAAAGATTCATTTCAGAAATCCGCGCGAGTCGCAGGCTTGAAATACGCGAGTAGTGCAATTGTGCTGTCGACCGTGGCGGCCATTGCCGTAGCGCCAGCATATGCGCAGGGCGAGACCGCCCCTGCCGCGGATGACAGCGTGCGCCGCGAGGCCACAATCGTCGTTACCGCCACCAAGACCGGCGCGCAGGCTCTGGAAGACGTGCCATTCGCGATCCAGGCATTCAGTGGTGAATCCCTGACAAACCGGAACATTCGTGAAGGCGCAGACCTGATCGAGCTGATTCCAGGCGCATCGCAGGTGCAGCAAATTGGCGCCGGCTATCGTATCTTCGCATTCCGCGGAACGGGCGCAGGTGGTCCAGTCGGTGACGGCATGGTCGGCTATTACCTGGATGACACACCGTTCGGCGTGCCAAACAACCAGACCGCGCCGCCGCTTCAGTATTTTGACATCGAGCGCGTCGAGGTCCTTCGCGGTCCGCAGGGCACGCTTTACGGGCAAGGCTCCATGGGGGGCGCCATTATCTATCGCACCAAGAACCCTGACCTTCGCGCGTTCACGACCGAAGGCGAAGCGGCCCTGTCGTCGACCGCTGATGCGAGCGATCCAAACTACAGGGTGTCAGCCGCAGTTTCAGTGCCCTTGATCAAGGACAAGCTGGGCCTGCGCCTCAGCGGCGGTTATGATTTCCAGGCTGGCTACGTGGATGTTTATTCGGACGGCCCGGTCGGCGCGCCGCGCCTGACCGATGCCAACGATATTGAAGCCAAGAACCTCCAGGCCGTGTTGCTCTGGCAGCCAACTGATGACCTGTCGGTCCGTCTGCGCGCATGGGAATTCTCAACGGATCAGGACTTCCTGTCTGTCTTCGCCTCCGTCGACCCGCCATATGCGTCGAACCAGGGCGATGTGAACGGGTATGACAAGCGCAAGGCGCGGTTCTACTCCAACACGATCGACTATGATTTCGGCAATTTTACGCTGACCAACGCGACCAGCTATCAGGAATCGCTGCCCGGCGGGTTCAGCACCGGTCTTGGACTGGGCCCACCACTCGGAACCGGCGTTCTGAAAAATGGCGGCAATTCCGACAGCTTTGTGAACGAATTCCGCCTTGCGACCAATGGCGACGGACCGTTCCACTGGGTGGGCGGTCTGTATTACCAGAAGGCCGAGGGCCTTTACACGTTCAACCTCGACTTTCCTTCACTTTCCCTCGACGGCACGACCCTCACTAAAACAGAGAACAGTTCGGTCTTTTCCGAAATCAGCTATGACCTGTTTGGCGGAAAACTCGTCCCGCTCGTAGGCCTTCGTTATTATCAGGACACGCGTAGCTCTGAATCTGTGTCCAACGGTGTCCCCGCTGGCAGTAAGGCAGACCTCGACGCGACGACCTGGCGTGTGAACCTTGCCTATTATCCGACCGAAGACTGGACGTTGTTCTTCAATGCCGGCACAGGCTTCCGCAGCGGTATCCTGCAGTCGCAGGCACAGGCCGATGCTGTCATTGCAGACGGGGTCCCAACTGATATCTCTCTACGTCCGGATGAGCTTCGCAATATTGAAGTCGGTGTGAAGGGATCACTCCTGAACGGCGCACTGAATGTTGCTGCAAGTGTTTATGATGTGAAGTTCACCGACTTGCAGGCTGCATTCAATACGTCGATCGGCCTTGCTGCTTTCGCCAACCAGGGTGACGGCAAGACGCAAGGTCTGGACGTTGAGGTCAGGTGGGAAACGCCTGTTGAAGGGCTCAGCCTGGCGGCAATTGCCAACGTCAACAAGTCGGAATTCACGAACATCGTTCCGGAATTTGCAGCGGCCGACCCACGCGCCGGGAACGGGCAAACGCTTTACAATACACCACCGCATAATGCGCGGCTTGATCTCGACTATTATCGTCCCCTTGCCGGCAAGTGGGAGCTGAACGCCAACGCATCAGCCACCTTCAACAATACCGGGAAGAACCAAGACGCAGCTGTGGAACTCATCGGCAACTATGAGCTGTTCGATGCGAGTGTGGGTTTCCGCCGTGACAATTACGAGATCAGGCTGTTTGGCGACAACCTGTCTGATGAGCGCGGGCCGACGACCGGAAACGGCGTCACCTTGCTGGCGGGTCCTCGCCCCCGCACCATTGGTGTGCAGCTGAGACTACTGACGAATTAAGTCGTCGAAGTCTGATCTGCGCTGGAGGGAGCGATCTTGATACGGGATCGCTCCCGTCTGGCGGCATATTTTCTATGCTCGCTTGAGGGAGACCGCCTATGGCGACCAAGAACAATACGGATGCTGAAGCGGCTGGTTTGGGTATTGCGCGTCGCGCGGTACTCAAGGGATCAGCACTGCTGGCTGGGAGTCTCGCGACAGCCTGCGCAACAGGCGGCGGGGCCTCTGCAGACCTGGCGCAGACTTCCCCTTCGAAAGAAGAAGAGGGGCCATCGGTGAGAGCAGGAAAAGATACCGCCATCGTCAATACGCAATCCGGCAAAGTCGCCGGGTTCGTCCGGAATGGCATCTTTGGCTTCAAAGGCATACCATATGGCGCGCCGACCGGCGCGGAGAACCGCTTCCTTCCACCGAAGCCGCCCATAGGATGGGCAGGCGTGCGAAGTTCACGCCAGTACGGACCTGTTTGCCCGCAGGACAAAGGCATGGGCCGTTTCAATGACGAAGAAGCCTTCATTTTCCAATGGAACGATAGCGTTGAATCTGAAGACTGCCTTCGTCTGAATGTCTGGACGCCCGGACCCGGGAATACGGCGAAGCGCCCGGTGATGGTCTGGCTTCATGGTGGCGCTTTTGCAGCCGGCTCAGGGCATGACCTGCCGGCCTTTGATGGCGAGAACCTGTCGCGGCGCGGTGATGTGGTTGTGGTTACGCTCAATCACCGCCTCAATCTGCTTGGCTATCTCGATCTCTCGGCCCATGGCGACAAGTACGCGGCGTCCGGCAATGTCGGGATGCTCGACATCGTCGCCGCTCTGCAATGGGTGCGGGACAATATTGAAGGCTTTGGGGGCGACCCAGGGCGCGTAATGATTTTCGGACAGTCAGGCGGTGGCGCAAAGGTTACGACCTTGATGGGAATGCCAGCCGCGAAGGGACTGTTCCATAGTGCCGCCGTGATGAGCGGCTCATTCGGAATGGTCAATACGACCGAAAATTCCCACCGGCTGACTGACTTGTTCCTGAAGGAGCTTGGCCTTGACGATGCATCTGTCGAGCAGCTTCACACTTTGCCTTACGACACGCTGCGACGGGCTGGCGATGCCGTGATGCAGCGTGAAAATGCCCCCTTTGACGGCTTTGTCGACATCCGCAAAATTCGCAACAATCTCAGTTTTGCGCCGGTTGTTGACGGGGCGGTTCTGCCGGAATGGCCGTTCAGAAAAACGGCTCCGGAGATGTCGGCTGATGTGCCGATGATCATCGGGACCACGCAGAATGAGTTCGTGACTGGCATCAACAATCCGGATGCGATGTCCATGACGCAAGTGGAGCTGCGCGAACGTGTCGAGCGCGCTTATCCGGGGCGTACTGAGGCAATCATTGCGGCGTTTCAAGCGACGGCCCCTCAGGCCAAACCATTCGAGCTGTGGTCGCGCATTGCGACTGGCCCCATTCGCGCCGCTGCCATCCGGCAGGCGGCGGTGAAAGCAGACCTTAACCGCGCGCCAGCTTATCTCTACGAGTTCACATGGCAGACGCCAATCCTGGATGGTCGGCCGATGGCCTTCCATTGTGCCGATATCCCGTTTGCCTTTTTCAATACCGACCGTTGTGACACGATGTCTGGCGGCGGCGCCGAGGCGCGCAGCCTGAGTGGCAGTATCGCCGATGCGTTTATCAATCTCGCACGTTCGGGCGATCCCAATCATGCCGGGATAGATGATTGGCCCGTTTATAAGTCTGCAACGTCCTCCACGATGATCTTCGATCAGGATGTTCGCGTGTCGCTGAATGGCGATGAGGAAGCATTGGCGACGTTGGGCGATCTTTAGGCGTTTCCAAGTCCGAGGAAGCCATGCCATATTCAGCAGAACATCGGGGAGATGGGCTATGCAAGAGAAGACCGAAATCGACGGTAAGGGCTATTGGCGCGCGGTGTTGCGTCTGACCCTGTCATTACTCGTGATCTGGTTTCTGGTCTCCTACGGCGCAGGTATTCTGTTCCGCGACTTTCTCGATCAGGTGAGAATCGGCGGAGCCCCGCTTGGGTTCTGGTTTGCCCAGAATGGCGCGATCTATGTCTTCGTGGCGCTCATTTTCTACTATTGCTGGGCCATGGGTCGCCTGGAGCGCAAGTTTGGTCTGAAGGGCTGAGATGATGGATCAGGACTTCTGGACTTACTTTTTCGTCGTTCTCACGTTTGGCCTCTATATCGGGATCGCGATCTGGGCACGCGCGGGATCGACACAGGATTTCTATGTCGCCGGACATGATGTGCATCCGACGGTCAACGGCATGGCGACGGCGGCTGACTGGATGTCTGCGGCGTCTTTCCTGTCGATGGCGGGGCTGATTGCTTTTCTTGGGTATGGCGGCTCAGTATACCTGATGGGCTGGACGGGCGGGTTTGTCCTGTTGGCGCTGTTGCTTGCGCCATTCCTGCGAGAATTTGGGAAGTTTACGGTGCCTGACTTTGTTGGCGACCGATACTATTCCACGACGGCGCGCGTCATTGCCGTGGTCTGCACCTTGTTCATTTCGTTTACGTATATCGCCGGCCAAATGAAGGGCGTCGGTGTCGCGTTTTCCGGCTTCCTGGGCGTGCCGTTTGAGTGGGGAATCGGGATCGGCATGGTGATCGTTTTTATCTATGCCGTGCTCGGCGGGATGAAGGGCGTCACCTATACGCAAGTGGCACAATATGTCGTGATGATATTTGCCTACACCGTGCCGGCGATCTTCATATCACTGATCATTACGGGTAATGCGATCCCGCAACTCGGGTTTATATCCAATGTGCGCGGTGACGAGATTTCCATGCTCGACAAGCTGAACAATGTCGTCACGGGGCTCGGCTTTGGTGCCTATACCGAGACGAGCAAGTCCAAGCTGGATGTGTTTGCCATCACGGGCGCTCTGATGTTTGGCACAGCAGGTCTGCCGCACGTTATTGTGCGTTTCTTCACTGTGCGCAGCGCCAAGGCGGCGCGCTACTCAGCCGGGTGGGCGCTTGTCTTCATTGCGCTGCTCTATACGACGGCGCCTGCCGTCGGCGCCTTCGCACGCCTCAACTTCATCGATACAGTCAATGAGGCGACCTATATCGAGGATGGCGAAAACTATGAGGAATCCGCAGCGGCAATTGTCGCCGACGGCGGTAAGCCGGTGCCGCTCTGGTACAAGGACTGGGAGAAAACGGGACTTCTGTCTTATGAAGACCTGAACGGCGACGGCATCATGCAGTATCGCGGGCCGAATGCGCCTGATGGTCTGGAGAACGAGTTAAGTCCCAGCAATGACATCTTCGTGCTGGCTAATCCGCAGATTGCGCAACTGCCTGGTTGGGTGGTCGGGTTGATGGTCGCCGGTGGTCTTGCCGCGGCACTTTCGACAGCGGCCGGCCTCCTGATGGTGATCTCCTCTGCGGTCAGTCATGACCTGTGCCGGAAGACCCTGTTCAAGGACATGAATGACAAGACCGAGCTGAGGGTGGCGCGCGGCGCGGCGGCCTCGGCGGTGTTCGCAGCTGGCCTGCTCGGGATATTCTCGTCCCAGCTCGGGTTTGTCGCGCAAGTCGTTGCGTTTGCCTTTGGCCTTGCCGCCGCTTCGCTGTTCCCGACCATTTTCCTTGGTATCTTCTGGAAACGAATGAACCGGGAAGGGGCGATCGCCTCCATGCTTTTCGGACTCGTCTCGACCTTTTCCTACATCGTGTATTTTAAGTTTCTGGACATGGATCCGACGCACTGGTTCCTTGGCGTCTCGCCCGAAGGGATCGGCTTTGTGTTCATGCTCGGCTCCATCGCCGTCGGCATGGCTGTATCCATGATGAGCCCCGCGCCCCCACAGGAGATCCTGGACATCGTTGAGGATATTCGCGTGCCCGGCCTGCGTCAGGCCTTGTCAGCAGAACCGGACGGCGCCGCTCACTAAGGGCAGGGGCGTCAGTCCGGTGCGTAGCCTTGCTGCTTTGATACCTGACAGGACGCAGTGCTTTTGGTTCATCAAGGCAAGCGCCTGTCCGGTCTGGACTAGCTGTCCGCCTCAGCAACGGGCGTGTGGGTATCCATGGCCTTCATGGCATTCCACTCATCGCACATCCCGATGTAGAGACTGAGACAGCATGCAAGCAGGATGATCGTGAATGGAAGCGCGGCTGTTATTGTTCCGGCCTGAAGCGATCTGAGCACGTCCGTGCCGCCGCCATAGAGCAAGGCTGAGGCCGTCAGACCAAGCATGCACGCCCAGAAAACGCGTTGGGTAACAGGCGAATCCGTCTTTCCTCCGCTTGTGATTGTATCGATGACAAGCGCGCCGGAGTCTGCCGATGTCACGATGAAGACAATCAGCAGGAGAATGGCGATTCCTGATGTCACTTCGGGAAAGGGCATATCATGCAGCATCTCGAACAATGTGATCGAGGCGCTCGTCATGTCGCCCGCCAGTTCTCCCACGCCGGACTTGTGCTGTGCGATAGCGGTCTCGCCGAATGCCGAGAACCAGATGACGCAGATCGTGAAGGGTGCCAGCAACACGACCGAGAAATACTCACGTACGGTGCGTCCGCGCGAGATGCGCGCAATGAACATGCCCACGAAGGGCGACCAGGATATCCACCACGCCCAGTAGAAGATGGTCCAGTCATGGAACCAGACGATGTCCTGGCGTCCGACCCAAGTGGTAAGGGCAGGTGTGTCGAGAATATAGTCCAGAAAATTGGTGCCGATGCCGGTGAATATGAGCACTGTCGGGCCAGCGATTATGACGAACATGAGCAAGGCGAAAGCCACGCCCATATTGATATTGCTCAGCAGTTTCACACCGCCGTCGAGGCCCCGAAGCACAGAGAGGACGGCTAGTCCTGTCATGGCAAGGATGAGCAGAATCTGGATCAACCGGGTCGGCTCAAATCCAAACAGGTAAGAGAGACCGCTCGTCGCCTGCGTCGCGCCGATACCGATGGTCGTCGCAAGACCGAAGACGGTGGAAACAACGGCAAACAGGTCAATGACGTGACCTGGCCAGCCCCATACACGCTCGCCAAGGATCGGGTAAAAGGCCGATCTGATGCTGAGTGGCAGGCCTTTATTGTGCGCGAAAAAACCCAGGGACAGGCCAACGATTGCGTAAATTGCCCAAGGCGCCAGGCCCCAGTGAAAGATCGTTGCGCTAAAGGCGAGGCGCTCAGCAGCCGGCGTTGCGGGCTCGGCACCCAGCGGCGTGCCAGCCCAATCCGTGTAATAGGCGAGGGGCTCGGCCGCGCCGTAGAACATGAAGCCGATTCCCACGCCCGCAGCGAACAGCATGGCTATCCATGAGTGGATCTTGAAATCAGGTACGGCCGATGGTCCGCCCAGCCGGATGCGACCGAGCGGGCTGACAGCCAGTGAGAGCGAGAACAAAAGGACAATGACCGGCGTGATGGCAAACAACCAGTCGGCGCTCTGCAAGGTCCACGTCTTGGCGTTGGCCATCGCCAGGCTCGATGCCTCAGGAAAGATCAGGGAGACCGCTGAAAACAGGATCACCAATGCCGCGCTCGTGAAAAAGACCGGGTTATGAACATCCAGGCCCATGACCTCGACATTGTCCTGACCAATCTCGTAGTCCGTCTCGTATGCGTTGCTTGCAGGGACGTCCGGTGCGTCGGTGGGTGGTGTAGGGGGGATTGCAGTCATGATCGCCTATTGCAGAATTTTTTCAATTATCAAAGTAATGATCTAGCGCGCCTGCGCAGATGCTCAAATTAATGCGCAATTTCCTCAACAAATGCGGACTTTCAGTCACACCTTGCGTCTTCTCGGAGAAAAATACCTCCAATAACCTTTCTATTATCGAAATAAAGCGCTAGCCGGGGGCCTGACGAGCAACCGTGATTCTTCGAGCTGCGCTCATGGGCGCATACGCCGACCGGTTGGAACAGACTAAAAGGGGTATTCTATGAAGACACTTATGTATGGCGCATCGCTGGCGGCGCTTGCGAGCCTGTCGGCACCTGTGGCTCTGGCGCAGGACGGGGCTGCGGCCGCCACTGCGGCGAAACCTCAAACCAAAACGAGGCGCTTGAAGGCCGTAACAGTAACCGCAACGAAACGGACCGAAAGTGCACAGTCGATCCCCGTCAGCGTGACGGCACTTGGTCAGACCGAGCTGGATGACCTAGGGGTCAAGAATTTCACCGATTATCTCGTGCAACTCCCAGGCGTGACCGCCGGCGGTTCCGGCCCTGGCCAAAGCACGATCTACATTCGCGGTATTGCTTCTACGACCCCGAACCTGACGACGGCCGGCGTTGCAGGACTTGCGCCCAACGTCGCGCTCTATCTCGACGAACAGCCGGTGTCGCAACCTGGTCGAAACCTTGACGTCTATGCTGCTGACCTTGAGCGCGTGGAAGTCCTGTCAGGACCACAAGGCACGCTTTTCGGTGCCAGTTCGCAGGCGGGTACCGTTCGCCTGATCACGAACAAGCCCAAGCTTGGCCGTTTCGAGGCCAACGTAAAGGCATCGACCTCGTTCACTGAGGGCGGCGAGATGAGCAACAGTGTTGAGGCCGTCATCAACCTGCCGGTCACGGACAAGTTTGCGCTGCGGGGTGTTGTCTATACCGATAACCAAGGCGGCTATATCGACAATATCGGCGGCACGCTCGACATCACCGATTCAGCGCGTTTCCGCCCTGCGGGAACAGTGCGTGCAAACGGGACGGTTGTTCAGCCGAACCGCGCGGGCTTCCAGGCTGGCGCTGACCTGTCTGGCGTGAATATCATCGAGGCTAACAATGCCTCGATTGCCGAGAACGATATCAACGATACCAGCTATCAGGGCTTCCGCCTCAGTGGCTTGTACGAGTTTGATGCGGACTGGCGCCTCAGCCTGTCACATTCCCAGCAGAACCTAGATTCAGATGGCGTTTTCTTCGCGGATCCGGAACTTGACGATTACGACATTGTGCGGTTCACCGACGACACAATCGAGGACAGCTATCACAACACGGCCTGGACACTCGAGGGCAAGATTGGCGCGCTCGAGGCGCTTTACACCGGCGCCTATACCGAGCGAACAACTGACCAGACTGTCGACTATTCCGACTATCTCTTCGTCGCGCAGTATCTGCCCTATTATATCTGCGACTATAATGTGAGCTATCCGGCTGGGGGCGCTGCGCCTGCGGGCAATTGCTACGCGCCTAACCTTTACGTGAATTCGAGCACCGAAACGGAAATCCAGACTCACGAGCTGCGCTTCAACACGCCTGACGAGTATCGTATCCGGGCCACGTTCGGCGGCTTCTACAGCGACCTCGAGCTGCGCGAGCTCAACGACTTCACCTATCCCGGTTCGACGAGCGTCGCGTATTCTGATGGTTCGATTGGCTTTGCGCCAAACTATCCGCTCACAAACACGGATGTGACGGGAATGATCGGCAATGCGTCGCCAGGCTATTTCAGCCAGCCGGGACCGTTTCCGGCGGGCGTGATTTTCCGTAATGATGTGAAGCGCACGGACAAGCAGATAGGGATATTCGGCGAAACAACGTTCGATATTACCGACCAGTTCGCACTAACGCTCGGCGCGCGCTGGTACGACATCGAAGTTGACCTTGAAGGTAGCGCGAACTCATCCTTCTTCAACTTCTATCAAGACTCGGACCTGCAGCTTGCCGGTACGAACATCTCGGCCCAGTTCGCCCCAAACAATGCTGTTGGTGCGCCGGACAAGGCGGCGACCGACGGATTTATCTACAAAGTTACAGGGAACTGGACGCCAACCGAAGACCTCCTGTTCTTCGCGACTTACTCGGAAGGCTTCCGGCCGGGTCTGCTAAACCGTCCAGGCGGTGCGTCTGGTCCGAATGGCTTCTCTGTGCCGTACGCTCTTGATACAGATGAAGTGAAGAATTACGAAATCGGCTGGAAGACCGAACTGTTCGATAATTCGCTGCGGCTGAACGGTTCTGCCTTCTTCGTGAAGATCGATAATTTGCAAACGACAATCTTCGATCCTTCCATCGTCAACCTGTTCTTCTCCGACAATGCAGCAAATGCGGAAATCACAGGTCTTGAGGGCGAGTTCACATGGGCTCCCGCTTCAGTCGATGGTTTGACCCTGGCTGGCGCCTTCTCCCTGCTGGACTCCGAAGTCACCGAAGTTCTGACGCCGACGGACGATGTTCTGCTTGGGTCCGAGCTGGCTTATGCGCCAGCTTATCAGGGCAACCTTCGCGCACGATATGAGTGGAATCTCGAGCGCCGGATCGCTGGATCATCCCTGCGTGCCCACGTCATGCCCCAGATTGTCTTCTCCGATAGCGCCGTCAGCGACATCATCGAGATTAACAAGGCTGAGATTGATGGTTGGGTGACACTCGGCGCGACCCTCGGCGTATCGGCCGACAAATGGACGGCGGAGCTGTTCGGTAGCAACCTCACGAATGAGTATGCCGAACTCTCCAACAACTTTGTCTTTGACCGTGAGCGCGTGACCCCCATGCGCCCGCGCACGGTTGGCGTGCGGGTGTCGTTCTCTTACTAGAACGTGGCATCAACCAATTGATATGGCAGCGCCCTGGCAGGATCAGTGCGCTGCATTTCGTTGAGACGAGGGTATAACGGGTCCCATGACATATCAGGAAAAGTCCCAAGCGACGCTGAAAGATGCTCAAAAGGTCATGCAAGCGGGCGACTTCGCGAGCGCCGCCGGTATGGCTCAGGCCATTCTTGACCACCAGCCAGATGATCAGGATGCACTGTACATCGCAGCGGTCTGCGCCCGCTATGAGGGGCGCCATGCTGACGCCGCAGATCGGCTGGCCGAACTGAAGGCGGCGGCTCCCGACTTTGGGCGCGCATTCCAGGAAGAAGGGCATTTGAAGCGCAAGCTTGGCGACGCGTCAGGCGCCATCCGGGCCTATGAGCTGGCGACGCGGTTCAACCCGGCTTTGGCCGCCAGCTGGACGGCCCAGGCGGACCTGTATGCAACGCTCGGGAACCGGGAAGCTGCTGCCAATGCCCGCGATCAGGCCGAGCGCTTGAAGCTGTTGCCGCGCGAGTTGCTGGCTGTAACGAATTACGTTCATGAGGGGCGCATTTTCCGTGCAGAAGAAATTGCCCGCGCCTTCCTTCAACGCCACCCGACACATGTTGAGGGCATGCGCCTTCTCGCCGATATCGGCACACGGCTTGGAGTTCATGAAGATGCCGATTTCCTGCTGGAGAGCGCCATTGAACTCGAACCGGACAATATCCAGCTGCGCCTTGATTTCATCAAGGTGCTGAGGAAACGACAGAAGTTCGACGAGGCTCTGAAGCAAGCGCGCGCCCTAGTCGAGCGTGAGCCGGGCAACCCTCTTTTTCAGTCCTATTTTGCCATTGAGAGTATGCAGGCCGGCGATTTTGACACCGCCTTTACTTATTTTGACAGGGTGCTGGAAACGCTGCCGGGCGATCCGGCTACGCTGGTGTCGCGGGGGCATGCCCTCAAAACATATGGTCGAAGCGATGAGGCTGTCGCGTCCTATCAGGCCGCAACGCGTTCTGCGCCTGGTCAGGGAGACGCGTGGTATGGCCTGGCAAATCTCAAGACTTATCGTTTCACCGATCAGGAACTTTCGGCCCTGAAGGCGCAGTCAATCGACCCCAATCTTGACCGCATGGCCCGCATTCATGTCGCGTTCGCGCTTGGTAAAGCGTACGAGGACCGCGGTGCACATGATGCGGCATTTGAGGCATACGGGCTCGGCAACAAGCTGAAGCATCAGACCGTACGTTATTCGACAGACCAGATGCATGCAGAGTTCGACGCCCAGAAGGCAGTCTGTACAGCCGAGCTTTTTGCAGCCCAGGCCGGCAAGGGCTTTCATGCGCGGGACCCGATCTTCATTGTCGGGTTGCCAAGGGCTGGCTCGACGTTGATCGAGCAGATCCTTGCTTCGCATCCTGATGTCGATGGGACGCTGGAACTCCCAAATATCCTCTCCATGGCGCACAGGCTCCGTGGCCGAAAGCAGCTGACGGATCGGGAGCGCTATCCGCGTATCCTTCATGAGATGTCAGCCGAAGAGCTCGCGTCTCTCGGGGAGGACTATATCGAAAGTACGCGTATACACCGGGAAGGTGCGCCATTCTTTACAGATAAAATGCCGAATAATTTCAGGCATATAGGTCTCATTCATCTCATCCTGCCCAACGCCAAGATCATTGATGCGCGGCGCAATCCGATCGACTGCTGCTGGTCGGGCTTCAAGCAGTTGTTCGCTGAGGGCCAGGAGTTCACATACAGTCTCGACGATATCGGCAATTACTACCGTGGCTATGTCGATCTGATGGATCATTGGAATTCTGTGCTGCCCGACGGACGTATTCTCAAGGTCCAGCATGAAGACGTGCTTGATGATCTTGAGGGTCAGGTGCGGCGGCTGCTCGACTATTGCAGTTTGCCGTTTGATGCGCGCTGTGTGGACTTCCACAATACTGAGCGCGCCGTGCGCACAGCGAGTTCTGAACAGGTGCGCCAGCCGATTAACAAAGCCGGGCTTGAACAATGGCGCCCATATGAGGCACATATGGGGCCTCTGAAAGCTGCGCTTGGGCCCGACCTGGCGCCTGACTAAGGTCGACGACATTGAGCATACGATCTGAGGACGCCCTTATTGCCTTGCGCAAGATACAGCGCGTAACGGAAATGGGTTCCAGACGCCTCGCCGTAACGGCAGGCATGACCCCTTCACAAATGAGCGTGCTGCGCCTGCTGTCGGAATCCGGTGAGGTTTCGGCTGGTAAAGTCGCTGAAGCAACGCATCTCAAACATGCCACTCTCACCAGTCTCGCAGACAAGCTTGAGGCGCGTGGTTACATTTCGCGGCGGCGCTGTGAGGAAGATCGTCGCCGTGTCTGGATCCAGCTTCTGCCGGCCGGCAAGGCCGCGCTCCGGTCTTCGCCAGACCCGCTTCATAAGATGTTTTCAGACCGCTTCGATGATCTTCCGGACTGGCAACAATCCATGCTTGTTTCGGCTTTGGAAACCGTCACAACTCTGTTGAATGCAGAGAACCTGGAAGCGGCTTCATTCCTCGATATCGGTGAGCTTGACCCTCACACGCTCTGACGCTGAACACACCCGAAAAATCATCATGAACGCTGGTTGCCCGGGAAATGTGCAAGGCGATAATTGCGGCATTTCCCATGTGGTATCTGCTTGATTTAAGTAGGAAATTATTTCTATAATTGAACCATCACAAAAAGGCCGCTTGCCGGGATTGCGGGCTCTGCTGATTTGCTAAATCGGTTGCGCCATGCGCGCGCACGACATTAATTACGGCGTACAATTGGTGCGAGTAGGGATTCTTTACGCGTCTCCACTCAGCATCTTTTGCGCAAGATCGTTAGCGGCGAAACAAAGGCGATCGTTTCGGCGATCGAAATGAATTTATGAATCGTAATATCATCATTACCTGCGCCGTTACGGGGTCGGGTGATACAGCAGATCGCTCACCCCACGTTCCTGTCACACCCAAAGAGATTGCGCATGCGTCCATCGAAGCCGCAAAGGCGGGCGCGGCTATCGCGCACATTCACGTACGCGACCCGGAGACAGGCGCACCGAGCCGAGACGTTTCGCTCTACAGGGAAGTCGTTGATCGTATTCGGGACGCCGACACGGATGTCATCATCAACCTGACGACCGGCATGGGCGGTGACCTTTACCTCGGCCCCGATGAAGACCCGCTTGTCCTGAAGGATGAGACGGATCTCGTTGGACAGACAGAGCGTATGGAACACGTTGAAGCGCTCTTGCCGGAAATCTGCTCGCTGGATTGCGGCTCCTTCAATTATCCAGGCGGAAACTATGTGTATGTGTCGACACCGGACATGCTGCGTCTCGGGGCGAAGCGTCTTCAAAAAGTTGGCGTGAAGCCTGAGCTGGAAGTTTTCGAGCTTGGCCACATCTGGTTTGCCAAGCAGTTGCAAAAGGAAGGGCTGCTGGATTCGCCACCACTCTTTCAGGTTTGCATGGGCGTGCGGTGGGCGGCTGAGGCGACCCCGCGCAATTTCATGAACATGGTGGACAATCTTCCGGAAGGCGCGAACTGGGCTGGTTTTGGTCTGGGCTCCGATGAAATGCCGATGGTCGCTCAGGCCGCTCTGCTTGGTGGACATGTCCGGATCGGCCTTGAGGACAATTTGTACCTGCAGAAGGGAACGTTTGCATCGAATGCGCAGCTCGTCGAGCGCGCCCGGTCGATTCTGGAGAACATGGGGGCGACGCTTCAGTCACCGTCCGAAGCCCGCAAGACCTTGAGCTTGAAGAAACAGGCGACGCCAGCCTTGGCCCGAAAAATCGCATGAATCCGGTTTATAAAGGCGTCGCGCATCCGTGGCTTTGCGATGTGATGGGGCACATGACGACGCGTCACTACGTGGCGATGTTCGATGATGCGTCCTATCACTTCCTGAACGAAGTCTTTGGCTGGACACCCGGATCTTCAGATGGTCCGGGCTGGGTGGATGTGAAGCATACAATCACGTATGAGGATGAAGTGGCGGCCGGCGACCTTCTGGAGGTCCGCGGGTTGCTTGCCAAGATCGGCGGAAAGTCGATTACCGTGATCTATGAAATGCACAATCTTACCAAAGGCGGGATTGCGGCAAATCTGGAGAGCATCTCGGTCTATTTTGACCTCACGGATCGTAAGGCAATCCCGATTCCAGATGAGTTACGGACGGCGGCACAATCCTTCTTGACCCCTGGCGAGGGGGCTTAGTTTCTAAGCCTCTGCCGGCGTGATAATCCATAAAGGAAGTAGTCGGGATTTAATTCCGACTACTGCGCAAATGGATTGATTGCGAAGACGCGATATTCGACCCCTGTCCGGGTTTCGCGCCCCTCGCCAATTGCAAGG
Organism: Alphaproteobacteria bacterium; assembly: GCA_018827375.1. Taxonomy (GTDB): domain Bacteria; phylum Pseudomonadota; class Alphaproteobacteria; order Caulobacterales; family Hyphomonadaceae; genus Hyphomonas. The sequence continues at coordinate 25,939 of JAHJYW010000010.1, forward strand.
GTTTCGTTCAGCCAGGCGTATTTTGAGTGACTTGTCTCGAATTGCATTTGGGAAAGAAAGAGCGTCTCGCCGAATTCGCAATCTTGACCGGCAGCGAGCCTGGCATCCACCTCATCGTTGAATTTGTAGAGGCCGGTGTAACTGACATGAATGAAGGCATCGTCGTCGGTTGCGAATGTCTTGCGAACATCGAGTTTCGCAAGACCATTGGCTCCCTTTACCATCCAGTCTCCGCCACCTGGCAGGATACGCCCGCGGAGGCGTTCGCCTTCGAACCGCCCCTCGCCGATTATGTACGTAATCCGATGTCCAAAGGGTGTGTCACCGATGGTCTGGACTGCCGCCAGCTCATTTCGAAATGTGAGAAGCGGGACCAGTTGCACGAGTGATCTATCCTATATGTCGATAACGATGTTGCCCATTTCGCTCGCCGCCTCGACGATCTCATGTGCCTTTGCGGTGTCTTTCAGCGGGATGCGTTTGGCGATTGCATGCGAAATCTTGCCGCTTGCGAGCGCTGCGTTGAGGCCTTCAACGGTTTGCTTTCGTGCGGCGTCGCTGAGCAGGTAGACGAGATACATCTTGAGCGTGATGTTCTTGAACATGAGGTCATAGAAGGGAAGGGAGGGCTTGGGGTCAGCCATGGATCCATAAGTCGCGATCACTGCGCCAGCTTTCAGCACTGGCGCGACGTCTGACAGATTGCCGCCGAATTCGACTTCAATGACGCGGTCTACGCCTGCACCACTGGTCAGGTCATTGATCTGCTCGATAACGGATTCAGATTTGTAGTTGATTATGTGATCCGCGCCAGCGCTCTTGGCATGGGCGGCTTTTGCGTCGCCGCTGACCGTGGTGATAACCTGTGCGCCGCCATATTTGGCGAGCTGGATGGCGTAATGTCCGACAGCGCCTGCGCCGCCCGTGACAAGGATTGTCTGGCCTTCGACCGAACCGTCGGAAAAAACGCCGTGATAAGCAGTGCTGGCTGGAATGCCGAGACAAGCGCCTGCATCAAAGCCTGTATTGTCTGGCAAAGGGACGGCCTGTGCGCTCGGAATTGCCAGAAGCTCGGAGCATGTTCCGAAAGCGCGGCGCCAAGCAGCATTCCATATCCAGACACGCTGGCCCATCCGGGAGGAATCAATGCCTTCTCCGACTGCTTCGATTATGCCTGCGCCATCAGAGTGCGGAATGACACGCGGAAAAGGGATCGGGCCTCGCATGCCTGCGCGTGATTTGACATCGGATGGGTTCACACCAGATGTCTTCATCCGGACGAGCACTTCACCAGCACCGACATCAGGAGATGACATCTCTCCGAATTGCAGGACATCCTCAGCGGTGCCCGTTGCTTCATACCAGACAGCTTTCATCGTCATTTCCTGTAATTCAAAGTTGAGCTAGCGATTCCGTATGGCCATCCACGCCAATGGCCTGGCCGGATATTTTTGCGCCGAGGCCGGAGACCAGGAACAAGGCCATCGCGGCAACATCATCAGCGCGAACAAAGGTTCTGAGAGAACTCTGCCTTTGATAGTCTTCCCGTATTTTCTCGGCGGATACGCCGCGTTTGGCCGCTTCGCGCTCGATGACTCCATCAATCCTCGGGCCTTCGACACTGCAGGGGCAAAGAGCGTTGACCCGAATCCCGTAGGGACCAAGCTCCATGGCCAACGTTTTGGTCAGGCCGATAAGCGCCCATTTAGCTGCCGTATAGGGGGACCGCATCGGGAAGCCGAAGAGAGCGGCGTTTGAGGCCATCATGACAATCGAGCCGCCGCCCGCTGCTTTCAGCAGGGGGATTGCGTATTTGGCACAATAGAACTGGGCGTTGAGGTCTACATTGATGGTGCGCTGCCAGTCTTCAATCTCGACGTCTTCGCAAAGCGCGGTTGGACCGGCAATGCCGGCGTTGTTCACGAGGATATCCAGACCGCCCATTGTTTCTTCCGCGGCCTTGAAGAAACCTTGGACGGCGGATGGATCAGCCACGTCGACTTCAAAGCCATGAAGCTTTTCATGGCTGCCACTGATCGTCTTCACGGCGGCACCGTCCAGGTCACAGACGCAAACCGTTGCGCCCTCTTGGAGAAAGTGGCGCGCCATTGCGAGGCCTATGCCATTTGCGCCAGCCGTAATGACAATGCGCTTGTCCTGAAGGACCGAAGAGGAACCGGAAAACATGTCGTGCACTTTGTCGTTTGAGTATCGCCGCTCGTCCCAGAGGGCGCGAGCGGCGACGGGTGGGGGAACACTAGAAGCGCTGGTAGAAGCTTACGCCAATCGTTCTTGGGCGATTGGTTGTAATGCGCTCATCATAAGTCGCTGCGTTGCGATTGAGCTCTGCTCTCTCGTTACCAACGTTGGTTACATAGAGGCTGGCGCCCCATGCATCCCGGTCAATTCCGGTCGAGATGTTGACGATGGAATAGGCATCCTGTTCCTGGCGCGCTGCAATGAACAGATCATTGTAGCGCTTTCCGACATAGCGGAAGCTGCCCTGAGCAAAGGCATCCATACCCATGAGGTCGAACTCATATCGACCTGTCAGGGCCAGCTTGAGTTTCGGGATGTCCGGCAGTTCTGTTCCGGCAGGGGCGTCGACACTCTGGGTCGACAGGTTGCGGATGTAATCCTCGGTCAGTTCGGCTTCGATCCATGATGCGGCGCCGTTCACTTGAAAGCCTCCTGCCAAGAGCAGGGAGAAGTCTGTCTCGATGCCGCGCGACCGGGCTGTGCCAACATTGGCTGTCAGGCCCAAAAAGGATTCTGCGGGATCGAAGCGCGTGATCTGGATGTCATCCCAGTCCATGTTGAAGATGGCGCCGTTCCAGCGCGCGCGCCCATCCCAGAATGTCGTCTTCCAGCCCGCTTCATAGTTTGTGATGAGGTCGGATTTGTAGACAGCAGGAATGTTGGATGTCGATGCGCGGTTGTTGCCACCGGGACGGAAGCCTTCGGAATACGTTACATATACAAGCGCATCTGGCGTGAAATTGTAGCTGAGATTGCCTTTGAAGACATCGCCGCTTTCGCCGGAGGAGAGATCAATAAGCGGGCTGCCGGAGAACAGCGTTCCGACGGCGCCTTTCAGATCACTTTCGGTCTCGAAGAAGCGAGCGCCGAACGTGCCCGTCAGCTTTTCGGTGAAGTCGAAGGAAACTTCGCCGAAAAGCGCCGTTTCCTTTTCATCCCGAGCCTGGTCGGTGATGAAGTAGGCATCATCCGGGTAGCCGCTGAGCTGCGGGTTTGCATTCACGCTGCGATCAGCAGGAATGGTCGGGATATGCCAGACGTTAAGATAGTCGTGCTCGGCATCCTGGTAGAACAGGCCAGCAATAAAGCGCAGGCGTTCGGACTCGTCATTCTGGATGCGCATTTCATGCGTCATCGTCTTGTACTTGTCGTCGCTGTCATACTGGATACGCGGGTCGGTGCAGGTCGACTCGTCCAGAGTGCCGGAGCTGTAACAGGTGTAATAAGGGATGTAGGCAGAGTATTCAGCATAAGCGGAATAGTCGACATTATAGTCGACTTCGCGGTCGAGATAAGAGCCGGCATAGGTGAACTGAAGTCCGCCGATCTTGCCTTCAACTGACAGGCCGGCCTGAGTGAACGTGTCCTTACCGCTATCGTCAAAGAAGCGGGCAACTTCGAGATCGCCTATATCTTCCGGGTCATGGTCCCAAACGCCATTGGTCTTCTGGCGCTGGTGCATGACCTTTGCCGTCGCGGTCCAGTTTTCGTTAAGATCAATCTTGAGGGCAGCGCGCGCGCCGGTGTTTTCCTCGGTATTGAAATCATCCTCTACGAATGGCGCGTTATCGACGGTAATGTTGCCGTAGCTGAAGGTCTGGGTTGCCGGGACATTGTCGATGTAGCCGCCATCTTTTGAATGCCAGCCGACAATCCGCAGTGCAGCCTTTTCGCCGAGGGGCAGGTTCGCGAAGCCTTCAGCTGAATAGCTCTCGCTGCCACCTTCAGTCGTTCCGACAGACAGGTCGTAACCGGATTCAAACCCGGCGCTGCTCGGGGCGTTGGTGATGATCCGGAGCGTGCCTGCCTGTGATCCAGCACCGTAGAGCGTGCCTTGAGGCCCGGCGACGGCTTCCACCCTTGAGATATCGTACATGTGGACATCGAGGATACGGCCAATCGTGGTGACTGGCTGGTCGTCAAGATAGACTGCGACGCTTGGGCTCGAGCCGGATTTGTTGCCGTCTCCGCCGGACGAAATACCGCGCATGAAGACCTGCGAGTTACCAGGGCCCTGACCGGAGAATGAGACGCTTGGGAGCAGCGCAACATAGTCTTCGAAATTTGTAACGCCTTGCGACGCGAGCTCTGATCCACCCAGCACCTGAAGGCTGGCGGGAACGTCCTGAAGGTTTTCAGTCCGCTTCTGCGCTGTCACGGTGACCGTTTGAAGCTTCATGGTTGAAGATTTCTCGGGCGTGCTCTCCTGTGCGTAGCTTTGGCCGGCGACGACGACGCTGGCGAGCGCGAATGCTGACGCTTGTGCAAGCAGGCCCTGCCGACTTGTCCACTTTTGGTATGACATTTTTTTATCCTCCCTGCAGCAGCTCTCCCGATATTTCGGTAGGGAAACTGCCTGATAATTTTCCACGGCTCGTATGGGCGCCTTCGCACAAGAAGCTAGCGCGGCTCTCCCATCATCAATCGCTAGTCGCGGGTCGCGGTGGTGACAAAAGATGATTTGTAACGAATGAATGAATATAATTCATGGCGCCGACGGGCGCGACGGCAGGCAAGGAGGGCAAACTGCTTTATCTGTGGGGAATTTGACGTTTCCGCGCGCGGCGGAAGGTCAACAATTTCTATTGCTTGTAGGTTTGCAGTGCTTCGCCGAGCGCCGTTTCCAGTGGTCCCAGCCACGGCTCATAGTTTTCCCACTGATCAAGCCCTGACGTAAAGATCGGCTGGCGCACCTGTTCGGAGCTCGCTGTTTTTACAGCGCGGCGATTTTCGTAGAAGCGAAGACAGGCTTCCTCGAACGGCAGCCCGCAATGGGCCAGCAATCGCCGCACTTGCGTTTCCGTATCGGCCACGACATCTTCATATTGCACATGCAGGACGTGAGATGGCAGCACGTTTTGCCAATGCCGCATCAGGCCGACATAGTCAGCATAGTAGCGTCCAATATCCGTCAGGTTGTAAGTGAAATGCTGGCCCTTGGCGAAGAGTTGCTTGTACCCGCTGAAGCAGCAGGCGAGGGGGTGGCGCCTGGCGTCAATGATTGTCGCTTTGGGCAAGATCAATTTGATCAGACCGACATGGGCAAAGTTATTCGGCATCTTGTCGATGAAGAAAGGCGCATCGGTCCTGTGGATGCGGGTGCGCTCGATATACTCCTCACCGAGCGCGGTGAGTTCCGAATCTGTGAGGTCCCTTATGCCGAGGGGGTAGTTGGACGGGTCTCCTGCGCGCTTCTTGTCAGCGATGCGGCGCGCGAGAGATATGATGTCAGGGAGTTCCTGAGTGCCTTCGACCTGACTATGGCTGGCCAGTATCTGCTCCAGCAGGGTCGAGCCTGCCCGGGGCAGGCCAATGATGAAAATCGGCGCGCGGCTCTGGCAGCCGGCATTTTGTCTTGAAGCAAAGATATCCGCTGTAAAATAGTCGGAGAGCTTTGCCATGTCGGCCTGGTTCTCGTCGGCATTGTAGGCAACGAGGCGCCGCTTGATGGCATTGCCGCGCCGGTACCAGGTGAAAGACTCTCCGTATTCGCCGCGGTCTTCGAGGGCTTTGCCAAGGGCAAAGGCGAGATGGTAATAATCTTCCCGATCTATAGTCTCGCGTGCTGCGGCGCGGCGCATCGTGTCGATGTCATCATCCGAGAAGCGAAAGGTCTTGAGGTTGGCAAGGCTCCAATAAGCATCGCCGAGATCGTCCCGCATGGCGCGTGCTGCATTGTACGCAGCGATGGCCTCATCTTGCTGCCCGACCGTCTTGAGGCTGTGCCCAAGGCTCATCTGAACGCCTGCCGTCGCGGCATTGCGAGCGAGTACGTCGCGGTAAATGGCGATTGCGTCTTCATGATTGCCGATCCTTACCAGCGTGTTTGCTTTCAGGATCAGGTAGCCAGGATGCCTGCTGTCTTGGGCAAGCAGCGTATCAAGTTCGGTAAGTGCCGCTTCGAATTTGCCCCGGCGGCCGAGCACATTGGCATAGCTACCACGTGCCAGACGAAAATCAGGGGCAAGTTCTAGTGCGCGCACAAGCAGGGCCTCTGCGTCTTCGAGCCGGCCCACCTCCATGCCTATCTCTGCAAGGAGGCGCATGGCGTTCACATCCAGAGGATCGCGCTTGAGCACAATACGGCAGAGGGGTTCCGCCTTGCCAAACGCGCCTACCAACAGGTGGTTGGCCGCCTCAATCAGTTCAGGATGGCCTGCGGCTCGCAAGGCGTCAGCCTCCGCCACGCGCACATCTGAGGATTTGTCTATCATGCGGGCAGACTGGCCGAGATGAGGCTGACTGACAAAGGCAAAATTGCATCTGGCCCTTGAAAAAATCTCATGTCACATAGACTTTCATGAAACGTACCCTTCCCCCCCTTACCGCCCTCAAGGCCTTCGAGGCAGCCGCAAGGCTTGGATCATTCCGGCAAGCAGCCGAGGAGTTGAGCGTATCGCAGTCGGCAATATCGCATCAGGTCAAGCATCTGGAAGAGCAACTGGGCATTGAACTCTTTGTGCGCACGCCGCGGGCGGTCGAGATGAGTGCCGCTGGCGCATCCTATTTTCCGATCGTGCGGGAAGCCTTTGACCGGATTGCCGATGGAACCAAGCAACTGCTGAGCCCGCAGGAAGAAAACATCCTTACCGTTCAGATGTACTCGACCTTCGCTGTCCGCTGGCTGATGCCGCGACTTCATCTGTTCCAGCAGGAACATGCAGACATAAAGGTGAGGGTGAATTCCTCACAGGTGGATGCCGATTTTTCGGAACATGGGATCGATCTCGCCCTGATGATTGGGCAGCGTCGGCGTGATGCTATTCATTACGAGTATCTGTTTTCTCCGACAATGCTTGCGGTGTGCAGTCCGCGCTACAAGGAGAAATCTGAATTGGATGGCCGTTCCCTGGAATGGCCTTCCGACCTGTCACGGCATCCCATCCTGCAGGTCTACCCATCAGCCAATGACTGGCCGATCTGGCTGGAGGCGAACAAGGTTCATGATGTTGATCCGGATGCCGGGCTGCGCTTTGACAGCTATGATCACGCCCTGAAAATGGCTTCGCGAGGCATGGGCGTGGCTTTGGCCATGCAGCCATATGTAGCTGAGGATATCGAGGCCGGCCATCTGGTCGATATCTTCCCTGAGCGACGTGTACGCGCGATGGGGCACTGGTTTGTAACTTACCCAAAGGAGCGCTCAAGCGTTCGCAAAATTCGCTTGTTCCAGGAGTGGCTCAAGCGTCAGATTGCTGAAGACGAGACTCTCGCCCCCTTGATTGATGGGGCCATGACGGCACCCGGTGCGTCTGATCCGTGAGTGAAATTCATCTATAGGCGATGTTTATTCGTTTGCCGGCATGTTTGGTGCACGCCTAAACACGAGTCTGGACGAGTCCACCCAAGTGACTTGCCGATGGGGAGGCTTGCAAATGTGGCACAGTGCGCAGTTGATTAAGGTCCTGGCTTTCGGCGCCATCGCATGCCTTTCAGGTTGCGTCGCATCGCCGTCGGCAGGTCCCGCAAAAGCGCCGCCGACCGTCATCGCAGGCGGAGAGACGCTGGTCGGCGTGGATCTGGGATCCGGTGTATCCGCGTTCCTTGGCGTTCCGTATGCCGCTGCTCCGGTAGGCGACTTGCGCTGGCATCGGGCGAAGCCGCATACAGCGCGGCCCGGCCCTGTAGATGCCTCGCGTTATGGGCCGGCTTGCCCGCAGAGCCAAGGTAATCCTGAATGGTATCGAATGGTGGCGGAAGGCTTTGGGAATGACCCGTCGGCGATCCCTGATCTCACGCATATGGACGAGGATTGTCTCTACCTGAATGTTTGGGCCCCCGAGGAGGCGGGTTCAGGTCCGCTGCCTGTGATGATCTGGTTGCACGGCGGCAGCAATGTGAACGGCTGGGCGTATGAGCCCAATTATGTTGGAGCCGAGCTGGCAACGCATGGAGTGATCGTCGTCTCCCTGAATTATCGGATGGGTGCACTGGGCTTCCTGCCGATCCCGTTTGACGACAATTCCGATCTTCCTTCCGGAAATTACGGGATTTCAGACCTAATTGTCGCGACTCAATGGGTGCGCGATAACGCGGAAGCATTTGGCGGGGATGCCGAAAATATCACGCTATTCGGCGAGTCCGCTGGTGGAGCGAATATCTCTGCTCTGATGAAAAGTCCGCAGGCGGATGGACTGTTTCGGCGCGCCATTCTGGAAAGCGGTGCGCTGGGGCCAACCGACATGCCAACCTTCGAAGTGGCAAAGGCCAAGGCAGAGGAGATGTTCGCAAAGGCCGGGATCGAAAGCATGGACACTGCGAGAGCCCTACCGTGGCAAGATCTTGTCGACCTCCATGACGCAACAGGTGTGAATTATTATCACGGGCCCGTTCTGGACGGGTATTGGGTGAGCAACACGCAAGCCCCGGGTGGCGGCGTTGATGTTATGGCCGGCAGCAATCTCAATGAAATGTTGATGTACATTGATGGATCTGATGCAGAGGTCCTTGCCGAAGGCCTGGCAGACTTTCCGGATGAGGTTCGCGCCTCGTTGCTGGCGCTTCCGATGTTTGAAAACCGCTCAGCGCGTGAGATCGCGGACGTCTTGTCGACAGCGTCGCAATTCCACTGTCCCTCCCGGCATATCGTGGACATGACGGCTGCGCAGAATGATTCAGCTTACCTTTATCGTTTTACACGCAAGCGCGAGGGCGCCGAGGCGTATGGCGTCTATCATGGCGCGGAGATTCCTTATGTGTTCAACACACACGATGACTGGCTGCCGACCAATTCAGATGATCTCAAACTGACTGCGACGATGATGGCTTACTGGACCAATTTTGCGAAGACCGGCAATCCGAACGCGAACGGTTTGCCAGACTGGCCGCAGTATGAACGTGGTGACGGCGTGGTTCAGGAACTTGGTGACCGCGTTGGCGCAACAGATGATTTCATGGCGCCGCTTTGTGATGCGCTCAACAGGAGCGCGCAATGACCGGCAAGCCTATCGACAAAACCGTCTTTGCGCTCGCAGTTGCGACGTCCCTACTTGTATCAGTTCCTTTGATCCTGTTCAGCGAGTCAATCGGCCCGGGGATTGTCACGATCTATGACTGGACCGCGCTCAACCTTGGCATCATTTATCAATGGGCTGCCATTGGTGCGATGGTTGTCGCCGCATATCTCGCCTTTGGTCCCTATGGCAGGATCAAGCTCGGTGCGAAGGATGACACGCCCGACTTTTCGACGCTCAGCTGGGTCGCCATGCTCTTCTCCGCAGGGGTTGGCGGCGGGCTTCTGTACTGGGCCGGGATAGAGTGGACCTATTATTATGAGGCGCCGCCCTTTGGTGTGGAGCCAAGATCAAGCGAAGCCATTCGCTGGGCGACAAGCTATGGTCTCTTCCACTGGGGCATCAGCGCCTGGTGCATTTATGGGCTTCCTTCTGTCGCGCTGGCCTATGCCTTTTACAACAAGGGCGTTCCTTATCTGCGCTTCAGCGCCGCGATACTTGGAGACAAGTGCACGACCTCGCCATGGGGAAAGCCAATTGACCTGATCTTCATGATCGGCCTGATCGGCGGGGCGGGTACATCACTGGCGCTGACCGTGCCGGTCATCTCGGCCGGCGTGGCAGAACTTTTCGGCATTGCGCGCTCAACGGTCATGGATCTGATCGTGATTGCTGTCTGCGTCGGTCTGTTCGGGGTGTCCGTCTATCTCGGCCTTGAAAAGGGTATCAAGCGACTTTCCGACACCAATTTGTGGCTGGCATTGATCTTCCTGGCTTTCATCCTTGTCGTAGGTCCGACCGGGTTCATCCTTACGATGGGAACCGAAAGCCTGGGGCACATGATGTCCAACATGTTCACCATGATCACTTATACAGACCCAGTCGATAAAACGGGTTTTGTGCAGGACTGGACCGTTTTCTACTGGGCCTGGTGGATTGCGTTCGCGCCTTTCGTCGGCATTTTCGTGACGCGCATCTCCAAGGGGCGCACGATAAGACAAGTCCTGCTCGGTATGTCCGTCTTGGGAAGCCTGGGTGTGTGGACGTTCTATATTATCTTCGGAAACTACGCCCTCCATCTCGAACTCACTGGCGCGCTGCCGGTTGTCGATATGGTTCACGACGATGCGCCTGCAGCGATCGCGGCGATTATCGCCCATCTTCCACTCGGTAAGGTGGCTCTGGCGATTTTCGTGGCGGTTACGACTGTCTTCGTGGCGACGACGTATGATTCTGCGAGCTACACACTTGCTTCCGCCGCGACGCAGGCATTGCATGCGGGTGAAGACCCCGCGCGCTGGCACCGTCTGTTCTGGGCGGGCGTGCTCGGACTACTTCCCGTCGGGCTGATGTTTATCGGTGGCTTGAAGGTGGTTCAGTCAGCCGTGCTTCTGGCAGGGCTGCCCATCGCCATCGCCGGCATTTTCATGGTCCGGTCGCTTTTGAAGTGGCTGAAGGAAGACGCTGCGAAAGCAGTGTCAGAATAAGGCGATCAATCGCGGCTGAGCGCCATGATCGATCGCCTCAGGACAGGTCAGATTGGTGCCTCTCCTAGAGGGAGAGGCCGCCGTCGACGATAATTGTCTGGCCACAGACATAGGCGGCGAGTGGGCTTGCGAGGAAGATCGCAGCGCCTGCCATGTCACTGGGCTCGCCCATGCGGCCCACAGGAATGGCGCGCAAGGCGCCCTCAAGGCGTTTGGGATTTTCGGTCGTCACCTTGGTCAGTTTCGTGTCGACGAGGCCCGGTGCGAGACCGTTCACGCGGATCCCGTCAGGTGCCCAGGCCTGGCCCAGAGTCTTGGTGAGGCTGATGGCGCCCGCTTTGGATGCGGCGTACGCTGGATTGCCGACATTGGCCGACAGGCCGGAAATCGAACTGACGATGATGACCGAGCCTTTGGCTTTCGCGAGCATTGGCTTGCATCGCCGCGAACAGTGCATGAGGCTGTCGAGATTGACGGCCATTACCTTGTCCCAGCCGGGGTTTTCAAACTCACCGCGCTTGTAGACAACGATGCCCTGGCTCAGCACGAGGCAATCGAGGCTGTCGAAGTCGAGCTTGGCTGCTTCGATTGCGTCGGGACTGCCGACATCAACCTGCTGATAGATCAGACCTTCGAGATCGCTACCGTCTGCGGGATCATAGTCAGACGCTTTGGCGCGCGTGCCCCATACGTGCACTTCTGCGCCGCGGTCGCGGAAGCCATGCGCGATGCCGTTGCCTATGCCGCTGGACCCGCCAACGACGAGCACACGTTTTCCGGTGAAGTCTGTATCATCAAGGCTCAATGTATTTCCTCCGATTTTATGTTCTGCAGCAACATCGCCTATCTTGGCGCTGTTGTGCAATCCCGGAGACGTGGCCGATCAATTCTGGGTGCTGGCGATCAGCTCGAAGGACCGCAGACGCGCACCGTGATCATAGACATCCGAGACGATAATGAGCTCGTCGGCGCCGGTCTCCGAGACGAGTGCGTCGATGCCTTTGCGAACCGTATTCGGCGCGCCGACGATGGACCGGGCCAGCATGTTCTGAGCCTGGGCTTTCTCAGCCGGAGTCCAATAGTCTTCAATATCGTCGATGGGTGGCTGACTGAACGAGCGCGTGCCGCGCAACAGGTTGGCGAATGACATCTTTTGCGTCGTGGAAAGGCGCTGGGCTTCCGCATCTGTTTCGGCAGCAATGATGTTCACGCCGACCATGGCATATGGCTTGTCCAGCTGATCCGATGGCTTGAAACGGCTGCGATAGATCTCAAGCGCGCCCATCAAATGTGCCGGAGCAAAATGAGAGGCAAATGCGTAAGGCAGGCCCAGCTCTGCGGCCAGCATTGCGCCAAAATGGCTTGAGCCAAGAATCCAGAGGGGCACATTTGTGCCGGCAGCGGGGACGGCCTGAACCCGTTGGCCCGGCTGTACGGCCTGAAAGAAAGCTTTCAGCTCCATCACGTCCTGTGGGAAACGTTCGGCGTCTTCGTGAGTCGTACGGAGGGCGCGGACCGTAATCTGGTCGGTGCCAGGGGCGCGGCCGAGGCCGAGATCGATGCGGCCGGGATAGAGCCGCTCAAGCGTGCCGAACTGTTCGGCGATAACGATCGGGGCGTGGTTTGGCAGCATGATGCCGCCCGCGCCGACGCGGATCTTCTTCGAACCGGCGGCGATGTGCGATACGACGAGCGAAGTGGCGGCGCTGGCAATACCCGCCATGTTGTGGTGCTCGGCTATCCAGATGCGGTTATAGTCCCAATTCTCGGCATGCGCCGCGAGGTCGCGCGCATTGTCCATAGCGGTGCGCGCATCAGTGCCCTCGGTAACGCGGACAAGGTCGAGGATGGAAAGTTTTGGCATCTATCATGGCTCCGGACTGGCGCCAGGCATACGGCGGCGGTGTTCTTCAGGTTACTTGGGGATGCGTCGAGCTGAAGTCAAAAAACTCACTGTGTGCCGCTGGGGAAGGGCATGCGTGGACCCCTATGCGGCATTGAAAAACCATCCCTAAACCCGTACCAAAACCACGAAAAACCCGTCGGAATGCCGTCTGAAACGGCCGAAAGCCGTCGATAAAACCGTCGAGGAAATGCCTATGCCCGGGACCAATGTGCTCTCTGATATCCGCATCGCTGACATGACCACGGTCATTTTCGGACCCTATTGCACGCAAACTCTGGCCGATATGGGCGCCGAAGTTGTGAAGGTCGAGCCAGCGAGCGGGGATGACTTCCGGAATGTCGGCAAGCCGGTGATCACAAAATCCATGGGGCCGTGTCACCTGACCATCAATCGAGGCAAGCGTTCGGTGGTGTGGGACCTGAAATCTGACGCGGGCAAGGCGGCGATCACCAAATTGATCCAGCAGAGCGATGTGTTCATCCACAATGTCCGTGAGGACGCCGTCGCCCGGATCGGGCTGACATATGAAGACGTTAAGGCAATCAAGCCGGATATTGTCTATGTTCACTGCACAGGCTTCGGATCGAGCGGCCCCTATGCAGGTCGTCCGGCTTATGATGACCTGATCCAGGGCCTGTCAGGTACTGCCAGCCTGTTGCCGCGGGTGGACGGCAATCCCGCACCACGTTTCCTGCCTACGGCGATAGCAGACAAGGTTTCTGGCCTGCATGCTGTGTATGCCACGCTTGCCGCCCTGCGAAAGCGCGACCGGACAGGCGAAGCGGTGCATGTCGAGGTGCCGATGTTCGAATGCGTGACGCACTTCCTGCTGGAGGAGCACCTGTATGGCGAGACGTTCGACCCGCCGAATGGACCGGCCTGTTACCAGCGTCAGGTCGACCCCTCGCGCCAGCCCCTTGAAACCTCCGATGGCTGGATAACGATCGCGCCTTATGTGGACGCGCGCTGGGTGCGCCTCTTTGATGTGCTGGGTGCCCCGGGCGAGTTGATGGACGAACGCCTTAATGATCGGCGGGGCCGGTATCATAACATGCCCTATATGATGGAGCGGGTTCAGGCCTATTTGACGGCGCAGCCCACACAGCATTGGCTTGATGCTTTTTCGGCAGCCGACATTCCGGCTGCGCGCGTCAATGACATTACCGAACTGAGGGACGACCCCCACCTGCAGGCGGTCGGATTCTTCCAGAAACGGGCCCACCCGACCGAAGGGGACTACTGGGAAACCCAGCCTCCGGTGATTTTCCGTGATGAGTCGTCCCGCACGATACGTCCAGCTCCATTGATTGGAGAGCACACAGACGAGGTTCTTGCTGAAATTGGCCTCAGTGCTGCTGTAAAAACGGATAGCGAGACCTGAAATCAGGTCTGAACCGATAAATTTCTCGTTACCATTGGGAAAACGTTCGGTTTTCGGTGCTAGAGCGGGCATCCAGCATGGTATTGGTTTTCGCGGCTCGTGAACTATTTCCCGGAACGCAGAACCAAGCTGTGTGAAAGCCTGTTTCCGGACATATTTGCGGGAATGAGCCCTGTTGTAGAAAACACCAAAAGGCACCTCAATGGCAAACCCTGGCCGTATTTGGAGTAAGTTCGCTCCGCCCCGCTTCGTCGGTACAGTATTAGCGGCTGTATTGCTGGTATCAGGACCTGTCGCCGCCCAAGCGCGCGGACCGGCCAGTGTCTTCGTGGCCGCCGTCGGCAAACAGGATTTTGCGGTGCGCATTGAGGCGCTCGGCACATTGATGCCGAACGAGCGCGTCGACCTGACTCTTAACGTCGCCGATCGCGTAACTGCCATCTATTTCGATGATGGTGAGCGCGTAACGGCTGGAAAGACCCTGCTTTCCCTTGCGCAGCGTGAGCAGGTGGCTCTGGTTGAATCTGCCGAAGCAACGGCTGAAGAGGCTCGCCGACAGTATGAACGGGCTCAGCAACTCGCAAGCCAGGACGCTATCGCCCAGACATCTCTTGATGCTGCTCGCCGCGATCTCGACAGTGCGACGGCGCAACTTCGGGCTGTTCAGGTTCGTCAGAAAGACCGCGTGCTCGTTGCGCCATTCGATGGCGTACTGGGTTTCCGCATGGTGAGCGTCGGTTCGTATGTACGGCCTGGGGATGTCGTGGCCACCCTCGTCGACGATAGCGAGATGAACCTTGATTTTGCTGTGCCCTCTAATTTTATCCAGGCCCTGAAGACTGGTGTCACGGTGACAGCCACGACGGACGATCTGCCGGGCATGGAATTTGCCGGAGAGATCGACAGTGTTGATAATGCTATCGACGTTGTCACGCGCTCGGTGCGCGTCCGTGCCGTCCTGCCAAATCCAGATCGTGACCTGAAATCCGGCATGTTCATGCGGGTGACCATTCTTGCCGATTCGCGTTCTGCGCTATCTGTTCCCGAAGGCGCAATCCAGCCGCTTGGTCCCGACAATTTTGTCTTCCTGGTAGCTCAGGAAGACGGGAAAGAAGTCGCTCGGAGACGCAAGATCCAGATTGGCATCCGACAGGGCGGCAATGTCGAAGTCCTGTCTGGCCTGTCGGAAGGCGACCGGATCGTGACAGATGGAGCGATCAGGGTGCGAGAAGGTGGCGAATTGAAAGTTCGTGACCGTTCAGCCGTGCTGCCAAGTGCCTCAGGCAATGGCGCCGCCCTGAATGAACAATAACCCGGATGTTGATTTCTGATATCTCCGTCAAGCGCCCGGTATTTGCATCGGTCATATCCCTGATCCTGATCATTTTCGGATTGGTTGCGTACAATCGGCTACCGCTGCGCGAATATCCGGATATCGACGCCCCGATCGTCTCGATCGACACGCGTTATCCCGGCGCTTCGGCGAACGTGATCGAAACCCGCATTACGCGTGTGATCGAGGACCGTATTGCCGGCGTTTCGGGCATCCGGTTCATCAACTCCAATTCCATTGATGGACGATCGCGCATTAGCGTTGAGTTCAGCATTGACCAGGACATTGACGCGGCTGCCAATGACATACGTGACCGCGTGTCCGGCGTGCTCGACCAGTTGCCGCCAGAGGCGGACCCGCCGGAGATCGAGAAAGCTGACGCGAACGACGATGTCATCATCTGGCTGAACCTTGCCAGTGACAACATGACGACGCCGGAACTGTCGGACTATGCCGACCGCTATCTTGTGGACCGCTTTTCTGCGCTGGACGGTGTTGCGCGTGTGCAGGTGGGCGGATCGCGCGAATATGCACTCCGCATCTGGATCGACCGACGTGCGCTGGCATCGCGCAATCTGGCCGTCAGCGACATCGAACGAGCCCTTCGCAGCGAGAATATTGAGGCGCCTGCGGGCAGCCTTGAGTCCGATTCCCGCACGTTCACTGTGCGTATTGAGCGTGCCTTCAAGACGCCGCAGGACTTTGCGAGCCTTGTTATTGCGCAGGGCGATGATGGCTATCTCGTGCGACTGGGGGATGTGGCCCGTGTCGAAAAGGGCACAGCAGAAGATCGCAGGACGTTCCGCGGCAATGGCATTCCCATGGTGGGTCTGGGAATCATCAAGCAATCGACCGCCAACACGGTCGAGGTTGCGGGGGCAGCGCGTGAACTCGCAGAGCAGCTCAATCAAACACTGCCGGAAGGCATGGTGATCGCGCGCAGTTTCGATTCATCGGTCTTCATCGATGCCTCGATCAGCGAAGTCTACAACACGCTCTTTATTGCCGTGGGCCTGGTGACGCTGGTCATCTTCATGTTCCTTGGCAGCCTGCGGTCGACGATCGTTCCGGCGATCACCGTGCCGATCTCGATCATCTCGACCTTTATTGTTCTTTTGGCGCTTGGCTTGTCGATCAACCTGCTGACGCTGCTGGCGCTGGTTCTCGCTATCGGCCTCGTGGTGGATGATGCAATCGTGGTGCTGGAGAACATTCACCGCCGTATGGATGAGTATGGCGAGTCACCGCTGGTCGCATCTTATCGTGGCGCCCGGCAAGTCGGCTTTGCGGTTATCGCCACGACGATGGTGCTGATTGCCGTGTTCGTGCCAATCACGTTCTTGCAGGGCAATGTCGGACGCCTGTTTACCGAGTTTGCGCTGACCATGGCGGCAGCCGTGTTTTTCTCCAGCATATTATCGCTGACGCTCGTGCCGATGATGTCGTCAAAGTTGCTGAAGCCCAAGGCGACGACCGGCATTTTGCGCTATATCCCGATGGGCATCGACGCGGTTTTCTCCCGTCTCAAAGGCGGTTATGGCTGGATCCTGAACCGGCTCATATATCGCCCGATCGTCGTGTCACTGGTTCTGGTCGGCATCTTTGCTGGCGCGGTCTGGACGTACCAGCACATTGATGAGGAATATGTGCCCCGCGAAGACCGTGGGACATTCTTCATCAGTATTCGCGGTGAAGAAGGCGCGTCTTTCGACTATATGCAGACCTATCTCAACGAGATCGAGCAGCGCCTTCTCCCTTACGCAGACTCGGGTGAGGCGACGCGCCTCTTGCTGCGGGCACCCGGTTTCGGCGGCGCGGGCTTCAACGAAGGCTTTGTTGTTGTGGTGCTGGACGACTGGGCCAATCGCCGGCCAGCCGAAGAGATTATTCAGGAAATCAATGGCAAGCTGTCGGACCTGCCAGGCATTCGCGCGTTTGCAATCATGCGGCAAGGTCTGGGCGGCGGGAGTGGCAAGCCTGTCCAGTTCGTGATCGGTGGTCCATCATATGAGCAGCTGACTGAGTGGCGTGATACATTTGTTGCCGCGCTGGAGGCCGACAATCCGGGGCTGGTCGATATAGACTGGGACTATAAGGAGACCCAGCCGCAGTTCCGCATTTCGATTGACTATGACCGGGCGGCAGACCTTGGGGTCACCGTGTCGGATGTCGGGAACACACTGCAGACCATGCTCGGATCCCGGCGTGTCACAACGTACACGGACCAGGGGGAGGAGTATGATGTTATTCTGGAGGGCCTGCGGTCTGACCAGAATACCCCTATGGACGTCCAGAACATCTATGTGCGCTCGTCACGCTCTGGCCAGCTCATTCCACTGTCCAGCCTGACTAGTATCCAGTCGATTGCAGATAGTCCTAGTCTCAATCGCTATAATCGTGTGCGGTCGATCACAATTGAAGCGGGGCTTGCGCCAGGTGTTTCGCTCGGTACGGCGCTTACCGGTATGGAGCGGGTGGCTAAAGACGTCCTGCCGACCGAAGCAACGATTGATTTCAAGGGGCAGTCGCTCGACTTCAAGACATCTGGCAGCTCGATCATGTTTGTCTTCGCGATCGGCCTTGTGATCGTGTTCCTCGTGCTCGCAGCTCAATTCGAAAGCTATCGCCACCCGATCATCATCATGCTCTGCGTGCCGGCGACCATTGCAGGCGGATTGCTTGGGCTTTGGCTCACAGGAAATACGCTCAATATCTATACACAGATCGGGCTGATCATGCTGGTCGGACTTGCGGCGAAGAACGGCATCCTGATCGTCGAGTTCGCAAACCAGCTGCGCGATGAAGGTCAAGAGTTCGATGCGGCATTACGCGAAGCCGCACTGGCGCGTTTCCGGCCCATTGTCATGACCAGTCTGACGACGGCAGCGGGCGCTGTGCCGCTGATCCTCTCGACGGGGGCAGGTGCTGAAACCCGCCAGGCGATCGGCGTGGTGATCCTGTTCGGCGTGATCACGGCTGCCTTCATAACCGTCCTGTTCGTGCCAACCGCTTATGCGCTTATTGCCCGCAAATCCGGCTCACCGAATGACGTGGCGCGTCGGCTCGCGCGTGAGGAAAAGGAAGCGGATCTGACGCCCGCGCCAGCGGAATAAGGCTTTCAACCACGCTCAGCGTGTTGGTGTCGGGATACCCAAAACTGCCACCTTGTGAGCAGAAACCCTAGAAGTGTGCCCAACCTTGCATCTGGCACCCTATCGGGGTGCGCAGTTGGACGATTCGCCTTGAATTCGCGGCTGGACGACCCAGAAGATTGCTCAAATCGAGCAATATCAGGGGTCCAGTAATATTCAGCTTCATGGCGATACGTGAGACACAATCGATACAATCTGAGCACGGCAGGCCGTCCCTGACCGTCGCACTTGCGCAATTTCAGAAGCGGCAGCTTGCGCCGCAGGCATCTGGATGCACACCATGAATGTGCCTCAGTGCGATCCTCCTGTGATGCCACTGGAAATCCTGCTCATTGAAGATGATTTGGCCAGAGCGGCGATTTTTGATGAGGGGCTCGGGAAAACATCCAATGTGCGCCGCATTGGCGAACTATCGACAGTATCGGTGATTGCGGCAACCGATACACACAAGGCCGATATGTTGATTATCAGCCGTCAGGTGCCTGATGGCGAGATGATCCGTATCGTCGAAGAGCTCTCAGGCAAACGTCCTATGCCCATCGTCGTCTTTGTTGAGGCGGACCAGGGCGACCTTGCCCGCCGTGCGATCAGGGCCGGGGCCAGCGGTTATATCGTGAGCGGCTTGTCTGCTGCGCGGGTGGGTCCTGTTCTTGATGTTGCAATGGAGCGCTATCGACTGATGGATGCGCTGCACAAGGAGTTGTCGCGGTCAAAGAGCGACCTTGAGGCCCGCAAGCTCATAGAGCGTGCCAAAGGCTTGCTCATGGAGCAGCGGGGCGTCTCTGAGCATGCGGCCTACGAAGCTCTGCGAAAGATGGCCATGTCGCGGGGAAAACCCGTTCGCGAGATTGCAGAGACAATTGTTGCAATATCGAACATGCTTCCCTGACCCTTTTGCCTACTAAGGCTGGCAGGCTTCACGTCGGTCAGTTCTGGTCGTTTGCGTATCCTTATCCTTTTGGCATAGCGGCTGCTCTTACATTGAGCTTCCTTCATGTTGCGGTGCATCATTACTGTGCGCCCGGCACTACAAGGACCTGCAAGGTAGAGATTTCTGTTTGAGCGGCGCCCGCCAGCAGGTCTGCTGAAGCTGGTTCGATGATGAACCGTACGAGCGACCCAAAGCCGGGTCAGCACTGTCAGTCGCCCAGATATGGCGGCTTTACGACAAAACATGAGGTCCAGTGGGATCTTTATTCGACTTTTCCGGTGCGCCTCTACGCGACGCATACGGAGAAGGGGTTCAGTTAATCCGCTCTGCGGATGGGGTGGCGCTGCCCGACAAGCAGCGCAACAAAAACGGGGTAGTAAAAAATGAAAATTTCTTTTCGAACATATCTGATGTCCGGTGTGTTTCTTGCGGCAGGTAGCCTTACAGCAACCGCGCAAGAGATTGCCGTCGCGCAGGAACTAGCCGTGACAGATTCGGTCTCGGTACAGCAGACCATTACCGTTACAGGCTCACGCGGCAAACCGCGTACAGTCGCGGACTCGGCCGTGCCGATTGACGTTCTCGACGAAGCAACCATCAAGGACGTCTCGTTCACGGACACCAATGACGTACTCAAGACGCTCGTGCCTTCCTACACAATTGGCCGCGAGCCGATCTCCGATGGGTCGACCTTTGTTCGTCCAGCCGCTCTGCGCGGTCTGTCTTCGGACAAAACACTCGTCCTCGTAAACTCCAAGCGCCGTCACCGCGCTGCGCTTGTGTCCATCGGTGGTTCGGGTACGCAAGGTCCCGACGTCGCAACGATCCCAGCCTCTGCACTGAAAACAGTTGAAATTCTGCGCGATGGTGCCGCTGCCCAATACGGTTCCGACGCTATTGCCGGCGTTATAAACTTTATTCTGAAGGATTCGGCGGAGGGCGCCGAAATCACCGTTCAGGGCGGCCAGTATTTTGAAGGCGACGGCGAAGACCTCCTGATTGCCGGCAATATCGGTCTTCCGCTGGGCGAGAACGGCTTTATCAATATCAGCCTTGAGGGCACGAGCGCGCAGCCGACAAGCCGCGGCAAGCAATGGGATGAAACGACATCGTTCGATGTCGATGCCTACGTCGCGGCAAATCCGGACAAGGCCTATCTCTACGGCCCCGGCGGCGATTATGACTCAAGCAACGTACAGATCTGGGGACAGCCTGAATCGGAAGCCTTCCGTTCGTTCGTGAACATGGGCTACACGCTGCCAGGCGGCCAAGAGCTCTATGCTTTCGCCAACTACTCGAACTCGTCGGCAGATGGGGACTTCAACTATCGCTTCCCGGGTAACTCCGTGAACGGTCCGCTGATCCGTCTTCAAAACGGTTCGACCTACAAGTTCGACAGCCTGTTCCCAGCCGGCTTTACGCCACGCTTCTTCGGTAACGTAGTGGACTATTCGACGACCGGCGGTATCCGCGGTGAATTCACACCTGACTTTACCTATGATTTCTCGGCGCGCTACGGCAAGAACCAGATCAACTATAAGCTTGCTAATACGGTCAACCCGTCGCTCGGGGACAGCTCCCCAACCGTCTTCCACCCGGGCGACCTGATTTCGGACGAAGTCGCGGTTGCTGCTGACTTTGTTTATTCCTACGAAATGGGCGGCTTCGCCAGCCCGGTCGATTTCAGCTTCGGTGCTGAATGGCGGGACGAGGGTTATGAGGCTGTTGCAGGCGATGAGGCCTCCTACATAGCCGGACCATATGCCTTTTCGGATCCATGGGGTTTCTGTGATGGAGCCGCTCCGACCGCCGCGGGTGTTGCGGTTATTGCCGACGGTTCATCGCTTGACTGTGCAAATACTTCCGACCCTGTCTATACACTCAACGGTGTTGGCTCCAACGGCTTCCCTGGCTATTCGCCTGACTATTCGGGTTCGCTCAACCGCGACAGCTACGGCATTTATGGAGGCGCTTCGGCGGACCTGACCGATGCCCTGTTCGTTGAAGTCGCTGGCCGCTTCGAAAACTACTCGGACTTCGGAGAAACGACGAACGGCAAGATTGCCGCACGTTGGTCTGTCACACCGAACATCAACATCCGTGGCTCTGTGGGTACCGGCTTCCGGGCGCCAACACCGGGCCAGCTTGCCACAACGAACGTGTCGACGCGCTTCCCTGCAGGTGAACCGGTCGCATCCGGTCTCTTCCCTGCTTCAAACCCTGTGTCGCAATTCCTCGGCGCAGAGGAGTTGAAGCCAGAGAAATCGACGAACTACTCACTCGGTGCAACAGGCTCGTTTGGTCCATTGAGTGTGACGCTTGATCTCTACAAGATTGACATCAGCGACCAGTTCTACGCATCGCGCTCGATTACCGTGACGTCGGAAATTCGCGATCAGTTGATTGCTGCAGGCGTTCCTGGAGCTGATACGATCGGTGCTGTTCAGTTCTTCCAGAACGCATTCGACTCTTCGACAGAAGGCGTCGATCTGGTCGTCACTTATCTGGCAGACTGGGGAGCAACTGGAACCACGGCTTTCACGCTAAGCTCGAACTTCAACACATTCTCGGTTGAGCAGGTCAACATTGATGGTCTGTTCCTCGAAGAAGATGTCTACGACTTCGAGAACGGCACACCTAATTTCCGCACAACCTTCACGGTATCGCACTCGATCGGGGCCTACACGTTCCTCGGCCGGGCGAACTATTACGGTGAGTACAGCCCGTCGCAGTGTTTCACCGGTGCTGCAGCCGATGGTTACAGCTGCCCAGGCGGCTTGATCACGGAAGATTCAGGTAGTGAGATCTTGTTCGATCTCGAGGCGAGCTATGCCTACGACGACACAACCAAGTTCACGATCGGTGCGCGTAACATCACGAATGAATACCCCTATGAGCCTGACTACAACAATCTGCGGGAAACGGGAAACGGCCGGATCTACCGCTCCGACTCGATCGTCGATTGGCAAGGTGGTTTTGTCTATTTGAAGGCAACCAAGAGCTTCTGATGCTTCTGAGCACAATCTGACCGTCCTTTAGGCAGATGACTAAAAATACAGGGAGCGAGGCAACTCGCTCCCTGCTTCGGTTTAAGGACTGTGCTTATCGTCCTCTCGAGCCCCATCATCAAACAGAAGCACTCAATTACATGTCATTATCAAATCTCGATCTGGCTCATATCAGCCAGCTAGTCGCCGTTTTGCTTGCTGCAGGACTTGTTGCAGGTTTCGTCGCTGGGCTGTTCGGTATCGGGGGCGGTTTTGTTGTCGTCCCGGCCCTCCTTCTCACCTTCGCGGTGTTTAATGTCGAAAGCGATGTCATCACGCACCTCGCCATTGGTACCTCACTCGCCACCATTATCGTCACCTCGTCTCGCTCGCTGCACGCACACAACAAGCGTGGTGCCGTCGACTTCAAGATCATTCGTGACTGGACGCTGTGGCTCGTGGTTGGCGCGGTCCTTGGTATTCTGATTGCGCGCTACATGGATGGCCGTTCGTTGAAGTGGATATTCTCCGTGGGCGTATTTCTTATGGGGGTGCATTTCATTGCACCGGTCATGCAGCCGAAAAAGGCCATAACGACCGACATGCCTCAAGGACCACTGCTCGCGGGTATTGCGACATTCCTGGGGGGCTTTTCGGCGCTGCTCGGCATTGGGGGCGGCACGATTGCTGTGCTCGTCATGACGGCATGCGGCCGTCCCATTCACCAGGCTGTGGCCACGGCGGCGGGTTTCGGCGTGATAATTGCTATCCCCGGGGCAATCGGATTTGCGATCCTCGGGCTGGGTGAGCCGGGCTTGCCTTTTGGTTCAATCGGCTATGTCAACGTGATTGCCGTTCTTGCAATTACTGCTATGTCTTTCATTACCGCGCCTCTTGGAGCGCGCGCCGCGCACAGTCTCAACGCCGTAGCACTGAAGCGTATATTCGGGATTTATCTTGTCGCAACGTCTGCGCTCGTCCTGTACAATTCGTTTACTTCCTGATCTCTTTTTGGGAGCCTCGGTTTGCCTGCCGTGGAAAATCCCGTTTCATACCAACCAACGACTGGGGAAATAAAAATGGCATTTGATATTTCACGACGCTTAGTCTTGACGGGAGCTGTCGGTGCTACCGTCGCGTGCGCAACGGCGTGCACGACAGCACAAACGGCAACCGCCGAGGCCGCATTTCCTGCCAATGCTCCGTCCGCTGATCCCGATCCGGAACTGCTTGGACCCCGTGGCGGCGTTGCGCTGCTTTCGCGGAACGAAAACCCTTATGGTCCAGCGCCATCGGCCCTGAAAATGATCGAATATGCTGGCAAGAAGGGCGCTTACTATCCTGATATCGCCGGTGCAAAACTGGCTGAGATGATCGCTGAACGCCACGGTGTGACGCCAGACATGATTGCCATCACGACGGGTTCCGGCGAAGCGCTTAGCGCCATCGCCCTGATCTATGGCAAGAACGGCCCCATAGTTGCCCCGCGCTTGTTCTGGGATACGACGGCACTTTACGCCGTCAATCTCGGCATGGCCGAAATTGATCGTGTTGCACTTGCGCCTGACATGAGCACAGACCTGGCAGCGATCGAAGCAAAGGTCACAACCGGCACGGGCCTCGTGCAGCTTTGTAACCCGAACAACCCGACCGGCCTGGTTGCGGAACCTGCTGAGCTGAAAGCGGCCGTTGTGCGCATGTCCAAGCTTACGACAGTGCTCGTTGACGAAGCCTATATGGAACTCGCCGACGACCCTGAAGGCAACACCTGCATCGGTCTCGTGAAGGAAGGACACAATGTAATCGTGTCGCGTACCTTCTCAAAGATTTACGGCATGGCTGGCATTCGCGTTGGCTACACGATCTCGTCGCCAGAAATTGCCGCCAAGATTCAGTCAACTGCGATGTCGTGGATTTCGGGCGTGGGGCTTGCTGCCGCCATCGGCAGCTATGACGACACCGCATTCATCGACTTCTCGAAGGGCAAGATCGTGGAAGGCCGCAAGATGGTCCTCACCACGCTGGATACGCTCGACCTGGAATACCTGCCGTCGCAGACGAACTTTGTCTACTTCAAGTCAGGCAAGCCGGCGAACGACGTGGCCAAGGCCATGAAGGAGCGCGGCATCTACATTCGCGGTCAGTACATGGACTACACGGACTGGACGCGCGTTTCGATGGGCAAAATCGAAGACATCGAGCGTTTCTGCAAGGCGCTACCGGAAGTCGTCGGCGCCTGATCGCTAGCGACCATGAAACAATCGAAAGGCCGGGGCGAAAGCTCCGGTCTTTTATTTTGTGTGTATGGAAGGCGTTTATGTAAGACACCGAATCAGTGGTGACCCCTGCAGGACTTGAACCTGCAACCGTCGGATTAGAAGTCCGGTGCTCTATCCAGTTGAGCTAAGGGGCCACGCTGGTGACGCGCCTTAGTGCGTCCAGGGCTGCTTGCGGTCAAACGCGAAATTCTCGCTGTACGACTTTACCAATCGCTTGCGTTCGCGTGATTCTTCAACTCGGAAAGTCATGCCTTCGCGCTGGGCGTATTCGACGGCTTCGTCCTGGGTGTCGAATTCGAGACGAACCTGACCCGATGTATCGTCGATGCTTGTCCAGCCCATAACGGGGTCAGCGCTGCGGCGCGCGCCGGGTTTGACGAATTCAAGGATCCAGGATTTGGTTTTGCCTCGACCGGATGTCATGGCGCTTTTGGTGGGTCTGTAGATCCGCGCTTCCATCAGCCGCCTCGTCTCATCAAGAAGTTCTTGGTCGGAGCGAGAGGATTCGAACCTCCGACCCTCTGGTCCCAAACCAGATGCGCTACCAGGCTGCGCTACGCTCCGGAGTCCCGTAATAATGGCCGCAGGCGCGCGCGCAAGCCCTTTTCCGCTGTAAAACACAACAGTTTTTATAAGCCGCAGAAAATGACCTTAAAACAGGGCTTTATAGTCGGTGGCGCAGCTGAAAAACCTCAGTTCTTCGGCTTTTTCTGACGCATCAGGCCTTCCTGGGCCACGCTGGCGACCAGCTTCCCATCGCGGTTGTATATACTACCCCGGTTAAAACTGCGTCCGCCGCCCGCAAACGGGCTGTCCATGGCGTAAAGATGCCAGTCGGAGAACTTGACCGGCGCGTGAAACCAGATGGCATGATCGAGGCTCGCCGACATGAGTTTTGGATCAAACCACGTCAGACCATGCGGCCGGTTGCCAGTGCCGAGGAGGCTCATGTCGGATGCATAGGCCAGCAGGCATTGGTGCAGCGCCTGATCTCCGCCGACATCCCTGGCGACTCGCATCCAGACCTGGTGCACGTCGCTTGCCGGCTCGGGCTTGAGCAAATCGAGTGGGGAAACGTCGCGCATTTCGATGTCGCGTTCCCGGGTGAACTCCTCCCGTAGACGCTCGGGCATTCTTTCTGCGATCTCCACTCGACGCTCACGCAGACCTTTCAAGCTTTCCGGGTCTGGCGCGTCCGGCATGTCGTGCTGGTGCTCCCAGCTCTCTTCAGGCACCTGGAAACTGGCCGCCAGGTTGAAGATCTGCTTGCCGTGCTGGATGGCAACGACACGCCGTGTCGTGAAGCTGCCGCCATCGCGGGCGTGATCAACCTGATAGATGATCGGCACTTTTGGATCGCCGGGCCGAATGAAATAGGCGTGCAGCGAGTGGCATACCCGGTCTTCTGAAACAGTGCGCTGAGCGGCTACGAGCGCTTGGGCGATAACCTGGCCGCCGAAAACACGCTGATTGGCGCGCTCATCAGGGCTCTGGCCACGAAACAGGTCGTGTTCCAGGCGCTCGATATCTAGCAAGACCAATAGATTTCCAACAGGATCAGACATGGCGCACCCTCCGCTTCGCATCGGCAGCAACTACCAGAGACATTCACGCGTGCAAACCCGTCATGAAGAGCGTGCCCCTTTGACAACATGGCCGTCCCGCGCTCAGCTTGTCAGATGAGACTATCCGTGGGCAATAAAGAGCCTTAGCTGCAACGAGGACGATCCATTTCATGAATTTCCTATCCATTCTGGCCCGCGAGGCGCAGTTTTATCGTTCCATTCGCGGCCTGACCAAGTGGACAGCCTATATCAGCCCTGATTCCGAGCGACTGGTGGCTGACGATGTCGAGGATGTTGTCGACCGCCACGGCGCCAATGTCGCTTTCAGGTTTGAAGGCACGCTGACAACGTATGACGAGTTCGAGGCGCGTGCCAATCAGTTTGCCAACTGGGCTTTGGAGCAGGGGCTTACGACTGGCGATTGTGTGGCCTTGTTTATGGAAAACCGGCCTGACTATGTGGCGTTCTGGTATGGGATGTCGAAGATCGGGATTGTCACCGCACTCATCAACTCAAACCTCGAAGGCGATGCACTCGCGCACTGTATCAACATTGCCGACGCCAAACGCATCATTATCGGCACGGAACAGGACAGTGCGATCCGCAGCTCTGCCGGCTTGTTCACGTCTGCGCCAGCGGTCTGGTCGTTGGGAGGTTCCGAGGGACTCGATCTGGAAGCGGCCCTTAAGGGTACGCCAGCGACACGGCCTTCGCGCGAGCACCGCGCTGCGCTGCGCGGCCGGGATCTCTGTCTCTATGTCTATACATCGGGAACAACCGGCCTGCCCAAGGCAGCGAAGCTGACACAGGCGCGCACGCAAGGGATGATGCGGACGTTTATCTCACCTTGCCATATTACAGAGCGAGACCGGATCTACCTTACCCTGCCGCTCTATCACGGAACGGGCGGCCTTTGCGCTGTGGGGCAGGCACTCATGACGGGGGCCTGCATCATTCTGCGCCGAAAGTTTTCTGCGAGCGCATTCTGGGATGACGCAACAGACGAAGGCGCGACGTCCATTGTCTATATCGGAGAGCTTTGCCGTTACCTGCTGAACCAGCCACCCCATCCGAAGGAGCGCGCCCACAAGATACGAACTGGTTTTGGGAATGGCTTGCGCGCCGAGGTTTGGGCTGAGTTTCAGGATCGGTTCAACATCAACCATCTGTGTGAGTTTTATGGCTCCACGGAAGGCAATGTCAGCTTTCTCAATTTCGATGGCAAGATCGGTGCAGTCGGTCGCATTCCGGGCTGGCTGGAGAAGCAGTTCGCTCACATCGCATTTGTAAAATTCGATATCGAGACAGAAGAGCCTATTCGGGACGCCGAGGGATTTTGCGTTCGTACGGATGTGGACGAAGCCGGCGAAGCGCTGGGCCGTATCGGCGAGGACATTCGAAATCGCTTCGAGGGCTATAATGATGAGCAAGCGACGAAGAAGAAGATCCTGCGCGATGTTTTCGAGAAAGACGATATGTGGTTCCGGACCGGCGACCTGATGCGCAAGGACAAGGACGGCTATATTTATTTTGTCGACCGTATCGGGGACACCTTCCGCTGGAAGGGCGAAAATGTCTCTACCAATGAAGTTGGCGAGGCCCTCTCCGGTATCCAGGGTGTGGCGACGGCAAATGTCTATGGCATCCCGTTGCCGGGATATGACGGCAAGGCGGGCATGGCGGCAATTACGACGGATGACGATGTCGACTTCGACGGAATGTACGCGGCGCTGGGGCAGAAGCTGCCAAGCTATGCTATTCCGATTTTCATCCGTGTGCAACGCGATGCCGAAACAACCGGCACGTTCAAGTATCGAAAGGTCGAGCTGGTCAAGGACGGGTTCAATATTGACGAAGTTAACGATCCGATCTGGATGTATCATCCCGAGCGTAAGACCTACGTGCCATTCACGCAGGACCGGTATGAGTCCCTGCGTTCGGGCGCCTTCAAGTTCTGAGCGTGATTAGTTGACGCGGCCCATGCGCTGTTCCAGGCGCGTGGAGAACCATGAGATGATACGCCGCCAGATCTCGTCTTTCATGACGGCACCCTCGACGTCATGGTCAATGCTGGGATTGTCATTGATCTCGATGATCACGACGCCATTGTCGGTCTCTTTCAGGTCGACACCATAGAGGCCCTCGCCGATCAGGCGCGCTGCGCGCACGGCCGCATCGACGACTTCGGGCGGTGCATCCTCGATGGGCAGTGTGGTGAAACCGCCTTCACTCGTTTTACCGCCCGGACCATGCTTGATGATCTGCCAGTGGCCGCGCGCCATGCGGTACTGGCAAGCATACATGGGCTCGCCGTTCAGTACCCCTATACGCCAGTCGAACTTGGTGGGGATGAATTCCTGCGCGATCACAAGAGCCGTATCGTCGAACATCCCCTTAACTGCAGTCTTCAACTCTTCGAGCGTTGTTGCCTTGACCATGTGATTGCCGAAGGAGCCATCAGGTGTTTTCAGGATAACCGGGGATCCAAGCCGCGCGAACGCTGCGGTGAGGTCTGACTTCTCATCGAGGATTTCCGTGCGCGGGATGGGCAGGCCCGCTTTTTCAAGGATTTCCTTCAGATAGACCTTGTTCGTGCAGCGGATCATCGAATGCGTATCGTCGATGACCGGCATGCCCTCCTGCTCGGCGCGCCGGGCGAACCGATAAGTGAAATTGTCGATCGAGGTCGTCGCGCGAATGAACAGCGCATCGAATTCCGCGAGGCTTGTCAGGTCCGATGGTTCGATCAGTTCGACTTCAACGCCCATTTTGGCGGCAACGTCTGCCAGACGTTTGATGGATGACGGCTTGGAGGGCGCATGCTGTTCCTTCGGATCAACCAGAACGGCAAGAGACCACTTGGCGGGCGCCTTCGTTTTCGGGGCGCTGACACGGCCGCTCGTATAGGTCGCCATCGCTTCGAGAAAGAAGGCCCGGCGGGCATCCTTCAGTTTATGAGGCGATACGATGCGGACCCGCGCGATTCCGCTTGGCGTGGTGTCGTCAAACTCTACTTCCAGAGCAGGCGTGCGGAACCAGTCAGACACTTCACGCGCCAGTTTTTCATAGCCGGGCACTTCCGATTTCGAGAAGGCGACAAAAAGGCTGTCAATTTCCGGCGCGCCTTTCGCACGGGCTTCGCGCAGGCGTTCGCCAAGGTCGGGCAGGGCATGCGTATAGAGACCCTTGGCTGACAACTCGACCATGGTTTGCACGCTTGGACTTACCCTGTGCCCCCGCGCCTCTGCCAGAAGTGAGGCGTAATAGCCTTCCGACTGGTAGGCGTAGGACCTCGATAGATTCAGGATATAGGGGCGCCTGCCAGCAAACAGCGCAGGCTTGGAGATATAGTCACTGACCCGAAGCACCTTGTGAGGCGTCTCGGCCTGTGAGATGTCGCTCGCCGTTTCGACAAGAATAACCCAGTCGGTCATCGTTTTTCACCCAAGGACATGCCGAGGGGCTTTTCCATCCGCACTGCGGTCTCTCCATTCGGGTAGTAGTCTGCAACGCGCGCAATTACGCGATATCCGCTGCGCTCGTAAAGCAGAATAGCAGTATGATTTGATTCGCGTGCTTCAAGTCGCATCCTGTCACATCCTTTCTCCTTGGCAGAATTTTCACCCGCCAGCATCAGCTGACTCGCCAAGCCTTTACCGCGCATTTCGGGGCAGACTGATAGCGTATAGAGGCGGGCGATCCGACTGCCATAACGCAGGAGCAACACGGCGGCCCCTGCGAGGGTTCCGTTGTACTCAGCGACATGGGCAATAGTGTTCCCAGCCAGCAGACGGCGCCAGGTGCGGCGGTTGAAACGGTCTTCCTCTGGGAAGGCCTCTTCGAGGCGAACAAGAGCGTCCAGGTCGCCGCGCGTGGCCAGCCGGAAAATCGGCTCACCGACCTGGCTCATACCCGCACCATGTCGTCCCGGTGAATGATCGCAGGGCGCCCGCGATACCCGAGTGTTGCCTCAACTTCGTCGCTCTGGAGGCCAATGACACGAAGGATGTCTGCAGAACTGTATGAGGTGACGCCTTTAGCAATTAACGGGCTATTCTCGGACTTGATGGCGACGGCAGCGCCGCGTTCGAAAGCGCCGACGACCCCGGTAATGCCCACAGCGAGCAAGCTCGCGCCGCCCTGCAGGGCCTTTGCCGCGCCCGCATCAACCAGGATTGTGCCTTCGGGTTTCAGGTGGCCTTTCAGCCAGGCTTCGCGCGCGCGTGCGGGTGTGGTGTTTGCGACGATCAGGGTTGAGAGCGCGCCGTCCTCGATCGCGCGCAGCGGGTGTTCGCGGTTGCCGCGCGTGATAATGGTGGAGCAGCCCGCCGCATGGGCGATGCGCGCGGCTGCGAGTTTGGTCACCATGCCACCTGAGCCGACACCCGCAGCTGCATTGGCGCCGGTTGCCATGGCATCATGGTCGGATGAAAGTTCTTTTAATACAGGGATGTGGATGGCGTGCGGATCTGTGTTCGGGTCGGCGGTATAGAGGCCGTCAATATCTGAAAGGAGTACGAGCAGGTCCGCGCCCATCATCTGTGCGACCCGGGCCGCCAGCCTGTCATTGTCGCCATAGCGAATTTCGTCAGTCGCGACCGTGTCGTTTTCGTTGATGACCGGAACGATGCCCGCATCCAGCAGGGTCTCCAGTGTCGCGCGCGCATTCAGCCAGCGCCGGCGCGTTTCGGTATCGCTGAGCGTGAGCAAAGCCTGTCCAACGGTAATGTCGTGATGGGCAAAAGCATTGGCGAGCGCGGCCATGAGTCGTGGCTGGCCGATTGCTGCAGCTGCCTGTTTCTGGTCCAGCCGGGCAGGCGTGGGCGAGCCGAGGTCCACACGCCCGAGGGCCACGGCGCCCGACGAGACGAGAATGACATCCTTTCCCCGCGCGCGAAGGTCCGAGATGTCGGCAGCAAGGCGCGCAAGCCAATCGCTACGGGCCTTGCCATGCTCGGCAATCAGGGCAGACCCCGTTTTGACCACGATCCGTTTCGCCTCCCTGAAACTGTCGCCTGTCATGCTACGCAGCCAATCAGGATCAGAGACTGGCGTTTTTGTCCGCCCTGTGCTGTCTGGGAAATCAGATTTATCCCGTTCCTTACAAGGCCGACACGATGCCCCAATTCGACATGATTCTTATTTCGCCTGATGCTGCGGCGCTGGCCGATGTGCTTGAACACACTGCTGGAACGCCGGTGCGCGAAGGCGGCGGTGACGAAACGTATCGCTGCGGGGCCTGCAAGACCAAGCTTATGGTCAATGTGGCTCATCACGATGCACACGGCGTGGTCGTAAAATGCGGCAAGTGCGGGAAGATCAATACGGAACCCCACCATCATCATCACTAGCCGGCGCAGTCTGGCGGTCAGGGCGCCCATGTTCCGTCCTCGCTGACACCGTCAGCCTCCGCTTCAGCCTGGAGGCCGAGGTGCTTCACGATCGCAAACAGGGCCTCACGAACGCCTTCGCCGGTTACACCCGAGATCAGCATCGGCTTGCCCTTGTAGACCTTCTTCAGCTGCTTGAGTTGGTCAGCCACGAGTTCAGGATTGAGCGCATCGATCTTGTTGAGACCAACGATTTCAGGCCGATCTGCCAGTTCCGGGCTGTAGTCCTCGAGTTCCTTGCGGATCGTACGATACGCGCCTGCTGGATCGTCCTGCGTGCAATCAATCATGTGTAGCAGCACTTTGCAGCGCTCCACATGGCCGAGGAAGCGGTGACCGAGGCCAGCGCCTTCAGCGGCGCCCTCAATAAGGCCCGGAATATCAGCCAGTACGAACCGTGTGTTCGGCCCCAGGTCGACAACGCCAAGACCGGGATCCAGCGTCGTGAAGGGGTAATCGGCGATTTTCGGATTGGCCGCTGTTACCGCGCTCAGGAACGTGGACTTTCCCGCATTGGGCAGGCCCACCAGTCCCGCATCCGCAATCAGCTTCAGTCGCAGCCAAAGCCAGCGCTCTTCGCCTTCTTCGCCAGCATTGGCCCGCCGTGGGGCCTGGTTGGTCGATGACTTGAACCGTAGATTGCCCCAACCGCCATTGCCGCCTGATGCGAGCAGAACGCGCTGGCCGATCGTCGTCAGGTCAGCGATCATGGTTTCCTGATCTTCCTCGAAGATCTGGGTGCCAATCGGCAGCTTCAGTGTCGCGTCGTCACCCTTGGCGCCGGTGCGTTGCTTGCCCATGCCGTGGCCGCCGCGTTTCGCTTTATGGTGTTGCTGGTAGCGGTAGTCGATCAGTGTGTTGAGGCCATCAACGGCTTCGGCCCACACATCACCGCCACGACCGCCGTCGCCGCCATCGGGACCGCCGTACTCGACATACTTCTCGCGGCGAAACGAGACGCAACCTGCGCCGCCGCCGCCGGACTTGATATAAACTTTGGCCTGATCGAGGAATTTCATGGGGATCTCTTACGCGTTTCGCGCAAGGCGCGCCATGTCGAAGTGTTCGACGGATTCGCCTCGGCCAAGTGAAAACAGTTTTCTGCGGCCGGCACGCATGAAGCCCAGCTTGTGAAGAACGCGTCCTGAAGCAGGATTATCCACGAAGTGCCCGGACAGGAAGGCGGTTTCGCCCCGGCCTTCGAGCCATGAGAGCAGGCCCCTGGCTGCCTCAGTCGTCAAGCCTTTGCCCCATACTTTAGGGGCGAGCCAGTAGCCAATCGTGAAAGGCAGGCCAGTCGCCGCCCGCTTTGCGCCGATCACACCGACAAGATCGCCGTCGAGAATCATCGCTCTCACATGTTCGCTGTCTGCCATTGCGGCTGCGCTATGGCTCGTAATCCATCCCAATGTCTGGGCCTTGGGCTGGTTTGGTGCCACGCTGGAAAGCATTCGATAGACTTTGGGATCCTGGACAATCTGTGTGATTGCGTCCGCGTCCGCGGGCCCTATGGACCGCAGCAAAAGCCGTTCCGTCTGCAACTCTTCACTCATCGTCGCCTCCTACGGGCAGGACAAGGGCAGGGGAGGGCAAAGAAAAAGGGGAAGCAGTGGCCTGCCTCCCCTCGGAATGATCGACTTTTGCGATCCGGCCACGTTCCCGCGGCCGCGCTGTCAGCCGCTATTCTGCTGCGTTCGCGAGCGGTACAATATTCACGTACATGCGGCCACCGGCCTTTTTGGCAAACTCAATGTTGCCCTCGACAAGCGCGAACAGGGTGTGATCCTTGCCCATACCGACGCCTTTGCCAGGCCATTTCTGGGTGCCGCGCTGACGCACGATGATATTGCCCGGAATGACATGCTCGCCGCCATATTTCTTGACGCCAAGGTATTTCGGGTTCGAGTCGCGACCGTTACGTGACGAGCCGCCTGATTTTTTGTGAGCCATTGTGCGCTCCTTGTCCTAATCTGAGGGCTTATATCGCCCTTATGCGTCCTTGGCGAGTTCAGCGGCCTGTGCGACCCAACCGTCTTTTTCAAAACGGCCCGTGAGGCTCAGCTGCTCTTCGAGTTCGGCAATCTGGGTCTCGGAAAGAGCCGCGATCTGCGCGAAGGTCGTGATGCCTGCGCCGTTCAGCTTCTTCTCGAGTGCCGGGCCGACGCCCGTCATCTTCTTCAGATTGTCAGCGCCGGCTGTTGCGACAGCAGCAGCTGGGGCTTCAGGAGCCGGAGCAGCCTTGGGCGCTTCTGCGGGTGCGGCTTCTGCTTTAGGCGCTGCTTCCTTCTTCGGAGCAGCCTTTTTGGCAGGGGCCTTGCCGTCAGCGTTGATCGACGTGATCGTCACGGTCGTCAGGTGCTGCTTGTGGCCGATCGTACGACGATATGTCTGACGTTGGCGCTTCTTGCGTGTGATCAGTTTGGGACCGCGCATATGCTCGGCGATTTCTCCCGAAACAGTCGCGCCAGCCACAAGGGGCGCGCCAACCGTCACGGAATCACCGCTTCCAAGCATGAGGACGCTATCGAACGTCACGTCTTTACCGGCTTCAGTATCCAGTTTTTCGATGACGATCGTATCGCCTTCGGCAACTTTGTACTGCTTGCCACCTGTCTTGATGACCGCGAACATGGGTCTCATCCTTCCGGCATGAAATCAAAATGAAATACGCGCGAAACCGTCGCCGGTCCGCGCCTGAATGGGGGGGTAAACACCAAACCGGACCTGCTGTCAAATGTGATCTTCAGACGATTTCAGGGAGTTGAAATCCTCGCGAAGCCAGTATAGGTCAGCACGCTTCCCACCAGGGCGCGGAGAGGTGCTAGAGTGGTTGAATAGGCTAGTCTCGAAAACTAGTGAGCTCGCAAGGGTTCCCAGGGTTCGAATCCCTGTCTCTCCGCCAGCCTTGGCCCGGCATCTCTCGTAATTACAGGGACGGTGCGGATGCAGGTATATTATTCCCCGAATTTCTTCCAGCCCTTTACGGTTTAGGCCCTCGGGGCCCACGGAAGTGTCAACGCAAACGACCGTGAGGCGAAGGGCGGTGGCGCTTAGCCATCATAAGGTGGCCGAGAGGACGTTTCGCTAGTTCAATACGTCCCACGAAATCATCCAGCTTGGCCCGCTAAGTGCATCTGATTTCCGCTGTCCCTGCGCAATATCGATGATCTTCTTCACATACGGGGCATGGATATCGGCCATGAGAGTGCCCGTCTCTGGGTGGGCCGGTTCGGTGCATACTTCATTCATACGATCCGAAAGCGGCGCTCGAAGGCGAAGTTCTGGAATCCTATGTCACGACGAAGTGTGACAGGATTCGACATGGAAATTCAGAAAGAAAGAAATCAGGCGACATGGGAAACCTGAAGTCGTTGTGACGGACAGATGTCCCTCATACCATGCAGCCATGAAAAGTGATTGGGCGCGAGGGGCGCCTTAAAACTGGAC
Source organism: Alphaproteobacteria bacterium (assembly GCA_018827375.1). Taxonomy (GTDB): domain Bacteria; phylum Pseudomonadota; class Alphaproteobacteria; order Caulobacterales; family Hyphomonadaceae; genus Hyphomonas. The sequence goes on from JAHJYW010000010.1 coordinate 61,009, forward strand.
ACCATCTGAAACATACAGACGATTAATCACACTTACCGTTCCGACGGCGTGAGTGAGCCATGTCGCGGTTCAGCCGATGGGAAGGCGTCAAAATTCGTGACGACTTATTCGTCAGTATGCAGCTAATTTAACTTCGAAAAACACATCAGCATTAGAATCTTGCTACATCAGAACGTCGCTACCTCTGGGGAATGTAATGCGTGATTGCCTCTGCTAGCGGCGCTGCAATGACTTTTACACCCTCCGCCGTCGGATGTAGTCCATCCTGCAACAGCAGTTCGGGGCGGTCCTGAATTTTGTCGACCAGGCCTTCATAAAGGCCAACGTCATAGGTCGTTGCAAGTTCGCGAAATATCGCTGCAAACTCGGCGGCTTTTGGATCATCTTCTGCGCTGGAGCGCGGAGACACACTGACGAGCAGGATATCGATACGGCTGGACTGGGCCCGCTCGATAATTGCCGCGATATTGGTCCTGGTCCGTTCAGGGTCAACGCCGTTGAGATAGTCATTTGCGCCAAGAACGATGACAAGGAGGTCGGGCTTCGCTGATCCGACGCTCCAGTCATACCTGGCCAGACCGCCGGCGCTGGTGTCACCGGAAACGCCAGCATTGATTACGTCTATTTCTGGCGACGCTTCGAGCAACAGCGCCTCGACTTGCTCCGGTAAGGCATCTGCCGGCGCGAGCCCGAACCCGGCCGTCAGGCTGTCGCCAAGCATGACAACTACGTATTGCGGACTGTCGCTGGCCTGACTGTCGCCGGTTGGCGCCGGAGTTTCATGCGCGGGGCTCGCGCTTGGCAAGGCCGCCGCTGGGGAATCGGCAGGCTCGTTGCGTCCCCCGCCATCACACCCGGAGACAAGGATAGCCATGATCACGAAGAGTTTTCCAAATCGCATACTTGTTCGCTTTCGAGTTACAGATAGGTCTTAGGGATGGGCTGTTCGACCAGCAACTCACAATGCAGAAAGCAGACAAGCACAATGACCGATCCTCTTCGTATGACGCAGGTTTGTCTGACATTACCCTCTGCATCAGGCGCCGTAGATATATTACGGGGCGTCGACTTTCGCTGTAGTAGGGGGGAGTCGGTTGCGATCGTCGGACCATCGGGTTCAGGGAAGTCCTCCTTGATATCTGTTGGTGCCGGGCTTGAACGGGCAACATCAGGCCGGGTTGAACTGCTCGGCACTGATCTTGCCGGCATGAGCGAGGATGCACTTGCCCGGTTGCGCCGGGGCCGTGTGAGCATGGTTTTTCAGTCCTTCCACCTGCTGCCGACCATGACCGCGCTCGATAACGTTCGCGTTGCGCTTGAAATCGCCGGCATGGATGACGCCCTTGCACGGGCAACGGAGACCCTAGCGGCCGTCAATCTGACGTCCCGGCTCACGCATTATCCGGGCCAGCTGTCTGGCGGCGAGCGTCAGCGTGTAGCGGTTGCCCGGGCGCTTGCCTGCGGCCCCGACCTTGTCTTTGCTGATGAGCCAACCGGCAATCTTGATACCAAGACGGGCGCCGCCGTTGCTGATCTCCTGTTCCGTATAGCCAGTGATCGCGGGGCAACCCTGGTCCTGGTCACGCATGATACGGCCCTCGCAGCGCGCGCCGACAGGACGGTGAACATGCTCGACGGTCAGCTGGTATGAACAGGCTGGCCCTGACCATTGCAGCGCGCGAACTTGCCGGGGGGCTGCGCGGCTTTGCAATCTACCTTGCCTGCATTGCGCTTGGTGTTTTTGCGATTGCCGCGGCCGGATCAGTCACCGAGGGATTTAGCCGGGGGCTGGTGTCTGAAGCGCGCACAATGCTTGGCGGAGACGCCATGTTTACAGCGGCCCAGCGCCGCGCGACCCCTGAAGAAAAGGCCTGGATGGACGCCCGCGCCAAGGTGTCTGAGCTCATCAGCCTGAATGTCATGGGAGAGGTCGGAGAGCTGCGCCGCCAGGTTGATGTCCGGGCCGTCGATGCGAACCATCCGCTGATCGGCGCAGATACGGTCTCCGGCGCTCGGGATCTTGATGAAGCGCTGGCCTTTCAAGACGGGCGTTGGGGTGTTGCCGTCACGCCATCCCTCCTTGATGAATTCAATGTCAAGATTGGTGACGAGATCCAGCTGGGAAGTATTACGGCCATCATTCGCGCGAGACTTGATGGTGTGGCGGATGGGATTGGCAGGCCTGGAGCATTTGGCCCAGAAGCAACGATCCGCATTGCCGCGCTGGAAGAGGCGGGGCGCCTGACTGATGGCCAGCTCTTTAGATCGCGTTACCGGCTATTGCTTCCGGCAGGCGTGACGGGCGATGAAATCTCTAAAGCGGCAGAGGAAGACTGGGGCACAAGCGGTCTTCGTTATCGCGGGCCCGAAGATGCGATTGATGGGCTGCAGCGCCTGCTTGAAATGTTGAATACATTCCTTTCCGTGATCGGCATCGCCGCCCTCGTCGCGGGCGGTGTGGGAATTGCGCAGGCCAGCACGGCATTCCTGCAAAGCCGGGTTCCGTCAATTGCCGCTTTCAAGGCGCTCGGCGCACAGGCATCGACAATTCGCATGGCTTACCTGATCCAGCTCGGATCGCTTGCACTGCTCGGCGCGCTAATTGGTGTGGCTCTTGGCGCGGCGATGCCATTTATGCTGGCGCTGTTTGTCGGCGACAGGATTCCCTTGCCGACGATATTGACGATCTATCCATGGCCTCTTTTACAAGCAGTTTTGCTTGGCCTCCTGGCCGCTGCAATGTTTGCCTTTCCTCCGCTCGGGCGGGCGCGGGCGACCCGTCCGGCGGCGCTGTTTCGAACCCTTGGCGCCGAAGACCAGGCAAGGGTTCCCAAGTTCGAAATGATCGCGTCGATTTGCGCGGGAGTTGGTTTGTTCGCCCTTGCGGTTCTGACAAGTGCAACGCCGTTAATCACGGTGCTCCTGCTCGTCGGGGCCGCTATTGCCTGGTTCTTCTTTCTGGGTCTTGCGCGGCTCATTCGGTTCAGCGCCCGGCGGATCGTTGGTGCGCGGAAGGGTTTTTCCAGACTGGTTCTGGCCAACCTTGGCGGGCCGGGGTCGCTTGCCCCAACCGTCGCGCCCGCATTGGGTCTCGGGCTCGCCCTTCTGGTCTTTGTCGTCACAATTCAGGCGAATATTCTTCGTCAGGTCAACGAAACGGCGGCGACAAACCTGCCGTCGCTTTTTGTTACGCAGATCCCGAATGTCGGGATCGATGCTTTCGACCAGCTCATGGCGGGGCAGGGAGTTGATATCGGTGCTCCGGAAAGCTTTCGCCGTATCCCCTTCGTCATCGGCCGCGTTGTCTCCCTCAAAGGGGAGCCACTTGACGAAGATAGCGTCGCCCGTTCCGAACGTTGGGTCGTCGAGGGTGAAACACAAATGCCCTATATCGCCCGCCAGCCGCCAGAGGCCGATCTCGTCGAGGGTGAGTGGTGGCCGGAGGATTATACAGGACCGCTTCTGGTCTCCGTCGAAGCAGACGCGGCGCGAGGCTTGGGCATTGCGATAGGAGATACGATCGGGTTTCGCGTATTTGGGCGGGATATTGAAGGAACAATCGTATCTCTCCGAAAGGTCGACTGGGGCAGCTTTGGCGCGAATTCGGCATTTATTCTGTCGCCGGGAACACTTGAGGCTGCGCAACCGCAGCACATTGCAATCGTCCGTACGGATCCTGAACAGGAGCCTGAGATAATCCGGGCATTGTCTGGGGCATTTCCTGACGTGGTTGTCTTTCAGACCCGGGCCGCGTTGGCGGCAGCCGGACGTATTCTCGGAAATATTTCAATTGCGATCACTGCGGCGGCCAGCATTGTCCTTCTGGCTGGTCTCCTTGTCCTGCTGGGGGCTTTTGCTGCCATGGCGCGACAGAGGCGCAGCGAAGCCGCACTTTTGAAGACTTTCGGTGCAAGCCGGGCGCAAGTGCTCGGATTGTATTCGGCCGAGTTTGCGGTTTCAGGCGCAGTGGCGAGTTTGTTTGGATCGGGCATAGGTGTGGCGGCTGCCTGGCCAGTTGTAACACTGCAATTTGAGGCTGAATGGGCAACGCCGTGGGGCGCAGTCGGCCTCGTTGCAGCCGCGGCTATCCTGGTCGCTGCAATTGGCGGCCTGCTTGTTGGGCTCCTCACCTTGTCGCATTCACCGGCGCGTGTGCTCCGCGACTTCTAATGGCTGGAGTCGCGCCGGGTATTGTCAGGCCAAAAAGTGTTCAGCGTCCATGAGAGGCGGCCCGCAATGGCAGCGGAAATTGGGTGAAGGATTCGTCCAAATTCTCGCCTGGCGACACTCTCGTTGGCGGACTGTGGGCCACGACGAAAAAGAGCTGGAAGCCTAAGTCACAATGAAGCAGGAATAAGGCTCCGCGGAGAATGTTCAGCATCACAAAAAGCCTATTGAAAATTACATCTTCCAATTCGACGAATAGAGATTTCTAGTGGAAATCACGGCTTGGGGGGATGATGCGGGTATCTCTGGGGTGGCCTCCGCCGGTGCGGCTTTTTTTCACGCTTCTGGTATCGGTTTGCGGTCGTGAGACTTCGTCCGGGCGTGCGAGGATGCCCTTGAGTGGATCTTGCAAGTGATCCTCGGACAAGAGCGCAAGTTCGCTCGTGCAATCAATCAACTGTTCTGCAATGATGTGAGTAACATTGTCTGCGGTTTGTACGCGACCTTTCACGTGGATAATGCGGGCGCGCATCACGACTGAGCGGAATCGTTCCATCACGCGTGGCCAGACGACAAGGTTTGCGACACCGGTCTCATCTTCCAGAGTGATGAAAACGGTGCCGCTGGCTGTGCCAGGGCGTTGCCGGACCAAGACGACGCCAGATGTCTGGATACGTTGGCCATTCGGCTGGCTGATAGCCGCTTTCGTGCTCAATATATTGCGTGATTCATGCAGGGCGCGCAGGAAATGCATGGGATGATTTTTCAGGGAGAGGCGGGTTGTCTGATAATCCTGAAGCACATGCTCTGACGGGGGAATTGGCGGAAGTGAAACGGGGGCTTCCTCGCTCTGTTCGGCCACATCTGCTGCCGCGAATAGTGGCAGGACGTGACTTGCCGCTTCGCCGCGCACCTTCCACAATGCGTCTCGTCTGGAGAGGCTCATGGAGCCGAAAGAATCTGCGGCAGCGAGGCGCTCCAGCACGCTTCGCGGCAAGCAGGTGCGGCGTATGAGGGTGTCTGGCGTGTCATAGCCAGCGCCCCGTCTCTCCATCAGGATTTCCATGTCATTTTTTGATATCCCGTCGACTTGTCGGAAGCCGAGGCGCAGGGCGAATTTGCCTTCGTCGTTTTCCAATGGCTCCAGCGTATTGTCCCAATCGGAATAGTTCACATCCACAGGGCGAACGTCGACGCCATGTTCCTGTGCGTCGCGGACAATCTGGGCAGGCGCATAAAAACCCATTGGTTGGCTATTCAGAAGCGCAGCGCAGAAAACATCTGGGTGGTGACATTTTATCCATGAGGATACGTACACGAGCAAGGCAAAGGAGGCCGCATGGCTTTCCGGGAAGCCGTATTCGCCAAACCCCTTGATCTGTTCGAAACATCCCCTTGCGAAGTTGGGATCATAGCCACGCCTGATCATCCGTCCGACCAGCATGTCTTCATAATTATGGATCGTGCCGACATTTCGGAAAGTGGCCATGGCGCGGCGCAGGCCATTGGCTTCATCCGCCGAGAACTTGGCGGCATCCATCGCGATCTGCATGGCCTGTTCCTGAAACAGCGGTACGCCCTCTGTTCGTTCGAGGATAGATTGCAACTCGTCCGGCGGGCCGTGTTCCGATGAGGGACTGGGGAAGCTGACCAGCTCGATTCCTTTGCGCCGCCTGAGATAAGGGTGGACCATGTTGCCCTGAATAGGGCCGGGTCGTACGATCGCCACTTCGATTACAAGGTCGTAGAATTCGCGGGGCCTGAGGCGCGGCAGCATCGCCATCTGCGCACGGCTTTCAACCTGGAAGACGCCGATACTGTCACCCCTGCAGAGCATGTCGTAAGTCGCAGTATCGTCATTATCGATGCTGGCAAGATCATGTCTTATGCCCTTGTGTGCATCAAGCAGATCAAATGCCTTGCGTATACAGGTCAGCATGCCGAGCGCCAGAACATCTACTTTCATGATACCGAGTGCGTCGATATCGTCCTTGTCCCATTCGATGAAGGTTCGCCTTTCCATGGCGGCATTTCCAATAGGAACAGTTTCGATGAGGGGTGCGCGCGTCAGAACAAAGCCGCCGACATGTTGGGAGAGGTGCCGCGGGAAGCCGAGCAGCTGACGGGAGAGCTGGACGGCACGGCGGATCAGTGGATTAGCGGGATCGAGCCCTGCTTCGGAGATCCGTTTGTCAGGCAGCTCGTCGCTCCAGCTGCCCCAGACACCTTTTGCGAGTGCAGTCGAGATATCTTCGCTAAGCCCGAGGGCCTTGCAGACGTCACGGATAGCCGAGCGCGAACGATAGGAAATGACGGTGGCGGTCAGCGCAGCGCGCTCGCGTCCATACCGGGCGTATACGTACTGGATGACTTCTTCACGTCGCTCGTGCTCGAAATCAACGTCGATGTCCGGCGGCTCCTTCCGCTCTCTTGAGAGGAAGCGCGCAAACAGGAGTTTTGTGATGGTAGGGTCAACACTTGTGATGCCGAGACAGTAGCAGACTGCGGAATTGGCGGCCGATCCGCGACCCTGGCAAAGGATGCCCTGGCTGCGCGCCCATAGAACAATGTCGTGCACGGTGAGGAAATAGGGCGCGTATTCGAGTTGCGCGATGATGACGAGTTCCTTCTCGATCTGTGCAGTTACTGCCTCAGGAACGCCTACAGGATAGCGCCACTGGGCACCGGCCCACGCAAGACGTTCTAGGTGGCCTTGTGGCGTAGAGCCCGGTGGGACGGGTTCGTCCGGGTATTCGTAGGCGAGTTCGTCAAGACTGAAGCGGCATTTCTCCATGACACTAAGTGTGCGCGCTATGGCCGGTTCAAAGCCACTGAAGAGACGGGTCATTTCTCTCGTACTTTTCAGGTGACGTTCGGCGTTTGCTTCGAGATGGAAACCGGCCGTATCTATTGTGCAGTGTTCGCGGATGCAGGTCAGTATATCCTGAAGCGGCCTGCGCTCCGGTATGTGGTAGAGCGCATCATTTACGGCGATCAGTGGGGCGCCGGAAAACGTGCCGATCTCGGCGAGGCGTGCAAGACGCTCGCGATTGCGCCCGGAATAAGCGGGGCGCGCGGCAAGAAAAACGCGTTCTGGGGCGGTGGTTGCGATGGTTTTAAGCTGGTCCGCAAACCCGATAGACATCGTCTCCGGTGGGATGACGATCAGAATCTGTCCCTCGCTTGCGCTGAGGATGTCCGTGAGCGTGATGAGGCACTCTCCTTTGGCGGCCTCTTGCTTCATCTTGCCTTCAGAGAGAAGGCGCGAGAGCCGACCATAGGCTGCCCTGTCCATAGGGTAGGCAAGGATCTCAGGTCCCTCAATGGGCACGAGGCGCGCGCCGACCAGCAGGCGCACGCCAGCCTCCCTTGCCGCCACATGCGCACGCACGACTCCAGAGAGTGTGTTCCTGTCAGCAATGCCGATTGCCGCGAGGCCCAAGTCGGCCGCGCGCTTGACGTACTCTGCAGCATGGCTCGCACCGCGAAGGAAGGAGAAGTTCGTCGTAACGGCAAGTTCGGCATACGCGCTCATGCGAACAATCCCTGCAAGAACCAGTCTGGCGTCCTGCCGCGCCCATCGCCATATAGTCCCTCACGGAAAAGCCAGTAGCGCCGCCCCTCCGCATCTTCGACCCGATAGTAGTCCCTCGCGCGGGGCAGATTCCGCTGTTCTCCCGGCGCAGGCGGCAGGTAGGTCCACCATTCCGGCGCTATCCGTTCCGGCCCGTCTGCCCGCGTGACGCGACGTACAACTCTGCGCCAGACAAAGCGTAGCGGTGGTCCGTCCGGCATTTCAGAGATCACTTGCACCTGCTCGGGGTGATCAAACATGCGGATGGGACGCAGGCCATGCATGGTGACCCTATGAGAGGTGCAATTGGGGATTTCGCCTGTGAAAGGTCTGGTCTCTTCGGCCATATCCACCGGATGGTGGCTAATCGGCACTGTGACTGTGACGCTACCTTCGCCAAGGCGAGCATTGATCCGGTCTGCCAAGATGGCGAGCGCGGATTCGTCCACATCGGTCTGAACCAGATCGCCTGAGAGGGGACGGCTACCAAGTGCCATGGGAGCCGTGCGGAGCGCCTCGAGTTGTAGCGTATCAATTCCAAAGCCGGGGTCGATCCGATCTGTTTTCTCATGAAAAAGACGCAGCACATGATTGCACGCGTAGACTGGGCGGGCCGTATTGACGCCTATGCTATTGACGCGTCCATCCGAAAGGACGGCCCGGAAGACAAAAGTCTGCGCGCCCAGCCCTTCAGTCGCGAGCGCTTTGGAAAGCCTGTCCGCAAGCATGGCAAGACCAGCGTTGATGCCCGTTACATCTGTCAGCGGCTCCGGGCAGGACAAACCTACGGAGTGATCCGGAAGAGGTCGGAATGGCTCAAAAGGCTCGGGGCGCTTGCCGAGAGCCTGGTCGAGCCGTAGGCAGACGGCCTCTGCCACTTCATGCGAGTGAAATCTCCGTGCCAGTGCTTTCCGGTCGATTTCATAGAGTTGCCCGATCCGCGTCAGGCCAAAGCGGCGGAGCAAAGTGAGCGTTTTGCCGGAAAGCCGCAGCGCACTAACGGGTAGATCAAAAAGACCATCTCGCTCGTCTCCAGATGGCAGGATAGCTGGAGATTGTACTCCAGCCTTCTTGTGGGCGAGAGCGTAGGCCGCGCCCCGTGTGCCGGCAAAGGCCAGCCGGTGGCCATAGCCCGCCTTGTCTAGACTATGTGAAAGCTCGCGGGCCATTAGCGCTTCGCCGTCGAACAGGTGATCGCAGCCCGTTGTCTCGAGGATGAGCGCATCCGCCTCATCGAGCGCGATGAGGGGGGAAAAACGTACGAGGCGGGTCGCCAAGGCTATCAATGCTCTCTCGTCACTCTTGCGATCAATTTCTTCGGTGAGCAGGTGGGGCAGGGTGGCGCGCGCATCGGATAAGCGCAGGCCAGGGTATAAACTGGCTGCGCGTGCAGCCTCGTTCGCCACGGCAATGACGAGTCCTTGAGCCGATTTTTCATACAAGACAAAGGGCTTGGGCTTAGCCCGCCTTGAGCTGCTGGAAGTTTCCTGCCGAAGACGTACGCGGCGTAAGCGGTCCAACGACCATTCCGGAAACCACACAAAGAGATAGCGTCTCATCATTCCACTCAACTTCAAAAGTCCGGCCTGAGACCGAAGGTGCGATCCGGCACCTTTCAAGACTTGCGCTCCAGCGAGGTCGGCCCGGCGCCCGCGGATCATAGGGATTGGGTGTGGAAGGACGTGTCGATATTCGCCAGCGGGTTGCTGCAGCAGTTGCGCCTTCGCATCGGTAGGGGAGTATCAGGGTTACGGGTACGCCGTGGCGCTCTGATGCCAAGGCAAGTCTACGGGTTGCGGTAAAGTCAGCCACGTCAACTTCAGCAATAACATGACTCACCGCACCGGAGATTACTGCTTCTTCCGCGGCCCATAACGCATCACGGGCAGGGCGAGTAGCAAGGCTTAGGCAGCGGATCTTTCCTCTGGTCATTTCCTGCAAGGCGGATTCGGAAAGGCTCCCCATGTCTCGCCGCGTGCTGGATTGCGATATCCAGAAGAGAGCTTGCGGACGCGTGGCTTTCGTTGCCGTCAAGACGAAGCCTGTTACGGCAGCCCTGTCTCCATAAGCTCTCTCAAGCACTTCATGTAAGCCATGCGCGCCCAGCCCATACGGGAAGGTGACATCGCTAGTCGCAGGTGCGTTTAATTGGCGGATCAAGCCTTTGGATTTAAGCAGGGCAAGGTCCATGTGTTCTTCCTGTTCCGATAATACTCGGGAGGGGCGTGACCCTTAACCGCTCCTCGCGCTCTCTACAGCTTCACGGGTGGCCACCGTTTAAGGGCATCATGGTTTGAGTAGCCGATATGATTGTGGAGAGTGCAAATTACTGAATCCAGTTTTATAACAATCTTTGTACAGATTGAATGATTTCCAAATGTAGTAAAAGGTCATATGTAATCGATCAGGTTCGTTAGGCCCGCCGCGAAGTCGGTGGTCCTTTGAACGCTTTTGAAGCGAGCTGCGAACAGGTCGCTCTGGAAGTGCGGGATCGTGATCGCAGAGGATAAGTTATTCTTTGGTTGGGCTGCAGGGCGTTTGCTGAATGGCTCGGTGGCTTGGTGCATCTTAAGCGGTCTCTAAGGGTATGCGGCCATAAGTGCATACAAAAAAGAACAAATCAAGAACAAAATACGCAGACTTCCTGTGCAGGATGGTCAGCGGAAAAGATTTCGATGCAGCTAGCCCGCGCGATAATCTCAGAAAATGAGCGAACAAGTTCTCTCTCTGAAGACATTACATGCACTCATCCGGCTAGCCGGATGATAAATACCCGCGCCCTACTGTCACTTGCGGTCTCGATGAGCCTGTGAGCGCCCGGGGCTTGAGGTGGAAAATCTCTATCTCGGTTTCCATCCATTGCTAAAGCCCTGAAGGAGCAAATTCATGAGGGCTCGCAGCCGGTTTTGCCTATGTGTTTCAGGAACAAGCCAAGTTCCTCACGGACCGTGTTCGACATGAGATAGAGACCGATAAGGTTTGGGATCGAGAGCAGGAAGAACAGGCTATCGATAATATTCAGGACCGTCCCGACCTTGGCGATGGCGCCAATAGGCAGGAGCCCGCAAAACAACAGAAGATACGTGATGCGCACCCATTCGCGGGATCCGAAGAGGTAGCAGCAGACTTGCTGTCCATAATACCCCACAGCCAAAATGGTCGAAAAGGCGAACAGGCAGACGGCCCACGCGAGTACGTAGGGAAACCATGCCGCAACAGTGCCAAAGGCGGCGGACGTCATTGCTATGTCGCTATGCTCGGTTTGCCAGGCTCCGGTGGTTACAATGACAAGCGCCGTGGCCGAGCAGATCACCACAGTGTCAATAAATGGCTCCAGGAGCGCAACAAATCCTTCCGAAGCCGGATGATGCGTTTTTACAGCGGCGTGAGCGATAGACGCTGAGCCGATCCCTGCTTCGTTCGAATAAGCTGCGCGGCGCATGCCCGCGACGAACGCCCCGAGAAGCCCGCCCGCTGCCGCATTCGTCGAGAAGGCATCTCCGACAATAAGCGCGACAGCATTCGGCAATTCCGTGATGTTGACACCGAGTACGATGACCACACCTGTTACATATATCAGGCACATGATGGGCGTTAGCCGGGATGTGACGCTCGCTATCGATTTGGCGCCCCCCACAAGAACCAGTGCAGCCAAAAGCGCAATGCCGATCCCGTAAGCGAGGGCGCTAAATGTTGTGTCGTTGAACTCCAGCACCGTGCGCAGCTGTGAGTAGGACTGGTTCACCTGGATGATCTGAATAAATGCCACAAGCGCGAATACCGCATAGAGGGTCGCCAGCACCTTGCCGAAGCGCGGCATCCCTCGCTCCGCCAGACCCAGTCTCAGGTACCACATGGGGCCGCCGGAGACAGTGCCGTCCGGTCGGATCAATCGATACTTCACGGCAAGCACGACTTCTGCGAACTTCAAGCTCATTGCGAAGAAGCCGATCACGACCATCCAAAAGGCAGCGCCGGGTCCCCCGATCGCGATAGCAATGGCCACCCCGGCAATATTCCCCAGCCCGACCGTGCCGGATAGCGCCGTCGAAAGTGCCTGGAATGAGGACATTTCTCCAGGTGCGTCATCGGCAGTGTAGCGGCCGCGCAATGTGTTGATGCCGATGCCAAATCCGCGCAGGTTGATGAAGCGTAGCTTCAGCGTGAAGAAAACCATTCCAGCGAACAGCCACAATGCGATTAGCTGGACGTCGACGCCGAATACATTGACAGAAGAAAAAACGAACCCGGCCAGCATGTCGCCAAAGGCGTTAAGCAGGGTGCGCGCCGTATCCATTCTCAGTCCATCCACTTCGCGATGGTCTCATCCGCAAGCGCCGACTTGATTTCCTGTAGGCTTTCCGGACTCTCGTCCTGCCCGACCTTGAATCGAGGTGCCAACTCGTCAATGCGCATGCGAAAGCCGATGATGCCTTTCAGTAGTCCTTCGAAACGTGGGCCAATCTCATCCACGGTCCACCCGGACGCAGTCGGGTTTTCCATATGCTCTACTAACCGCGTGACAGCTTCGGCCGATAGTGCCTTGTCGATGGTGATGTCGCCTGTCGCCTTGAGCGAGACAAAGTTCCAGGTCGGTGCCCAACCGGGCTTGCTGATCCATGAAGGCTGAATATAGGCGTGCGGCCCCAGGAAAAGCGCAATGGCTCCAGGCTGCTCCATCAACTTGTTGGTCGCCGCAGCCGAGCGGGGCAGGTGGCCCAGAAATGATGCGGGCGTCCCGTCGGAATCCACTTCCAGCAGTAGCGGCATCAGGAGTGCAGAGGATGGGTCGGCCACTGGTACGATCCAGGCGAGCGGATTATCGGCGATAAAAGAGCCGATGCGTTCACTGGAAACCTCTTCGTACGCAGAAGTCATGCTGAGAGTATCCCGGCAATCCAAGCAGCGGAATCACGCATCGCGCGATCCGCACAGGACGAAATGCCGACAGCCTCGAGAAAGCTGTGTGTGGCGCCCAAATATTCAACAGCAGAAACATCGACTCCTGCGGAGGCCAGTCGGGCTTCAAGTTCCCGGTTTTCATCTAAGAGGATATCACACTCCGCGATGCAAAGATGGACGGGCGGAAGTCCCTCCATGTTCGCGAGCAGCGGTCTTGCGTAAGGGTCGCTCGTGTGATCGCCGCCGAGATAGTCGCGCCAGAACGCCTTCATTTCGTCTGCGCCAAGCATGTAGGGATCGCCATCATAGAGGCCGTAAGATGGACGCTCATCTGTGTCGAGTGCAGCATAGTTGAGGAGCAGTCCCGCCGGAAGGTCCTCGCCGCGATCCCGCATCCGCAAAGCAGTTGCGAGTGAGAGATTGCCGCCCGCGGAGTCGCCAGCAAGCACGATCCTGTCGATGTTAAGCCCCAGGCTTGGACCTTCAGCGCGGAGCCAGCGCATCCCGAGATCGATGTCGTCGAGCGCGCGGGGAAAACGGTGCTCGGGCGACAGTGAATAGTCCAATCCAATGACTGCGCAGCCTGCGCGCTCCGCATACTCTCTCATCAAGCGATCGTGTGTGTCGACGCTGAACATGACCCATCCGCCACCGTGCAGGTAAAACAGCGTGCCTTTTCCCGCCCCGCTTTTCGGGATGTGCACCCGGACACGCAATGCGTCTGGACCAATCCCATAAGTCTGCGACTGCGCCATAACAGGCCCGCCGCGGACCCAGGGTTCGCGAACGGCTTCTGCAATCTCGCGCCTACGCGTGATGGATACAGGTTTGCCACCTGATAGCGCGGCGAAATCATCCGATGTCTTTTCGACGAATGTCAGGATCTGCGGATCAATAGGGCTTGGGCTGACGAGAGATGTGATGCGCGTGTCATCGTTCATGGTCGAAGAGTCCTGGATTGGGAGGTTATCGTATTGAAATCGCGAAAGGCGATCAGGTCTTGGACAGTTTCTTCGCAGCAATTCGCGGCTTGCGTTTCTTCCACCAGACCCAGATCCCAGTGACGCACTGCTCAGTGGTTGCAAGGCCGAGGATGAAGACAAAGAAAACGCTTAGGCCACCAGCAAACTCACCACTGTGTGTTGGGTAGAGAATACGGATCATCGCCAGTCCAGCACTATCAGTGTAAGGATTCACCTCATGAGCAAAGGCGCCGGACTTTGCGTCGAAATAGAAGTATATTGGTCCGAGGTGCTTGTAATTCAGCTGGCCGTTGTCAGTGAAAGTTGTGCCGTAGAGATTCCACTCGGGATAGTAGAGCATTGTCGCGGGGCGCCACGAAATGCCTTCGATGGATGCCTGTTCAGATGCAAGCGCAAACCCATCCGCATAAGAAAGACTTGGTGTCGTGCCATCTGGAAATGGAGCTTCCTCATCAAACAGGGATTTTTTGAGAGGCGATATTGTTGTCGCAGCAGGTGAGTACACTTCACCAAAAAAGTTCAGGGATACAGATGTGAATGCTAGAATGAAGAGGAAGGGAAATAACCACAAGGCACTGGAGCGATGGATGTCGAGCAGTTGCCTTCCGAACGATCGCTTCGGGCTATAGATCCAGGCGGGCCACCAGTTCTTGAAGAACGGACGTTTGCGTGGGAGCGTGAGGTACAGACCGATAATGCTGCTCACCAGCCAGCCGAGTGCAATAAAGCCCATGAAAATCCGTCCGGAGTCCCCGGCCAGAAGATTGAAGTGAAGTTCCGCAAGTAGCGGGACAATCTGGCGACCGCTCCAGCCGGGCTCCGTGCTGCGACGGCCAACGATCTCTGCTGTAGCAGGATTCAAGAAGACCTGATCTTGTTCGAGAAAATCCATGCCAGGCTTGGCGCCCAGGAGAACGGGAATATTTTCATCTGGTGCGGTCTGCAGCGGGAATCCTGTCACCTGGATATCCGGATGTATCAGTTCAAACTGGCTGACCGCGTCGATCGTTTCGAGGCGGTCTGAAGCGGAGCCACTATAGATGAAAAGGTCGGCATTTACCCAGCGGTCGAGCGAATCGCGCATCGTCAAAAGACAGCCCGTCACAGCGGCAATCGCTAGAAACGCCGCCGTTACGATGCCAAACCACCGATGCAGGAATAGCCAGGTATTCTTCGTTTTCGGCGCTGCCATATTCAGCCTCTTGCCCTCATGTTCACGTTCTTACGTTAAAAGGAAAGGTCGACGTCTGCCACATCAGAGCGGGCCTAATATTGCCGCTATCGGGTCCGTCAGCACCAAGGCGCTATCGGCTCCCGGCCAAGTTTGGCCGAAAAGGAACAGTTCCCGACCCAAAGCCGAAATACAAGCGCGATGGGTGATGGTAGGTATAGAGTGAGTTCGCATGACGCGAACGATGAAGCATAGGGGTGCAGTCATGACGCTTAAGTATCGCAGCACAGCGCAACGCGTTTTCAGCAGGGGGGCGCTCCTTGGCGCCGCAGCGGCTCTTACGGTTCTGGCGCCAATCGCAATGGCTCAGGATGCCGAAGATGCTGAAAGCATTCAGGATACGATCATCGTGATCGCGCCGGATTACGTCCCGCGCGACGGCGTATCGGCCAACAAATCCAATATTCCTTTGATCCAGACGCCGCAATCGGTGTCGATCATCACCCGCGATCAGATCGACTTGCTGAGCTTCGTCGATGCCCAGCAGGCGGTGCGCTACACGTCTGGTGTCTTCGGTGAAAACTACGGTCCCGACCTGCGGTTTGATTTTGTTACGGTGCGGGGATTTACGCCGAAGCAATACATCGACGGTCTCGCGGCACCGGTTTCTACGTCGATTTATAGTGTTGGCGTCGACCTTTACGCTTTCGAATCTTTTGACGTCCTGAAGGGCCCGGCATCGGCGCTCTACGGCAGCGCGCCTCCGGGCGGGCTCTACAACCAAAACTCCCGTCGTCCTGAAAAGGAATTCGGCGGCGAAGTTCAGGCAAAGTACGGCTCTGACGACTATAAACAGATTGCCGGCACAGTTACCGGCCCGCTCAGTGATAACGTAAGCTACTCGCTCACCGGCCTTTACCGTGATCGCGAAGCGGAGCGCGATCTTGTCTCTGCCGACCGCACGCTCATCGCGCCGGCAATCACATGGGAGATTACGCCAGACACTACGCTTACCGGTCTGGCCTATTACCAGCTCGACCACGTTGATGGCGATACAAACGGCTTCCTGCCAGTATATGGGACGCTCCTTCCGAATCCTCTGGGGGAAGTGGACCCGTCGACCAATATCGGCGATCCAAACAACCGGTTCGAGCGTGAACAGTGGGCTTATGGTTACGAATTCTCGCACAAGCTGACCGAGGCTGTCTCATTCATATCGAATTCGAAGCTGAGCAGCTATGATGAGCAAACGCCGACCAGCATTTACGGCGGCGGCGGCCTGGTCGACGATAACTTCGATGGCGTTCCGGACGATTACCGGACCGTTCAGCAATACAACTTCTCCTACGCCGAACATGTTGACAGTTTTGCGACCGATAACCGCTTTGCCATCAGTCTGGACGCAGGTGGCTTGACCCACCAAATCATCGCTGGTGTTGACTATCGCAAGGTCGAGAACAAGGCGGACTTCGGGTTCATATTTGCCAACAGGATTGACCTGTTCAATCCGGTCTACGCGCCACAGGCGACGCTCGAGCCCGGCTATCCATCCGCGTTCAACAATCAAACACTCGATCAAACCGGTCTCTACGTCCAGGACCATATCGGCCTCGGCAAGCTGTTCTTCACCATCAGCGGCCGCCAAGACTGGGTGACCATCGAGAATAACGCCACAAATCAAAGCACGGACCAGGAGAAATTCACCTATCGTGCCGGAGCAAACTATGTCTTCGACAGTGGCATTGCCCCTTACATCAGCTATGCAACGTCTTTCGAGCCAGTTCTCGGATCCGACTCCTTGACGGGCAATGAGTTCGAACCCAGCGAAGGCGAACAGGCGGAGGTGGGCGTGAAGTATGATGCACGCGGTTTGCCTGATGGCTATGAATTGCTACTGACCGGCGCAGTTTACCAGATTACCCAGACCAACATTGTCAGCACAGCACCTTCCGTTACACCTGTGTTCGGCACCCAGACGGGCGAAGTTGAAGTCAACGGCCTCGAACTCGAACTGGTCAGCCGGATTAATGACGCCCTCTCGATCAATGCATCGTATAGCTACACGGACAGTGAAGTAACCGCGAGTTCAACGCCGCAGGAAGTCGGCGCTGAGCTACCCGTCACGCCAAAGAACAAGGCCTCCCTGTTTGTCGACTATACGTTCCAGGATGGCGTATTGTCCGGCTTCGGCTTTGGCGCGGGTGTGCGCTATACGAGTGAGAGTCAGGGTGCTTTGCCCGGCCCATTCAATCCTGTCGTTTATGCTGGAGAGGAATCGACGCTGTTTGACGCGATTCTCCGTTATGATACGCGCGATTGGCGTTTTGCGCTGAACGGCTCAAACCTGTTTGACGAGCAATACGTCGCTCGCTGTTCGGGTCCTGCAGGATGCACCTATGGTGCGGGACAGCAGATCATCGCGACAGTCACGCGGAAGTTCTGATAGCTGCCGGAGTGAGTGTAATAATGTTGACCATCAGGCTTGCGGGACGCGTGAAGAAGCAGACGCGGATCGCAAGCTTGGCGGCGATGGCCTTGATCACGTTGCTGCCTGGTTGCGTCAAGGCACAGGACTACGATCAAACCCAAAGTGCCGGGTTGACAGTCCCCAAGGCATACACGGATGGCCTGTCAGGCAGACCGCCTGTTCCCGTCGCCGAGACTGGCCAGACCTTGCCGATGGAGCCGGAGCGCCGGATACGTTTCGAGACACAGGAGGGGACTTCGCTCGCGCTCGATGTCGCGCCTGATGGAACCAGTATCGTATTCGATATGCTGGGCGATCTCTATCAACTACCGATTGGGGGAGGAACGGCTCAACCCATTACGTCGGGCATGGCGATGGATACCCAGCCGGTGTTTTCGCCTGATGGCTCAAGGATACTCTTTTTGAGTGACCGCTCCGGTGCAGAAAATCTCTGGGTAATGGATGCTGACGGGACGCATCTGACCCAGATATCCTATTACGACGATGACCCAATCTTTATATCTCCGGAATGGGCTCCTGACGGAAAATCCATCCTAGTCAGTCGGTTCTGGCCGGATCGGAACGCTTACGAACTCTGGCGGTTTAGCGCTGTTCCTGGAGATATGGGAGAGGTCGCCCGACCGTCGCATTCAGACAACGCGACGACGACCAGTTCACTCTCTCCATCATTCGCCAGCGATGGGATGTCGATATATCTCGCATCACTCTCAGAGGGCTCCCCCTCGTTTGACGCGCTTTCCGGATGGGAAATCATTCGAAGGGATGCGGTAACCGGCAAGGAAACACCGATCCTCCCAGCCGACAGTGACGACTCCAGCGTGGTCCCCCGGTTTCGTCCTGCAGTCTCACCAGACGGTAGCTATCTTGCTTTCGCAGAGCGGCGCCATGGCAAGACAAGGTTGAATATTCTTGACCTGACGACGAACCAGGTCCGGTGGCTCGCAGATCTTGACCCCGACTCGCTCGAAGCGTCCCTATGGCACGATGCTATTCCACGTTATGATTTCACGCCCGATAGCGAACGCATTGTCGTTAATCGGGAAGGGCGCCTACAGGCGATAACGCTAGCGACTGGCAAGATCGAGACCATCCCGTTTACAGCCATGATTGATCAGGGGCTGGGGAAGTTGTCGCGGCACCAAGCGCCGGTCGAGGCCGGACCGGTCACTGCGCGCCTTATTCAGGCGCCCGCTGAATCGCCGGATGGAAAGCAAATCGCGTTTTCGTCACTTGGCCACATTTATACCCAGGCGCAGACAAAGGATGCCCGGCCGCAGCGGCTCAATTCCGATTCAGTCACGGGCTACCATCCTGCGTGGTCAGCCGATGGCGATACGATCGCGTCAGTCAGTTGGACAAGCGCGGAAGGAGGGGCTGTCTGGATTGCATCAGCCAAAGACGGCAGCCGAACCAAACTCGACCTCCCGCCCGCGTTCTATACCCACCCTGTCTTTACGGCTGAAGCCGACGCCTTGCTTGTGATCAGCTCACCCGCTCAGGCGCGACGTGAGACATACATGGAGTTTGGGCAATTGCGGGAGGCGAGCCTGCTATATGTGCCACTCGATGGAACAGAGCCGCGGGTTCTCATGTCGGGTCGTATAGGTGGCACGCCGCATTTCCGCGGGCGCACCGGCGAAGTGCTCGTCAACACTGACAATGGGGTTGAGGCGGTTTCTCTTGTTGATGGTGCGAGAGCACAAGTCACGGAGGCCGTAGGGCCAAATTGGTACTTCGCTTCGGGCGCTGTTGCTGCGGATGACTTGCGAGTCTCGCCCGACGGGCAATGGGCTTTGGCGCAAATTGCGCAGCAGCTGCATATCTACAAGCTGGATGAAGACGGAGGCGAGCCCTTTGAGCTGTCTGCCCCTTCAAGGCAGCATGTTCAGTTGACAGAAATAGGTGCTGACTATTTCGGGTGGAGCGCTGACGGCCAATCAATCCATTGGTCGGTCGGCTCGACCTATTACAAGCTGCCGCTCGCCGAGATCGTTTTTGAGCGCGGCAAGAATGAAAGTGCAGCAGCACGTTTCCCTGTCACAGTGCAGGTTGCCCGCGACACTCCCTCCGGCGACATTCTGTTGCGCGGCGCCACAGTCATCCCGATGACAGACCGAACCAATCCTGGCCAGATGTTGATCAACTCTGATATTCTGGTGCGGAATAATAAAATCGTTTCCATCAAAGAAGCGGGGGAGACCACTCCAGATACTGGCGTCCCGATCATTGATGTCAGCGGAAAATACATTATCCCCGGCCTCATTGATGCGCATTATCATGTTGCTGACATCCGCCGAGATGTCCTCGACACAGATGCTTGGGGGCTTCGCACGGGCCTGGCCTACGGTGTGACAACCTTGTTCGATCCGTCCTCGCTGACGATCGATATGCTTGCGTACAAAGACCTGGTCGATACTGGCGCGATCACGGGTTCGCGCCTCTTCACGACCGGACCTGCGGTGTTCGACTACAATGATTTTCGCAGTCGGGAGCAGGTTCTCTCTGTGCTCAGCCGTTATCGCGATCACTACCGTCTTTCAAACCTGAAAGAATATCGGGTTGGAAACCGGCGTGTCCGTCAATGGGTCGCGAGTGCGGCTGACGAACTCGGTATGACTGTAACAACGGAAGGCGCGCTTTCCTTCAAACTGGATTTGACGCAGATCATCGACGGCTATGCAGGTATCGAGCATGCCTTGCCGCCACCCGTCCACTACCGCGATGTCACGGAGTTTTTCGCCGTGAGCGCCACCAGCAATACGCTGACTTTGATGATCACGCATGGCGGGCTTCCAGCGGATAAGGTCTTCATTGATCGCACCGATCCTATGTCTGACGCCAAGTACGCCCATTATGCACCCGGCTGGTATCGGGAGACGCGATTCGCGGACGTGTCCGCCGATTCACCTGAGAACTATCTCTACCCTGTTGTTGCCAAGAGCTCTCTCGACATGTTTCGCGCCGGGGGCCTCGTCGGTCTGGGGGCTCATGGTGACATTCCCGGGTTTGGAACGCATTGGGAAATGCAGGCCTATGTAGAAGGCGGTTGGACCCCGGCCGAGGTGCTGTGGGCAGCAACAATGGGCAGCGCAACAACTATCGGCCGAGATGAAGCCTTGGGAAGTCTCGCCCCTGGAAAATTGGCAGATCTCGTTGTCCTTGATGAGAACCCGCTCGACGATATCAGCCGCTCGCTGGCCATTCACTATGTGATGAAGAACGGGCGGCTTTACGATGATGAGACACTTGAAGAGAAACCAGCGACACGTCAGTCCCGGCCCTGACGTCGCAAGCGAGATAAGGACCGTTTTCCATGCGTGCAATCATTTCAGCAGCGACAGCTGTCTCCTGCCTTCCGCTATTGGCCGAAGCCCAAGACACAAGCTTTTTCTTTGACGTCGCCCTATCATCGGCGCTGCTTGATCGCGGCGAGCAAATCGGTGGTCAGACTGCAGAGTTTTACGCTGGCGCCGAAGTCGATGCGGGAAGCGCACTCCTGTATACAACGGTCTATAGGCTGCTGCCGGTTGGGTCAGACCGGGACGAATTTGACAATGAAACAGATTATACAATTGGCGCCATCTGGGAGGGGCCGGGCTATGCGGCTGACGTATCTGCGAACTGGCTGACTTATCCCGGTGAGGAAGCCAAGGAGAGTCTCGAACTTGCAGCGACGATCACACTGAATCTGCCGTTCGAACCGGGGGTTGCCGCTTTCCGCGATGTTCACACAGACGACTGGGGTCTGGAGGCCTACGCTGGCCCGCGCTGGGAACGTGAGGCGTGGACGTTTTACGCTTTGGGGCGCGCGGGGTTCGTCAATCTTGGGGATGGATCAGCGAGCCGTTCCTATGGCGGAATCGAGACCGGCGCTATTCGGGCGCTCTCGGACGGGGTCGCGATGGGCTTCATATTCCGCTCTGACGTCGCGGATGAAGACAGCTTTGATGTGGGAGCGACTGCCGATGGCTTTGCTACCGGGCGCAATAGCGGCACGTCGCTTGTCGTCAGTCTTTCCTACGCACATTAGGCGCTTCCAGCTGATATCTGACAAGATATTGGTCACTCGTTGACCTGATTGGCCTATTTCGCCGATTTCGAGTATATTTTTGCTTGATCGGGCCAAAAATCGCTTCATCATTCCGTCATATTGCATGAGTGTACAGTCATGCTGCCGAAGGGACGCGTTCCTGGGAGGACACGATGAAGCGAACACTTGATCTCGACATGAACCAGCGCCCTGTTGTGGCTCTTGCCGACGAATACCCGGCCGGTTTTGTGGATAATGCCCATTCGCATGAGCGTATCCAGCTCTTGTACGCGTCTGTCGGTGTCATGTCGGTTGTTACGGAGCAGACAAGCTTTGTGATTCCACCCCAGCGCGCGGTATGGATACCGAGTCAGGTGCGCCACGAGGTATCCTGCCGGGGCCCGGTATCGCTCCGCACCCTCTACATCGATCCAAAGTATGAGCGCGAGGATCCCGACTGTCACATCGTGGAAGTCGGCACTTTGCTGAAGGCGCTGATCCTGGAAGTCACTTCCTTCAGCTCCAGTTATGATCTCTCCGGCAGGGAAGGGCAGATCGTCGGCCTGCTGCTCAGTGAGTTGCTGGCGTCGCCCAAGGTGCCCTATGCGGCGCCAATGCCGAGCGATCCCAGACTGGTGCGTGTTTGCCGGGAGATCATCGATAACCCGTCCGATCAGCGTGATATCGACAAATGGGCCCACCTTGCCGGAATGAGCCGCCGCAGCTTCACGCGTGCGTTCAAGCGCGAGACGGGAATGGGCGTCGCGCTGTGGCGCCAGCAAGTCCGTCTGCTTGAGGCGCTGTCACTATTGTCGACGGGCTCGAATGTGACCACGGCGGCGCTTGATGTCGGTTATGAAAGCGCCAGTGCTTTCTGCGCCATGTTCCAGCGCGCGTTCGGCGTGTCTCCAAGTCGCTACGAGTTTTGAGGCTTCGTCACAAGCGACCAGACAGTTCAGCCCTGATGTAGATGCCGAGATGGGTGAATGCGTTCAAACTGAACTTGATGAGATATCGCTCAGGGCGAAGCGATTTTTGTTTTTAGCAATGTCACACATTGTCTGAATGGAGAGATCAATCCGCATTCGAACAAATAGCTTGTTGGCGTTTCCATTCCGGCCCAAGTGTGCGATCGCAAGTGTGAGCTGCCGCGGTGATGCTCGCAAAGGGACGATCATCGGGCCGAATTTCAAGACGATCAGCTGACTGGTAGAGTGAGCGATGTCGAAAACTTCACTGTCTCCATTGAGAAGGTTGAGGAGACGTCGACCAAATTGGGAACAAGTTCAACAAACCTCTTATAAACAATATCATAGTGCTCAATGCTGCCAATCTGCAGTTTGAGGAGGTAGTCATCCTTTCCAGTCAGCCGGTGGCATTCAATGATCTCGGGAATCTTGTCCACCGAACGTGCAAATACATCGAGCCACGCCTTGCTGTGGTTCTCGGTGCGCACGGACACAAACACCGTTATTCCCAGTCCGACCGCCTGCGCATCAAGCAGGGCAACACGTTTTAGTATGATCCCTTCATCCTCAAGGCGTTTTATGCGGCGCCAGCAAGGGTTGGTCGATAAGCCGACCTTGTCGGCGACTTCCTGAATAGACAGAGAAGCATCCAGTTGGAGGGAATTCAGAATACGTCTGTCGATCTCGTCGAGTTTTGCGATTTTCTTCATGCTGAAAAAAATATACCAATAAAGATCGTTTATAAAGACGAATTTTCTGCATTTCCTGTCCCGTGCTCGCGTTTATTCCCACTCATATTGATCTGCAGTCATCGCCTATACCACGCCTGAATAACAAGACGATTGTGTGTCGGTTAAAGCGCTCCAAGCATAGTGCCACTCTGGGCGAAGCTAGCTTGCCCCGGCGCCATATGTTCCTTTCAGTCGTGTTACGTGTATGGTCTCCCAAAATCATTGGGAAGAAACATGCATTACGCCGAACTATTGCAAGCTCGTGAAGAGCTTACCGGACCGGGTGGGGATTTCGAAGTCGTTGAAGCTGAGGTGCTGGGTAACAAAATACGCATCTACAAGACTGCACCGCCAAGCGTTCGGGAATTCTGGCTGTCGACGAAAGAGTTCGCTGAACGGCCTTACCTGATCTATGGCGACGAGCGTTTGACCTATGGGCAGTCACACGAGCAGGTGAATGCTGTGGCCTCCTGGCTGGCCGATCAGGGCGTGAAGCCGGGCGACCGGGTGGCTATCGCCATGCGCAATTATCCCGAATGGATGCTGATCTACTGGGCATGTGTCGCCAGTGGTATTGCCGTTGTCGGCATGAACGCCTGGTGGACTCCTGAAGAAATGGCTTATGCGCTGACCGATTCAGCGCCGAGCATACTCTTCGTCGATTCCGAACGCCTTGAGCGCGTGCGTGAACGCCCCGAGGTTGCGGGAAAGATGAAACTGGTCGGCGTACGCATTCCCGATGCCGGCGCCGATGTTACGCCATGGTCCGAAGTGATCGCGCATGGCGGCGCTATGCCGGACGTCGCTGTGGACCCTGACTCCGACGCCTGTATCTTTTACACATCAGGTACGACCGGGCATCCAAAAGGCGCGCAACTCACGCATCGGGGCTGCGTTTCGAACCTGTTCAATATGGTCTATGCTGCGACGTCCGCTTCACTCGCGACGCAACGGGCAACAGGTGTGGCGCCGCCGGAAGATCCGCCTATTCCGGTCACGTTGATCACGACACCTCTTTTCCACGTCACGGCCAATAATTGTGGGGCGTATGCAGTTACAGCTGCCGGCGGCGCGCTCGTGCTCATGTACCGGTGGGATGCCGGCGAAGCGCTCCGCCTGGTTGCCAAGGAACGCGTAACAGCGATGAGCGGTGTGCCTGTCATGGCCCGCGAGCTGATCAACCATCCCGACTTCACATCCACGGACACGTCGAGCCTCACATCCTTGGCGGGTGGCGGCGCGCAAGTACCGCCCGATCTGGTCAAAAAAATTGAATCGCAAGTCGCAACCGCGCGCCCGGGTACGGGCTACGGCATGACCGAAACATGCGGGATCATCACATCGATCTCGGCTGATTTCTTCGTGGACAAGCCTGATAGTGCTGGACCGGCGATGCCGAACTTTGAAGCAAAGTGCGTCGATGATCTTGGCCAGACTGTTGCGCCTGGCAAGACCGGCGAATTGTGGGTTCGCGGCTCTTCGGTGATTAAGGGCTATATCAATCGCCCCGAAGCGACAGCTGAGTCGATCACCGACGGTTGGCTGCATACCGGCGATATCGCTCGGATCGATGAGGATGGCTTTATTTTCATCGTCGATCGGAAGAAAGACATGGTCCTGCGCGGCGGTGAGAACATCTACTGCGCTGAGGTTGAGTCGACGATATACACGCACCCTGCCATCGCAGAATGCTGCGTTTTTGGCGTGCCGGATGATAGATTGGGAGAAGAGGTCGGCGTCGCAGTCGTTCTCAATCCTGGTGAGCATCTTACAGATGACGCCCTGCGCGAACATTGTGCCGCTGTCATGGCGAAGCACAAAGTACCGCGTTACATCTGGTTCCTGGATGATGCCTTGCCTCGTAATGCGAGCGGCAAGTTCATCAAGCGCGAACTGCGTGATCGCCTGAGTGCTGAACTTCTCTCTGTCTGACTTTTAGGCGCGGCTTGAAAAGCCAGCATCCCTTTGCAGGCAATTAGCCTGCAAAGGCCAACTGATAGTAGTTTGCCGGGCGACTGCAGGCGCTGCACGCGCCGACGGCTTTGCCTGTCAGATCTTTAGTTGCTGAGGCTCGCGCTGGGACAGCTCTTGCGAAACCGTGCCTATGCGGCCCACTAGTCTCAACAGATATGGGAGTGAAGACATGATGAAATCCGATTTTAAAGCGCTCATCCTCGATCAGGCCGGTGAGGTTCTCAACATAAAAATGAACCGGCCGGAACGTTTGAACGCGCTTAACCCGCAGCTTGTCTCAGAGTTGAGGGAGGTGTTCCAGTCTCTCTATTTCGACCGTTCGGTGCGTGTCGTCGTTCTGGAAGGGGCTGGTCGGGCCTTCTGTGCAGGATTGGACCTGAAAGAGTCATCGGATAACCGTGGTAGGCGCTCAGTCGAGAAAGGGCTGGATAATCAGCGGTCGATTGCCGAGATTTATGTCGCGATGCGGCGCTGCCCGCAGCCGATCATCAGCCTTGTTCAAGGAGCTGCCAGCGGTGGTGGCTTTGCGTTGGCACTGGCGTCGGACATACGTATCCTCTCTGACGATGCACGAATGAACGCCGCTTTCATTCGGATTGGTCTTTCATCCTGTGACATGGGTGTTTCCTACTTCCTGCCGCGCATGGTCGGCATGTCACTGGCTAGCGAATACATGCTGACGGGCCGGTTCATCTCCGCCCAACGTGCAATGGAGATAGGTCTAGCCAATCGTGTGGTTTCGTTGTCCGACATGCGCAAGGAGGCGGATGGTTTCGTCGAAGACATGTTGCACGCCACGCCGCTCGGATTACGCCTGACCAAGGATGGTCTCAATCTGGCTATCGATGCTGGGGGGCTTGAGGCAGCTATGGCGATTGAAGACCGCAATCAGATTCTGGCGGCGAACGATCCCAACTTTGCCGAAGGCGTGGCTGCCTTCTTTGAAAAGCGCAAACCCAACTATACCTGATCGGAAGATACGAAAACGACGGGCATGTCTTTGCGGCAAGGCTTGACCCGCGCGTGTAAGGCTTTGACACTTTCAGAAAGATAAAAAAGCATGGGAGGCCCACCGTGAACCTCGATTTCTCCGACGAACAGAAGCAATTGCGCGATCAGGTGCGCCGCTTCCTAAGCGAACAATGCCCGCCGACCGCAGTCCGCGCGATACTGGAAGGTGGCGAAAGATACGATAAGTCCCTTTATGCCGGCCTGGCCGAGTTAGGCGTGCTGGGCGCTGCAATTCCGGAAGAGTATGGAGGGGTGGGTCTAGGTCATCTCGAACTCTGCGTCGTCGCCGAGGAGCTTGGCCGCGTTCTGGCGCCAGTTCCTGTAGCCTCTTCGATATACCTTTCTGCCGAGTTCCTTTTGCTCGCTGGCTCCGAAAGCCAGAAATCGGAATGGTTGCCAAAGCTCGCCTCAGGTGAAGCCATTGGGGCATTCGCAATGGTGGAAGGGCAGGGCCGGACAAAGCCAGAGTCGATCAAGGCACGGGTTTCGGGCGGTAAACTTTCAGGTGAGAAGATGCCGGTTGCCGACGGGTGCGATGCGGATTTCGCCATCGTGGCGGCGCGAGACGAGAAGGATGCTGTGTCCCTCTATATCGTTTCCCTGACAGGCGAAGGCGTCACTAGGAAGGCGCTGGAATCAATCGATCCTACCCGGGGACAGGCACGTATCACTTTTGACAATGCGCCCGTCGAACCGCTCGGCAATTCCGGCGATGGCTGGCACATTGCGACGCAAGTGCTGGACAGGGCGGCGGTCTTGATGGCGTTCGAGCAGCTGGGCGGCGCTGACCGCGCGCTGGAAATGGCAAGGGACTATGCGCTTGATCGCATGGCGTTTGGTCGTCCGATTGGCTCGTTCCAGGCGATCAAGCATATTCTTGCCGACATGTATGTGTCCGCAACACTGGCGCGCTCGAATTGCTACTATGGCGCATGGGCGCTGAGCTCCGGCGCATCGGAGCTGCCCGTGGCGGCAGCGACAGCGCGCGTCTCGGCAACGACCGCCTTCCAGCATTGTTCAAAGAACAACATTCAGGTGCATGGCGGCATGGGATTCACATGGGCATTTGATTGCCATCTTTATTACCGGCGTTCCAATGGCTTGGCGCTGGCGCTTGGTTCGCTATCGACGTGGGAAAGCCAACTCATCGAGCGGATGAGCTCCGGCAACGTCGAAGCAGCAGCATAAGAAAGGGTCGGGATATGGATTTCAAGGACTCACCTGAAGAGGCTGCTTTCCGCAAGGAAGTGCGAGCCTGGCTTGATGAAAACGCACCAAAGCATCTGGAGGCTGAGCTGCGCCGCGCGAACTTCGGATCGAGCGGTGTTGATAGCGAAGACCCGATCACTGCCGGCAAGGCATGGCAGAAAAAGAAGGCCGAGTCCGGTTGGGCCTGCCTTCACTGGCCGAAGGAGTATGGCGGTGCCGCGAGAACACCGATCGAGCGTGTGATCTGGGGACAGGAAGAGGGACCTTATGGCGCCTTGTCCGGTCCGTTTGTCATCGGGCACGGCATGTGCGGCCCGACAGTCATGACCTGGGCCACGGAAGAGCAGAAACGGGAATTGCTACCGCCGCTTGCCAGCGGCGAGGAGATCTGGTGCCAGCTCTTTTCTGAACCTGCAGGTGGATCTGATCTCGCTGGACTCCGTACAAAGGCCGTCAAGGCGGATGATGGCTCTGGCGACTGGATCATCAATGGCCAGAAAATCTGGACCAGCGGAGCACAGCATTCGGACTGGGGCCTGCTGATTACAAGAACAGATCCGAATGTGGCCAAACACAAAGGCCTCACCATGTTTTTCCTCTCGATGAAAACACCAGGTGTGGACGTTCGTCCGATCAAGCAGGCAAATGGCGCTTCAGGGTTTAATGAGGTCTATTTCACGGATGTACGCATTCCTGATACCCAGCGTCTTGGCGCTGTGGGCCAAGGCTGGGAAGTTTCGCTGACGACTCTTATGAACGAGCGCCTCTCCATCGGATCGGGCATGTCCACCGGCTTTCCGGAGTTGTTCAGTTTCTGTATGGATGCAGAAGTCGAAGGTCGCCCTGCAATTGAAGATTCCGCCGTTCGTTCCAAGCTTGCCCAGTTCGCGGTTCGTCAAAGCGGTCTCAAGTATACGGGCATGCGCGCCATAACGGCGCTTTCGAAAGGTGAGACGCCAGGTCCGGAAAATTCGATCGGCAAGCTGGTGGCTGGTGCTACCATGCAGGATCTGGCCATTTATGCGCTGGACCTTCAAGGGCAGGCCGGTGCGTTATGGGACGAGAACAGTCCGCAGAATGGACGCTTCCAGGCGATGCTGATGCGTTCACCAGCGACCCGTATCGAGGGTGGTTCGGACGAGATTCTTCGAAACATTATTGGTGAGCGTGTGCTTGGCCTTCCGGGAGATATCCGTGTGGATAAGGGAATTCCGTTCAAAGACATTCCGACCAGCGGTCAGCGCAAATCGTAACTTGAGTTGTGCTTTCTGTTCTAGGGGCGCGGAGTAAGCTGTTTGCTTCGCGCCAACATGAAGAGCCACGCCGCGAAGGGATTGTCTGTTGTAGGCATGTGCGACTTGCGATATCGACGTTTATTCAGTTCGAAATAGCGGCATCCATCGGGCTTCACTGAAATGGACTATGACTGAATTCCAAGAGCTGTTTGTGACCTTTCTTGCTCAAGAGTGAGCCAAAATTGATCGCATAAATCTTGGTAACGAGATCCTTGTCCCCGAGCAGTGACGGTGCGAGATAGGCGACATGGTTGCCAAGGTGAAGGTGGGCGAGACCGAATGCGGTCGCTTGCATTGATGCCATGGCGAGATCAGCATCCACATCGACAAAAACGCCAGTCTTGATGCATTCATTGACCAGAGAGCGGACAAGGGCGAGACCCTCATTGCGCTGTTCCTGATATTGTTCCGAGGACAGAATTTCATCTGTCTCCAGATTCTTCATAAGAAGATAGTAACCAGGGCACTCTTTCGCAAAGTGTACGTAGGCGTATCCAATCGCCAGCAAATGCGCCAAAGGCAATGGCGCGGCCTGCTCAATGGCATAGGCGCGAAAAACCTTCTGGAATTCATAGCCGGCGACGGCCGTTTCCACCAGAAGGTCCTGCTTATTGGCGAAATGCCTGTAAATTGCAGGCGGTGAGGTGCCGACAAGTCCGGCGACATCCTTGAGATGAAAATCAAGTGATTTTCGTTGATCGATCAGTTGAGCGACCGCATCAATTATTGAGTTTCGAAGATCGCCGTGATGATAGGCGGATTTCTTTTGGACATCTCTTGCCTGCGTAATGTCGGTGCCTGGCATCTCATGTTTTCCCCCGTCTTGCGTCAGCGCTCCATGTGCGAACTGATCTGCATCTCTCTTACTTGCAATATAGGCGGATATTTTTAGAACACAGGCAATCTGATTCTGATCCAGCCATCGATATCATTGCGCCATTAGTTGTGTTGACATGTGAATGTTAATTAAATTAACTTCACATTGCAACAGAGTCCTGGAAGCAACGGCTCTGGCGATTCGGGGCATATAAATGCCGGCAAGGTCACCGGCGAAATCGGAGATAAAATGAGATATAATTTACTACGCAGCGTCAGCTGTGCCGCTATGGCTATGCTTGCGTCTACTGGCGCCGCATCCGCACAATCACAGGACGACAGTCAGGAAGACGCGGTGCACGTGCTGCAGGAAGTCGTCGTTACGGCGACGCGCCGGGCTGAGAAGCTCTCTGAAGTTCCAATCTCGATGTCGGTCATCGGTGCTGGCGATATTGAGCAGACAAGCGTGCGGGAACTGTCGGAGCTGACAGGCACGATCCCGAACGTCTCGATCTCCGGCCACAATGATTTCCGGTCCGTTATCACCATCCGCGGCGTCGGGTCGGCATCACGCAATATCGGCTTTGATAGCCGCGTCGGCGTTTATGTCGATGGGGTCTACATGGGCCAGTCGCCTGCTGTGAACCAGGAGCTTCTGGATCTCGAGCGCGTCGAAGTCCTGCGTGGCCCACAAGGCATGCTGTTTGGCAAGAACACGGTTGCTGGCGCGATCAGCCTTGTGACCAAGAAGCCAACTGACGAGTTCTCAGGCAAACTGAGTGCCAGCCTCGGCAATTATAATTCCCGTGAGCTTCAGGGCATGGTGAATGTCCCGCTTGCTGAAAACCTGGCAGCCAAGTTCTCTGTCTCCAAGACTGACCGTGACGGCTACATCAAGAACATCGTCACCGGCAACGATCTCGACAGCAAGGACGTCCTCGCTTACCGGGCCCAGCTTCGCTACGATCCGACAGACCGGTTCGAAATCAACTTTGCCTATGACGGCCTGAAGGCTGACAACAAGATCCTGGTCGGTGAGCCACTTACAAACATGCTCGGCACGGCCGAGACAACCATCGCACCAAAGCCCCGTGAGGTCGCATTCGATTTTGACCCTTCGGAAGACCGCGACGTGTCCGGCGCAATGCTTGATGCCCAGTACGAACTTGAAAGCGGCTTCACGCTGAAATCGATCACTGGCTATCGTGATACGGATGCCTTCTACACGAACGCCACCGACTACTCGCCGGTCTCGATTATCTATGTCGAGTATTCCGACAAGTTCGAGCAGTTCACGCAGGAATTCCAGCTGATCTCGCCTTCGAACGAGCGTCTGACCTATATGGCCGGCCTCTACTACTACAAGCAGGATGCGGATACGGAGCGCAACGTTACGCTGGGCGACAGTTTCAACGAGACCTTCATTGCGGCAGCTGTTGCGCCGTCGGTTGCGCCGCTTCTGGGCCTGGACCCGGCGAGCCTTTCCGAATCCCAGCTCGCGTTGATTGCAGGCATTGTCGGCTTTGGGCCTGAAGGGTCGGTTGTCTACAACGCTGGTACGGTCAGCACGGAAAGCTACGCTGCCTATCTCAATGGTAGCTTCGATATTTCCGATCGTTGGACCCTTGGGTTCGGTGGTCGTTACAGCGTTGAAGACAAGGATGTGAACTGGTTGTTCGACGGCCGCCTTTCCGGTGTCTTCAATCTTGGTTCGACAAACTACGATCCAGCCAACCCGTCCGTCGCGCCAAGCCCGCTTGTCAACAGCCGACAGGATACTTTCTTCTCGCCAGCTATCAGCCTGAGCTATGCGCTGAGCGGTGATGCCAATGTCTACGCAAAGTATTCCTCGGGGTACAAGAGCGGCGGGTTCAACCTCGATTTCATCAACAAGGACGAGCTTGCGGCCAACTCTGGTCTCGAGTTCGACAAGGAAACGGTCGACAGTTATGAGGCGGGTCTGAAGAGTACGCTTCTTGGCGGGCGTATGACGCTTAATCTTGCTGCCTTCCTCTCCGAGTATGACAACTACCAGGTTAACCAGTTCGTCGACCTCGGTGGCGGCCGCACGTCGATCCGCATTACCAATGCTGCGAAGGTCGTCACCAGGGGTATCGAAGCGGACTTCAATTTTCAGGCCTCCGAGAATTTTGGGTTGCAGGGGACACTGGGTCTGTTGAATGCGGAGTATGATTCCTTCCCCGGTGGCGGAACATCAGGTGACGATGCTTCCGGTAAGAAGCTGACCAATGCGCCTGAAGTTACCGCTTCGCTCGCAGGTACCTACATGCGTGAGGTTCCCGCACTGGGCAGCATGCTGCTTGCGCGTCTGGATGTGACGTACACAGATGGTCAATTTACGACCATTGATAATATCAAGTCGGTCAACCTGGCGGCTGGCGGCAGTGTGCCGTTCGGTTACATCGAAGAGCTTACCCAGCTGAATGGTCGTATTGGCCTCATTCGGAACAACGAGAATTTCGAAGTGTACTTGTGGGGCCGTAACCTGACCGATGAAGACACGATTGTTGATGATTTCCGTGACTTCTTCGGCACCCTGGTGAACCACCCGAACATCGGGCGCACCTATGGCGTCGAACTGGTCGCCAAATTCTAGAATGTAGTTACTCAAAAACGGCGACGTTTTTGCGTTATTGGGAAGGGGCGGCATCTACGGGTGCTGCCCCTTCTGCATTTGAACCTTTCATGTCTGTTTAACAGCCGGAATCGTAATGGCTGCAGCAGCCAGTGGCGTGGACGCCGTGGATACTATTCATGACTCCCAACCTCGAAACGTGCCGAAATTCTGACCAACACTGCACTGCATGAGACATCCGCAGCCTTAATGAGGCATCTATCACCTGCTTTGCAAAAATCGCTGTCGACACTGCCCGCCAGAACGGGTCCGTTTCAGCAACACGCATGAAAGCAGAAGCCCTGCGTGAATATTGGCTCATGCTTCGCCAGAAGCTTGAGTGCTCTCATCCCGCTTCATCTGGCGCTTCTGTATCGGAACCCGAGACATGATCAAACACACAGGCTTGGCGCTGCTCACACTCTTGGTGTGTGCAGAAGCTTCATGGGCAGAACCCTTGGCTATCGTCGGCGCCAAGGTTTTCGATGCGGCAGGTAGCGAGCCCTACGTCGCAACTGTCGTCATTGACGACGGCGTTATCACCAGCATCGACAAGAAGGGGCGAGTACCTAAGAAGACAAAGAAGATTGATGCCACCGGCCTCTCTCTCCTCCCTGGCTTTTTTGATCTGCACGTTCATTACACGCCGCGAGGTGAGCCGGGCACGACGCCCCAGATTTCGCAGGCATATGTCGCGGCCGGCGTCACATCTGTATATGATTTCGCGCAAGCCCCAGAAGCTTTTGCCCCTCGCCGGGAATGGCTTGCCGGGATCCCGGGACCACACGTCAACTTCGCGGCCCGGATGAGCACGACGAACGGTCATGGCGCGGACTGGAGCGATACGAACACAACCAAATGGGTCAACACGCCATACGCCGCCACCGAGGCGGTCAAGGAACTTCTGCCTTACGAACCGGATGTCATCAAGGTTTTTACCGATGGCTGGCGCTATGGGTCGGGCATCGACAATACGAGCATGGACGAGCCAACGCTCACAGCACTCGTCGCCGAGGCCCATGCCAACAATCTGAAAATTCTCACTCACACAGTCACTGTTGAGCGGGCTGCCATAGCGGGTCGCGCCGGTGTTGATATCCTCGCTCACAGCATGCTTGATGCCGATGTCGACCAGGAAACGATCGACATTCTGAAGGCCAGCGGCACCGCCTATGCCGGTACGCTCGCTGTCTATGAGGCTGACAAACCGGGGATGCCGGCCTTCGCTGAAAACACGCCGGCCATGGAAAACCGTCGTACCCGCTTTGCCACCGGTCTGCGCAATGTGAAGGCGCTGCACGATAATGGCGTCCTTATCGCTCTGGGCACAGATGCCGGCATGCCGCTGACGCCGCACGGACGTTCCACACTTCATGAAATGGAGCTGATGGTGAAGGCGGGACTGACCCCCACGGAGGCCTTGATGGCGGGTACGTCCAACAGTGCAAAAGCCATTGATGTGATAGATCAGAGGGGGACGATCGAAGTTGGCAAGGCGGCTGATATCGTCCTCATCCAGGGGGAGCCCTGGACGGACATCTCCGCTCTTTACAACACGGCCTACACCTTCGTCGGTGGAGAACTGATGTTCGGCGAAGGCGCACCTGAGCCTGTTACCGACACCTATATGGTCGCCAGTAAAATTGCCTCGCCTCTGATCGCTAATTTCGACGGACGCGATACCGAGCGCACAAATCGCGACACGCTGGTTGTCGGTGATCCCGATGGCGGCAAGGAGCGTAGCTGGCAGGTCTATGAAGTTATCCCTGAAGCCGGCAAGGACGGCGTGCTGCATCTGACTGCCTCTTTGTCTCTGCGTGAAGAAGCGCGGGCAGGTGTTGTCCTGCCGCTCAATCGCGGCAACGTGCAGCCAGCTGACGCAAGTGTCTACGAAG
Source organism: Alphaproteobacteria bacterium (assembly GCA_018827375.1). GTDB lineage: Bacteria > Pseudomonadota > Alphaproteobacteria > Caulobacterales > Hyphomonadaceae > Hyphomonas. The sequence continues at coordinate 94,858 of JAHJYW010000010.1, forward strand.
GCCTTCAGTTCGATATTCGCGGCGATGGCGGCGACTATATGCTTGTTGCCACAACAACGGGGGGCACATGGTCGAAGTCTCTCGTGGCGGGAGAGGAATGGGTAACCGTACAGGTTCCTTTCGACTCGTTGGAATCGCCTTCTGAGAGCGAGGCCTGGACCGGCGGCGACATGCTTGATGTGCGTTTCCTGATCAAGCGTCCGGGTGGCCAGGATGTCTGGATGGAGGTCGATGATGTCAGATTCTACTAAGAGCATAGTGGCCGATCTCGACAGACCCCCTATCTCGCCAGACCGGCGCCAGTTCCTGTCTGTGGGGACAGCCAGTGTTGCTGCCGGCCTTGCCAGTGTTGTTGCCACGCCTGTTGCTTTTGCACAGAGCGGACCCAAGGCGCCCGATGCGCCCGAGTCCGGCGCTGACAAAGTGCCGGCCTATCGTGTGGAGACGCCTGGGCCGCATGGTGTGGTCAGCGCAGGTCACCCGCTAGCGGCGACCGCAGGCCTGCGCATCCTCATGCAGGGCGGTACGGCGGCTGATGCGGCTATCGCTGTCATGGCCACGCTGAACGTTGTGGAGCCATGGGCATCCAGCATCGCCGGAAACGGCTTCGCTACCGTGCACGAGCGCGCAACGGGGAAGGTCAAGGCACTCAAGTTCGGTGGGGCAGCGCCGCTGGCGCTTGATCCGACATCCGCCCCTGAGAACTACGACTGGGGCGTCAAGGCGGCGACGACGCCGGGCGCCTTTGGTGGCTGGATCGAACTTGCCCGCAAGCACGGCAAGCTTTCCCTCGCGCAATGCCTCGCTCCGGCCATCGACTATGCCCGCAATGGTCATCCGATTGATCCGTCCATCGCCCGTATTATTGGTCTGGTTCAGAAGAAAATTTCGGTGCATCCGACCACCGCTGCCATCTACCTGCCAGATGGCAAGCCGCCCGAACCACGCCAGCTTCTGAAGAACGAACATCTCGCGCAGACATTCGAGTCGCTCGTCAAGGCAGAGCAAGGGGCCCTGGCCTCCGGCGCTGATCGCGACACATCCCTGAAGGCTGCGCTCGACTATTTCTACACAGGTCCGATTGCCCGCGAACTCGACCGGTTTTTCAAGGAAGTCGGAGGTTGGCTCCGTTACGAAGACATGGCTGCCTACAAGGCGGAATGGGATACACCTGTTTCAACGACCTATCGGGGGCACGAGGTCTTCTCGACACCGCTGACCTCGCGCGGCGGTCTGGAAGTCTGCGTGCAGCTCAATCTTATCGAGCGATTCAACATGGCGGCACTTGGCCGTCAGACGGCCTCTTCGGTCCACGTCATGACCGAGGCGATCAAGCTCGCCAAGGCGGACATTTATGCCTATGCGGCGGATCCAGCTTTTGCCTACACGCCCGTCAAAGCCATGCTTTCCGCTGCTTATACCACCGAGCGCAGTGCCCTCATAAGCCCCACGAAGGCGCGCTCAGTCTCCGCGCCGACGGATTTCCGTCCTTGGGACGCCTCAGCACCCGCACCTCCGCCAGAGCCGGTGCCCTTTGATGGCGATGTTGCGCGCTTTAGCGACACTGCCAGCTTTACAGTGGTCGACAGGACCGGCGATACGATAGTCGTAACCGTCACCCTTGGTGGCGGTTTTGGCACGGGAGTTGTGGCAGGCAATACGGGCTTCCTGCTCAATAACGGGATGCGGCTTGGGTCCACTTCACCCTATCCCAACAATGTTAACTTCGTCGCGCCCGGCAAAATCCCCATTCTCAACAACTCGCCTACGATCGTCATGAAAGGGCAGAAACTTGTCGCTGCCTTTGGGACGCCGGGCGGCGAGACAATCGGACAAAGCGAGTTTCAGTTTCTCGTGAACATTATCGACCATGGCATGGGTGTGCAGGAAGCCATTGAAGCGCCACGGTTCGCCGTAAAGGCTGATCCGAGCTTTTACATGCCCGGTGCACCTTGTGCTCTTCAAATAGAGTCGCGGTTTGACCGGGATGTTGCCGACAAGCTGCGGTCACTCGGACATGAGGTCAAACAAGTCGGGCCACTTGCGATAGGCAGTATTCAGGGTGCCTGCATGACCGCAGAGGGCATCCCCATGGCCGGTGCAGATCCCCGCCGCATGGCCATGGCTGCAGGCTGGTAGCAGGACACGGCATAGCGGGCACGGAATCAACTTTCCGCGCCCGTTGCCCTTTCGCTAAATTGCCAGGGCCAGCCCGTCCTTGCGCATCTCGCTGGCCGCGCCATAGGCCTCGTCAGTCTTCATTGTGGCCTGATACCCTCCAAAGCCGCCATCCGTGCCGCCGACTTTCCAACCCATTGCGGCCAGCTCAGCCTTGGTCGCATCCGGAATACCGTTCTCCAGCCTGAGCTCGCCGATGCCCGGCTTGTAAACGCCCGTTGGTTCCGACGAACCGTCATGTCTCCAGCGAGGGCAGTCCCCGGCGGCTTGCAGGCCCAGATCGTAGTCCACCATATTGGTGATAATCTGTGTTTGGCCCTGCGGCTGCATACCGCCACCCATCACACCGAAGCTGAGCCAGGGAGCGCCATCCTTCAGCGCGAATCCAGGGATGATCGTATGGAAAGGGCGCTTCTTTGGCTGGTAAAGGTTGGGCGAGCCGTCATGAAGGCTGAACCCACTTCCCCGGTTCTGGAATGAGAAGCCGAGCCCGTCAGCCATTAGCCCGGAGCCCATGCCCGCATAGTTGGACTGGATGAGGCTGACCATCATGCCATTGGCGTCGCTAACACTGAGATAGGTCGTGCCGCCCTTGTGCGGCGCATCGCCGGGGAAGGCGCGTTCCATGACTTTGCCAGGATTGATAAGGGCCGCTCGCTGCTGTCCATATTCGTCGGAGAGAAGGTGTTCAATTGGGATTTCCGCAAAAGCCGGATCGGCAAACCACAGCGCGCGATCTTCAAAGGCAAGGCGCTTGGCTTCTGCCTGAAGGTGTATCGACTTGGCCGAAACCAGACCAAGTTCAGCCATGTCAAAATTCTTGAGGATCGACAGCATCTGCAGCGTGGTTGGCCCCTGGCTGTTCGGCGGAAGACCGTATACGGACACGCCATCGCGGTATTCGACATTATTGGGTTCCACCCATTCGGCATGTTGTGCTGAGAGGTCGCTACGTGTCATCCAGCCACCGATGCGCTTGAAATAGGCTTCGATTGTATCAGCGATTGGGCCATCATAAAAAGCGTCCCGACCGCCTTCACCAATCATGCGGAAAGTGCGCGCAAGGTCTGGATTCCTGACGAGTTCACCCTCATTTGGTGTTCGTCCGCGCGTCATGTAAACCTTACGGATATTATCGATCTCCTCGACATTGGATTCCGGTTTCACGATCCGCGCCATGTCGCTGCGCATGCGGTCAGCAATCATCAATGGAATCGGCATGCCTTCCTCGGCGAGGGCTGCAGCAGGCTCCAAGAGGTCCTTCCATGGAAGGACTCCATACTTCTGGTGCAGCGTCCACCAGGCGTCCACCGCACCAGGAACCGAAACCGAAATCGCCCCCAGCGACGGAACGCGCCCTTTCGGTGATCTTTCGCGTACGGTTTCCAGAGACAGCGCTGCAGGTGAGCGACCAGAACCGTTCAGCCCCACGACCTTGCCGGCTTTCGGATCCCACAACATGCAGAAAGCGTCCCCGCCCATGCCGTTCGCCGTCGGTTCGAGAAATCCAAGGGAGGCATTGGCTGCAATCGCCGCATCTACGGCTGAACCACCCTTTTTCAGAATTTCAATTGCGACCAGAGTCGCGCGCGGATGAGATGTCGCCGCAGCGCCCTTGGTCCCCCAGACTGTTGAGCGCGACGCGAATGAGGCTCCCGCCAAACGATCGCCCCCACGAATATCAGGCCTTTCCACCAGAGGCGTGGCCGATGCGCGCCCCGCTAATAGAGACGGTGCGCCAAGCGCAACAGGCGCGAACGCCGATAGAGTAGAGAGAAAAGTACGGCGGCGCATTCGGGAGTCTCCATTTATGAGAAGCGCAGCGATCCAATGCCTGCGCATATCAATGACTTGCTGAGTAAGCCGCGGCGTTCAAGAACATAGACAATTCGCCGAGCGGTAATGCGACCGCCGCCACAACATTTGTCGAAAATCAGAGAGGGGGATGAACTATTGGACATGGCGACTATGCGCGCATCTCTGGAATCTGCTGTTCCCGCTGCACGTTTGTGCTCGAATGAGCCCACTTTCTGGGCACATGACAAATTTGTTTAATCCAATACCAAATTGTCATGTGCGTGACGACGCGAGTTTGTCACTTGGGAAGAGAGCGCTGAACAACGATGTTCAGGCGATCTCGGGAATGTACCGTTCAATTAAAACTTGTGCCTTGGTTTTTGCTTAAATGCAGATCCGACAACGGACGAAATATGCCCGAATTTGCCTGATGATAATCCTTGGGATCGCTCGTTTTCATTGTGCAAGGGGCCAATTAAAATGAGATATATGTATAGAAGCGACTTCGGTCGTCGTTGTAAGGTTTCGGTTGCCGCGTGCGCTTTGTTAGCGGGTGTTCTGGCCAACTCTGCATTTGCCCAGGAGGCAGATGCTCCGTCAGAAGATAAGGAAGCGAAACTCAGCAAGGTTCTTGTCCTTGGGTCGCAAATCCAGGGGGCCAAGGTCTCCGGCGCACTTCCCGTGACTGTCGTCTCGCCTGACGATATTGAAGCAACCGGCGCTGTGTCTGCGGAAGACCTCTTCCGTACAGTGCCGTCCGCCGGCGATATCACCTTCAACGGCACCTATCTTGGCGGCGGGAACTCGAACGCTGCACGTGGCGACATTTCGACGGTCAGTTTGCGGGGGCTGGCACAGGGTAATACGCTTGTCCTGATCAACGGTCGCCGCTCGGTTGTTCACCCGACATCGCAGACCGATAACCAGACTCCGGTCTTTGGGTATAACGTCAATGCCATCCCGGTTCAGGGCCTGGCGCGGGTTGAAGTGCTGAAAGATGGTGCAGCAGCCATTTATGGTTCGGACGCCGTGGCCGGTGTTGTGAACAACGTCATGCGATCCGATTTCGTCGGCTTGGACATGAACCTGCAATATGGGGTTGCCGAGGGCACCAGTCTCGACGAACTCACCGGGGATATCCTCTACGGACGGGATTTTGACAACGGCAAGGGCAATATCTCCGTTTACCTTGGCGGCACGACCCGCTCTTCGCTCCTGCGGTCCGATCAGGAATACACCAACCTGGCGGATATGCGTCCGCTGACGGAGGGTACGAACTGGGCAGGTACTGCTTGGGATAACCGTTCGACATCCAGCCCATGGGGCTATTTCGCTCCCGTCGACACGTCGATCGGCGCAATATCAGCTGACGGTTCAACCTTCACAGATGCTGCCGGCGCCTTCCACATCCAGGCACCGGGATTTGGTGCGGGCTGTCTCGTTCCCGGCAGCGAGACCTGCTATGGTGGAGGCAGTCTGACATCCTCAGCTTATCGCGACATGCGCTATGATGAGCTGTCGACCTTTGACACGCTCACCATGCTGCCATCAGTTGATCGTATCAACTTCTTCAGCTTCGCGAACTATGACGTCACTGAGAGCCTGAACATCTACGGCGAAGTCGGCATCTATAAAGCTGAAACGGACGCCGTGATTGGCGCGCCGGCAAGCCTTGGCTCAGGTCCGGTTTATATCTCTGCTGATGCCTACTGGAACCCGCTCGGCGCGGTCGGCTCGCCGAACCGTATCGACGGCCTCAGCGCCAATGTGCCAGACGAAGGCGTGCCGCTTCGGATTGGTGCGTATCGTCTGGTTGACACGGGCACGCGTGATGTGAACGTGAAGAACGACCAGTATCGTTTCCTGGTCGGCGCTAAAGGTGATGCCTTTGGCTGGAATTGGGACTCAGCGCTCCTTTATAACGAGGCAAAGGTCAAGGACTCTGCAGACGGTGTGGACTCCCGCCTCTTCCAACAGGCCCTTAACCGCACGGATTCCTCTGCATACAATCCTTTCTGTGGTGGCGATCCGGTAAACCCGAGTGTGGGTACAACCCTATGTAACTCGCAGGAAACCATCGATAGCTTCATGATCACGCAGGTGCGTGAGAACAAGACATCTCTGTCCCTTGTCGACTTCAAGGTCTCGAAAGCTGATCTCTTCTCAATCTGGTCTGGTGACATTGGCATCGCAGGTGGTCTCGAGTTCCGCCGGGAAACCTATCATGATGACCGCGATCCTCACCAGGATGGCTCGCTGCCTTACTATGATCAGATCACCGGAAACCTGGTGTCCGATTCCAGCCTCATGGGCCACAGCCCGTCGCCGGATGTGAAAGGCAGCCGCAACGTTTCCTCGGCCTATCTTGAGCTTGCTGTGCCTCTGATTTCGGAAGAGATGAATATCCCGCTCGCACGGTCCATCGAGCTTCAGCTTGCGGCCCGTTATGAGAATTATTCGGATGTCGGCTCTGTCTCCAAGCCGAAGGTTTCCGCAGCGTGGGATGTCTTCGACGGCCTGCGGTTCCGTGGTTCATGGTCCGAAGGGTTCAAGGCGCCGAACCTCGAAGTGGTCAACACACCGCTTCTGGAACGGGTGAATGGCTATCCAGACTTTATCCAGTGTGAAGCCGCGCTGCGGCAGGACCGGATAGGCGATTACTCGGGTTGCTCTACGCTGTCCGTTACGGTCGCCAGCCTTCGTTCGGGTAACTCTGAACTGGAGCCGGAAGAGTCGGAAAGCTCGTCCTATGGTGTTGTGTTCGAACCACAATTCCTCCCGGAGGCTTTCGGCCATCTCACGTTCACGACAGACTTCTGGAGCATCGAACAAAAGAACCCGATTGGCCTTCTGAACGATTCCGTAGCGCTATCGTACGACTATCTCCTGCGTCTGCAGGGCAGCTCTAACCCGAACGTGATCCGCATGGACCCGACGCCTCAGCAGGTTGCTGAATTTGCAGGCACCGGGCTTGAGCCTGTGGGGGACGTGCTGAACGTCATCGCGAAGTTCACAAACCAGGCGCCGCTGGAAGTCAAAGGCATCGATTACGGCGCATTCTGGGATGTTAAGGTTGGTCCTGGCGATCTTTCGTTGAGCGCCAATGCCACTTATGTCGACACATACTACCAGAGCCCGACTGAGGAAGCCGCAGCACTTCTGGCGGCACTCTCTGATGGCACTGCCAACCCTTACGTCACGGTGACCGGTGGCGGCAGTCTCATCCAGCAAGGTGGACGTCCGGTGTGGAAATATTCCATGTCCGCCTCTTACGCTTGGGAGAACTGGAAGTTTGGTGCTTTCTCCCAATACACTGGCGACGTTTACAGCACGAGTGTCTCCAGCACTGACTACGGCCCATGGCCAATTGAGGACCAGATGACTTGGAACTTCTACGGTCAGTACACCGTGGAAAACGATGGATGGACGAACGGTTCGGCAATCCGTGTTGGCGTACGTAATGCCTTCAACGAGGATCCGCCGCTGGCCGATACTTATGGTTACCTGTCGTCGCTGTATCAGCCGCTGCCACGCTACTGGTATGTCAACGTGAAGAAATCCTTCTAGAGGATCTAACGAATGTCCGCCGGCAGGCCTTGCCGGCGGACATTTCCTTTTATTCTATCCGTGACACTGTATCCTTTTTTCCATTGACCGGAGGTCCCGCTGTGGCCACGCACCCCATTTTGAAAACATCGCTCCTTTCCTTCGTGTCAGCTGTTGCCCTCGCCAGCTGCGCGACCCGCACACCGCCCGCAGAACCAATCGCGCCCGAACCGACCTCTGAAACCGCAGCGCCCGATACGGTCGAAGACCGTGTCATCATCGACGTGACGATGACCGAAGGCACGAACATGGCCGCCGCCCTGTCGCCGGATGGCACGACCATCATCCTCGCGCTCCAGGGTGTCCTCTGGTCGATCCCCGCTGCCGGCGGTAAAGCCACGGCGCTGACGTCCCCGGCCTTTGATGCGCAGGAGCCTGTCTGGGCGCCGGATGGCTCCGAAATTGCCTTCTATGCCTTCGAGGACAATACGTTCGCGCTCTGGATGATGAATCCGGATGGCTCAGATCTCGCGCGGCTGGCCGATATGCCGGGCGATGCGCGCTACCCGTCCTACTCTCCGGATGGCTCACAAATCCTCTACGCGAGCGATCACGTTGAAGGATACCAGATTTGGTCGATAGAGCGCGCCAGTGGCGCGACGCGCCAGCTGACGGCCGCTGACGAGACAGGCTATGAAATTCCGCTGACGCCTTATTTCCGTGGCGCGGGCAATGCCGTCTATCCCATCATTTCGCCGGATGGTTCGAAGATCGCCATGGTCATCGACGGCGAACGCGACGCACTCGTTGTGCGCGACACCAAAGCCCATGGCGATCTCAAGGTGCTTTTTGCCGCCAATACACTCGGCGCGCCGGTCTGGTCACAAGATGGTAGCGCGCTCTACGTTCCTGGCATCATCGGTGACAATGGCCTGCTTGCGAGCGTGCCGGTCGACGGCAGCGAAGTCACACGCCTCGTCGATGGCCCTGATGTCTTCCCGTTCCGCCCGAGCGTCACGGCGACGGGTGACATCCTCTATACGGCCGATGGCGGCATCCACACGATCTCGCCCGACGGCGCCACGACCTCGACCATCCCCTTCAGTGCGCATGTTGCACTCGACCGAACACCCTATGCCCGCCGCAAGTACGATCTGACCTCCCAGACGCCGACGCCAGCCCTCGGTGTCATTGATCCGATCCTGTCGCCCGACGGTTCAAAAGCCGTCTTTGCCGCGCTGGGCGATCTCTGGATGGCCGACCTTGCGACTGGCGAGACATCCCAGCTCACCGACGATGATTTTGTAGACCTCTCGCCCAGCTGGTCGCCTGACGGCAGCAAGCTCGCCTTCGCAACCGATCGCGGCGGCAAGACCGATCTCTGGCTGATGGAGCTGTCGACCGGCGCGCTGACCCAGCTGACAGACGATGCCAAACCGGCCAACTCACCCATATGGTCGCCGGATGGCACAAAGATCGCCTACCTCTCCGATGCCATGACGACCGTCTTCCTTGGCAGCACGGTCAACTTGATCGACGTGGCGACAGGCGAGCAGTCCCAGCTGGCCGACCCGCTGTTCGGCCCTAGCGCGCCAGCCTGGTCTGCTGACGGGGCATCCGTCATCGTGGTGGCGCGTCTTCCAGTCACCAACCGTTTCCGCGAAGGCTACAATGCTTTCTACATGATGCCGGCCTCCGGCGGCGAGAACAGCTGGGTCCTGCCGGTCGGCGAAGAGAAGTCGCTCGGGCGGCGCCAATGGAACCGTCCCGCCTGGAGCGCAGATGGCACGGTCGTGTACCGCGTCGACGGCGCTCTCTACATGATGCCGATGGCCTCCGATGGCGTCTTCGGGGATGCCGTGCTCGTCGCCGAAGCCGGGGAAAACCCCAGCTGGTCCGCCGATGGCAAAAAGCTCATCTACATCGATGGCGCAGACATCATGCTCTTCGACCGTGAAACGCTCGCAACCACCACGCTGGACATCAAGCCCACCTGGGTGCGTGACATGCCGGACGAAACGCTGACCATTCGCGCCGGGCACATGTTTGACGGTCTTGCTGACGCCTATGTTGAGAATGTCGACATCATTGTGGAGAATGGTGTCATCACCGGGGTTCGGCCCGCTTCGGCAGAGCCGGTTGAAGGCATCCTGATCGACGCGTCCGACAAGTATGTCATACCCGGCCTGATCGAGAGCCATACCCACCAGTCGACCAGCCAGGGCAAGGCACTTGGCGATATCTGGTTCAGCCACGGCATCACATCGGTCAGGGAAACCGGCGATGATCCCTACCACGCGGTCGAGCGGCGCGAAGCGGCAGATTCTGGCAAGCGTTCGGCGCCGCGTGTGTTCACGGCGGGCCCGCTGAACGAAGGTGCGCGCGTGTCGTATGGCGTATCGGAAACCGTCGGCACGGTTGAGCGTGCCGAGGACTCGATGCGCCTGTCGACCGAGCTGCAACTGAATATGTACAAGAGCTATGTGCGTCAGAACTATACCGTTCAGAATCGCACCATCGAGCTTGCGCATGAAAGCGGCATCCCGGTCTCGTCGCACGAGCTTTATCCCGCTGTCGCAAACGGCATCGACCAGATGGAACACTTCGGCGCAACAAGCCGTCGTGGCTATTCCCTGAAGATATCGGCTCTGAGCAACACCTATCAGGATGTTGTGGCACTTGTGTCGGAATCCGGTGTCGTCGTCACGCCCACGCTCGCCCTCATGACGCGCTTCGGAACCGTCAATGTCGACAAGATGGGCGGAACGCTGAAGCGCATCGTCGATAATGGCGGCAAGATTGTCGCTGGAACGGATTCGCCGTTTATTCCGTATGGGGCGTCGCTTCACAAGGAACTGGAAATCTACAGCAATGCCGGCCTGACGACCGCACAGGTCCTGCGCAGTGCTACCAGAGATGCGGCAACAGCGATCGGCGTGGGTGATTTTATCGGCGCAATCGAGGCGGGCCACTTGGCTGACATCGTCATTCTTGATGGCGACCCACTGGCAGATATTACCAATACGACGACCGTGGACACGGTCATCAAGAATGGTGCGGTCGTCTGGTCTGCCGATTAGGGATTCTGTCTGAGCCCTTTAGCGGCAGGAGCAGATGACCTGATCTGTATCCGGCTGCTGGAGGGCCGTTTCGACACAAGGGCAGCCACGCTTCGCGCTTCTTACGCGTTACCAGCCAGTTCCGATTCGCGCATGTATTGATCCAGAAAGTCCTGATGGGTCGGCATGCTTGCAACCGCCTTGTCGATATTTGCTCGGAGGCCGTTGAGGGCCATCTTCATTTGATCAGCCGACATGAGGCGTCCAAGATGGTGGCGTCCCTGAGGACGCAGACGCTGGCCCATCATTACCTGTAGCCAGGAGTCCACCTGAAACAGTTCTGCTTTTTCCTGGTAGGCTAATCCGGTGTCCCTGAAAAGCGCTATCCGGTTACGCAGCGAATCCGGAATGTCCATCGTCCCCATGGTCCGCCAGAACTCGCTGTCTGAGCGTTCCGTCAGCTTGTAGTGCAGGATTATGAAGTCGCGTATCCGCTCCAGCTCAACCCGGGCCAGATCGTTGAACCGGGTCGCCAGTGCTTCGCTGAAGCCGTGGAATGGAAACATCTGAACGAGTCGTGACGCGTAGATCTGGATGAGGTGAATGGAGGTTGACTCGAGTGGTTCAACAAAACCGCTCGATAGACCGATCGAAATGCAATTCTTTACCCAGACCTTTTCGCGTCGACCTGTGCGATAGCGGATGATGCGAGGTTCCGTGAGAGGGGCGCCGTCGATTTCCGCCAACAGGCGTGCCTGTGCATCCTCGTCCGAGAGGTGTGCGCTTGAATAGACAAGGCCGTTGCCAACGCGGTGTTGCAGGGGAATTTTCCAGCGCCAGCCGGAATCATGCGCGATGGCGCGGGTATAGGGCAGGGCAGGGCCGGTCGCTTCGGTTTGCACAGCGATCGCTCGGTCGGTCGGTAGCCAGTGAGACCAGTCTGTAAAACCCGTCTCCAGTGTCTTGTCGATCAGAAGGGCCCGAAAGCCTGTGCAATCGATAAACAAGTCACCTTCAATGCGCTCGCCAGATTTCAGTACGAGACCGTTGATGTAGCCCGTGTCCGAGTTTTGTTCGACAGTATCGATTAGACCTTCGACGCGTTTTGCGCCAAACGACTCCGCAAATTGGCGCAAAAATTTCGCATAAAGGCTGGCATCGAGATGATAGGCGTAGTTGATCTGAGAGGTCTCGGATGTTGCGAACTTGTTGGCTTCGGCAGCCTTGAGTTCGAAACAATAGTCTCCGAGGTCGCTCGCAAGGCCCATCTCGCGTGCCTGCATCCAGATATGATGAAAATCGGCCATCCATGTGGATTTCCCAACAGTGCCGAATGAGTGGATGTAGCGGTCGCCAATTCCCCCCCAGTTTTCGAAGGCGATGCCGAGCTTAAAAGTCGCTTTCGTGGCGCGCATGAATGCCCGCTCGTCCACGCCCAGCAGGTGGTGGAATATGCGGTGCGTGGGTATGGTCGCCTCACCGACGCCAACAGTTCCAATCTCGTCGGACTCGACAAGCGTGATGTCGATAAGGGGGCCAAGCTGACGTGACAGGGCCGCCGCGACGATCCATCCTGCGGTGCCACCACCGGCGATCACCACTCTCTTTACAGTCTGCCCGTCCACGTGTGTCTCCCTGTCTGGTTTCATCAACGATTCAGACGTTGTAGTAATTTTGCGCGCAGTCGGCGCGCACCCGCCTCATCCATGGGGGCAAGGTCGCCTTTTGCATGTTCTGGCAAATGGGCTCCGGCCAGGTCGGCCGGCCCGAAAACATAATAGTCAAAAAGAGCCTTCCAGGCCCGCTTCTCCTGATCCGGGCGATCTCGTAAACTCAACAGGCCGTGAAGCAGGGTGTTCTGCGGGGTATCGATATATCCCGGTGATGTATTCCACCAGTAATTCACCAGCGTATTGAAGTCGCTCAACGCCTCGACATGGTGCCACCAGAGGGCCGGGTAGAAGAGCACGTCACCCGGCTCAAGATCAGCCACTTCCGCGTTGCGAAGGGCATCGGCAAACCGGGGATGTTGCTTGAAGTCGGGATTCTGGAAGTCGACCATACTGACGACCTGGCCGCCCGGTGTGGGCTCCAGTGGCCCGGGATAAAGATTGGCGATCTGCTCTGGCGGAAATAGCGTGAAACGCCGTTCGCCTACGATGCAGCAGGCCATGTTGTTGGACATGTCGTAGTGCGCTGTCGCAGTCGTGCGATTGCCAATCCAGACACTTACAACTGGCGGATTACTCTCGAACATAGGATTGTTAAGGACCAGATCATTTTCTTCCCGAAAGCCGGGCAGGTAAAGGTCTGCATCCGTCGACCCGATATAGTAGGAACGTGCATCAGGATGGCCGATTTCGTCCCGAATGAGATCAAGAAAGTGATCAAGCTGAACGCGATCACGCTGAAAGTTCAGTCCTGAAACATCCTGATTATAGAAGTACCGCCCCTTCAGTTCCGGTGCGCACGTATATCCGACAACAGGGCGACCCTGGTAAAAGTGCAACATATAAGTCATCGCTGCATCTGGCGATTCAAGACCCTTCCGCGTCAGCGGCCAATCCCTGGCGACACCTTTCAGGATTGTGGGCGTTTCCTCTCGCATCAGCCTTTCATAGGGAATGGCCTCTGGGAGGATTCCCTCCAGAACGCGCGTCTTTCGGTTCACCTCGACCATGATGCGCCACGACGTTTGAGCAAAAGACTAGGCATTCTGGGAGCGCTTTGCATTTTTAAGCGAGATCAGTCGACTGACATTCGGAAGCGAGGCTAGAACGAGATAGGCAGCGCGTAGGAATCCGGATGTGTGCAGGCTTTCGAGAGCAGGCCCGCTCAGGGTGGCGAGCTTCTGCTCGTTGATAGAATATATATCAGGCACTTGATAGACTGTGTGTTCGTCCAGCCGGATTTCCAGTGAAGCGGGTTCAATCAGGTCTGCTGCTTCGAATGCCGCAAACATGGGTCCGGCAATTTCCGCGCCCTTGTTGATAACGCGCAGAACATGGCTGACATGCTGTAGATAGGGTGAATTGCCGCCGTGCTTGAGAAACAGCGGGTGACCTTCGGACCGACTGACACGGCGGTCTTCGAGATCAACGAAGATGACGGGCTCTTGCCTGGTTTCGCCATCGATTTCCTGGTTCTGGCGGCCGATTACGAAGGGGCCGCGTTGGTGAATCGCGGGAATATAACGGCCCTGCCACCCTTCATTCGTAAGGAACAGGTTTTCGCCTTTGTCCAGGCCAAGCAGGGCGACAGCACTGTATTGGCCTTTTTCGTCCTTTCGAAATACGATTGGATAGTCCCGCTGAGCCTCAGCGAACTCCGTCGGGAAGACGGGCGTCAGATTGATGCTGTCGCCATATTCAACGCCGTGATCCGAAATCACTCTGAGGTCGTGGTGCTCTACATTATTGAGCAGCGCCATGTGGGTCATGTCATGCCTTTTGGTCGGGTGGTCCGGGCGGGCAAAAAAGGCCGCTGCAAACAGCGGCCTTTTCCAATTTATCCCGAACGATGCGTCTCTGTCGACCGCTAGAACTTGTAGCGTGCGCCGAGCAGGTAACGCGGGGAGAGTTCATAAGAGTAGTAGAACTGCTCCGGAACGCGGTGGTAGACCCGCTGGTCTTCGCCGGTGATGTTGATCGCCTCGAAGGACACAGCGACGTGCTCGTTGATGTCATAGCTGACATTCAGATCGAACTGGCCGTAGTCTTCCACATACACGCCGCTGCGGTCACCAGTCTGGTTGGTGGCCTGAAGGAACGTATCCCGCCAGTTATATGCCAGACGCGCCGAGAGGCCGTAGTTCTCATAGATCGCCGTGAAGTTGGCAGAGTCAGAGAGGCCGACCAGAGCGAACTGGTTCTCATAAGGCGAAGCTGCCGGATCCAGTTCCACATCGCCGTTGACCATCGTGTAGTTGGCCGCAAAGCCGAACCCGGTCTCGCCGAAGAAGTGCTGCCAGGCAAACTCGATACCGTCGATATTGCCTTCCTTGTTATTGATCGGCTGAGAGACCGCGAAGGTTAGCAGCGGATCATTGGCGTCGGCACTTACGTCATAGAGACCAAGAATGGAGTCGACATATGCTTGTGGAAGCGCGCCGCCCACCAGGTTGGACTGGAATTCGGCCTGTGCAGCAGCGACATTGCCGCCATTCGCATCAATCAAGGCAACCATGGTGAAGAGGTTGGCTTCCGACTGATCGACCCCGAGCGCGTTGATGACATCAAGCGCGTCGCCGGACCTTGTACCTGCGGCGCCCGAAGCAGGGTCCCGGAGGCCGAACAGGTTTCGCTCAACAACGCCGTTGCCGATGAAGTTCTTCACGCGCTTGTCGAAATAGCCAACCGAGATGTAGCTCGTGTCGCCATAGTACCACTCGACCGAAACGTCGAAGTTATCAGACTCGAGTGGCAAAAGAGCGGGGTTTTGCGAGCTGCCGGTCACTTGGCCACCCAATACTGACGGACGGTTTGGTTGGTCGGCGGTCGTCGAAGCAAACAGGTTGCTGTAAGCGACGCGCCCAATCGTCTTCGAATATGAAGCGCGAGCGACGATATTGTCCGTTACGTCGAGCTGGAAGTCGACATTTGGCAGGATGTGGTCGTAGTTGCCTTCGCCCGACAGATCTTGCTTGTCGCCGGACTGCTGGACTAGGAAGTCGTTATCGGCTGTCCAGAGAATGCCCGAAGGAACCGATTGAAGCGTGTTCGCTGTCACCTTCGTATCTTCGTACCGAATACCTGCACTTACGCGTGCCGGACGGCTGAGCAGTTCGCTTTCCATTTCGAATTGCGCAAAGATTGAGGTGATCTCTTCCGCAACTATATCATCCGTCTCCGATACGTTTACTGCGTTGCCTGGGTATGCTGCGGACATGGCTGTGAAGAGTTCCGTTGCACTGCCGCGGAACGCGGTGTCTGCCTGGCCAACAGGGATGTCGTCAAACACGCAGCTCAGGCAATAGGCTTCCATGATGCCTGGAGCAAACTGTTCGACATCGCGCGGATTGCTGAAGCCCCAGCTGCCGAGATCCTGCTGGGTTGTCCGTGTGGTGCGGTTCATCTCGGTGTCGCGATAGTTACCGCCCACGGTCAGGCTGCTCGAGTCAAAGTCCCAGACAAAGCGCATGTCGATCTCGTCGACTTCGTGCTTCATGTTTGAAGCAGCCGAACGTGCCACCTGCGATGCCAGGTCTCCAACATCGAGAGCACCATTGTTATTGCCGCTGGCGCTATCATCGATCGTGTAGGACTGGATCGGATAACCACCGCGGAAATCGACAGAGTGCTGCAGGATGACTGGTGCGCCAATCGCGACGAACGTTGCCGAATGGCCTAGCGGGTTGTTGCCGCCAGACGTGGCTTCGGAAGTATGCGCATCGAGAATGAAGCGGCCGCGATCGCTGAACTCCCATTCGGCGTTGAAGCCGATAGACGTCAGTTCATCCTTGGTCGCGCGGTTGGTCTGCTCGAAGCCGATATCCTTGGTGCCATTGTTGTTTTCCTGAAGGAAGACAGCTGTTGCGACAGGGCCATCATTGTCGAAAATGATCTGATCAAACGGTGTCGCGAACCAGTTGGTCTGCTCATACCGGTCTTCTTCCGCCTTGTTCTGTGCATAAGTCACGTCGCCGGTCAGCGTCAGGTTGTCCATTGGACGGAATTGCATAACCAGCTGACCATTTACACGCTCGCGGCTGATATCCGAGAAGTCATAACGGCTATCCTGCGGAACGGCCCAAAGCTGATCGTCGGCGGGTGGGTTGGTGACATCTGTTGTCCCGTTGCCGCGGACATAACCGCTGTCGCCGAACAGACCGTCGACCGCCGGATCGAAGACCAGCCAGTCATTAACCTGTTGTGTTGGTGCACCGGAATCCCGCTTGGAATACGATCCAAACACGCCCACGCCGAAGCGCTCGGTGTTGTCCGTCCAGCTCGCCAGCCCCGTCAGCTCAGGCGTGTAGTCGTCTCCGCCTTCATTGCTTGTATCATTAAGCACTTTGACGCCGGCCGATGCCTGGAGCCCCGGATTGTCCAGAGGGCGGCGTGTCCGGATATTGACAGTCGCGCCGATACCGCCTGACGGCAGGATCGCCTGTCCTGTCTTGTAAACTTCGAGGCTGCTGACGCCTTCTGAAGCCAGATTGGAGAAGTCGAATGAGCGGTCGCCGCCAGCGCCATAGTTGCCGCGCTCGCCGATGACCCCGATGTCTGCGGTGGGCAGTGTGCGGCCATTCAGTGTGACGAGGTTGAAGTCGGGACCAAAGCCCCGGACCGTGATTTTGGAGCCTTCACCATTCGAGCGGTCGATGGACACGCCGGTGATGCGCTGAAGCGATTCAGCAAGGTTGGTGTCGGGAAACTTGCCGATGTCCTCGGCGGAAATGGCATCCAGAACGCCGTTCGATTCACGCTTGAGGTCCATCGCACGCTCAAGTGAACCGCGGATACCCTGCACCACGACAACTTCCTGTCGGGATTCCTCGTCCACGGCTTCCTGAGCTGATGCCGACATCGCACCCATGAGCGACACAGCCGAGACGCCGCAGAGTAGGGCGGCCCACTTGGGTCTGCGACTGCCGCGCACACCAATTTCTTCCTTGGTAAAGGTCATAGACTTCCTCCCTCTGAACGTCGACGTCATCACCAGATGCGCCGAACTTGCTTTTAATTTGGTCATGGCCGGGTATTCCGGACTTCATGCCTGAGTTGATGCGACCACGAAATGTTTGCGCTATCAATAGGGCATCATAAAAATGTTAGCGATGTCAGAAAAGTGTGTCGTATTGGCAACACCTCACTTTTAGGTCGAATTCCATGATTGCGCGCGCGTGCAATATTATTGAAGGCGCATTCGGGTCGGAAAGGGCTTGGCGAGAGATATGTTAGCGTGCAACAAAGAAGAAAATGCGAGTGGAGATAGGCACGATGCGATGTCTCCCACATATGGAGGAATACATGCAGGCGACATTCAGAACAAAGAGCACTCGATTTCGGGAGACGGTGGCAATCGCTGCTCTGATTGCAGGAGTCGCAGCATGTGCAGGTGTTTCTGGCGAGCCCGTAAACGATTCGGCGCCCGCCACTCAACTCGTGGAAAACAACCTCCAGGACGCCACGTATGAGTATCCCTTTCAGGATCCTGCCTTAAGCCCGGAAGAGCGTGCTGCGGACTTGGTGGGTCGTCTCACGCTCGCTGAAAAATCTGAGCAGATGTATGACAAGGCGACGCCGATCGAACGTCTCGGCATTCGCAAACACAACTGGTGGAACGAGGCGCTGCATGGAGTCGCGCGCGCTGGTGAGGCAACCGTCTTTCCGCAAGCGATTGGCCTTGCGGCAACATGGGATGAGGACCTGATGCTTGAGGTTGCGACGGCTATCTCGGATGAGGGCCGCGCCAAGCACAACAATTTCGCGAGCCAGGGCGTGTACGAGATGTATACGGATCTGACTTTCTGGTCGCCAAACATCAATATCTTCCGCGATCCGCGCTGGGGCCGGGGGCAGGAGACCTATGGTGAGGATCCATTCCTGACCGGCAGGATGGCAACAAACTTCGTCAACGGCATTCAGGGAGACGACGAGAAGTATCTGAAAGCTGTCGCAACAGTGAAGCATTTTGCCGTGCATTCAGGCCCCGAGACCACTCGTCACTCCGATGACTATGATCCCACAGAAGCCGACCTGCACGAAACCTATCTCGGTGCATTCAAGGCCGCTTTTGACAACACCGAGGTTGCATCGGTCATGTGCGCCTACAACGCTTTCCGTGGCGCGCCAGCGTGCGGCAGCGAGGAGTTGATGGTCGATATTCTGCGCGGCGAACTCGGCTTCGATGGATACGTTGTGTCTGACTGCGGCGCTATCGGTGACTTCTACTATGACTATGCCCACAACTACGTAGCTACGCGTGCAGAGGCGGCTGCGCTGTCTGTCAAAATGGGAACGGATCTGAATTGCGGAGATGGCGAGGGCAACAAGATGGATGCTCTTCCGGAAGCCGTCGCGCTAGGCCTGATTGACGAAGCAACCATAGATCAGGCCGTCACGCGGTTATTCACGGCAAGGTTTCGCCTCGGTGAATTCGACAAGGACGTGCCATACGCCGACATTCCCTACGACGTCGTTGCAAGTGAAAAGAACCTGGCGCTGTCGGCTGAAGCGGCGCGTGATTCGCTTGTCCTCCTGAAGAATGAAGGTGTCTTGCCTTTGAAAGAGGGGACAAAGGTCGCGGTGATCGGGCCCAACGCTGACAATCATCTGACACTCGTCGCGAATTACTATGGCTATCCGACTGCACCCGTTACCGCACTGGAAGGTGTGATTGCCAAGGCCGGGGCCGCGAATGTGACCTACTCTGCCGGCTCTGCACTCGCCGGTCATGTCTTCGCGAATCACGCGCCAGTCGAAGCGAGCGTGCTCAAGCACATGAATGACAAGGGCGTTCTGGAACCCGGCCTCACCATGAAGAGCTGGGACAATCCTGCCCGCGACGGAGATCCGGTTTCGGTAGGTGTCGACGCGCAAATTGATCATCATTGGAAGACGTCGCCCATCAATGGGAACATTGCGGACGAGTTCTCGATTATCTGGAGTGGTGTGATCGTCCCGGAGGAAGATGGTCTTTATAGCTTCAAGGTGCCGCAATCATCGGAGGCAACTGTTGCAGGCAAGGCTATCAGCGAGGGACCGGTCGAGATGAAGGCCGGCGAGGCCTATCCCGTTGAGTACACCCTCACGGTAAAGCGGAACTGGCCGATCAATACGATCGAACCGACCGCCAAACTGGAATGGGTCAATACGTCCAGTGATTGGGCGGGTGAGGCTATGGCGGCGGCCGCGGATGCCGATGTCGTTCTCTTCTTCGGCGGTATCGACGCTGAGCTTGAAGGCGAGGAGATGAGCGTCAAGATTGACGGCTTCCTTGGCGGGGATCGGACAAACCTCAAGCTGCCGCAGGTGCAGGAAGACCTGCTGAAGAGATTGCATGCCACCGGCAAGCCGGTCGTGCTGATCAATTTCTCCGGCAGTGCCATGGCGCTCAACTGGGAAGACGAAAATTTGCCGGCCATCGTCCAGGCTTTCTATCCGGGTGAAAAGGCAGGTGTCGCGATCGCAGACCTGCTTTGGGGTGACTACAGCCCGTCAGGCCGGCTGCCGGTGACATTCTACAAGTCACTCGACGGTCTGCCGGCGTTTGACGACTATTCGATGCAGAACCGGACATATAAATACTACGAGGGAGAGCCGCTCTATCCGTTCGGCTACGGATTAAGCTACACGACTTTCAAGTATTCGGACATTTCTGTGCCTGAAAATCCTGCTGGATCGGATGCGATGCCGGTGTCCGTGACCGTGACGAATGCGGGTGACCGGGCCGGACGCGAAGTCGTGCAGGCTTATGTCCAGCTTGAAAACAGGCCAAACCCATCGACACCGCGCGTCGAGTTGGTTGCCTTCGATGCAGTCGATCTGGCGCCCGGCGAAAGTAAGCGTGTTTCGTTCGACCTGTCGCCTGAACGGCTCGGTTACTTTGACGAGGCCGGCAAACTCGTCGCACCTTCAGGCATGTCGGCAACACTCTCGGTCGGCGGGGGGCAGCCCGGCTTTGTCACGGAGGATGGCGCGGTCTCAGCGAAGGTCAACTTCGCCGGGGAATAGCGCGGGGCACGTGGGGCACTCCCGCTCCCAATTGGGGGCGGGAGACACCTGCTCAATCCACCACAAGGCTGAAGGGAACCACCGGAACGTTGGTGTCCGAGAAGAGGTTGCAAAAAGGGGCGTCGCCCCAGCAATAGCGAACCACGGCAGGCTCCAAATCTGCAGGAACTTCGATACGTATGCTCCTGCCATTCAGGCTCGCGTCCGCCCACTCGCATCTGCCCGAAATATCGCAGGCTTGAAAAGCGACCGGCCTGTCAGACCCGATCACCTTCAGTCCTTCGGAAGGCATTTCCATTTCAATGGAACCTTGGATCCGAGTTGCGCGCGATGGCGCGATGCCATCGGCGAAGCCTCCCTGTTGGCCGTCGAGTACATCGAAAACATCTTTCACCCGCTCGGCAACCAGCTGCTTGTTGGGTGGATGTATGTCTGTCCGGTCGCCAGCATCAATGGTAACAGCCAGTCCTGTCAGCGGATCATTGAGCGCAACGATACGCTCGGCTTCCCTGACATCGGACCATCCGGAAGGTCCCGCTTCATCCGGCATCGCCCCATAGCCCGGCAACTGCACCACTACGACCGGTAACTCGGCGCCAAAATCCTGCCGCCAGCGTGCAATCAGTTGGCCAAGAAGCGGCTCATATCGCTCGCCGCGATCCGTATTGCTTTCGCCTTGATACCAGATGGCGCCCCGCAGGGGGTATCCCGCCAGCGGCGCTGTCATGGCATTATGGATCGTTGTGTAGCCGCTCACCGATTCCCATGGCGGCTGCGGCCCGCCGGGTTTGTCCTCGCTGATAACCTTGTATGACCAGTCCCTGCCAAGCGGCAGGATATTGCCAGAGGTGAGTTTCAGGCTGACAGCATCAGCTGGCCCCATCATTCCACCGGGTCCGTAGGTGTTTCGCACATTGACGATGATCGTGTTCTTGCCTGCCTTCAGGAATCCGGCGGGAACGGCATAGGTCCGCGCGTCAGTCCAGCTGGAAGTCGAGCCAAGAAAATGACCGTTGATCCAGGTCGCGTCAGTGTCGTCGAACAGACCAAGCGACAAGGCCCCGCCCTCGCGCGCCTGAACGGCTGAAAGCGTAAAAGACCTGCCAAACCAGACGCGGCCGAGATGATCTTTCAGCTCCGGATCGTCATATGTCTGCCAGTCGGCCATTTCAGCTGGTGCGGGTTTCCATCCCGTACCATCCGCATCGTCTGCCCACGTCGTGTCGCCATCATAGAACGCGCGCCACCAGTGTTCCCATTCTTCGCCATAGGCGACCATGGCTGCATGCTTGTCCTGTGCGAAGAGGAACAACTGCTCAAGCTGCGCCGAAAAACCGCCCACACGTTCCAGGTCATCCGCCGAGAGCCACGCCTCAATCTGCGAACCGCCCCATGACGCATCGATCAGGCCGAGCGGGACACCGCTGTCTTCCTGCAAAGCCTTGCCCGACAAATAGCAGACGGCCGAAAAATCCCTGACGGTTTCAGGTGTGGCGCCTTCCCACACAGTGCCTTCCGGCAGCGCTTCAAGAGGCCTGATGCTCGTGACCTGCGGGATTGTCATGAGCCGGATTTCCGGGTTGTCCGCACTCGCAATCACCCGGTCGGGATTCAGCGCCCTGTAAACCGGGAACTCCATGTTTGACTGGCCCGAGCACAGTATGACGTCGCCCACCAAAATATCGTCGTAACGGGATGTGCCGGACGAGTCCTGTATGGACAGTGTGTATGGTCCACCGGCCTGCATGGCTGGCAGCTCGGTCCGCCACGCGCCTTGCTTGTCTGCCTGGGTGACCATCTCGACACCGGCCATCTCGACCAAGACGCGCGATCCCGGCACTGCAGAACCGCGCAGCGGGACAGGCACCTCTCGCTGGACGACTGCGGAACGCAGGACGGGCCCAGTCAGCGCTGGTTCAGCGAAAGCTGAAAACTGAATAGCCGGTACAATCGCCGCGCAGCCCAAAAGCATGACGCGTATCCTATGTCTGACTGTCATCCTGTATCGTCTCCGTCTCTTGAGAAAGCCGCAGCAGGATTCCTAGATCGTGATCCCTGCCGTCTTGGCGTCTGCCAGGAATGTCTCGAGGCCTTTAGCCGTCAACACATGGTCTGCCAGCGCGCTGATGACGTTGGGCGGCGCCGTCATCACATCCGCGCCAATCAGCGCGCATTCCTTCACATGAAGGGGGCCTCGGATCGAAGCAGCGAGTATCTGCGTTTCGAACATGTAGTTGTCATAGATCGTGCGGATCTCGCGAATGAGGTCGAGTCCATCGACATGGATATCATCCAGTCGGCCGATGAAGGGCGAGATATAGGTCGCGCCAGCCTTTGCTGCGAGCAGGGCTTGGTTCGCTGAAAAGCAGAGCGTCACATTGGTTTGCGTGCCATCATCCGAGAGCGTCTTGCAGACCTGAAGGCCAGCCAGCGTCAAGGGCAGCTTTACAACCACATTTGGCGCAATCGCCGCCAGCTTGCGGCCCTGTTCCAGCATCCCGTCCGCATCAACGGCAATCACCTCAGCGCTTACAGGGCCTGAAACGATGCCGCATATCTCGGCGATCGTTTCCTTGAAGTCGCGGCCCGATTTCTTGATCAGGCTGGGATTGGTCGTCACCCCATCTACGAGACCGAGAGCGTTCAGTTCTGCGATGGCATCAAGGTCGGCAGTATCGACAAAAAATTGCATGGGGCGATCCTATTTGATGCTGCGGGCGACGAGATTTTCGAGGTATTCCTGACGGCCTGAGCTATGTGTCCCGTTCAGGCTTGAGGAAGCCGCGTGATCTGCAATTGATGCGAGCGATGCATCCGCAGCCAGCATTTTTTTGCCAAGCGATTCGTTCCAGCCCGCGTAGCGTGCCTGCTTGAGGTCGTGGATTTCACCGCGCTCAATCAGGTCAGCTGCGGCCAAGAGTGCGCGGGCAAGGGCATCGGCGCCGCCAATGTGGCCGTGGAAAAGGTCCGAAAGATCACTGCTTTGACGCCGCACTTTGGCATCAAAATTGAAGCCGCCGGTGTCAAGACCGCCCGATGGCAGCAGTTCGACGAGCGCCAGGGTGATGTCACGAACGTCCACATTGAACTGGTCCGTATCCCATCCATTCTGGTAATTGCCGCTGTTGATATCGATGGAGCCCATCATGTCGAGCGAGACAGCGGTCGCCACTTCATGTGCGAAGCTGTGGCCAGACAAGGTGGCATGGTTCGGTTCAATGTTGACGTGCACTTCGCCGAGCAGGCCGAAGCGTGAGAGGAACCCGTAAATCGTCGCCGTATCGAAATCATACTGGTGATACATGGGCTCGTGCGGCTTCGGTTCGATCAGGATTTTGCCTTTGAATCCGATCTTGTGCTTGTGCTCGACCACCATTGAGAGAAACCGGCCGAAATTCTCCAGTTCGCGTGTCAGGTCTGTGTTCAGCAGCGTGTCATAACCTTCGCGTCCGCCCCATAGGACATAGTTCTCCCCGCCGAGGCGGTGCGTCGCCTCAAGGCAATCCCGGATCTGTCGCACGGCGCACGCTGCGACTTCCGGATCAGGGTTTGTCAGGCCACCAGCTGCGTATCGCGGATGGCTGAACAGGTTCGCCGTGCCCCAGAGCAGTTTGACGCCGCTCTCTTCCTGATGCGCTGCCAGCCGGTCGCTCGCGCGTTTGAAATTGTTTGAGAGTTCGTCGGGCGTGGCCGACGCTTCCGTCACGTCCACATCGTGGAAGCAATAGTATGGCAGGTCCAGTTTCGTGAAGAATTCAAACGCCGCGGCCATCTTCGCATCAGCAGCGCTCCGGTCGTTTGAGGCATTGTGCCAGGGGCGCTCAAACGTGCCGGCGCCAAAAATATCAAAGCCATCCCAGCAGAAGGTGTGCCAGTAGCAGACTGCCATCCGCAGGTGATCTTCCATGCGCTTTCCGAGGACCAGCTGGTCCTTGTTGTAATAGCGATAGGCAAGCGGATTTTCGGTGTCGACGCCCTCGAAACGGATTGGGGCAATATCCCCGAACACTGAACCCTTACCCAGCATCATTTCTGTGTCAGCCATTCTAAGCTCCTGTAAATTCGTGTGAAAGCGCCGTGTAGAGGCGTGAAAATTTCTCGCGCTTGGCGTCGAGGCGATCCATGTCGGCATCATGCGGTTCGATGACATTGGTCGTTGCCGGCGCGCCGAACGCATCTTCGTAAGGCATTGGATTTTGGGAATAGCGGGCCAGGCGTGCCGCGCCGAGCGCAGGTCCGCTGGAGGCGCCATCGCGATAGAACAGGGGGCGTTTCAGAACCGCTGCAAGAATGCGCCCCCAATACGCTGATTGCGAGCCCCCGCCGATCACCGAGATGGACTTGATGTCGATGCCACAAGCAAGAAGTGCATCCAGACCGTCTGCCATCCCGAAGGCCACGCCTTCGAGAACTGCCTGTGCGATCTGCGCGGTGTTGCTATCATGAGTAAGACCGAACAGGACGCCGCTCGCATAGGGATTGTTGTGCGGGGTACGTTCACCTGACAGGTAGGGGAGGAAAACCTCCTGACAGGCGATCGTGCCGTCCTGTTCGGCCTTTTCGATAAGTCGCTCAGCATCCTTGGTGCCTGTTGCGCGACAGGCCCAGTCAAGGCAGCTCGCTGCGCTCAACATGACTGACATAAGATGCCAGCGGTCGGGCAGGGCATGGCAAAAGGCATGCGCCGCAGAGCCGGGATTAGAGCGGAATTTGTTGCCAGCGACGAAGATCACGCCCGACGTGCCAAGGGACAAAAGCGCGTCGCCTTCATCGACCACGCCGACGCCGACTGCGCCAGCTGCATTGTCGCCGCCGCCGGCCACGACCGGCACGCGGTCCATGCCCCATGCCTCGGCGGCTTCCTGGCGAAGCAGGCCGGTTTCCTCCGGCCCTTCATACAAGGTCGGCATCTGGTCTTCGCACAATCCGCAGGCTGCTAGTAGTGGCGCATGCCAGCGACGTTTCGCGACATCCATCCAGAGTGTGCCAGCCGAATCAGACATGTCGGACGCAATCTCGCCGGTCATCCGCAGCCTGACATAGTCCTTCGGCAGCAGGACCTTGTGTATCCGCGCAAAGATATCCGGTTCATGCCGACGCACCCACTCGAGCTTGGGCGCTGTGAAGCCTGGCATCACGATGTTGCCACCCTTGGCAGCGAAGTCGGGCTCTCTGGCCTGCAGCTCTGCGCTTTCCAACAGGCTACGGCCATCATTCCACAGGATGGCCGGCCGCAGCGGCGTCAGTGACTTGTCGAGCAGCGTTGCGCCATGCATCTGGCCGGAGAGACCAACCGCGCGCACCTTGTGCCGCTTGTTCACATCAAGACCTGCCACGGCCATGTTTGTGGCCGTCCACCAGTCAGCCGGCTTCTGCTCGGACCAGAGCGGGCGGGGGCGCGATATCGGTATTTCGGCACTGCTCGTGTCGACGACGCTGCCGGCATCGTTCAACAGCAGTGCCTTCACACTCGATGTGCCGATATCAATTCCCAAAAACACAAATCTTGTTCCCTTTGGCCGCCAGCTATGCGGGCAGCTGTTCTTTATTTTTATATGATACCGCTAACATCACAGTTGGCGCCCGACAAGATGGGGCGGCATTTTTTTCTATTAGCGGATGACAAAATGACAGATAGCGGCAAGTCTGCCTGTCTGTCGTCAGATGTCCTGGCGAATTCTGCGCGTGCATCCAGCGCTGCATCATCGAGGGCGCAAAGTCTTTTTTAAATCGCTTTGCGGATTGCGCAGGCTGAGTTAGCTTTGCAAATGGTAGCCCTAACATTATGGGTTTGGGAATGAGCAAAATACAAGACGGATCCAATTCCGCGGTATGCCAAGGGAGGCGAGATGACTGATACGACAATTACAAACACCAAATTCGAGGGGGACTTTGCCTTTGTCCTCCTGATCAGCTGTGTGGCGACAATCGGGGGCTTTCTTTTCGGTTTCGACAGCGGCGTAATCAACGGCACGGTCGACGGACTTCGCGTCGCATTCAATTCCGAGGAAGTCGGCACAGGCTTCAATGTCGCCTCCATGCTATTGGGGTGCGCCGCAGGCGCAGCGCTCGCCGGGCGCCTGTCCGACACGTTCGGTCGCCGGACCATGATGATCGTTGCATCCATATTCTTCATCGTCAGCGCCTGGGGCTCTGGCATCTCAGGCTCCTCATTTGAATTCGTCATCTATCGTGTCATCGGCGGCCTCGCTGTCGGTGCGGCAAGCGTCATGTCGCCCGCCTATATTTCCGAGATCGCGCCAGCGCGTTTCCGTGGCCGGCTGTCATCCATTCAGCAGGTTGCCATTATCAGTGGCTTGTTCATTGCCTTTCTGAGCAACTATCTCATTGCCCAGGCGGCCGGGTCTGCTCTCAATGAGTGGATGTTTGGTTTTGAAGCCTGGCGCTGGATGTTCTGGATCGAGCTTCTTCCAGCCACCTTCTTTCTTGTGGCGCTGCTCTTCATCCCTGAGAGCCCCCGGTTTCTTGTGGTTCAGGGAAGCTCTGCGAAAGCCGAGAGCGTTCTCGCGCGCATCGGCGGCGCCCGCCGTGCCCCCCAAAAGGTCACAGAGATCGAGCAGTCGCTGGCGAAGGATAATCACCGTCCGCGTCTCTCTGACGTCCTTGCGAAGGGCACAGTCCTGCGCCCGATCGTCTGGATCGGGATTGGCTTGGCAACATTCCAGCAGCTGGTCGGAATCAATGTCGTTTTCTATTATGGCGCGGTGCTCTGGCAGGCGGTTGGCTTCTCTGAAGGCGACGCCCTCCTGATCAACGTCATATCGGGCGCTGTGTCCATTCTGGCCGTCATCGTGGCTCTGGCCCTTATCGACAGGGTCGGCCGCAAGCCCTTGCTCTTCGTCGGATCCATCGGGATGGCGATCTCGCTATCAATCCTCGTGTTCTGTTTTTCGCAGGCGAGGCTCGTTGACGGCCATATGTCCCTTCCGGGCAGTATCGGTTTGATCGCGCTGTTCGCGGCCAATGGATATGTGGCGTTCTTTAACGGCTCGTGGGGGCCGGTCATGTGGGTGTCGCTGGGCGAAATGTTCCCGAACCAGATTCGCGGCTCCGGTCTCGCCGTCGCCGGGTTCTTTCAATGGTTCGCAAACTTCCTGATCACCTGGACATTCCCGATGATGCTCGGCAGCGCCGCAATTGGTCTGACAGGTGCCTACGGTTTCTACGCCGTGTTCGCCTTCATCTCGATCGGCTTCGTCGTCTGGGCCGTGCGGGAAACGAAGGGCAAGGAACTGGAAGACATGCAGAGCTAGCAAACCCTGCAACATGCATGAATGGCAGGCGAGTTCACACTTGCCTGCCATTTTCATGAGGGGCTGAAGTCAGAATTTCCGTGCGAGGACCGCAGCGCTATTCCGGCGCGGTCAGGCTTTCACGCTCGATGATTTCGATGGCGTCGATTGTCACGTGCTGCTGCTCGCCGTTCCACGTCCGGCTCGTGATTTCTGAAATGATATCGACCGCATTCTGGGCCATTTCTGCGATCGGCTGCCGCACGGTCGTCAGACGTGGCCAGATGGCCGCCGCAATGGCTGTATCATCGAACCCGACGATCGACAGATCCGTCGGGATTTTGAGGCCGCGACGCTGGGCGCCTGCACTGATACCCGCGGCCATATCATCATTACTGGCAAATACGGCTGTGGGCGGCGAAGCGGTGTCCAGCATCTTGCTTGCCAGCTCAAGGCCAGAGACGAACGTGAAGTCACCTTGGAAGATCAGGCTCTGGTCGGCGGTGATGCCATGCTTTTCCAGCGCTTTCTCAAAGCCGGCCTGACGCTGAAGGCTCGAAGGATGCTCAACAGGGCCGCGAATGAAACCGATGCGGCGGTGGCCTTTTGCGATCAGCAATTCGGTCATCTCAAAGGCGGCAGCCACGTCATCAAAGGCAACGCTGGAATGGGCGGATTCCGCATCCCGGAAGCTCAACGCCACGACGGGAATACCCATGTCCTTCAACAGGCCCAGCAGCGTGAGGTTATTGCTGAGCGGCGGTGCCAGGATCAGGCCGTTAAGACGGATGGAACTAAGGCGCTTGACGATAAGCGACGTGTCCAGATCGCCCTCGATATCGGACAGGTCTTCAATGACGAGGTGGTGCCCCAGGTCGCGGCACCGTTTGAGAGCGCTGACCAGCAGGGCGCTGAGATAGCTGGGGCTCGGGTTGTAATAGGCGAGACCGATCAGTTTGGATTTGCCCCCGGCGAGGCTGCGAGCCATCAGATTGGGGCGATAATTCAAGGCGGCGATGGCGGCTTCAACTTTCAGTCGGGTCGATTCCTTAACGAGCTTTTGCTTGTTCAGGACCCGCGAAACCGTCATTTGCGAGACACCGGCTTCCTCGGCGACTTCCTTGATTGTGATCGGTTGAGGCTTGTTCACTGCGATATTATCCATTCACTTTCCCAACATGGGGCCTTCAGCCTCTAACTATCCGAAGACTGAGTTGGCAAGGCCATTCTCCACGCAATTGATGAACTTTTGGATGCCAAAGTCGCGGAAAACACAAGGCTTTGCCTGTGTTTCCATCGGCTGGAACTAAATGGGCTGCCTGTAGGATGCCGCCTTGAATGCCTCTGCAAGTGCAGTGCGAACGGTTTTTGCCTTATAATCCTTGTCATACAAGGTCGGCCGCTTGAGCACATCGTCGGCGCGCGGAAGGAAACCCTGAAGCCAGTTCTGATCGTCCACCATGCCCCAGGCCAGCACCTCTTTGACCTGCGGATAGGACAGCATCAGGTCGAAATACTCGCGTGTGTAAGTGGAGATAAGCGCGTCGCGATAGGCGATGTCAGGCTTTAGCTGCGTATCATTCACGTCGAATTCCGTGATGTACATCTCCAGTCCCATACCCGCGACTTCGTCGCAGAAAGCGATCCACTCACGTTGCTTGCCGGTGGTGAATTCATCCGGCATCTCGTAATTCGAATGGCTCTGGATGCCGAGGCCGTCGATAGGCACGCCGCGTGACTTCAGGCGCTCAAGAAAGCGCAGTACGCCTGCACGATGTGCTGTGCTGGTCCTCTCCCAGCTCATGAAATCATTGTAGACAAGTCGTGCGTTCGGCGCGTGCGCCTTGGCTACGTGGAAGGCGTGGTCGATCAGTTGTTCGCCCATCTTTGCGCTGAGTGAGGACTCGCGGAACATACCGGTTTGATCATCAATGGCCTCATTCACGACATCCCATGCGTAGATACCCGGTGCATAGCGATCAACGATGCGCGCGATCTTCTCCTCAACGAAATCCGCTGTTGCGGATCCGCTCTTGAATTCCAGATCGTTGACCCATTGCGGCGAATATTCCTGCCGATGCCATAGCAGTGTGTGGCCGCGCATTGTCAGCCCATTCTCGCCTGCAAAGGCGAACAGACGGTCAGCAGGGTCAAAATTTACCACATCCGCTTCAGGATAGATCGAATACCATTTGAACTCATTTTCCGCGACCATCGTGGAGCACTCGCGCAACATGATCTTCCTGTAGCGGGCATCGTTCAACTGGCCCGCACCCATGGCTGAACCAAACCGCATGCCCTTTTCAGCGGCAAGCGTGTGAAGGGGCTGTGTTTTAGTGGCTGTGACGTTCGTCGTTGCGCAAGCGCTCAGTCCGAAGGCGGATGAAGCGCTTGCAAGTGCGAGCCACTCCCTGCGCGTGATTTTGGAAATGCTGTTCCTCCCGTGGTTTTTCTTGGGACAGGCCGAGTTGACGCCGGGCCGGTCCACTTATTATGGTAACGCTATCATTTCCCGAGCCAAAACGTCCAGAGGCTATCGGGGCAAAAAACTAAAGGACAGTGGAGGGAAGAAGCGTGATGGTTTTGGAAAGACCCGTAAGGCACGCAGGGGGCGCACTGGCGCTTCTCCTGCTGGGCGGATGTGGCGGCGCGCAAACCGGCGCTCCAACAGAAGCAGCATCGACGTCCAGTGAGGCAGTTTCCGCGGCGCGCTTTGAGTGGTTCAAGTATTCCGGCAACGACCCGGTCTTTGAAGTGACTGGCGATACATTGACTGGCTATCTCAATCCCGTCCTTGCGGGTTTCTATCCGGACCCGAGCGTGACGCGCGCGGGCAACGACTATTACCTCGTTACATCAACCTTCGGCTATTTTCCCGGCATCCCCGTCATGCATAGTCGCGACCTCGTTAACTGGGAACAGGTCGGCAATGTGATTGATCGCCCTGGCATGCTGGACTTTGATGGTCTGGGCCTGTCGCGCGGCGTCTTTGCACCCACAATCGAATTCCATGACGGCACTTTCTACGTCGCCAACACCTGCGTTGATTGCGGCGGCAACTTCATCGTCACCACAAACGATCCGGCCGGGCCATGGTCGAATCCTGTCTGGCTTCCTGATGTTGGCGGCATCGACCCGTCCCTCATCTTCGATGAAGACGGCAAGGTCTATGTCATGAACAATGACGCGCCGCCTGAAGCGGCCCTGTACGAAGGGCATCGTGCGATCTGGATACGCGAAGTTGATCCAAAAACCTTCCAGTCGATCTCGGAACCCGTTGTCCTGATCAATGGCGGTGTGCGCCCGGAAGAAAAGCCGATCTGGATCGAAGGCCCGCATATCTACCGTATTGGTGACTGGTACTACCTGAGCGCAGCGGAGGGCGGCACGGCAGTTGAGCATTCACAAGTGGTGCTCCGGTCGCGCGACGTGACCGGTCCATATGTCCCCTACGATGCCAACCCGATCCTGACGCAGCGCGACCAGCCAGCGGATCGGCCGAACCCGATCACGTCCGTCGGGCACGCCGACCTTGTTCAGGACGGGGCAGGGCGGTGGTGGGCGACATTCCTCGGCGTGCGGCCCTATGAAGGGGATATGTACAACACGGGCCGGGAGACGTTCCTCCTGCCCGTAGACTGGTCGTCTGACTGGCCTGTCATCCTGCCCAAGGGCCAGCTGGTGCCACACGTCGTGTCGGAGCGGCCGTCTGCGCCGCCAGCAGATGCGCCGCCTGTGCCGCTCACGGGAAACTTTGAGCAGGTCGAAGAATTTGGCGCGGATCGCTTGCCGTACAACTGGATGACCCTGCGCGTTCCGACCTCGCAATGGTGGACGCTGCAAGATGGCGAGCTGAGACTCGCGCCGCGTCCCGTAGACCTCGGCGCTGGCGCGCAGCCATCCTTCTGGGGCAGGCGTCAGCAGCACCAGAACGCCACAGCTGAAACCTCTCTCATCTTCACGCCAGAAAAAGCTGGGGAAGAGGCTGGTCTCGCTGTGCTTCAGAGCGACGACTATTTCTATGCCATGGGACTTGTGCGCAATGAGTCTGGCGAGATCGTCATTCAACTGCGTCGCAAGGCCGGATCGGAGTCGCTAGTCGAAGGTGAGCAGATTGCCGCTCAACAGATCGCACTTGCACCCGGCGCTGCTATAAAGCTGCGCATTACCGCGCGCGGCGATGTCTACGACTTTGCCTATCAAGGCGAAGGGCAAGACGACTGGGTCATGCTAGCCGAAGGCCTCGATGGCAAGATCCTCAGCACGCATGTTGCGGGTGGGTTCGTCGGCGCCGTTTTGGGCGTCTACGCGCAGTCGCCGGAAAGGGCTCTCTGAGCCTAGTCCTTGCCAGCCTGAATACTTGGCGGCGCTCCCAGATAGGATTCCGGCAGCGGCCGCCGTGCAACCGCGACATGCTGGAAAACCACGCCGGGATCGACCATCCAGAGCGTTACGCGCTGCAAGCCCGCCGCCTCTATCCGGTGCGTGGTCTGTTGCACGTTGGCATAGTCAGCGACCGTTTTCTCCCAGGCTGCTTGCGACGCATCGGCATTGATATTGACCACCTGCGGCGCTTCGTCATTCACGGAGACGGCATACTTCAACCCACCCTTGCCGCGAAAATCCAGGCTGGGCGCCACAGTGGTATAGATCGTGTAGTCGCCGGGCTCGGTGACATAGATATCGTATGTGAGATGTGGGGTGCCTGCCATTCCGGGTGACTGGCGCTCTGCCGTGACCGGAAATACGGTAATGCTGTCATCCGTCCGGCCAAGGTTCGGGATGACCTGCCAGGACACATCGGCGCCGTTACTAACAGCCTGCGCGGCGCTGGCCGAAAAGCTGACAATGCCATCTGTCTCGACAAAAGCCTGACGGTCCGATGGCGCACTGAACTTGTGTGTAGGAACCCGGAGTGGAATACGCGTGTCGCCGCTCTCCACCCACACAGTCGCTACAGCGCGCCCTTCCGGCGCACGGCTCCAGTCGACCGCAATCGTGACCGGCTCTTGAGTTGAAACGTTTGGCTCAGGCGCTGACACGGTGATCCAGTCGGCATCCGACATGACTTCGAATGCAAACGGCGCTTGCCCGCGATTGAACACATCGAAGGCTTGCACCGAGCGCCCATAAGGCTCGAACACGGGGAGGGTCAGCGTGGTGTCAGCCCCCGTTGAAATCTTCTCCGTTCCCGGAACAGAGACACCCAGTCCGGCTGCTTCCGGCACCACGATGCGCACCGTCTCCGGCTTGTTGTCCTGCTCGGGCTGTTGCCAGTACGTGTAGCCGATATGGGTCTGGGACATCATGCGGTTCCATTTCCCGCCCGCAATGTCCTCGTGATAAAAGCGCGTCAGCTCATCGTCCTTTTCGAACAGGGCGTCGACCTCGTCAGCCATGGCATTGGTCGCGGCGCGGCCCTGCTTGGCATAGAGCCGGTTCTTTGCGGCCGCCACATAAAGTGCATTCAGGTTCGCCGCCGCGTGGATCGGGAACCAGACAAGCTGCTTGTAGGCATCCTGATAGGTCTTTGGAAGTTGTTTGCCCACGGATGTCGCCTGCGCCGCAAGCGCCTCATAATCGCTCACAATCGTGTCGGCCTCGTTGAAATTGATCAGGCTGTAGGTGCCGGGCTCCAGCAGCTCCGGTTTCCGGCGCGCATTGAACCGCGTGTAGGCGGTCAGCATCTCGCCGATCTCCGCCGCATGGGCCGGGCCAAACTGCTCAGCTGCCCATGTCTCTGGATAGGCCGCGAGCCGCTCAAGCGGCCATTCTTCAGGATCCCACGCCATATCGAGGAAGAAATTGATCGGGAATTCCATTGGCTTCAGGTCGCCGACATTCACGATCCAGATCTGCTTCGCGCCATAGGCATCCGCCAGGTTCATCTGCTCCCACACGCGCTCGATCTGCGTCGTGTTGATCCATTTATAGTTCCGCGGGTCGCCCACGTAATCGAAATGGTAGTAGACGCCATAGCCGCCCGACCGCTCGCTTCCAGGTTCTGGGAGCCGCCGGATATTGCCCCAATTGTCATCCGCAAAAAGAAGCGTCACGTCGCCGGGCACGTCCATGCCCTTGTCGTAATAGTCCTGCACTTCCTTGTAGAGCGCCCAGAGCTGGGGCGTGTCTTCTGCTGGCGCGCCGGTCACGTCTTCTATGATCTTGCGCTGGTCGGCGACGATCTCCTCCAGCAGGCCAGTCGCCGTATCTTCCGACATGGCTTCATCACCATCCCCGCGCATGCCGATCGTGACGATGGCTTCACGCGTGCCGATCCGCTTCACCCCATAGCGCCAGAAAGACTGAAGCGTCTCCTTGTTGGTGGCATAGTTCCAGTCACCCTCGCCATAGCGCTCCCATTCCACATGGGCGCGTCCCAGCGGTTCATGATGTGATGTGCCGATCACGATGCCATACTCATCGGCCATTACGGCATTCATCGGGTCGTCATCGTAGAACGCCTTGCCCCACATGGCGGGCCAGATGTAGTTCGCCTTCTGGCGCAACAAGAGTTCGAACACGCGCTCATAGAAGGCGTGATTGAAGCCCCCGAACTTTTCATTCACCCAGTCAAGCAGGGCAGGGTTCTCATCGTTCAGGAAGATGCCACGATATTTGACGGCCGGTTTCTCCATCCGCCGACCGGGCGCCACGTATAGCGCCTCGATCGGTTCGATGGGGACATCCGCCCACCAGTTCCACGGCGAAACACCGGCCCGGTCCAGCAGGTCATAGACCCCAAAGATCGTCCCGCGCTTGTCCGAACCCATGATGACAAGCGCGCGTTCAACCCCGTCGAAAGGCCGCTCGACAACCTCTTGGGCAAACGCCTCCCATTCCCCGGTCAGGTCCCCGTCCGACAGCTGCCCCTTAGCCACCAGATCCGCGATCCAGCGCGACTTCGCGAGCGATCCGACAATGATCAGGTTGCGCGTATCCTTCGGAATGGCCGTATTGATTTCGGGGCGCGCCGACCCGCGTTTTTCAAGGTCTGCCTGCAGGTTGCGAACGGCGCGCAGGATCCCCGGGTCATCGTCCGGGTCGACGAGGATTGTGGTTGCATGGCCATTCTCGAAAAGCGGAAAACCCTCCGCGCTTTTTTTGGTGGAAACCTGCGCTGCTGGTAATATCGATAATGTATGCTCAGCGACCGGCGTCTGCGCGCAGGCCGTTGGAACCGCGAAGAAAAACAGGGCGAAAAGCCGGGCAAGACTGCCTGTGGTGAAACGCGTCCGCGCCTGTCGCATCATGATGTTTTCTCCCCTGGGTCCATTTCCCGTTGAAACGGCGAACGTTTTCGTT
Organism: Alphaproteobacteria bacterium; assembly: GCA_018827375.1. GTDB lineage: Bacteria > Pseudomonadota > Alphaproteobacteria > Caulobacterales > Hyphomonadaceae > Hyphomonas. The sequence goes on from JAHJYW010000010.1 coordinate 129,673, forward strand.
TAGCCAAAATGTTAACGCCATCATTTTTAAGTGCAACCTTTCTCGCAAGGGCGCTGCAAATTGGATGGCGACCCATAATGCCCGCAAAAGGGCAAATCATTCGGGAGGAATAGGAATGGCAATGGACTCGCAAAAAGTGGCGCTGCTTGGCCTGTCGGCCTTGCTGCTGGCAGCCTGCAACACGGCTTCGACGGCGCAGCTCGATAGCGTTGAGACACAGCAACCTGCTCAGGACGCTCAGTCGTCCCCGGAAGGGAACGTCGAACTCTGGCCCACCGTGGAGAGTGACCTCATCGATCCTGCTATCGAAGCCCGCATTGACGACCTGATGTCCAAAATGACGCTCGAGCAGAAAGTCGGCCAGGTCATTCAGGCGGACAACGGATCCATTACGCCCGAAGAGGTCAAGGAATACCGGCTCGGTTCCGTTCTAAGTGGCGGCAATTCCGGCCCGAATGGCAAGCCATATGGCACCGTCGATGAATGGGTCGCGGCCGTGGATGCGTACTACATGGCTTCAATCGATCCCGAAGGCGTTGAAGTCGCCATTCCGATCATCTGGGGTATCGACGCCGTACACGGCCATAACAATGTTATCGGCGGCACGCTCTTCCCGCACAATATCGGCCTCGGCGCCATGCGCGATGCTGACCTCATGGGCGAGATTGCGCGCATTACCGCGCTTGAACTTCGGGCGACCGGCCATGACTGGACCTTCGCGCCAACCGTCGCTGTCCCGCGCGACAGCCGCTGGGGCCGTTCCTACGAAGGCTTTGGGGAAGACCCCGAGATTGTCACAGCCTATTCGCCCCGCATTGTTGAAGGCCTCCAGGGTGAGTTCGGTTCAGACGCTTTCATGAGCGACGGGCATGTCATCTCGACTGCCAAGCACTTTCTCGGTGATGGTGGCACGGAAGGCGGTAAGGACCAGGGCGATGCAATTCTGTCTGAGGCTGAGCTCATTCGGCTTCACGCCGCTGGCTACCCGCCTGCCATTAAAGCTGGCGCCTTGTCGGTCATGGCTTCGTTTTCAAGCTGGAATGGTGCCAAGATCCACGGTGACAAATACCTGCTCACGGATGTTCTGAAAGAGCGGATGGGCTTCAACGGCTTTGTCGTGGGTGACTGGAACGCCCATGGCCAGATAGATGGCTGCACCAACGAAGATTGCGCGGCCGCGCTCATCGCGGGTCTAGACATGTACATGGCGCCTGACAGCTGGAAAGGCCTCTACGAGAACACGCTTGCTGAAGCGAAATCCGGCGCCATCCCAATGGCGCGTCTCGACGACGCCGTCCGCCGCATCCTGCGTGCAAAGTTCAATTACGGCCTCTTCGAGCAGGCGCGCCCGTCCCAGCGCCCATTGTCTGGCCGCTCGGATATCGTGGGGTCGCCCGAACATCGCGCGGTGGCGCGCCAGGCCGTCAGGGAGTCACTCGTCCTGCTGAAGAATGAAGGCGGTGTCCTGCCTATTCGGCCCGACGCGAAGATTCTTGTTGCGGGTAATGGCGCCGATAATATCTCCAAGCAGGCGGGCGGCTGGACCCTTACCTGGCAAGGCGGCGGCATGTCGAACGACCTCTTCCCCAATGCCGATTCCATCCTTGCCGGCCTCAAGGCAGCCGGAAGTGATGTCACCTATAGCACCGATGGCAGCTTCACGGCGAAGCCTGATGTCGCCATCGTTGTCTTTGGTGAAGAGCCGTACGCGGAATTCCGCGGCGACGTAGATCATCTCGCCTATGACATCGACGGCACCAAGGAACGCAAACTGCTCGAGAAACTCAAGGCAGACGGCATTCCTGTCGTCACTGTGTTCCTCTCAGGCCGCCCGATGTGGGTGAACCCGGAACTCAACGCCTCTGATGCCTTCGTCGCCGCTTGGTGGCCAGGCAGCGAGGGCGCCGGCATTGCCGATGTCCTGATCGCTGATGCCGACGGCCAGCCGCGCAATGACTTCACCGGCAAGCTTTCATTCTCATGGCCACGTAGTGCCGACCAGCAGCCGCTCAATGTGGGCGATGCAGTGTATGATCCGCTCTTCGCCTATGGCTATGGCCTCTCTTATACCACACCAGCCGCCGTGGCATCTGATCTGGATGAAAGTGTCAGTGCCGATCTCGTCTCCGCACGCGCGAACAGCGTGTTTTTCGAGAATGGCAGCTTCGTTTCCGACTGGGCACCAGAAACGGTGGGCGATGTCACCCCGTCGCGCGTCGATCACAATGCGCAGGAAGACGCGCTCTTGTACACGTTTGGCGGGGCAGGGGGCAGCGTTGCCTTCAAGGACGGCACCGCTCGCAATTTCCTGCGTGAGTCCAATGGTGACATGGAGCTGATGATGATGCTCAAGTCCAGCGTGAGCGGCAAGGTCGAGATCGGCATGCAATGTGAAGGCGATGACTGCGCCAGCTATGACACGCTGCCAGCCTACGTTGCTACGGCGAATGAGTGGACCGAAGTCCGTCTCTCGCTCAGCTGCCTCAAGGGGCTCGATCTTGAAACCGTAACGTCGCCCTTCAGCCTCAGGGCCGAGGGCGCTGGCACAATCGCCGTTGCGGATATCCATTTCGTCGAGGACGAAGATGCGCAGGAAACCTGTCTGAGTGAATAGTTCCGATCTTACGCGCACGACGGCCAGTAGCGTTCAGGCCGTCGTGCGCATTTCCGCCCATGGATATGACGTTGAAATCGACGCGGCGCGCGGCGGACGCCTCGTGTCAGCCACGTTCGAGGGCGTGGACGTACTCCGCCGCGACCTCACGTCAGGCCCATCCAGTGCGCTTGAGTCAGCCTGTTTCCCCCTCGTGCCCTTCTCCAACCGGATACGCAAAGGCCGGTTCACGTTCGAAAGCCACAATTACCAGCTCGCGGCAAACTGGGACGGCGACGAACACGTCATTCATGGCGAGGGCTGGCAACAGGCATGGGAAATCGTCGCGCTGGAGTATGCCCGCGCGGTGCTACGCCTGAAAGGCACAACCGCATGGCCCTGGTCCTATGAATGCCTGCAGGAGATCACGCTCGGCGAAACAGGCATTGTCCTGGCGTTGACGCTTCGCAACACCGGCACCGCCCCGATGCCCGCAGGTCTCGGCTTCCACCCCTATTTCCCGCACACGGCCTCGACGGCGCTACAGTTCGATGCCCAGCGCATCTGGCCGCCCCTCGGCGAAACGGCCTTGGTGCCGCACGTCCCGGACCGTACGAACAGTTTCAGCGTCATGCGTCCCGTCTCCGATTGCGTGCTCGATCACTGCTTCGATGGATGGTCCGGCACCGCTCGTATCCTCCAGCCGGATATGGGTCTGGAAGTGACACTCACGGCATCCCGGAGTGCAGCCTACTGTGTCGTCTACACGCCCGCGAGCGAGCCCTATTTCTGCTTCGAGCCCGTGTCCCATTGCACCGGCGCCTTCGAGGCGGATGATATAGCAGACGCAGGTCTCAAAGTGCTCCAGCCCGGCAAATCGCTCGGCCTCTCGCTCACGCTTGGCGCGAAACGCCGCTGAAACACACTTTCATAACGTCGACCCGCCGACATTCCTCTACGTCATAGCTTGTCATATAATTAGAACGCGTTCTAATTATAAAAAAGACGGAGGGATACACATGCCGGTTGCACAACTCTCGCGGGTCCGCAAATCCATCCTGCCCTTGATAGAGGATGACTGGAGCAGCATCGCAAACCGCGAATTGCCGGATCTGTCGGAAAAAGATGGCGTCTCCAGCCTGCAAAGCTGGAACCTCCACGTTTACATGCGGGCCGCGGCGCGCATGGGCACCGGTAGCAACGATATCTTGCCGAGCGACGTGATCTTCATCGAGCCGCCGCTCGCGCACGGATGAGCGGCGCCGTTATCAGCCGGGTCGATCTTGCGGCAGCCCATGACGGGGATGCCGAACTCAACGTGACGCTCCGGTACGAGAATGGTGGCCAGACCATGGTGGCGCTCGACGAATATGCCGTCCGCGTTCTCATGGCCTCATGTGACGCGACCTTGCCTGAAGACCTGATCGGGCAGGGCTGGCACCACGTGCGCGATGCGCTGGAAGCCGCCTCAAACAGGTTTGTGAATTCGAATTCAACGCAACAATAATTATAACGGAGGGACATCGACATGTATGATCTTGTCATCAGAAACGGAAAAGTTGTCGACGGTACAGGCGCGCCAGCTTACGACGCGGACATCGCCGTCAAGGGAAACCGCATCGTCAAGATTGGTAAAGTGACGGAGGGTGCCCGCGAGGAGGTCGACGCGACCGGCAAGGTTGTCTCGCCCGGCTTTATCGATCCGCACACGCACTTCGATGCCCAGCTGCTCTGGGATGGCTGCGCCAAGCCCGCCCTCGCGCATGGCGTTACGACCATCGTGCCCGGCAACTGTTCGCTCTCACTCGCGCCCCTCAAGGCCAAGCACCGCATGAAGCTGGTCGGCATGTTCAACCAGATCGAAGAGATGCCCCTCAAGGCTTTCAAGGAAGGCGTCGTCTGGGATTGGGAAACCTTCTCCGAATACATCACGCGCATCCGCAAGGGCCTCGCCATCAATGTGGCGCCGCTGGTCGGCCATTCGGTCATCCGCCTCTGGGTCATGAACGAGGCCGCGACGGAACGTACGGCAACGGATGCCGAGATCGCCGAGATGCAGGGCGTCCTGCGCGAATGCCTCGATGCCGGCGCCGCTGGCCTCTCGACGAGCTATGTCGACATGGACGAAAAACTCCTGCCAGTTCCGAGCCGCTACGCGGATGCCCGCGAAGTTGAGGCCCTGGCCAGCGTGCTCGGCGAATATGGCCGCGTACTCCAGATCGTGCCGGAATTCTACGATTCCGATCTCACAATCGCGCGCCTCGACCAGCTTGCCGAGCTGTCGCTGAAGTACAATATCCCGACCACGTTCTCGCCGCTCTTCATGAACGCCGACAATGTCGACGCCGTGAACCGCGTCATGGCGCGTGTCGATGAACAGTTTGCGCGTGGCGCCCGCGTCTGGCCCCAGGTCCAGACCCGTCCGATCGACATCAGTTTCAGTTTCTCGGTGCCGAGCCTGCTCTTCATGCGCTTTCCGAGCTGGTATCGGATCATGCGCTTCGGTACGCCCGAAGAGATCATCGCGTTCTTCAGCGACGCCGATAATCGCAAGAAACTGATCCCGGAAGTGGCACCTCTGCAAGGCCTGTGGCCAACACTGGTCCTGCGTCACGTCGAGACGGATGCGAACCAGAAATACGTCGGCAAGACGCTGAAAGAGATCGCCGAACTGCGCAACACAACGCCCATCGAGGCGATGATGGACCTGTCGGTCGAAGAGGGCCTAGAAGCCCACTTCCTGTCGGCTGGCATGGGTCATAATGATGATGCAAAGGTTGCTGGTCTGCTCAACCATCCGCATGTGCACATTGGTGCCAGCGATGGCGGCGCCCACATCCTCTCATTCTCCACCTATGGTGACACCGGCTACCTGTTCTCGCACTTCGTGCGTGACCTGAACCTCATGACAGTCGAGTTGGCCGTCAAGAAAATCACCTCTGACACAGCCGCCATCTGGGGCATCCCTGATCGCGGTCTGCTCAAGGAAGGCATGATTGCCGACATTGCCGTTTTCGATCTCTCCACCATTGCGCGTGGCGAAGAGAAGTTCGTCAATGATGTTCCGGGCGACGGTCATCGCTATGTCCGCGACTCCCATGGTGTCGATACCGTGATCGTCGGCGGCGGCATCGCGTGGTCTGAGGCCGAAGGCTATCAGGACGTGCGCGGCGAAGTGCTTCCGGGCGTGCGCGAAATGGCTGCCGCATGAGTTGGCCGGGTGTCACGCAGCGTCGCATTGCTACCAACGGAATTGAACTGAACATTGCCGAGGCAGGTGAGGGGCCCCTTGTGCTTCTCGTCCACGGCTTCCCGGAATCCTGGTATTCCTGGCGTCATCAGTTCAAGCCCCTGGCCGATGCTGGCTATCACGTCGTCGCGCCAGACATGCGCGGCTATGGCAAGAGCGACAAGCCTGAAGCCATTGAGGCCTATAACCAGGTCGAAGTGGTCAACGACATTGTCGGCCTCATCCCGGCGCTCGGCTACGAGACAGCGGTTGTGATCGGGCATGACTGGGGCGCGCCAACGGCGTGGGCCACGGCGCTCCACCATCCGGACAAGGTCCGGGCGGTCGGTGCCATGTCCGTGCCCTTCCTGCCGCGCTCCCCGGTGCCGCCCATGGCAATGCTCCGGGAAATGTACAAAGGCCAGTTCTTCTACCAGCTGTATTTCTTCGAGCCGGGCGTCGCAGAGGCCGAGTTCGAAGCTGACATCCGCACCGCCTTGCGCAAGTTTCTCGTCATGGCTGGCGGGGAGACGGATCTCACGACGCTGGCGCCCAAGGCCGAAGACGACGACATGTTTTCCAGCCTGCCATATCCGGAAACGCTGCCCGACTGGGTCAGCGAAGAGGATCTCGATTTCTACGAGGCCGAATTCAAGCGCTCGGGCATGCGTGGTCCGCTCAACTATTATCGCAATCACGACCTCGCATGGAAACTCACTGAAGGGGCGCCGACGACCATCTCTCAACCGGCCTTCTTCGTGGCAGGCACTAATGATGGCGTCATCATGATGGCTGAAGAGGCCCTCAAGATCATGCCCATGTTCGTGACCGACCTGCGCATCAACAAGCTGATCCCTGGTGCCGGTCACTGGACGCAGCAGGAAGCGCCTGAAGCCGTGAATGAAACCATTCTCGAATTCCTGCAGGAGCTGGATGGATGACGGAGTCAGTCCTCATTATCGGTGCGGGCATTGGCGGTCTCTGCACGGCGCTGGCGCTCGCGCCAACGGGACGGGAGATCACGCTTATCGAGCGCGATGCCCCGCCGCCCGGCGATGACCCGGACCAGGTTTTCCATGAGTGGAAGCACACAGGCGTCGGCCACCTGCGCCAGAGCCACGCCTTCCTCGCGCGGCTCCGGTCGATCATCAAGCGTGACCACCCACGCCTGATGCAGGAACTGCTCGACATGGGTGTGCGTGAGCTGACATTCGACGCCATGCTGAGCGACCTGCAGCGCGATGATTACATCCCCGAACCGAGCGACGCTGAACTTACCATCATCACCAGCCGCCGAACGACGCTCGAACTCGCAATGCGTCGCTATGTCGGCACACTCGAGAACGTCACCATCCGTTCCGGCTTCCTCGTGCGCCGCCTGATCACGGACAAGGGCGTCGACGGCGTCGTCAATGTCCGCGGCGTATCCGGCGACAGCGACGGCGAAGAGACATCAGTCCCTGGCGATATCGTCGTCGACGCCTCCGGAAAGAACGGGTTCACGATCGACCAGCTGAAGATCGATGGCGCTGACTTTCCTGAAGAGGCCGAGTCCGCCGGCATTCTCTACTTCACCCGACACTATCGCCTGAAGCCCGGAATGGACGAGCCCTCCCGCATCGATAACCCGCCCCCCAGCGGCGACCTCGGCTTCGTCAAGTTCGGCGTCTTCCCGGGCGACAATGGCTGCTTTTCGATTACCATGGCTGTGCCCGAAGTCGAGATGGAATTGCGCAAGGCCATCCTCAATCCCGACATCTTCCACGAAATGACCCAGCTCCTGCCGGGCCTTGCTCCTTGGACGGACTCCGAACGGTCAGACCCGGTTGGCCGTGTCCACGGCATGGGCGACCTGATCAGCCGCTGGCGCGATCTCGTTGTCGAAGGCAAGCCGCTCACGCGTCATTATTTTGCCCTAGGGGATACGCTGATCCGCACCAATCCGCTCTATGGCCGCGGCTGTTCCTTCGCTGCCGTCAGTGGCCAGGTCCTGTGCGAGACACTGGAAGCATCGTCTGATCCCGACGCGCGCACCGTCGCTTATCATCAGCGCCTGCTCACCGAGCTGAAACCCTACTACCTTAACCAGCGCGCCCAGGACCGCGCCGCCATCAAGCGCGCACGTCAGGCGCTCACCCCTGACTACAAGCCGGGCTTTCGCGCCCGCCTCATGCAGGGCTTCTTCGATGACGGCGTCCGCATCGCCCTGCGCTATGATACCGGCATGCTGCGCGATGCCATGCGCGGTTTCCACATGCTGGAGCATCCCAACAAATGGCTCGGCAAGCCAGGCAACTTCGCCAAGGTCATGTACTATTGGGCGCGCGGTCCCAAGCGCAACGCGGCGGCCTATCCTCCAAAGGCCGGTCCTGAGCGCAACGAGATGATCAAGGCATTGTCCCTCGACTATCAGGCTGATATCGACCGCATCGCGCAAGGGGCCTGAGCCCGATGGGAGAGGCAGTGACCGAAGAGACCGGCAAACGCGAACAGGCCAAGGCCGAGCGGCGATCCCGCATCGTCCAGGCCGCGCGTGACCTTATCCGCGAGACGGGCGACACCAACCTGTCCATGCGCATGATCGCCAAGCGCGCCGATGTCAGCCTCGCGACGCCTTACAACCTCTTCGGCTCCAAGCGCGCCGTCGTGCTCGCCGTCTTCGAGGACGAGCGCGACTTCGCCGTCCGCTTCAGCAAGATCAAGGCGGCCAATGCCATCGACCGGTTGTTCTCGGCGCAGGCGCTCGCGTCCAGCTACTTCACCGACGACCCGGACTTCTACCAGACCATCTGGAAAGCCCTGCTCGATACGCGCAGCCCGAACGACACAGGCCTCGCCACGCCTGAGCGCCTTGAGCGCAACAGCGCCGCCTGGCGCGCACTGATAGAGGCGGCGCAGGCCGAGGGGCTCATCAATGCCCGTTTCGCGTCCGAGGCGCTGGAACGCACGCTCTCCTATCTCGCCAATGGCGTCATGCTTTCCTGGGTGCTTGGCACGCTCGAGACACGCGACCTGCAGGCCGCTGGCGCCCTCGGCTATGCCGTCGTCCTGCGCGGCGCCGCTACGGGCAAGGGCGTTGCCATGCTTGACGAGCGGATCGCCACACTCGAAGCCCTGCTGCACCACGAAGACGCCCCCGTTCCCGGCCGCAAGCAGGCCGCAAGCCGCGGCGGCTGAGCCCGCTTTCCGGGCGCCCCGCGCCTCTGCCACCGCAAGCACACGCATTTCGCTTCACGCGCCCCGCGCCCATGCGCTAACCTCCGCTGAGAAAAACCGTTCGGGGGACAATCATGCCATACCGCTGCCGCAGCCTGCTGCTCCTGGCCTGCCTCGTGCTCGCCGCCTGCGTCACGCCCCTCCAGCGCGACCTCGACACCACGCTCAATCCGCCCGAAATCGCGGGCGTCCGCTGGGGCATCCTCGTCACGGACGCGCAGGGCCGCGAGGTCGCCGCCATCAACCCCGACCAGCGCTTCCTTCCGGCCTCCAACACCAAGCTCTTCACCACAGCCGCCGCCTTCCGCTGGCAGGACGATCTCGCCGCCATGCTCCCGCGCCTCACCACCTTCGTCGCCCTCGAGGATGTCGGCGAAACCGGCGCCCCCACACTCGTCCTCCACGGACGCGGCGACCCCCACCTCACTGACACGCCAGACTGCGAAACCCGCTGCCTCGCCACGCTGGCGGACGCCGTCGCCGCCATCGGCCTCACCAGTCTCACCCATGTCGTCGGCGACGACACATGGTTCCCTGATGAGCGCTGGGGCCCCGGCTGGAGCTGGGACGACCTGCAGACTTCCTATGGCACCGCCACATCCGCCCTCACCATCAACGACAATACCGCCACGCTCACCGTCGCCCCCGCCGGTGAAGGCGCCCCGGCGACGGTCACCTGGGCCCCCGGCGACGCCGCCTACACAATCGTCAACCACACCGTCACGGCAGAGTGGCCGGGGCAGGGCGACGAGGCCCCGGAAGACGACCTCATCGTCTCCCATCTGCCCGGCACCGCCATCGTGCACGTCGCCGGTCACGTCCCGCCTGGCAGCGCCCCGCGAAGCTTCGCGCTCGGCCTCGACGATCCGGCCCTCACTGCCGCTACGCGCCTCACCGCCCTGCTGCAGGCGCGCGGCATCAGTGTCGAAGGCCCGCCCATGGCCCGTCATCGTGCGCCCGGCACGCCGCCTGAGGCCGCCTTCACCGGCCTTGAAAATGGCGACCCGCCGCTCGCCGCGCTGGCCCCGCCTGCCTTTCCCGATGCGCTGGCCGACATTTCCAAGGACAGCCAGAATCTCTATGCCGAACTCATGCTGCGCCATCTCGGCCATCTCAGCGAGGATGGCGCCGCCGAGGATGGTCTCGCCCGCGTCGACGCCTTGCTGGAAGAGGCAGGCGCCGCCCCGAACGGTCACGACCTCTTCGACGGCTCCGGCATGTCAGTCTACAACCGCGTCAGCCCACGGACCATCGTCGCGCTACTCACCTACGCCGCCGCGCAGGACTGGGGCAGCGCATGGAAAGACACATTCCCCATCGGCGGCGTCGACGGCTCGCTCCAGCGACGCTTTCGCGGGACCATCCTCGAAGGCAAGATGTTCGCCAAGACCGGCACCCTTAAAGGCACGAACGCCCTCTCCGGCTACATGACCGCCGCCAGCGGCCAGACCCTCACCTTCGCCATAATCGCAAACGAGCGCCCGCTCGCCGTATCATCCGCCACGCCGATGATAGACGCCGCACTGGTCAGGATTGCGGAGGCTAATTGATGATTTTTCGTATTTGGGAGGTGGTCCATCCAAGGCAACCAGAATTCAGCCTTTGTGTTTAAAGAAGGGTCCCATGGGGGATTTTCGGAGCTCTGTATTCGCGTTTTGAAGTGCCCGAAAACGAGCGGGAATTTCACGAAGTTTAGGAGCGTCAATTAGTTGGCTCGTAGCGATACTCGCGAGCCCGAATGTTCCCATCCCAGTCAAGACCGATGCAATCTTGCCCGATTGAAATTTTGAGGGATTCCAAGCGCCATCTTAATTCGTCGTCAGAGGTACTCATTTGGCGCGTTCTCCAAATCGGACATCTTTTGAGTCTCAACTAAATTTACTAGCATTCTTGTCATGCTCCGAAGTTCTAATCAAACCACCTAGTGGCACCTCAACCCCACCACCCTGAAGCAACCCTCGCCCAGCGCACCCGCGCCGAACTCGCCCGGCTCGAAATCATCATCCGGCGCCTGCTCATGTTGATGGCCCTTGGGCTCGAGCTGCCGCCTGTGCCTGTTCGGGCATCGTCCGGGCATCATTCGGGCACCGAGCGCGTCGAAACGAAAGCCTCAACGGGCCTGCACGGCCTGTCGCCCCGCTGCCTGGGGCCTGACATGGATCGGGGCGGCTTGGAGACAGCAGGCAGGGCGATCGGACCCGTTCCGGCCGCCTCGCTGCTCGCCCGCCTCGCGGAATTGCAGGAATTGCTCGCCGCCCCCGAGGCCCACGCCAAACGCCTTGCCCGCACGCTGGAACGCCAGCGCAAGTCGAGCGAAGCGGCACCCATGGCGCTTCCCATGGTCCGCACCCATCGCATGCCGCCTGAGCTGGGCGCCATCGCGACCGCGCTGCCGGAATTCCTGCGCGACGCGTTCAAAAGCTGGGAAAGCTCGGGCTGAATCCGCATCACAAACAGACCCCCATGCCGGGTGCCCCAAAGGGCGTTTCCGGTTGCACGTGCAATAGGCTGTACAATCGCTCCGGACTTTGAGACAAAGTCAGACCATTCCTCCCGGGATTTGCCCGTCGCGACACTTGCGACGCGCACGAATCCAATTCGGCCGCTCGACCGGCCGGCAATCGCAAAGGGGCACTTTTCGTGTCCTGCTGCAGGTAAAAAGGGAAGCGGCGTTCAACGTCGTTCCATGAGGGGGAAGAATGAAACAATCGGAACGGCGCAAGCAGTCGTCGGACAAGCTGATCAATGCCTATCTGGAACTGGCTGCGGAAGAGGGTGTTTCGGCGCTCACCTTCGACAAGATCGGCATAAGGGCTGGCTATAGTCGCAACCTGGCTTTCCACAAGTTCGGGTCCAAGAGCGGTTTGCTCGATGCCGTGATCAACCATCTCCATGATTCGATGGAGGTCGTGCGCCAGGAGGCCAATCTCGAGACCCTCTCCGGCCTCGACGCGCTGCTCCTCTATTGCGAGATCCATTTCGAATCGCTGGAGGAACTGGCTGAAATCCGTGCCTATTTCGTCCTGATGAGCGAAGCCATCGCCACGCTGTCGGATGTCAGGCCAATATTCGCCCAATCGCACGTCCGCTCGAACACAGAACTTCGGCGCCTTTTTACCCGTGGTTTCGACGATGGCTCCCTGCGCAAGGGCGTCGATATCGAGATGGCAACCATGATGATTACGACCCAGATCATCGGCATGTCATCCCAGTATCTGATCGATCCGGACTTTCCGCTCAAGGCCGCAGCAGCCGAATTGCAGTCGCTTATTCGCAATGCCTACGGCTCTGCAATGCCCAAAAGGGTTTGGAATGAATCGCCTTCCAGAGCTATCGCAACGGCAAGTCGCCTCCGACAAAGATAACACTATACAACTAGATTAATCGATATTAGCTTCCCAATAACGCCGCGCCGGAGAGTGCGGTCTAAAGAACGATTCTGGGAGGAATTATCGATGAGACAGCCAATGTTGCTGGCAGCTGCCAGCGTGATCGCCTTGACCGCTGCCGGTCATGCCTGGGCGCAAGAAACCACCGAAACAACAGAAGTCCGGCGCCTTGATCAGGTGACCGTCACGGCCGTGAAACGTGAGCAGGACCTCAATGAAGTCCCTGTCTCCGTGACGGCCTTCACCGCCGATACGCGCCAGGAACTTGGTTTGGCCAACCTGTCCGATTTCGCGCGCTTTACGCCGAGCCTTTCCTTCTCTGCTGGTGACGACCGCGTGTTCGTCCGCGGTGTCGGCCGCCAGACCAATACAAACGGTTCGGACCCAGGCGTCGCAACATATTCCGACGGAATCTATGACGCATCGACCTCCGCTGTCTCGAAGAGCGACTTCTTTGTCGACCGTGTTGAAGTTCTGCGCGGACCACAAGGCACGCTCTATGGGCGCAACTCGATCGGCGGTGCGATCAACGTCGTGTCGAAACGTCCGACGGATATATTTTCCGCTGACAGCCGCCTGACGATCGGCAATTACGAAACAACAGCCATTGAAGCGAGTGTCGCCGGACCCCTGAGCGATCGGGTCAGGGCCAAGCTTGCCGGCTCCTTCCGCAATCAGGACGAGGGCTATCTGAAAAACGTCGCTGGTGGGCCCAGCGAGGCAGGGAAGGGAGATAGCAGCTATCTTGAATTCCAGCTGGAAGCAGATCCGACGGACAACCTGTCTCTTTGGTTCAAGGCTGACACGCTCAATTCCGACTCCTACAACCGCGCGACGAACTCGTCTGGTTCCTACGATTATTCGCCGTTTCCAACGGGTAACCTGACCCCGGGCGCTGCCTTCGGCTATCTTCTTCCAACCTATGTTCAGGAAGGCACGGCCACGGCAAATCCAGGTATCAAGGATATCCGGAAGTTCAGCACCAACACACCAACAAGGTCCAAGCTGGATGACAGCCTCGGCCTGTCGACCATTGCAACGTGGAGCCTGCCGACTGTCGACGTCAAATACATGGGCGGCTACCGCACCTATGTTTTTGACTCCTACCGGGATGATGATGAGACCAGCATGGTCTCCTATGAATACCCGCTTGACCCGGCAAACCCTGCTGCAGGTGAAGTCTTTACCGGTGGACCAAATTGCCAATGGTATCTCGAAAATGTTGGACCGATCTGTAGTGCGGCCACAGTCTTCCCGTCGCTGACTTTCGGCTATATCGAGGACAAATCCTTCTGGAGCCACGAGCTGAACATCCAGTCGTCAGAGGACTCGGATATCTGGTGGATTGTCGGCGCCTATTATTTCGAAGAGGATTTCCATCAGGAATCGCACTTCGGTAACAGCGCGCAACCTGAGGTCCGGGCGCCATTCGGTGCGGCACCAAATCCGGATGGTGACTACGTTACGGCTCTGTCTGATCTGACAACCAAGTCCTATGCACTCTTTGGTCAGGTCGACTATGACCTGACAGATACGGTCACGCTCACTGGCGGCCTGCGCTATTCCCTTGATGACAAGGCGGGCTCAGAGCAGCTTCGCGTGATTGGTTACGGCATCGTGCCCGGCTTTACGCTCGGAGGTTCAGGCAACCTCGCGCCGGCGCTCGATCTGACGGCTGCTTCCGTTTCGTATGTTGATGCGCCAGGCGTCGCCAGCGGCGTTACGATCGACCCTGCGACAGGTCTCGCAAGACGCGAGCTTTCAGATGAATGGAGTGCCGTTTCCGGGGTTGCCGGTATCCAGTGGCAGCCGAATGCGGATCAGAACTACTTCTTCCGCTATAGCCGCGGTTACAAGTCAGGCGGTTTCAATGCGGGTGGCATCAGCCAGTTTCCGAAGACAGGCGAAGAGCTGCTGGACTCGTTTGAAGTGGGCGCAAAGCGCACCTTTGGCGATGAGCTTCAGCTGAATGCCACGGCCTTCTACTATGCCTACGACGGCCTCCAGGTACCTCTGGATGCCATTGAAAACGGTCTGACGCTGACACGTTTCTTCAACATCGAAGACTCGCGCGCCATGGGTCTGGAGCTTGAGGCCATGTGGACGCCAACGGACGATCTGCGCTTCATGTTCAGCTATGCTTACAACGATTCAGAAGTTCGCAGCGCCTGCTGTTTCGTGGACAATGTTGATCCGACAGCCGTTCAGCCCGGTGCGCAGCCATCAGGACCGGCCAATGGCAGCGGCAGCCAGCCGCAAAACCTCAAAGGCGAAATGCTGCCACGCACCGTGCCGAACAAGTTTGGCCTAAATGCAAGCTATAGTGTGCCGCTTGGCGAGAATGGCGACCTGACCCTGTCGGGCAACTATTCCTGGCAGGATGCAACCTATCACGGCATTTTCAATCGGCCCTACACGGAAACGCCTAGCTTTGATCAGGTCGACTTTGTCGGCGTCTGGAGAAGTGCGGATGGCACATATGTTGTTACTGCTTACGCCAAGAATATCTTTGACGAGCAGGGATATGACGGGGCCAGAGGCGGCCTTCTCTCATTCCCTGCCGGCATTGAGCAGACATACTACCTGACGCCACCACGTACATTTGGCGTCCAACTCGAACTGCACTTCTAACTGTGGAAAAGGCCGGCAAACTCCCTTGGACCACGAAGGTCGTTTACGGACTCGGAACCATCGCCTTTGGTATCAAGGACAATGGTTTCAATGCGCTGCTGATGATCTACTATAATCAGGTCATCGGCTTGCCGGCAGCCTGGGTCGGCGCCGCGATCATGGTTGCCATGATCGCGGATGCCGTGCTCGATCCGGTTGTCGGGCAATGGTCAGACCGCATCAGGACGCGCTGGGGACGGCGACATCCCTTCATGTATGCATCGGTTATTCCGGTTGGCCTTTTCTATCTGCTGCTCTGGATGCCACCGGCGGTAGAGTCTCATGTTCTCCTGTTCAGCTACCTGCTGATCATGACGAGTGCGACTCGTATAGCCATCGGCGTCTATGAGGTGCCGTCCACGGCCTTGCTGGCTGAATTTACGCAGGACTATGACGAACGGACAGAACTCGTCGCCTATCGCTTCTTCTTCGGCGTGGTCGGCGGTATCCTGATGGGTATCTCTGTCTTTGCCTTCATCTTCACGAATGATCCGGCCGCGCCAGGAGGGCTTCTGGATAAGGTCGGCTACATCAAATATGCCTGGATTGCGGCGCCGCTAATGGCGCTTGCGATATTCATTTCCAGTATCGGTACGCATAGCCGGGTTTCGGCGCTGGTTCATTCGCCCCCACCCCCGCGGCAGGGCGCCATCGCCACAGCAAAGGAAATGTTTTCCACCCTTTTTCACAGGGTCAATGCACCGATCCTGTTCTCAAGCATGCTCGGCGCGATGGCAGGCGGGCTATATGCGGCACTAGGGGTCTATATTCAGACTTACTTCTGGGGCCTCTCGGCAAACAATATTGCTGTTCTCACATCGGGAAATCTCGTGGGTGTGGTGCTCGCCTTTGTCATTGTGCTCCCCCTGTCTAAGTCGTTCGGCAAGAAATGGACGACCCTAGTACTGTATCTGGTCACATTGATCGCGATGGTTGCGCCGATCCTGCTGAACCTGGCTGGCCTGTTTCCAAGCGCAGGCAATCCGATGCTCATGCCGTTGCTCTTCGTCTTTGCAATGATCGTCGCATCTGCCGTTATTGCGGCGGCTATCCTCAATGTATCGATGGTGGCAGACGTGATCGAACAGATTGAATTGTCGACGGGCCGCCAGTCCGAGGGGCTGATCTTTTCGGCGACATCAATGGTCAACAAGACCATTTCAGGAATGGGGGTTCTGGCGTCTGGATTCCTGCTGACATTGGTCGGCTTTCCGGATGGCGCGAAGCCCGGCCAGGTGGATGTTGCCACGGTTAACCACCTCGCCCTGTATTTCTCTCTGGCCGTGATGTTCTTCACGCTCGCAGCGCTCGCGAGCCTGACTTTCTATCCCGTGACGCGGAGTGACCATGAATCGGCTGTTGACGAGCTTGCGCGTCGCCGGGCCGGGGGTAGTTGAGCTTTCGACCTAATAGAGGGTATCGAGAGGAAGGCGTGACTTGGATGATTTCGCACAAGGGCGGAGACGCGGCATGAGAGAGTTTTTTCGATATGCTCACGAAGGGAGCAACAGGCAGTTAGCTGTGCAAACATCATATGAATTGGCTACCGGAAGCGTCATTCATGCTGGCAAGGCGAATCGCATTTCTTTGACTGGGTCGCTACGGCTCAATAAACGTTCATTCTAGAATAGATGTCCCGTGCTTGACGGGGCTGAGAGACTTACAATGCCAAGACCTCCCCACTCGGACGAAACGTCAGAAGCCGGCAAGGTTGAAGAGGCCGCCGTGTCCGAAGAGATCAAGTATCCGAGACGGACGGCACGCCGTAAGCGCACGCGTGAGAAGATCCTGCGTGCCGCAGCCGGTCTGTTCAATCATGCTGGATATGCGGCGACGACCATGCAGAACATCGCAGACGCGGCTGATGTACACGTCACCACGCTGTTCATGCATTTCAATTCCAAGGCTGATCTGGCGATTGAGTTCGGGGTGACGTCGACAGATGAATTACGTGAGCGCGCCTATGCGGCCAGGGATAGCGTACCTGTGCTCGCATTTTTCAGGTCTGAGGTAGAGGCGGCTGTCATTGTGGCAAAGAAGCAGTCCAGCCAAAGCTTGATGCTCTGGCGCGGCTTGCGTGAGGACAAGGACCTTGCGTATGCCTTGTCGGCATACGAGCATTCGCTCCGGGACATATACGCGGAATATATCGCCCATCAGTACGGTCTGGACCGTACGGTTGATTACCGTTCGGATGTTGTCGCTGCACTGCTTGTTGCCAGTGTCAGCCTGGCGAATGACAAATGGGTTGAGGCGCCGACGGCTATCGACCTTGGTGTAGAACTATCCAGCTCGCTGGAGGTCGCTGAGGCGGGCGCGCGGGCGATACTTGATGCGAAAGCTTAGGGCTGGCTCTGATTTGATACCTGAAAGCCTCTGACTCGCACTGCTCTTCACCGATAAGCTGGCACGCATACAGGGTTGCCGTTTTTACGCTTTGATTCATATATGAAACAGAAGATTATATTTTCCGGGGGCGATACTTCATGGCGGACAACACTTACAAGGCGCCAGCACTGGAGAAGGGACTCGACATACTGGAATGTCTTGCCGGTCTGAGAACGCCCCAGTCGGTCTCGGATATCGCCCGTAATCTCGGTCGTTCCCGCAGTGAAATCTATCGTATGGTTATCGTTCTCGAGATGCGCGGCTATGTCGAACGCACGGACGATCCTGAAAAACTGCAACTCTCCAACCGACTGTTTGAAGTTGGAATGCGCTCACCTCCCAAGCGTGACCTCCACGAGGCGGCATTGCCGGAAATGTCAGCGCTGGCGGCGGGGATGAAGCAATCCATACAGTTGGCTGTGGTCAGCTCCGATCAGATCGTCGTCATCGCGCGCACAGAGAGTCCTGATGATGTTGGTTTCAGTGTCCGGCTTGGCTATCGCCGATCAATCATGAAATCAGCCTCCGGTCTCGTCCTGTTTGCCTTTGCCTCACCGATGCACAAGGCAAAGATGATCGAGGACCTGCACGCCGCAGGTATCGACGATGACGCAATCGGCCTGCTCGAGAAAGAGGCCGCCATCGTCCGCCAGAACGGTTTTGCGCGCATGGCGTCTCGTATTGTTGATGGAGTGACCGATATCGGCGCGCCGGTTTTTGATTCAACAAGCTCCGGTGCCGTGGCGAGCCTCACCGTACCCTTCGTGGTGACGCGCGGTTCGCGTGTATCCCTCGATGAGGCGCCCGGCATGGTCGCAGCTGCAGCCGGACGCATTTCCTCGGCGCTTGGTTACACGCTACCGCTGGAATCCTAGTCGTGATGGAAGACCTCTTCGAGAGGGACCCACCACTCACCCGGCGCCGCTGATTCAAACGCGGTCTGGCAAGGGTCAGTCAGCGCCCACCATTTCTGTGTTTCCGGGTCGTCTGCCATCATCTTCATGTCAGCGTCGATGTCCGTGCCATGATATTCATAGATGCCGAAGAGAATGTTCTCCGGTTCACGCAGGAATATGCTGTAGTTCCGAATGTTGCAGGCCGTGATCTGCCGCAAGATTTCGGGCCAAGCATTGGCGTGTAGCTCTTTGTATTCGGCTTTCTTTTCGGGCTTCAGGTAGATGGCCCATGCCTTGCGCTCCATTTTCATATTCCTCCCTGTTAATTCGTTCTGGTGCGAGCGTGACGCGCGAACGGCATGCGACGAAAGCTCGGCAGCCCTATCGCAAATCTCCGCAACACGCCAAATTTCCGATGCTGATCGAGGCCGATCTGTCATTGGACATCCCTCGTTCTGGCAACTTCCATCAGCGACATAATCGTTCATATGCAAACATATTGCTTGCATATGAAACGCCATTTATCTATCAATTTCTTCAAGCGGCACAAATAGAGGCTGCAGATTCGGGAGGAAGTAGATGACCTGTAGCGTGTCGCGCCGGTACACCGCCGTATGGACGGATCACTCGTCTTGCGAGGTTTGTGGCAATGTCTAAGCAAGCATCAGCCTATACCGCGACACAGGACAGCCTCATCGGGCACCCGGTTCCGGACTGGTTCCGTGACGCGAAGTTCGGGATATTCATCCACTGGGGCCCTTATTCGATCCCCGCATTCGCGCCGCACCAGCCGGAAAAGTCCGAAGGCTCTGCCGACAATGTCATGCAGGCGTTCAAATACAATCCCTATGCGGAGTGGTATTTGAATACCATGAAGTTCGAGGATGGGCCGACAGCGCAATTCCACCGTGAGACCTATGGTGCGGATTATTCCTACGATCATTTCGGTGATGCATTCAATGCGTCGCTTGAGAACTGGGATCCTGTCGCCTGGGCGAAACTCTTCAAGCGCTCCGGTGCGCGCTATGTCGTGCTGGTCAGCAAGCATCATGACGGCTTCCTGCTGTGGCCCAGCAAAACACCTAATCCGCATAAGCCCAACTGGCAGACCACACGCGATGTGGTCGGTGAACTCGCGGCGGCCGCGCGTGCCGAGGGCCTCAAGTTTGGCATCTATTATTCAGGCGGTATCGACTGGACATTCAAAGATAAGTGCATTGAATCGATCCAGGATTTGATGGCCATGCCCGGCGAAGCCGAGGGCTATATTGAATACGCCAATGCGCATTATCATGAGTTGATCGAGCGCTATCAGCCTGATTATCTCTGGAATGACATTGGCTATCCGAGCGAGCAGTCTTCGTTCGATATCATCGCCGACTACTATAACACTGTCCCTGAAGGTCTTACAAACGACCGCTGGATTTCACCCGACGGCGAGTTGCAGACGGATGCTTTCGAGCGGCCGGAAGGGATGACGGGCGTTCTGCCGCCCAAGCCGCCTGTTTGGGATATTCGTACGCCGGAATACGGCATGTTTGACCACATCCTCCCGTTCCTTTGGGAAACGACGCGCGGCATGGGGCATTCTTTTGCCTATAACCAGCACGAGGGAGATGCGGACTACCTCACGCCGGGGGCGATCGCGACCATGATCGCCAGCTCGGCGTGTTTCAACGGTAATGTCCTCTTGAACGTAGGCCCGCGCGGTGATGCGCAGCTGGACCCAGCCCAGGCTGATCGGCTTGAGGACGCCGGGGCGTGGCTGGCAAAGTATGGACAAGCAATCCAGGGCACCCGACCTGTCGAACTGTCGCGCAAGACTCTGGACGGCGTCAATATCGGCGCAACGCGCGATACCAATTCGCTCTACCTTCACATGTTCGGAAAGCCCGGTCTGGGCGCGCTGGAAATTGAGCTTCCGTCCGATGTGAGGACCGTTTCCTCCCTTGAGCAAATTGGTGGGCAGGTCGGTGACTGGTCGTTTGACCAGAACACACTTCGCCTGAACGTTAATGAGTGGGCCGATGAGGCTGTGCAAATCTTTAAACTTGGACTTTCCCTATGATTATCGATCGTATTGAAGCGCGTGATATCCGCTTTCCGACATCCCGGCAGAAGCATGGTTCCGATGCCATGAATCCGGACCCGGATTATTCCTGCGCTTATGCCACCCTCATCATGAAGGGCGGCGAACAGGTCGGCAACGGGCTTACGTTCACCATTGGTCGCGGCAATGACCTGTGTGTGGCTGCGATCAACGGGCTTGGCGCTCACTTGATCGGCCGAAGCCTGGATGAGTTCGAGGAAGACCTGAGTCTCGCGTCGCGTCTGTTGCTCAATGACAGCCAGTATCGCTGGCTTGGCCCGGAGAAGGGTGTTGTTCACCTGGCGGCCGCTGCGCTCATCAATGCGGTGTGGGACGCCCTCGCCAAACGCGCCGGGAAGCCGCTTTGGAGATACGTTAGCGACATGTCGCCAGAGCGCATTATTTCGGCGCTCGACTTCCGCCATATATCGGACTTCCTTTCGAAAGAGGAGGCGCTGGATCGCCTCCGGCAACAAGCCACCGGCAAGGATAAGCGCATCGCTACGCTCCTGCAGGATGGATATCCGGCCTACACGACATCAGCTGGCTGGCTCGGTTACACGGATGAGGCCATCGTCAGCCTGTTGAAGCAGGCCTATGCTGATGGCTGGCGTCATTTTAAGATCAAGGTCGGCGGCGATATCGCCATGGATGTGCGTCGCTGTGCCCTGTTCCGCGACACGCTTGGCAGCGACGTGCGTTTGAGCGTTGACGCTAATCAGGTCTGGAGTGTCGATGAGGCCGTTGCTGCCGTCAAAGCCATGGCGCCCTACGATATTTACTGGGTTGAAGAGCCGACAAGCCCTGACGATGTGCTGGGTCACAAGGCGATTGCTGATCGCGTCGCGCCGATCCTGTTGGCGACGGGAGAGCATGCGCACAACAAGGTCATGTTCAAGCAGTTCCTTCAGGCGGAGGCCATTGGGTTCTGCCAGATCGATTCATGCCGGCTCGCAGGGGTCAATGAGGTCATTGCTGTAATGTTGATGGCCGACAAGGCCGGGATTCCTGTCTGCCCGCATGCTGGCGGTGTGGGCTTGTGCGAGTATGTCCAGCACCTGTCGATGATCGACTATGTCTGCATTTCGGGCACGACAGAGGGCAGGGTCATTGAACATGCCAACCATCTGCACGAGCACTTCAGGAACCCGATTGAAATCCGCGAAGGGCGCTACATGGCGCCGCTGGCACCGGGCTATTCTGTCGACATCCTGCCGCAAAGCCTCGTGGATTACGAATTCCCATGTGGCAGTGTCTGGGCGGAAGAAACCGTCGCGTGACTTGCGCATCTAAACTCACTCGGAGGACCCAATGACCGCAACCGAAAAAACCTACCTGCCCACACGAGCCAGCCTGAATGAACACGAGGTGCCGGAATGGTTCCGTGATGCAAAATTCGGGATTTTCATCCATTGGGGGCCATACTCCATTCCGTCCTTCGCGCCGCATAGCAAGCAGATTGATAAGCTTGCGGAAGAGTCGGAGGCAAATGCATTTGCGCACACGCCCTACGCAGCCTGGTACCGCAATACGGTCATGTTCGAGGACGGCCCGACGGCGCAATTCCACCGGGAGACTTATGGCGAGGATTATTCCTACGATAATTTCGGCGAGGCATTTAACGCGTCGCTGGAGAATTGGGATCCTGTCGCTTGGGCGAAGCTCTTTAAAAAGTCGGGGGCCGGTTACGTCGTGCTTGTCAGCAAGCACCATGACGGCTTCCTGCTGTGGCCAAGTGCGATACCAAATCCTCATAAGCCGAACTGGCAGACCACGCGCGATGTAGTCGGTGAACTTGCCGATGCTGTCCGTGCAGAGGGCCTCAAGTTCGGAATCTATTATTCAGGCGGTATCGACTGGACCTTCAAACACATTCGCATCGAGAGCCTGGGGCACCTTGGTCTCAATATTCCAGGTGAGGCGGAAAACTACACGGAATATGCCAATGCGCATTATTATGAGCTGATCGAGCGCTACAAGCCTGACTACCTCTGGAACGATATTGGCTATCCGAGCCAGCAGGCCACGTTCGACATCCTCGCCAAGTACTATAATTCCATTCCCGAGGGTCTGACCAATGATCGCTGGTTCCCGATCGATGGTGAGCTGCTGGCCGATGCGTTGGAGCGTCCGGAGGGCATGACAGGCGTTCTGCCGCCCAAGCCACCTGTGTGGGATGTCCGCACACCCGAATACGGCATGTTCAATCACATTCTTCCGTTTATCTGGGAAACAACACGCGGCATGGGTCACTCCTTTGCCTACAACCGGAACGAAACAGAGGCTGATTACATTACCAAGGATGGCATCGCGACCATGCTGGCTAGCTCGGCCTGTTTCAACGGCAATGTGCTCCTGAATGTCGGTCCGCGCGGCGATGCGCAGATGCCGCCAGCGCAAGCGGCCCGGCTTGAAGCCGTGGGTGAATGGCTCGAGACCAGAGGTCAGGCAATCAAGGGCACGCGTCCCGTCGAATTGGATCAGAAAACCGCCAGTGGAGTCAGCATCGGCGCAACACGTGATGCCGACGCGTTTTACCTGCACATGTTCGGCAAACCTGATTCAGGCGCACTGGAAGTCGAGCTTCCTACTGACCTAGAGGGCGTTGCGGCCCTTGAGCAGATTGGTGGAAAGGTCGCCGAATGGTCGATTGACCAAAACATGCTCAAACTGACCGTCCCTGAATGGGCCGATGATGCCGTGCAGATGTTCAAGCTTACGCTTGCCAAATCCGGCTCGGATGCATGACGGATCGCGCGGCCCCTAAATTGCCAGATTACGGTCTCGGCGCCGCGGGGCTGGGAAATCTCTATACGGCAATAAGTGATGAAGAGGCGGTGCGTACGCTTGCGGCCGCCAGAGACGCGCAGTTCGACTATCTGGATACGGCCCCCTATTATGGGCATGGTCTGAGCGAGCAGCGTGTTGGGAAATTCTTGGCCAGCACAGGATACAGGCCTGCAATCTCGACCAAGGTCGGTCGTTGTCTGGACCCTGCCGGATCATCACCGATTCCGGATAACGGGTTTGCGTCGCCTGCGCCATTTATCCCGCGGTTCGACTATTCTGCGCAGGGCATACGCGAAGCCTTCGCTGGCAGTCAGGCGCGGCTCGGTGTCGACAGCGTTGATGTCCTGCTTCTCCACGATATTGGGGAAGTGGTACATGGCGATGCCCACTCCGCTATGCTTGCACAGGCAATCAGCGAAGCGCTCCCCGAAATGGCCGCCCTCAAGGCGGAAGGGAAGACGCGGTGGATAGGCCTTGGCGTCAATGAAATCAGGGTGTGCGAAGAAATCCTTGCCCAGGTTGAACTCGATGTATTGCTCATCGCGGGGCGTTACACTTTGCTCGAACATGAAGCAGCCCTTCCGTTTCTGGATGCCTGTCACGCTCGTGGTGTGAAGATCATCATTGGTGGCGCATTCAATTCGGGTTTGCTGGCGGCGTCAGCGGGTGAACCGCTGCGCTATGATTATGACACTGCGCCAGGATGGGCCGTCGACAGGGCTGCCCAGCTTCGCGAAGTCTGTGCCTCTTTCGATGTACCTCTGCCTGCGGCGGCTCTGCAGTTCTGCAAGGCGCACCCCGCCGTGGCATCCGTAATTCCGGGGGCGAAGTCGGCCGAACAGGTTCGGCAAATCAGCGAATGGACGCGCCATCATATCGACAGTGGCTTATGGGACGCGCTCAAGGAACGCCGGCTGATTTCAGGGGATGCGCCGGTATCATGATACAGAAACTTGATTGCCACATGCATATTTGGCGCCTGCAGCGCGGCGATTATGATTGGCTTACCCCCGATCTCGGCGAGATATATCGCGACTTTGAAATCGATAATGTCTGGACTGAAGCCAAAGCGGGCGGCGTGACGCATGTCATCCTCGTTCAGGCGGCTGCCAGTGTTGCGGAGACAGATTTTCTGCTGAGTGTTGCAGACTCCGACCGCCGCGTTCACGGCGTTGTGGGCTGGGTTGATTTCGAGGCCGACGATGCGGCGGAGCAAATTGCCCTTCGCGCGAAGACCCCCCACTTGCTGGGTCTCAGGCCGATGATTGCTGACTTGCCAAACCTTCAATGGATCCTTCGCGACGAATGCAAGCCGGCACTTGAAGCCGTGCAGGCAAGCGGACTTATCTTCGATGCGCATGCCCATCCGGATCTTGTGCCGGTCATGACGCGCTTGGCGGCCGATTATCCCCAGCTGCCGATTGTCCTCAATCATGCGGGCAAGCCACCTATCGCTTCAGCGGAGCTGGGTGTCTGGCGGCGTGATATTGCTGCGCTTGCTCGGCATGAGAACGTCTGTTGCAAACTGTCAGGTCTTTTGACTGAGGCAGGCACGCGCACGGATGACGCCGCAATTGGCGAAATAGTTGAGCATGTCGCTGCGTGTTTCGGACCTGAGCGTCTTCTATGGGGCAGCGATTGGCCCGTTCTGACGCTCGCGGGAAATTACAAGGCTTGGGTCGAGCAATGCGAGCGCATCGTCGGGCAGTTCTTTCCCGATCATGCGGACGCGATCTTTAGCGGCAATGCCAAACGGATTTATTCCAGAAAACCAGGAGTTTGATATGGGCAGGCTGACAGGAAAGACAGCTTTGGTAACTGCAGCAGCTGCAGGAATTGGGCGCGCTGCAGCCGAAGCCTTCGCGCGCGAAGGGGCCAATGTCATCGCGACAGATATCGACCCGGCTGGGCTAGCGAAACTGGACGGGCTATCCAATATCGACACAGCCGTGCTGGATGTCACTGATCCGAGCGCTATAGGTGCGTTGATAGCGGCCCACCCGGATCTCGACATTCTCTTCAATGTCGCCGGCTGGGTGCATCATGGCACCATTGAGATGTGTGAGCGGTCGGATTGGGACCGGTCTCTACTTATCAACCTGACCTCGATGTATGAGCTCTCGCGCGCGGTCCTGCCAAACATGGTGGCGCAAGGCGGCGGCGTGATCCTGAACATGAGTTCGGTCGCGTCGAGTGTGACAGGGGCACCCAATCGCTTCGCTTATGGCGCCACGAAAGCCGGGGTCATAGGTCTCACCAAGGCGATCGCTGCCGACTATGTCGACAAGAATATCCGTTGCAATGCAATTTGCCCCGGTACGGTGGATACACCCTCACTCCATGGCCGGATGTCCGCCCAGGGCGACTATGAAGCGGCGCGCGAAATGTTTGTGTCACGCCAGCCTATGGGACGGCTCGGCACAGCTGAAGAAATCGCCAGTCTGGCGCTTTATCTCGTATCTGACGAAGCAACCTTCACCACTGGCGCGATCCATGTCGTCGATGGCGGATGGACAAATTAGGAGTTGAAGAAATGAAGCTTTTGAGGGTCGGTCCAAAAGGTCGGGAAAAGCCAGGCGTCCTGGACGCGAACGGTGATATCCGGGATGTAAGCGGTTTGATTGATGACTGGGATGGTGTTGCCCTGGCAGATTCGGTCTTGGCGCGCTTGAGAAAGGTTGATCTGTCGGCTTTGCCCAAACTGGACAGCAAAAGCCGGATCGGGCCATGTGTTGCAGGCGTCGGCAAGTTCATTTGCATTGGTCTCAACTATGCGGATCATGCGGCCGAGACTGGCGCGGATGTGCCTGTGGAGCCCGTCGTCTTCTTCAAGGCTACGAGCGCCATTTGCGGCCCGAACGACCATTTGGAAATTCCGCTGCGGTCTGAAAAGACGGATTGGGAAGTTGAACTCGGGGTCGTTATCGGCAAGGAAGCCAAGTATATTTCCGAAGAGGACGCGCTCGATTACGTTGCCGGCTACTGCGTTGTTCATGACGTTTCGGAAAGGGCGTTCCAGCTGGAAGGAACGGGACAGTGGGTGAAGGGCAAAAGCGCAGACACGTTCGGGCCAATCGGCCCATGGCTCGTCACGCGTGATGAGGTGACCGATCCGCAGGACCTGACCATGTGGCTCGATGTGAACGGCGATGGCAAGCAGCGCGGATCAACATCTACTATGGTCTTTGGTATCGCGCACCTTGTCAGCTATCTGTCACAATATATGAGCCTCCAGCCGGGTGACGTGATTTCGACAGGAACACCTCCGGGTGTTGGGCTTTCGATGTCTCCCCAGCAATTCCTGCGTGCGGGTGATGTGGTGACGCTTGGGATTGCTGGGCTAGGCGAGCAACGGCAGGTCTGCAGGAACGCTTGATCCCGCGCTGGAAATATCTATTTTTTGATTTCCGGTCACTCCACCGGGACGAATCAATCAGCGCCATGCGCGTGCTGAATGGACATGCTGCAAGCGCGAAACTTTCTTGCCACAGATAAATTATTCTATCTGGAAACTGATCTGCCTTGGGTAGTGAAGAAATGCTTCCCTTAGTTGCGATATGTCCGGGCAATATCCCGTAACCTGTATTGTTTAATACAGGTTCGTGAGGTCTTAAAACATTCATTTGATGCGAATGTGTCCAACCCGTAACGAGCCGCCAAGCGTCGAATTGTGCGACGCAACAATAGGCGGGAAGTCAATGAAAAACAGTTTTCTCTGCGCGACGGCAGTCGCTGCACTCAGCATGTCCGGGCAATTAACAGCATACGCACAGACAGTTGATCACGAAGATTCGCGTCGGCTTGATGTCGTGACGGTTACGACGCAAAAGCAGACGCAGTCCCTTATCGATGTGCCAATCAACATCTCCGTTACCAATCAAAGCACAATCGACAAACTTGGCGCAGATGACATCGAGGATCTCGCCAACTTTATCCCGGGTCTGCAGGTTCAGGCACAAAGCCTCAATGCGCCAAGCTACTCGCTGCGCGGTGTTGTCTCCGATGGCGGTTCGCCACGTGTGGCGCTTTTCCAGAACGGCGTTTCAATTGGCACACCGGGCTATGGCACGAATGTCGCGATCTATGACATGGAGCGCGTCGAGGTCGTCAAAGGGCCGCAGGCCACACTATTCGGTCAGGGCGCCCTCGTTGGCGGCATCAATTTCATTCAGAATCGTGCGTCGCTTTCAGACAATACCGGACAAGTAACACTAGAGGCTGGCGACTACAGCTCTGTGAGGGCGGAAGGATTCTATAACTTCGTCGTCAGCGACACGCTGGCCGTGCGTCTGGCTGGCCAGATCAAGAACATGGACGGCTACGTTCCCAACACGGCGAACTCGCCAGATCTCATGGGACAGGATACGACAGCCCTACGCGGTGCAATCCATTGGGAGCCGTCTTCGCAGCTCACGGCTGATGTTTTCCTCAACTATCAGAACGATGACTCGACCGGCACTCAGTTCACATCCGGCTTCTTCGAAGTTAATGGTAAGGTTGACCCATACGGCGCGACGGCGATGAACATCAATGCCGATCAGGTCAGGGACAAATTGGGTAATGACCGCGAAATATTCGACGCGACGGTCAACCTTGAATACAGGCTCAACGATTCCTGGACGCTGACATCGCTCACGGATTATCGTGATCTGAGTTCGAACGAAGCCTGGGATTCCGACGGCGCGGCATTCAACCTGCTGCAATTCTATCAGGCCCGCGAAGGCGAGACTTTCAATCAGGAACTGCGCCTGAATTATGACGACGGTGGTCGCCTCACAGCCTTCTTCGGCGCGAACTATTTCGACTATGAAACTCGCGACAGCCTTATCTTCTCAACCGACGAGGCCTACGCTCAGACGCTTTTCCTGCCCCAGATCGCAGCCGGTGCGGGACTGACGGTGGCGCAAATCCGCGGCTTGCTGATGGCGCAAAACATTCCCGGTGCGGAGAACGTTGGAAGCTTTGATAATCCGTTCGGCTACTCTGTGGTGGGTCTGCTGACTCAGGGTGCGCTTATCCCCTTGAACCCCACACACGCCGAACGGTCCAATACGACGGACGCGCGCACGAGCTATGATCTCTTCGGTGACGTTACGTATGACGTTACAGACCGCTTCGCCCTTACAGGCGGTCTCCGCTATACGATCAACGAGTTGTCGGCCTCCAGTGAAGCTGAACTCATCAGAGGCAACGCAGGGCTGGGCGGGGCCTTGAACGCAGTTACGTTCGCTCCGGGCTTCCTGATCAACGCGGCACTTATCGGCAATAAAGCTAGTTACTCGGCTGATCCTGATGGTGCTTTCACATGGCGTTTGAATGCTTCATACCGCCTCACAGACAACATCAATACTTGGCTTGCGTATGGTCGTGGTCGTCGCCCGGAAGCGCTTACCGCGTCTGGTACGACCTACACGGTGCTGGATTCCGAAAAGCTTGATAACGTTGAAGTCGGTATGTTTGGGCGCTTCTTCGATGACCGGCTCCAGATGACCACGTCTGTCTATTACGGGCAGTACAAAGACTTCCAGACATCGCGCTTTGATCCTATCAACGGTGTCTTCATCACCGAAAACTCGGGTAACGCGACGCAATACGGTTTCGAGTTCGATGGCCAGGCGCTAGTCACGGATAACATTCGCCTTCTCGCGACGTATGGGTACAACTTCTCCGAGTACGACGACGAAGACGATGACGGCAACGCACTCCAGTTCGCTGGTAACACGTTCCGTCTTAGCCCGGAGAACAGCTTCTCTCTGGCTGCTGACATGACGGTGCCGCTTGGTGCGCGGGGCGATATCTCGATTGTGCCAAGCTATATCTGGAAAAGCGGTCACTTCTTCGAGGATGACAACGGCTTTGATTATGCGGCCGATGGCAATGGCGGTTTCATCGCCATTCCAGAAACATATCCTAACGGCCAGGTTGTTGATGAACACCAGGATGCTTATGGGGTCGCAAATCTGCGGGTCGCCTTTGACAGCGCTGATCAGCGTTGGGGTGTCTATGTCCTCGGAGAGAATGTGTTCGATGAGGAATACCTGATTGATGTGGGCAACACAGGCGGTGCGTTTGGTCTTCACACCATCATCCGCGGCAAGCCACAGATGCTGAAGGCCGGTCTGTACGTAAAGTTCTAGCCCAGCATCAATTTCAAGAAGGGATTACCGGACATGAAACATCTCGTTATTCTGGCAGCCGCCTGTCTGGCTGCCTGCACGGTGCCCAGCCAGGGCCGGCCAGCGGATACGCTGGCTGGCTCGGCCACGTCACCGGAAACTACCTCGGCAAAGGAGCGATCTGCACCGACGCTGCACGGAGACATTCCCATCGTGATCGCCCACCGCGGCGCGAGCGGCTTGTATCCGGAGCACACAGCTCCAGCCTACAAGACCGCCATTGAGCAAGGGGCTGATTTTATTGAACCGGACCTCGTCGTTACGTCAGATGGCGTGCTCCTCGCCCGCCATGACAATTTCCTCTCCGCTACCACCGACATTGCCGACCATGCCGAGTTTGCCGACCGGAAGAAAGTCAGGGCTACGCCGCTTGGCGAGAAGGAAGACTGGTGGGTCGATGACTTCACGCTGGCCGAAATCAAAACACTCAAGGCCCGCCAGCAGTTCGAAGGCCGTGAGATGAAATATGATGGCCTGTACGATATCCTGACGTTTGATGAAGTCATGGACATCGCTTTGGATGCCGCAAAGTCTGGACGAAAAGTCGGTCTTCATGTCGAAGCAAAATGGCCGGGTGAATTTGCAGCTCTTGGATTTGATATGCCCGATCTCATGGTCGCGGCCATGGACAAGAAGGGCCTGAAAGCCGCGGGCATTCCAGTCTATATTCAGTGCTTTGAACCGCCATTTCTGGCCGAATTTGCGTCCAAGAGCGATCTGCCGACAATCCAGAACATGGTTGGCCCGCCTTATGCCGCTATGCTCGGGCTTGATTACAAGCTGGAGGATATTCACACGACCGGCGTCGGGGCAGAAAAGTCCATGATTCTGAATGCCGATGGCACAACGTCAGACTTTGTCGAGCGTGCTCACAAGCAGGGTCTGCTCGTTCACGTATACACCGTTCGTGATGATCACCCCGGTGAAGGCTTCGCCGATTCCCGTGCTGAATTCCGCGCCCTGTACGATGCGGGTGTTGACGGTGTCTGGACCGACTACCCGGCAACCGGCTTGTTGGTCCGGGACGCCGAATAGGCGCCAAGGCGACAGTTAATCGCATAATGTTTCGCAATTCATTCAAGAGGCCGCCGTAGTGATACGGTGGCCTTTTGCATATGTTGCCTTTGTACTGTCTCGGTATTTCGCGGTACCGGGCATTTTCGAATGCTTGTCAGGCGGTCTGTCTCGCTTACCGCGTTTCGCGTCTCGCTGGCATGATCTGCCATATCTGTTACGCTGGACCCCACATTCCAGATTCTTTAGTATTCGGAGGCAACAGGTGGCAATGAATGCCACTGTTTCAGGCGGGAGCGGGCTGACAATATGAGTTTTCGCGCGACCAGTGTCTCCTTTGCCCAGGTCAGGCCAATCCTATTGTCTGCGGCCGAAAGCGGCGTCGATGTGGAAGGTATTCTGCACCGGCTGGGTTTTGTTGCCGGCATGGGCGCAACAGATCCCGAACGTCGGCTGGAGCTGAAGGATTATTACCGCATCCAGCGCGATATCGCTCAATCGCTGGACGATCTGACGGCCCGCCTTTCAGAGCGCACGCTGACATACAAGACCGGTAATTTCGTGATTGCTCAAGCGCAGCAATCCCGCACGCTTCAGGATGCAATGGTGAGCCTTGCCGAGCATTTCAACATGATGCATGGCGCGCCATATAACTCGGTCCGGGTCGGGGCAGGGCATTCGGCCTTCGTGGTGGACGACTCGACATTTCCCTACCGTTTCCGGCACGATACCGAGCTCATGCATTTCGTTGGCGACTGCTTGTTGATCAAGGTGCACTGCTTGCTCGATAGCCTCAGCAACGGTCTTGCGACGCAGGCCATTCGACGGGTTCGCCTGCAGCGCGCCCGGTCTGGCACACCTCACACCCAGAACGAATTTTGGGATGTGCCACTGGAGTTTGGCCGCCCCGCTTATGAGTTGGTGTATGACTATGACATCGCTTGTCAGACGATCCCCAATATTGATCGCATAGACCTCAGCACCGACGGGATTTTTGCACGCGTCATCAGCCATATTGAGCGCAAGTCGCCCAGTGCAGACAAGCGGAGCTATTCCGCGCGTATTCTCGAACTCGTTGCGGAAGATTGCGTCGACCAGAGCGAAGTTGCCGAGCGGCTGGGGGTCAGTGTGGCAACGCTCCGGCGTCGACTGGACGATGAGGATGTTTGTTTCCGCGACCTTGTTCGCCAATCCCGGTTCAACAAGGCCGAGCAGTTACTCATCAATGGCCGATCAGTAAGCCAGGTCTGCGAGACGCTCAATTATTCTGATATCCGGGCCTTCAACCGCGCCTTCAAGAAGTGGAAAGGGCTGACGCCAGCAGAATTTGCAAAAAAGACCAAACTGCTAAAGGCCGACTGACGCGTGAGCGAAAGTGTTCACTCTGCCTGACGCTTCCGGTCGTAGTGCGTCTCCCCAAAATCGATATCGTCCCGTTCAAACAACAAACAATCCGCGGGAGGATACAAAATGAAGACTCATATCGCAGGACCAATCCGTCTTGGGCTCGTCTCGGCTCTGGCCATCAATGCCGGCCTGAGCGTCGCTCAGGCGCAGGACAGCACGGCGGATGAGGATGGCGCGAAGCGCCTAGGTGCGATCACGGTCACCGCCCAGCGCCGCGAACAGAATCTCATTGATGTGCCGCTATCGGTCACCGCTTTCGATTCCGAACAGCTCGAACTGACCGGCGCCGTCGACATCACATCGATCCAGCGCACAACGCCCAACGCAACCATCGAAGTCGCGCGGGGCTCCAACTCGACGCTCATCGCCTTCATTCGCGGCGTCGGCCAGCAGGACCCACTATGGGGCTTCGAGCCGGGTGTCGGTCTCTATGTTGACGACGTCTACGTGGCCCGTCCGCAAGGCGCGATCCTCGACATTTTCGATATTGACCGGATTGAAGTTCTGCGCGGTCCGCAAGGCACGCTTTATGGGCGCAACACGATTGGTGGCGCGATCAAATATGTCACGAAGCCACTCAGCAATGAGCCGGAACTCAAGGCCAAAGTGAACGTCGGAAGCTATGGCCAGCTGGACGGAATTCTCTCAGGCTCCACCCCAATCGGCGACACACTCGCCATCGGCGGCGCTATCGCGAAATATACACGCGATGGTTACGGCAAGAACCTCAATACAGGCGCCGAGCACTACAACAAGGACGTCCTTGCCTATCGTCTGAGCGCTGACTGGACTCCGACCGACGATTTCTCCGTCCGCTTTGCCTATGACCGTTCTGAAGACGATTCCAATGCGAAGCACGGTCACCGTCTGCTGCCTAGCGCGGACGGCACGATCCCCGTCACGGGCGATGTTTACGATACGCGGGCCGGGATCGGGGACAAGAATTCCGTGACGACCGAAGGTTACTCATTGACGGCACAATGGGACCTCAATGATGCGGTAACGCTCAAATCGATCACGGCCTATCGCGAAGGTGAAACAGAAACGCCGATCGACTTTGACGCCCTGCCGCAGAACGACTTCGATGTTCCGGCTGTCTACTATGATGACCAGTTCAGCCAGGAATTCCAGCTGCTGCTGGACAGCGGCCCGTTGTCAGGTGTGATGGGTGTCTATTACCTTGATGGCAACGCAAACGGTGCCTTCGATGTTATCCTCGGCGGCCTCGGGCTGACCGTTTATCAGGGGGGGGATCAGAGCAAGGAAAACATCTCGCTCTATGGCGATTTCACCTATGCGCTGAACGACCAATGGAGCGTCTCGCTCGGCGGTCGTTATACTGAGGATAAAACCACGGCAGACGTCACACGTGAATTGTGGCTGGGCGCAGGTTCAGGGTCATTCGACCCCACGAACGCATCCATCTTCTTTGCCACCCAGACCAGCTACAGTGGTGTGTCGCGTGACGATAACCAGTTCACGCCACGCCTGTCGGTTTCCTACAAGCCGACGGATAACCTGAACCTTTACGCAACATACGCGCAGGGCTTCAAGGCTGGTGGTTTCGATCCGCGTGCGCGCGAAGACCTTGACCCGACAGGCCTGTCTGAACAGGGCTTTGGCCCTGAAACGGTCGACAGTTACGAAATCGGCCTCAAAGGCGTTTTCTTTGATAATCGTCTAACACTGAACTCGGCCATCTTCCTTGCCGATTACAAGGACCAGCAGATCACCGTTCAGAGCGGTGCGGATTCCGATAATGACGGCGTCAATGACACGTTTGTCTCGTCCGTCTTCAACGCGGGCGAGTCTCAATACACGGGCTTCGAACTTGAAGGCGCCGTGCTGCTCACCGACCAGTTCACCCTGTCAGGCAACCTTGGCTATATTGATGCCGAAATTCAGGAAATCCTGTCTGGCGGCATCAACGTGGCTGACCAGTTCGTCACACAGAACACGCCCGAGCTTCAGGGACAGGTTGCGCTCAACTACACAAACAGCCTCGGCGCTAATCGCGGATATATATCGCTTACCGGATCGGTGTCGTATCGCGATGAATACTATCTCTTCAACGTCGCAAACCCGGGCTTCCCGGCCGGACAGAGTGCAATCTTCCCGAATGGTGGCCCGGCGCTCGATCCGCAGTCCTACTCGCTGCTCGACCTCAGCGCTGTCTGGACATCGCCAACCGGAAAGTACCGCGTCGGACTTCACGGTCGGAACCTTACCGACGAAGAATACCGCGTCGCGGCTTATAATTTCGTGACGCCGAGCCAGTTGGGTGTCGACAGTGCCTATTCGGCTTTCTACGGCCCACCACGCACCATCACGGCTTCCCTGTCGGTCGAATTCTGATCGAGCACCGAGGGCAAGCAGGCCTCCAAACTTCCCGGAGACCTGCTTGCTGCCGATTCCATTCCAGCAAAGGATGTCTCGATGGCGCGACAGAATTCAGACAATGATGGCGCTGTAGCGCCAGCGGTGCCTCAGCCGCGTGCCTATGTCCTGGCCCTGCTGACACTCGTCTACACATTCAACCATATTGACAGGCAGATCCTCGTTATCCTGCTGGAACCTATCAAGGCAGAACTTCAACTCGACGATTCCCAGCTAGGCCTTCTGTCAGGCCTCGCCTTCGCGGCATTCTATGCCACGCTCGGCATTCCGATTGCCATGTGGGCGGATCGCGGAGATCGTCGCAAGATAATCGCGCTCGCACTGACTGTCTGGTCCGGCATGACAGCGCTCTCTGGCTTTGCACAGACTTACTGGCAACTGCTCATTGCACGGATGGGTGTAGGCGTCGGCGAGGCAGGGGGCACTCCGCCGGCAACGTCGATCATTGCTGATCTCTACGGGCCGCAGGAGCGCGCCATGGCGCTCGGCATTTACACGACTGGCATTGGCCTGGGCATTCTGGCTGGCTTTGTAATCGGCGGCTTTGTCTACGAAGCGCTCGGCTGGCGGGCGGCGTTTTTCATTGCAGGGATTCCCGGACTGTTGTTGGCCGTTCTGGTTCGTTTCACCTTGTCTGAACCGGTCCGCGGTGCAGTCGAAGCACGCACTGACAAGGCCGAAGCGCCTCCATTGGCGGTCACGCTCAAGTTCATCGCCGGACAGTCTTCGTTTTTATGGCTGCTGGCAGGGTGCTGCCTGATCTGTATTTCTGCGAATGCATTCCTTGTTTTCACGTCCAGCCATCTACAGCGCACCTATGGTGTGGGGCCGGGGCAGGTGTCTGCGCCGCTCGGTGTCCTCATTGGCGGTGTCGGCGGGATTGGCGCTGTCGCGATCGGGCGACTGTGTGACCGGCTATCTACGAAAAGCCAGAAGTGGCGACCCTGGACCATCGCGATCTGTTCCTTCGTCGCGCTGCCCTTCGCGTGGATGTTCCTGCAGGCTGACACGCTCATGGCGGCTTATGCCTGGAACATCGTGCCCAGCTTCGTTGGTCTCATCTATGCCAGCATTGCCTATACGGCCGCGCAGGAACTCGTCGGCCTTCGCATGCGGGCCTTTGCGTCTGCGTTCATGCTGTTCTGTCTGACACTGATCGGCATCGGCGGCGGGCCGACGCTGGCGGGCGTGATGAGCAACTGGTTCCTGCTTCACGGACATACTGACTCCCTGCGCCTGGCGCTTCAGGCCATGCTCGTTTTCAATGCGCTTAGTATTGGCTGTCTCCTTATGTCCGCGCGCAATTATGACCGCGATGCGCTACGTGCGGCCGCCTTGCCATGAAGGGCGACGATATCTTCTACACCTCGTCTGACGGGCTGGATCTTCACGCCAGGAGCTACGGGTCAGGGGATGAGGGAACCGCAGTGGTTTGCCTCCATGGTTTGACGCGCAATCACAAGGATTTCGAGCCAATGATGGAGGCGCTGGACATGCCAGCGCGTTTTATCTCAATTGATATCCGGGGCAGGGGCCAGTCGGCGCACGACCCGGACCCAACCAACTACAATCCGGGCCGCTATGCAGCAGATGTTTTGCATCTGCTTGACGAACTCAAGCTGGAGCGAGTGCGCCTGATCGGAACCTCAATGGGCGGGATCATCTCGATGATCCTTATGGCCATGGTACCGGAGCGGATTGCCGGAATCGTTCTGAATGATGTCGGTCCGCGGGTAGAGCAGGCCGGGCTGCAGCGGATCATGCGGTCTGCGGCGCCAGTAACCGGTTTTGAAAGCTGGAGCGTTGCAGCCGAGGTAATTGCTCAGGCGCAGGCTGTGCCCTATCCGCACCTCAATTCCAAGGATTGGATGGCATTCGCACGACGCACATGCCGACAGCTGGATAATGGGCAGGTGATTGCCGACTTTGATCCGGCGATCATCACAGGCGCTTCCGATACAAAACCGGGCCTGATGGCGCGTATGGGCATGTGGCGTCTTTTTGCAAAGATGAAACCTGCGCCGCTCCTCGTCATACGCGGCGAACATTCCGATATCCTGTCAGAAAAAACAGCCAAGATCATGGTGAAGCGACACAAGCGTGCGTCCTTGGCGACAATACCCGGTGTTGGTCACGCGCCGCTTCTCAATGAGCCATATGCCGTTGAGGTCATACGTACATTCCTCAACGAAACGGCAGCCTGAGACCGCCCTATGAGGCATATGATGGCCAATCTGCGCGAATGTCGCGCAGATGCTTTAGCTTTCCTCTCGATATCAATCAGGGGATTGTTCTTGTCGGACTTGTCAGTTTTGTGTCGGATTGACTTGGTTTCGGAGTTGGTTTGGTCGTGGGCGATTATTCCTTAAGAGCACATCGGACGCGGCCTGATGGATCCGGAGTCCAATCAGAGCGCATACGCGTTACTGAAGGGACATTTGACGACCTATACCGCAGCCATTGGAATGATCTATGCAAACAGCTCCGGAAAGCCTTCGGTTCTGGGCCGCCGGAGCCAGAAGATGTCGCACAAGCCGCGTTTGAGCGGCTGGCCGCACTCGAAGATCCCGGGCGTGTGCGCAACCCGAAGGCATTCCTGCTCGTTACGGCCCGAAATATTGTCTACGATCACAAACGCCGTTCGGGGCGCCATTTCGAATATGCCCGGTCGGTACTCTCGGAGCATTCGGGGCCGTCGCTGGATGATCTTTCGCCTGAGCGCCTACTGATCGAGAAACAGCGCTTTCAAAATATTCGCGCTGCAGTGGAAAGTCTGCCATACAAGCAGAAGGTCGTGCTGCGCCTCCATCGGGAGCTTGGCTATACATATAACAAGATTGCAGAAGAGACGGGCTGGTCTTACGGGGATGTTTACCGGCAGATGGAATATGCTCTCGCTGCACTTTCTGGCGCTTTGAAGCGCTGAAACTCACACTTCGAAGTGGTCAACGGGACGTGACAAAGAGCGCATCACAACAGGATCAGATTGAGGCCGTCACACGCGGCTGGGTTGTCTATCTCCATTCGGGAGAAGCGACGCCTGCCAAGATTGCTGAGTTTGAGTCCTGGCTTGTTTCTGACCCGCGCCACCTGATTGCCTATCGCGACATGGAACAGCTGATGGGCGACCTGTCGCTTGTCATGGACGCCGATGCCGCCGAGCCAGTTACCGCCATGCCTGTCGCTGAGCAGCCGGCATGGTGGAGCGTGCGACGTGTTGGTGCCGGGCTTGCCGGTGTCGCCGTGATTGCAGTTGGGTTCATCCTGGCATTGACGAGCATGAGCACGCCGCCGGTTGTGGGCGATCCGCTCCCCGCTGTCGAGACACAGATTGCCGAGATCCGCGACATCTTCCTGCCGGACGGTACGCGTGTGACGCTCGGTGCCCGTTCACGTATCGAGTCACGTTTCACGGATGACCTGCGTATCGTCAGGCTTAGCGAAGGCGAAGCCTTTTTCGATGTTAGCCACGATGCGACCCGGCCTTTCTATGTCGAGGTTGGCGACAAACTCATCCGCGTCGTCGGCACCCAATTCGACGTCCGCCAGCGTGCCGATTCCGTCAAGGTGTCGGTTGTTGAGGGTGTGGTTGAGGTGCTTCAGGAGGACGATCCTGTGCGGGCCGAAAAGCATCGGCGTGATGTGTCAAAGGATGTTCTGCGGGCAGGCGACGAAGTTACGGCAAAGATTGGATCGGTGAAGCGCGAATTCGGCATCGTGGAACCTGAATCGGCCGCCGCCTGGCGCCGCGGATGGCTGGCCTACGAAGATGCGAGCCTTGGCGAGATCGTGTCCGACACAAACCGCTACAACAATCAGCAGATTGTTCTGGAGTCGCCAGGCATGGAACAACTGCGCGTGACAGCGGCGTTTGGTGTCGACAATGTTGACCAGTTCATCATCGGCCTTGAGGCCTCCTATAATATAGAAGCGGATTATACGGCTTCGAACCAGATCATCCTGCGTACGGTGCCATAGCCTGCCTCGCGCAATCTAGCTGTTCGTCAGCAAGCCGTTGCGTGCCCAAAGCCCGAGCGTCTGCTGACCAAAATTCACGCATTCAGGCGCCGCGCGCCAACCAATAAAAAAATATCCGATTCATTTGGATAATCCCGAAGCGTGGGTCGTCAGGGTTATCAGGAGCGTTCGTTTGAGGGGCTTCTGTTGCGGCAGGCGTGGACTGCCAAAACCGGATCTGACGACATTAGGGGTTATATGTAATGCGCAAGAAGTTTCACCCAATCGCAAAGGGCGGGCTCGTTGGAGCTGTCTGCCTGACTGCGTTGCAATATCAGGCCGCA
Source organism: Alphaproteobacteria bacterium (assembly GCA_018827375.1). GTDB lineage: Bacteria > Pseudomonadota > Alphaproteobacteria > Caulobacterales > Hyphomonadaceae > Hyphomonas. The sequence goes on from JAHJYW010000010.1 coordinate 168,228, forward strand.
CTGGCTCAGGTATCTGAGCCGACGCTCGCGAGCTTTGAAATCGAATCCCAGCCGCTGGCCAAAGCGCTGATGAAGTATTCCGAGCAGTCGCGTGTTGTGATCGTGGCGCCTTCCGACCTGGTCAAGGGAAAGACCTCTTCGGCTGTCGGCGGCTATCTCGCGCCCAGCATGGCGCTCGATCAGTTGCTGAAGGGCACCGGCCTAACACTTCAGTCGGGCAATAACGGCGCCCTGACGCTGAAAGTGGATGCTTCCGCGACACAGGAGCAAGAGACACCTCGCCCTTTTTTGATGGCGCAGTTGGAGACAGAGCCGGCACCGGCATCCGCTCCAGCGATTGAGGCGGTTGAAGACGAGCGCAGCATACAGGACACCGTTATCGTCACCGGTGTTCGCGGCGCGCCGCGCTCGGTGATCGACAGCCCAACGCCGATCGATGTGTTCACCGCCGATGAGATCGCGCAAGGCAGCCCTTCGGGCGTGTTCGAGGCGATCCGCTACCTTGTCCCATCCTTCAACCTGCCAAGCCGGGCAGGCGGTGGTACAGCCACAGTTATCGCCACAGGCGGTCTGCGGGGCCTCAACCCCGACCAGACGCTTGTGCTCGTCAACGGCAAGCGCCGCCACAAGACGGCGCTGATCAACTCTGTGTCGTCGTTGTACAATGGCGCGGCTGGCGTTGACCTCAACATGATCCCGTCCTCTGCCATCGCACGTATCGAAGTGCTGCGTGACGGTGCAGCTGCCCAGTACGGTTCCGATGCCATCGCGGGCGTGATCAACGTTATTCTCAAGGAAGATGCTGAAGGCGGCGAAGCCACGGCCTCCTACGGCCAGAACTTCGATCGTGGTGACGGCGAGTCGCTTACCGCTTCAGCGAACCAGGGCATTGCCCTCGGCGACAAGGGCTTCCTCAACCTGTCCTACAGTTACATGGACCGCGATGAGTCCAATCGCGCTGTGCCGATCTCCGAGAATATCAATCTGTATCCGCTGCTTGGCGACGGCAGCCGCGATCCGCGTGAAGCGAGCATCGACAGGATGGTTACCCAGAACTATGGCGCCTTCCCACAGAAGTCCGATATCTTCTCGGCGAACATGGCATATGATTTTGGCGGGTTCGAGGGCTATGCGTTTGGTACGTATGGCGCTCGTACATCAATCCTCAACTGGTCGTTCCGTGCACCAAACCGGGATGTTGCCCTGCCGGAAGTCTATCCAAACGGCTTCCGCCCACGCCTCACGATCATTGAGGATGACTATGAAGTCGCGGGTGGTTTCCGAGGCGAAACGGGTTCGGGTTGGGCATGGGATGTCTCGTCCAACTACGGTTCCGACATCACAGACTGGGAAAACTCGAATGGTCTTAACGCGAGCCTCGGCCCTGCAAGCCCGACCTTCTTTGAAGTCGGTCGCCTGATTGCAACAGAATGGACCAACGCCCTCGACATCACGAAGGCGCATCCACTTTCAAGCGGCGGCGAACTTCAGACGTCCTTCGGTGTCCAGCACCGTTGGGAAAACTACAAGGTCGAAGCGGGTGATCCGGCAAGCTATGCAGCTGGCACATATGTTCGCCCCGACGACCAGCCCTTTGCCGGCCAGCTTCTGGCGCCGGGCTCTCAGGCCACACCGGGCTTCCGTCCGGATGATGAAGCCGATGCAACACGCACCAACCTCAGCGCCTATGGCGAACTGGGGTGGACGCCAACCGAGAAACTCTTCCTCGGTGCAGCGCTGCGCTATGAATATTTCGATGATGATGCGGGCGACACCACAATCTTCAAGGTCAATGGCCGTTACGAACTGACGGACTGGCTTGCTTTCCGGTCTTCCTACAATACCGGTTTCCGCGCTCCAACGCTGGCACAGCAGAGCTATTCATCGACAACCAGCCAGTTCCGCGATCTGGATGGTGACGGCGAACAGGAGCTTTTGCTGCTGAAGAACCTTCCGGTTGACTCGGATGCCGCCAAGGCACTTGGCTCTTCACCCCTGACGCCAGAGAAGTCGAAGAACTTCAGCGTTGGTTTTACCGCTACGCCGTTTGAAAACTTCACACTGACGGTCGATGCCTACCAGATCGATGTGGATGACCGGATTGCCGTCACGACGACATTCTCATCCGTGGACGTTCGTATACGTGACATTCTGGTTGCCAACGGCTTGTCGAGCGACATCAGCGGCCAATACTATACGAACGCCATTGATACGCGCACCAAAGGCATTGACGTAGTAGCCACGTATCGCCTGGCAACGGATTATGGCGATTTCCACTTCAATGCAGGTTTCAACAAGAACGAAGCCAAGATTACGGGCATTGTGGATAACCCGCCTGAGCTGGAAGCATTGGGTGACTACGAGATATTCGACCGCAGCAAACGGGCGGCGATCACCGAGTCACTTCCGGACTCAAAAGTGACCCTCGGCGCGAACTGGGACATCGGTAAGTTTACGGCCAATGCGCGTGCGACACGCTTCGGCACTTATACCGTTCGGAACGCATCGAACCCGGCACGTGACTATGACGTCGATCCTGCTTGGGTTGCGGATCTCGAGATCGGCTATGAGTTTACGGAAGCGTTCAGCCTCTTTGCGGGTGCCAACAACATCTTTAACAAGTATCCCGACCAGGTGAACGAGCCCGGCGCGACCAACGGCTCCAACATGTACGACACATTGGCACCGTTTGGCTTTACCGGCGGCTCCTGGTTCGTCCGCGGTGCCTACAAGTGGTAGTTTGATAATATTGCAGGTCGGCGAGGGATATCCTTCGCCGACCTGTCTTCACACGCACAAGAATCCGGAAGGAAACGAGATATGAGGTGGTTTGCATTCACATGCATCGCGGCCGTTCACTTGGCAGTGTCCGCATGCGCAACAAAGACGGACGAGGTCGCCGTTACCGAGATGCTGGTTGCTGAAGCGCCGGCGGAAGACGCGGCCCTTCCCATTCACGATGACCGTCCGGCTGTCGTCGAAAACGAGATACTCTGGGACACATATGGCGTTCCCCATATTTACGGGAAGGACGCCGAGAGCGTCTTCTACGGCTATGGTTGGGCCCAGTTGCACAGTCACGCCAACACGGTGCTGCGCCTCTATGGCGAAGCGCGTGGCAAGGGCGCCGAATACTGGGGCGCCGAATACGAAGAGACTACCAAGTGGCTCGTCATGAACGGCACACCGGAGCGTGCTCAGGTCTGGTACGATGACTATTCGCCGGAGTTCCGTGCGAAGCTCGATGCGTTTGCAGAAGGCATGAATGCCTATGCTGCATCCCATCCCGACGAGATCGACGATGAACTGAAAGTTGTTCTGCCTGTCAGCGGCATCGACGTGGTTGCACATGCACACCGCCTGATGAACTTCGTTTATGTGGCATCACCTAACCGCACGATCGGTGAAGGCGATCCGCCCGAGCTGGAAGAGCAGGGCTCGAATACATGGGCGGTCGGTCCCTCGAAGACCGAAAGCGGCAACACGATGCTGCTGCAAAACCCGCACCTGCCTTGGACCGTGCCTTTCTTCATCTATTATGAAGCCCACCTCGTCGGCCCTGACTTTGAAGTTTATGGTGCGACCCAGATCGGCCTACCGGTCATCCGCTTTGCCTTCAACCAGCAGATGGGCATCTCCAACACGGTCAACGGTATGGTCGGCGCAACGACTTATGAGCTGACGCTGAAGGACAATGGCTATCTCTTCGATGGAGAAGTCCTGCCCTTCGAAGTGAAGGAAACTTCCTATAAGATGCTTCAGCCGGATGGCTCCGAACTCGAAGTACCTGTGAGTATTCGCTACACGGTTCATGGACCTGTTTTTGAGCGTCCTGATGGCAAGACAGTCGCCTTGCGCGTTGCGGGCCTCGACCGGGGCGGCATGCTCGAACAGTACTTCGACATGGTAACCTCCGAGAGCCATGACGAGTTCACGAGCGCCATGTCGCGTCTTCAGGTGCCGACCTTCAATATCAGCTACGCTGATCGCGACGGTCACATTGAATACATCTTCAACGGTATCGCACCGAAGCGCTCGTCAGGAGACATCGAGTTCTGGAAAGGGCTCGTCCCCGGCGATACGTCCGAATTCCTCTGGACCGATATCCACCCGTATGAAGACCTGCCACGGGTGACGGACCCTGAAACCGGCTTCGTACACAACTCGAACGATCCGCCATGGGAAGCAACGCTGCCAGTGCCATACAAGCCGGAGGATTTCCCTTCCTACTTCGCGCCGCGTACGCCTCTGTCGATGCGTGCCCAGGACTCGCTGACCATGATGACTGAAGCGGAAGACATCACACTCGATGACTTTGTGGAGCTCAAACTGGCCCAGAATGCTCTGATGGCGGATCGCGTCCTGCCTGACCTGCTGGCGGCCGCTGCGAGCGACCCGGATCCAGACATGCAGGCGGCTGTCAAACTCCTGTCGGATTGGGACCGGACTTTCTCGAAAGAGAACCGCGCTGGCGTCCTGTTCGAAGCATGGGGCAAGCTTTTCTCCGGCCCGCGTATGACCGGGCAGGATGGATTTGCCATTCCATGGTCTGCCGACGCACCGATCACGACTCCATCGGGCCTCAAGGATCCTGAAGCGGCCGTCGAGATGCTGCGCAAGGCAATCGCCAGCACCAAGGCGACCTATGGCATGATCGACCCTGTCTATGGTGATGTCTCGCGCTTCATCCTTGATGGTCTGGATGTTCCCGGTAGCGGTGGTTACGGCAACCTTGGCGCCTTCGACGTGATCACATGGTCCGAGCCAAAGGACGGTATCCGTACGCCGGCCCATGGTGAAACCTGGGTTGCGATGGTCGAGTTCTCTACGCCCATCAAGGCTTATGGCCTGATGAGCTATGGCAACTCACGCCAGCCCGGCACGACCCACTATAATGATCAACTCCAACTGCTCTCGGACAACAAGTTCCGCGAACTCTGGCTGCGCCGTGAACAGGTCGAGGAAAACCTGTCCGAACGTACGCCGATCAACCGGTAGGGCATCCCATGAAAGCAATATGCATGAAGTCTCTCAGGGTGCTTCCTTCTCTTGGTGTCCTGGCTTTCGTGGCCGCTTGCGCCACGACGCCTGAGGAGCCGGTCGTCTACGAGACACCCGCCTTTACATCCGTCCAGCCTGAACTGTTCGGTGTGGTTGGTTCGCTGTCAAATGCCTGGGGCGACTTCGACAATGATGAAGATCTCGATCTTGCCGTGTCGCTCAAGGGCGGAGAAATCCGCCTCTACACGCAGGACAATGGCGTCTTCACCAGCGTTGGCGAGGCTTACGGCCTGCCAACAGCGGGCCCCGAATTCCGGGGCGTGAGCTGGGGCGACTACAATGGCGACGGGTTCATCGATCTCTTTGCTGGCGCCACCAGTCCGAAGGAACTCACCCGTGTCTTCCGAAATGATGGTGGCAAGGGCTTTACCGATGTGGCGGCGGATATTGGGCTGACCATTCCCGGACGGTCTGCCCGCCAGTCGAACTGGGTCGATTACAACAATGACGGCCAGCTGGATCTCTATTCCGGCGACCGGATGGTGCCCGGCCAAGCCTTCCCCGGCATGGATCCCAATCCGGATGCCTCAAACAAGCTCTTCGCGAATACGAACACCGTGTTCTCCCAAGTATTCGCAGGAGAAGGACCAACAGACGCCCGACCCACCGTGGGCGTCTGTTGGTTCGACTATAACAAGGACGGCAGGCTGGACCTGTTTCTCGCCAACCAGTCCGGTGCGACCGATGCACTCTGGCGCAGTGATGGCGATGGTTTTGTTGACGTCGCGCCCGAGCTTGGCGTCGACTCGTCCGGACGCGCCAAGGAAGAGGGCGGTGTCGGCTGCGCCATTGGCGATTATGACAATGACGGCAATCTCGACATCTATCTGTCAGCTTATGGCCCGAACAAGCTTTACCGCAACAATGGCGACGGCACTTTCACGGAGGTGGGTGAAGCGCTCGGCGTGACCGAGCCCGATCATGTTGTCAGCGCCGAATGGGGCGACTACGATAATGACGGCGATCTCGACCTCTTCGTCGTCGGTTATGAGGGCCCATTCGGAGAGCAGGTGCCGCACAACATGTTCTACAGGAATGACGGCGACGCCGGTTTCGTAAACATTCTTGTGCCCGGTGATATCCTCAATGCGGGCGACCATGGTGTCGTCTGGGTCGATTATGATCAGGATGGCGATCTGGACCTGTCGCTCACGGATGGCTACGGACCGGAAGGTGGCCATTTCGTTTTCCGCAACGAGATGAGCGAAGCGGGCCGCGCGCGGTCCCTCGGCGTTCTCCTGCTCGACAACAAGGGGCACTTCACCGTTCCCGGCGCCGAAGTGCGCTTGTTCGACAAGGCAGGCAAATTGCTTGCGACACGCATGGTGACAACAGGCGGCGGGTATAACGCCCAGAGCGCCATCCCCGTGCATTTTGGATTGAAGTCCACTGAGGCCGTCACACTCGAAGTTACGTGGATGACGCCCGACGGCCGGAAGACCCAGACCATGAAAGGCGTAAAGCCATCTGACTGGGCCGGAAAGCTGCTCGAAATCCGCAAGCCGGTGGACTTCTAGGCGCCTGGGATCCCCCCGTTCCCGGGCGCCACCCCATTCTCATGGGGTGATCAGACATCATAATGTGACGCGCTGGGCTGGTCTCAGCGCGTCACCACATCCCTCTGCATTGGCGCGAGTTTGGCAATCAGCCTGTTCTGCATGGCAAAGGGCACACCCTCCGTATCCATGGCCAGCTGAAGGCTTTCGACGAGGGCATTGAACTCGCGCATGGTGATGCCCTGGTCCTTGTGCGCTTCAACCATGTCACGACCCGTATAGTCGCAGGGGCCTCCCAGCAGGTAACAGAACTGTTCCTTCAGCGTTCGCCGCAGACGAACGAGGTCCGATGCGCGGAATATGCCTTCAATGCGCGGATCGACGATTACCCGGTCGACAAGATCATCAACAATCCGGTCGATTCCTGCCTGACCATGAAAAGCCACGAACACATCCGGGTTTTCCAAAGGCGCGGCGCCCGCATTTTCATTGGATGCCTCATAGGGATCGACTGGCAGTTCGCCGGGCAGGGGCTCTGCCATGGCCAACGTTGCGGACAGAAGTGGTCCGGCGAGTGCGGCGACGCAAAAGCGATACATGCTAAAATCCTACCTGAAGGGAGAGGTAAAGACCCCGTTGATCATCAAAGGTCGCAATCGAGCCGAGGTCGGCATAAGCGGCTGACATTGTCATCGCATCGTTGATGGCGTAGGCGGCAAACAGGTCCATCCAGGCATCTTCTTGTGCAAAGGTGAGATTGTCCGGCTTGGCACGATATTCTCCACCAATGATGAGGCGTTTGCTGAGCAGATATCCAACCGACACTTCAGGGTAGATCGAGGCATCAGACGTGCCGCCGAAGCCAAGCAACCCATTCTGGTTCGCCTCCGTGTAGCGTAGCGTCGCGCCGAGAAGCAGGCTCTGCGCCAGCAGCAATTTGGTGGCCGAGACATAGAATTCGACGCCATCATCATCTTCTGCGCCAAGGGCCGCGAGAAGATCCCCGTGATCGGCCTTCTTGTAGATGGCGCCAATAGCGATCTGCGGCAGCCACGTATCCTGACCGTAGACCGCGTCGCCAGCGATACGCACTTTCGCGGCGAGAACATTTTGGCTGAATGTGTATCCGTCAGGCAGTCCAAGTTTCGGGCCGGTGCTGCCGGTGTCGAGCGTTTGATGCGAGTAACTCATTTCCAATCGGTCACGCAGACCGATCCCGGCACCGTAGGAAACCACGTCGAAATCCGGCAGCATCACGCTTGTCAGGTGCGCAGTCGCGCCGATTCCGCGATCGGTTTCATTTCCCGTGATCAGAGCCCACGGAACGATCCCGCCCCCGCCGGTTCCATCGACGGATGAAATGCCACGTGTGAGTAACAGCTTCCCTCCCGGCTCAATGTCTTCGGCCGCGCTGGGGGAGGCAATACTGGCCCAAAAAGCGATGCAACACAGGATTGTATTATTGCGGATCGCAGATGAAGGGGTGAGTGCCATGTGTGGCTCCCTGTTTCGATAGGAGATTGTCAATAACCACTGTGGCTACAGCGGTAATGTTAACGATCCCGTAAACCATATATGCGACTGAAGATTATGCGTAATCTTATTCTTCTCATCATTTTTGCAACTCTAAGTAAGAGTGCATTTGCACAAGAAATCACTGTCAAAGTGATGGACGCAACGGGCGCGCCAGTCGTGAACGCGGTCGTTCTGGTTCCGGCATCGAAAGGTGTGAAACCGCCTGCGTCATTTGCCTGGCCGAGCATGATGGAACAGAAAGACATTGCCTTCTCGCCGTATGTTCTCGTTGTTCCCGTCGGCAGCGAGGTCCAGTTCCCCAATCGCGACCGCGTGCGCCACCACGTCTATTCCTTCTCCAAGGGCAACCGTTTCGAACTCAAGCTCTATGGCCAGGACGAAACACGCCATCTCGCTTTCAAGACGGCTGGTATCGTGGCCGTTGGCTGCAACATTCACGATGAAATGATCGGGTACATTCGCGTGGTCGATACACCCTATGCTGCCATGACGGGCCCGGACGGTATTGCCCATCTGGAGGGCGTCCCTGCAGCCAAGGGCAATGTGACCGTGTGGCACCCGGACTTGTCCGGTGGTAAGGATGTCGTGGTGCCGTTTGATGCAGGTCAGGGTGAAACGACGGTCCGACTCACGGGCAAGCTAGCCCACGCGGCGCATCACTAGGAACGAGAGCCGATGTTCCGCCACCTCAAGACAAAACTGACCTTTGCCTATGGCGGCCTGCTCGGCCTTATCCTGCTTGCCGTCGCGGGTCTGGTGCTTGCATCGGTGGCCCGCTCGGCTGAGGCAAACGTGCGCGCCGAGCTTCAGGCGACGGCATCGGTGTATGAGCGCCTCTGGCAAATCAATGAATCCCAGCTGGCTGACAATGCCGAAATCATGGCGCGCGATTTCGGCTTCCGGGAGGCGGTTGCGACGGAGGATGCTGATACAATCGCATCGGCGCTGGAAAACCTGCGCAACAGGCTTAGCCTGGCGCGCGCATTCCTAGTGTTTGAAGATGGGCGCGCACTTGAGGCGGGTTCAAGCCGGATCCTGGATACATCACCTGCTGTCATGAGCGCGGTGCTGGCCGATGACCACGCGAGCGGGCTCATCGCGATTGGAGACGTTCAGTTTCAAGCGGTATCTTCGCCTGTGATGGCCCCGGCGCGGGTCGGCTGGGTGATCTTTGCGTCGCGACTCGACGCCGCCGAACTCGGTGAACTGGAGAGCCTCTCGCCCATTGCGCTGTCCGCATCGATCATTGCGGCGGACGCCGACGGGATTACGAAACTGCCAGCGCCGACGAAGAGCATGATTCAGGCGAGCGCGCCGCTGGACGGCTTTGGCGAACTTCCGGCCGGCCATCTCTTGCTCAACTTTCCTGTCGCTGCGGCGATGGCGCCTTTCCGCCCGATGCTTGTTGCGATCGCATTCCTTGCCGCTGGCGGGTTGTGCGCGCTCGTCCTGTGCAGCTGGTTCATCTCGCGGACACTGACACAGCCCATAACGCGACTGGATGAAGCCACAAGGCAACTCGCGAGCGGCGTTCCAGTCGACCTCTCGATCAACAGTCCTGACGAAATCGGGCGCCTCGCACAAAGCTTCTCCGTCATGGCGCGAGAGATCGAGCTGCGTGAGCAGAGCATGGTGAAGATGTCGCTGACCGACACAGAGACTCTTTTGCCCAATCGTCGCGCGCTTCAGAATGCCATTGCGGAAGCGACGACGGGAGAGGACGACGTTTACACTGTTGCGATCGGCATCGACCGTTTCCCGCAGATCATGACGGCAATCGGCCAGTCAGCAACAAACGAACTCATGGCCAAGCTCGGCGCGCGCCTTGAGCAGCATACCGACGTTCGCATGACAGCCATGGCCACAACCGATGTTATCGGCATTCTCGTTTCGGCGACCGACGGACTGGACGGCGTGGATCAGATCCTGAGCTACGTGTCTCATCCCATCGCCGTATCCGGTGAAATGATTGATATTGAACTCAGCGCAGGGTGCTGCATCATCGGCCTGCACAGCGCGCTTAGTCCCGTTGATGAAGCCATGGTTGCCCTCCAGCAAGGCCGGGCCCTGCGCCAGCGCGTACACCTGTTCGATGAGCAGGCCTATGGCGATCCGAGCAGCACACTCTCCCTGATGAGTGATATGGTCAGCGGCTTGTCTGACGGGTCTGTCTATCTTGCTTACCAGCCTAAATTCGATTTGAGGCGCGGAGCGGTCCAGAGCGTCGAGGCGCTGCTGCGGTGGGACCATCCCATTCGTGGCAAGGTTTCCCCGGACACTTTTGTGGGATTTGCCGAGGAAACCGGTCATATACGCCCTCTCTCCCAGTGGGTGATGAGCCAGGCGAAAGCGGATCGCGAGATCATGGCCGCTGCGGGCTTTGACCTGAAGATGTCTGTGAATATTTCGGGACGGTTGCTGACGGATTCAGCGTTTCTCGATTGGGCCATCGCGGAACTTGGTGACGCGTGCGAGCGGTTTTGTTTCGAAGTTACGGAGACGGCCGTGATCGACGATCCCAAGGCCGCGCTTGCGAATATAGAGCGCGTTCGTTCGGCCGGTATCGAGATTTCGATCGACGATTATGGCTCCGGCCTTTCATCCTTGTCTTACCTGAAGCAGATCCCGGCGCAGGAGCTGAAGATCGACAAGTCCTTCGTTCTGTCCCTGCAGAGCAACTCGTCGGATGCCTTGCTGATCAAGTCGACGATTGATCTTGCGCATAGCCTTGGCATGTCGGTCACGGTCGAAGGTGTGGAGACGGCGGATGCTCTGCAACTACTGCAGGGCATGGGCGCCGACGTGGCGCAGGGATATTATATCGCCCGGCCTCTGCCACTGGCAAACGTGCTGGCGTTTTTTCAAGCTGGCGTGCCGTCCATCCGCCTGAGCGCAGTGCAGGACCGGCCTAGTTTAGCGAATAGGAAATTGGCACGGTAAACGTCAGTTCGGTCGCGTGCAGCGGCGCGGGCGGGGCCGGCACCGGCGAGGCGCGATCGAGCAGGTCGAGTGTCGCCTTGTCGAGGATCCTGTAGCCCGACCCGGTCTCAATGCGCTTTTCGAGGACATTGCCGTTGGCATCCACCCTGAACCAGATGTTCACCACGCCTTGCTGGCGGCGCGAACGGGCAGGGTGCGGATAGCGTTTGTACTTCAGGAACCAGGCCTGCAGCAGGCCGGCATACTGGGCCTGGCTCTTCTCGACGCCATTGGGAATGCCGAACGGAGCGGCCGAGGCGGCGCCCTTCTTTTCAGAGGAGGGAGCACTCGATCCTGATGGCTCGCTGCTTGTGGAACTGCTTGAACTTGGGCTGCTAACAGACGCGGACGAGGGGGCCGCGACGGGGCTCGGCGCGGCAGACTCTGGTGCCGGCCCGGCGGGGGAGCGCGCAGGTTCTACTCGTGGTGGCGTGGGAGCCGGAGGGGGCGGTAAGGGTGTTGGCGGAGTAGGTTTGGATCGTTCCGGAACCGGCTTTGGCGTTTCCTTGATGGCTTCCGGTTCGCCGGGCTCTGCTAGTACGCCGTCCAGCCGACCTTTCGGGGCGAGCATGATTTCATGCTCGCTTTCGACCTCGACCGGGGCGGCAACCGGTTCGGAGGTCAGCGTCATGCTCGCGAGGCCAAGCCCATGCGCTGTCAGGGCGCAGGCAAAGGCGACGGGCCAGATAAGAGCCTTCCGGTTCATGGCGCGGCCTGCATCTGGGTGGTGAGTTTGACGCGGCTGGCGCCAGCGGAGCGCAGCGTTTCGAGCACGGTGATGACCTTGGCCGAGTCGACGTTCCGGTCAGCGACGATACGGATGGATTGTTCCGGGTCTGCGGCGACGCTCTCGATGACGGCAGCGTTGAATGCGTCGTCGGTCAAGACATCATCACCAAGGGCGAGGCGCCCATCGGCGGAGACGTAGATCGTGAGCGGCGCTAGCGCGCTTTCGGCTTCGACCATGGAACGGGGCGGGTCAACGTCCACCGGTTCGACTTCGCGAATGACGCCGGCAACGAGGAAGAAGATGAGCAACAGGAATACGATGTTGATGAGCGGCATGATCCGGTCATCAATACTGGCGAGCTGTGAGGCGTCCTGACGGGCAGCAAGTTTCATGGCTGTGCCTCGGCATTGCGCAGCGCAATGGAGCGGGCACCGGAGGCCTTGAGCGCGTCCATGACGCTGACGCTGGTTTCAAGCGGGATGCCGGCGGCAACTTGCAGGCTGACAGGATCACCCGTCGCGAGGCGAGTGTGAAGGGCATCATCAATAGCATCCAGCGACAGCGGCTCGCCATTGAAGCGCAGGCCTTCGGCAGTCAGGTCCAGCACGATCACCTTGTCGGCGATGTCGGGCGCAGACGAGAGCGCAGGTGTTGCGAGGTCCATGCTGCGCCGGTCAGCGAACGTCGAGGTCAGCATGAAGAACAATAGCAGGATGAACACCACATCAATGAGTGGCGTCATCCCAATCTTGCCCGTGGCAGATCTAGAGGCTTGCTGCGCGAATTTCATCGGCGGGGCTTTCAGTCCGGCGGGTGAGGTCAGGGGTGAAGATGCGCGTGACGGCGTCTTCCGTGCGGCGGGCAACCTGCAGGATTGTGCGCTCAAGCCAGCTGGCAATCGCGACGACCGGAATGGCCACGATGAGGCCTGCAGCTGTCGTCAGCAAGGCCGCCCAGATGCCGCCTGACAGGATCGCAGGGTCGACATTGCGCCCGGCGGCTTCCATGGCGCGGAAGGCCTGGATCATGCCGAGCACTGTCCCGAGCAGGCCGAGCAGCGGCGACAATGAACCGATGATCTCAAGCAGGCCGAGATGCGATTTCAGGCCATTTATCTCGGACGTGGCAACGCGCTCGACTTCCTCGCGCACCGAGGCTTCGCTGACATCGCTGCGCAGGGAACCGCGAATGGCTGTCGCGACCGTCATCGAGGCGGGGTCCTTCGCGCCCTGCACGGCGGCGAGGGCTTCACGGCGATTGCCGTCCCGGAAGAGTTTTACGGCTTTTTCGAGATGGCCGGTGCGCCAGATACCGGTCATCGCGAACTGCGCAAACTTGTAGAGGATGACCGTCAGGGCGACGACCGACATGGCGATCAGCAGCCACACGACAGGTCCGCCAGCCATGACGAGGCCGAAGGCGCCGCCTGTGCTGTCTGTCGCCGGGGCCAGAGTTGTTTGGGGATCCATGGTTCAGAAGCCTTTCAGGGCAGATTGGCGGGGCAGGTCAGGCATCGGCCCACCGGCGGACAAGATTGTGATAGATGCCCGTCAGGCGGACGACGGAGGCCTGGTCGGCGCCTGTGGCGGCGAGTGACTGGATACTGCTGTCGAGTTCGAACAGGAGCGTGCGCTGGCCATCGTCGCGCACCATGCTTTGCATCCAGAAGAAAGAGGCGACGCGCGCGCCCCGCGTGACCGGCGTGACGCGGTGCACACTGGTGGACGGATAGAGGATCATGTCGCCCGCTGGCAGCTTCACCGAATGCGAGCCATACGTGTCGTCGATGACCAGTTCGCCGCCATCATAGGAGTCTGGCTCGGCGAGGAAGAGTGTGGCCGAGAGATCTGTGCGGATACGGAAGTCCGTGCCGCGCAGGGGGCGAATTGCATTGTCGACGTGGTTGCCGAAATTCTGGCCGCCTTCATAGCGGTTGAAGAGTGGCGGGTAGACCTTGAGCGGCAGGGCGGCAGAAATGAAAAGCGGATGGCGCTGTAGCGCATCGAGCACAGCGTCGCCGCCCTTGCGGGCCTGCGGGCTGGTCTCGTCGAGCTGGGCATTGCGCTTGGCCTGGGCGGCCTGTGCGCCGGACGTGACGTTGCCATCCATCCAGGGGCCGGAATCAACAAGGCTCCGCATCGCGGAGACATCGGCCTTGGACAGGATTTCTGGAATTCGGATCAGCATGTCGTGATGTTCTCCCATATAAAGAGGAAGGGGCCACAGCCTCTCAGCTGCGGCCCCTTCCTGTGGATCAGTATTTGAATTTGAGCGCGCCAATAATGGACCGTCCCGGGGCAACCGTTGCCATGTGGGTCGAATAGATCCGGTCGTAGTAGCGCTCGTCGGTCAGGTTGTTGACGTTGAGCTGGAAGTCGATGTTCTCGGTGATGCCGTACGACAGCATGGCGTCATATTTCCAATAGCTGCCGATGCTCTTCGTGTTGCCCGTGTCACCGAACCGCTCGGACATGTATGTCGCGCCGCCGCCGACAGAGAGCTTCGGCATGATGGCATACGTGGTCCAGAGCGAGACGCTGTGCTCCGGTGTATTGGGCAGTGTGTTGCCAACCTGGTCCGTATTGATCGGTCCGGCATCAATAATTTCGGAGTCCATGTAGCTGTAGCCCGCGAACACGTCCCATTGGGATGTGATGGCGCCGGTGGCGCTGAGTTCGACACCCTGGACGCGTTGTTCGCCGAGGGCTTGCTGCGCGGCGCCGCGGCCCGCTTCGACAGCGACGTGGCCGTCAACGATCTCGTTCCGGAAAACGGCTGCGTTCAGGGCGAGGTTCCGGCCCTCCGGTTCCCACTTCACGCCGACTTCCATGTTGCGGTTCTTCTCGGGCTTGAGGTCTTCTTCCGCGACCGAGAGATTGTCGCTGCCGTCGCCAGCCGTCACACCCGACGGGCTCGCCGATGTACCATAGGAGACATAGAGGCTGGTATTGTAGGTTGGCTTGTAGATCAGGCCTGCCTGGTAGCTGAAGATGAACTCGTGGTTCGACAGGTCGGTCGAGGTCTTGGTGCTGAAATCGTCTCCGCGCACACCGAGGTTCACGATGAAATTGTCGTTGAGCGTGATGGAGTCGAACAGGTAGATGCCGGCCGTGTCGACTTTTGTCTTCGTGGGGGCACCAAGCGTGATAGTTCCGCTCCACGGATCGTTCGGGTTTGGATTGAAGAGGTCCGTGCAGTTGTAGCCACTGGCGGCTCCTGCGCCGAAGACATCGCATCCGCCGCGCGGGATCGCGACATCACCGGGAGCGAGCAGCGAGACCGAGTAGGTGGCCCGCTCTGTTTCCTCATGGCCGAGTTCGAGACCTGCCGAGATGGAGTGCAGGAAGCCGCCAGCGTCGAAGCTCGCCTGGAGGTCCGTCTGGTTGACGATGGAATCGGTCTTGGAATTGTTGCTCTTGACGTTTCGGTAGACGAGGCCGTTGACGACGTTGCCCTGGCTGTCATCCGGGTTGGTGGCAATATAGGCGTTCTCCGAGCGGCCGAGGCGCGTGATGTTGCGCAGGGTCATGTAGCTGTTGATCTCGTGTGAGAGTTCCAGCTGGGCAGAGTCGGTCTGCGTGTCGTGGAAGTCGCGGTTCAGCAGGCCGTAGAAATTATCCTTGTCGATGCCGGTGACAGGTTGGCCGGTGGTCGTGTCGAGGGGGTGGCCAAAATCAACAATGCCTTCGCTCTCATAGTGCGAATAGCTGAGCGTGGCGCGGTCCGGGCTGTTGAGGCCCCACGTGATGGTTGGCGCAAAACCCCAGCGATTGTCATAGACGCCGGCACGGCCCGCGATTTCGGCTTCCTGCCACATGCCGTTGAGGCGTACACCGACATTTTCAGAGAGGGCTTCGTTGACGTCCAGCGTGGCGCGCTTGTGTTCTGCATTGCCGAGGGCAATCGAGCCGGCGATGAAGTCAGTGGCCTTGGCCGTCTTGGTGATGAGGTTGAGGCTGCCGCCGGCTGCGCCGCGACCGGCCATCGTGCCATTGGCGCCGCGCGATACCTCGATCTGTTCGAGGTTGAAAACGTCACGTGATTGGGCGGAGGCATCGCGCACACCGTCGACCATGATGCCGCTAGTAGATTCCGCGCCGCGGATGAAGGGGCGGTCTGCGAAAGGCTGACCGCCTTCACCCATGGCCATCGTGATGCCGGGCACAGTGCGAAGCGCGTCGACGAGCGTCGTGGCGGCGGTGTCTTCGAGAACCTTGTCGGTGACGACGGTGATGGAGCGCGGCGTATCAATGAGGGGTGCGGTGTATTTCGGTGAAACAGGCTCGGCCTTGTATTCCGGCGTTTCGGCTTCGATTGACACTTCGCCGACGGCAACCGGCTCGGAGGTCTGCGCCTGGGCAGCGGCCGTCAGCGGGAAGAGGACGAGGCCCAGCGCGGTGGTCGCCAGAAGGGCGTTCGCGGAGCGTCTTTCGCGTTCGGCTTTGATGAATTCCATAGTTCTACCTTTCCTGTGTGGTCTGCGAATGCGAACTAATCGCAAATAGGACAGGTGGCAAGTGATATTGAGAATTATTCTCAAATAAACATTTCGAGGTCAGTCGTGACAGGGAATGTGAGCTGCAAGTCATGTCAGTTCTGTAGCGGCTTCAGCGTATTGGAGGCTTGGGGCGCCTGGTCGCGGAACTGGAACAGCGCGGCGATTCCGTTCTCGTTGGCGAGGTCGAGGCCGGTCTTAGGGCCGCTGGCGAAGAGGCTGGTGGCCCATGCGTCGGCCATGGCGCAAGCAGGGTGCACAACGCTGACGCTGGCAAGATCGCCGCCGCCGGGGGTGGCGCCGGGGTGGGGTGTGATGTGCGTAATGCGCTGGCCGTTCTCGATACGCATACGGCGATAGTCGCCCGAGGTTGCGATTGCCTGACCGCAGAGCGCAATGCGCCAGGGCGTGGCTTGCGCGGGTGTTTCGATATCGACCCACCAGGGCAAGCCGTCGGGCTTGGGATCACCGGCAACGAACTCACCGCCGATCTCGGCAAGGAACGAGGTGATGCCGAGCCCGCGCAGGGCTGCGGCGAGCAGGTCCACAGAGTGGCCCTTGGCAATAGCCGAGAGATCGAGTTGGAAGTCTGCGTGGCGGGTGATGGCGCGGCTGTGAGTGACGAGCGTCCGCCATGCATCGCGGGGCGTGTCTGTTGGTGCTGGCAAGCTGGCGGTCGGGCCGAATCCGAGGCGCGATGTCTCGGCGCCGAGGCAGGGGTTGAGCGCGCCGTCTGTCATGGCGGCCACCTGGAGGGCGATGTCGAGCACTTCGCGGAAGGCGTCAGGTAATTCGATCTTTCCGCCGAGGGGCAGGCGATTGAACTGGCTGATCAGGGAGGTCGGCTCCCACGTGCTCATCTGTTGGATGATCTTGGCGAAAACCGCTTCAGCGGCAGCGCGCACATCAGGCGTATTGATTCCGTACGGCGCATGGCACGACACGGACCAGTCCGTCCCCATGGTCGAGCCCCCCAGCCGGAGAGGCTGGAGGGCTGGTCCGGGAACGGCAAGCCGTGGCTGCGGTATGTCTCGCGGGATCAGAAGGTTGATCATGCTAGAGCGGCAGGGCCTCGAATGTGGCCGTGTAGGATGTGCGCGATTTCATTTTCATGCCGTCGACGACCGTTTCGCCTTCCGAACCAGCAGTGAACCAGTAAGGGCCGGGCAGTTCCGGCGTGAAGGTGAAGACGCCATTTGCGTCGGTCGTGGCCTTTATGACGCTTGGTGTGTCGCGGTAGCGGTCATTGCCGGGCAGGATTTCGACCTCGATGCCGCTGGCAGGCTTGCCGTCAAGCAGGAATTTGAAGCTGACGGATTCCCCGGTGAAGACGTCGTTCGGATGGGTGACGGGCTGGAACTCAAGCCCCTGTCCTGTGGATGTAAACACCTCAGTGGACGGCGCGCCAAGCGTGACGAAGGTTTCGACGCTGCGGCTGGACTGGGAGACCTCCACGTCAGGCTTCTTGTCGATGCCTTCGGCGCGCATGTCAGCCAGCGAACCGCGCCAGCGCTTGCGCTCGCCATTCTCTTCCCAGCTGGCGAAGTAAGAGGGGGCGCCGCCGCCTGTCGCGATGCGATAGGTGCCCTGCTGCGTGGCGTTGAAATCCAGCATGGAACGGATCTCGCCCTTGGCCGCGTTCTCGACGGCAACGGTGGAGCCGTCTGGTGCGGTGACGGTGATCGCGGCCGGGTCCATGCCATGATGGTTGGGGAAGAAGAGGTCGTTGGAGATGGCGGCGTCGACCGTCACCCATTGCGCGTCGCCCGAGAGGGTGAACGAGGAGGGCAGGAGCCAGGCGCGGTGGGCGCTGGCCGTACCTGTGACGGTGAGGAAGAGGGTGGAAGCGGCGAGCATCCGGAGGGCGAGGCGTTTCATGGGACGTATCTCCTATTTGTCGTCGACGAAGGTGAGGGTGATGGCGCCGAGTTCGGTGTCACCTGAAACTGTGACAGGCGCGGCGCCCTTGGCGGGCCATGTGAACGGGATTTGCACCATCTCGCGGCCGCCGACTTCGCGGACGGCTTCGACGGTGAGGACATAGTCTCCGGGCTCCAGTGCACTGAGCGCAGCGGAGCCGGTGTCAAAGCGCATGCTATGGCTGCCGGGTGCCTGGGTGGGGCCGGAGACGCCGTCGATGGGCATGTCGAGGTCGCGGCCAGCGCGGCGCCACCACTGGCGCAGGTCTTTCAGCCACGTCTCGCCTTCGCCTTCAGCGCCGCGTTCCTGCTGGTACCAGACGGCGAGATTTGCCGCGACGGTGTTGTCGGGATTGGCGATCCAGGCGGCGAGGTAGGGGCGGTGATATTCGGCGACATTGAGCCGGGGGATTTCGACGCCCACTTCCATCGTGTCGGCGAGAGCGGGGGCGGAGAAGAAGGCCAGTCCGGCCAGGGTCAGGATTGCGCGCATGGGAGGCCTCAAAAGTGAACGAAAACAAGGAGAAGAAGGACGGGTATGGCGAGCCCTGCGATGGTGAGCGGCCATGTGCTGGCGCGCCGGGCCGAGTGGATCTGCAGGAGCCAGAGGCCGGAGAGGCAGAAAAGCATCGTGGCGACAGCGAAAATGTCGAGAAACCAGGACCAGGTTGTGCCCGTATTGCGGCCCTTGTGGAGGTCGTTGAGGTAGGCAACGGGGCCGCGGCTGGTGGATTCGTAGATGACTTCGCCCGTCTCGCGATCGATGCTGACCCACCCGTCGCCGCCCGGACGCGGCAGGGCGACGTAGACGTCCACATCGGTCCACTCGGCGGTCTGGCCTGCGGTGTCAGCGCCGAGTTCTGTCTTGAGCTGGCGGGCGACAGCCGTCGGCAAGCTGGCGGTCGTGCCGCTATCAGGGCCATCTGCGAGCATGGCTGTCAGGGCCGGGGTGAGGGTGGTCTCGGCGTCCATGATCACGGGTTTGGCGGTCAGGTCGCCGGCATGGTTGAGCGTAATGCCGGTGGCCGCGAAGAGCAGCATGCCGATCAGGCAGACGGCGCCTGACATCCAGTGGACCGTGCGAATCTGGCGCTTGATGAAGGCGTAACGCATACGGCGTTTACCGGCTGCGAGCTGCGCATTCTGTATCTGGTTATCGGTCATCAAGGGATCAGCAGTTTGGTCAAGTTCATGGGAGGAGGGGCGTGACTAGCACAGCCAAGTGCGTTTGCAAGTCATTCTCAGTCGCAAATGTCACCCTTGCGTGAACATGCGCCTGATTGACCGGAAGGCCTCTGCACCTCATGTCGATATGGCGACGGCACGGCCAATGGCGGGACTGTCTTGAAACGAAAGGATGCGGCTTTGGCAGAGAAGAGCGAACAGGAGAGCGCCTACAGGCTGGCCGCGCTGGATCAGGATTTCATCCTCGGCGATTCCATGCGCGGGGCGCGCTTCATGATGGAGTATGCCAAGGCCGAGGAACGGCTACGGGCGCAGAAGATCCTGTCGACGATTGTCGTGTTCGGCAGCGCGCGCATTCGCGAGGATGGCAATGAATGGCAGGCGCGCACCTATGCGGCGGCGCGGAAGTTCGGGCGCATAGCCTCCGAACGCGGTGGCGCGCTGGCGGAGACGGATGGCTGGCGCAGCAATGTGATTGCCACCGGCGGCGGGCCCGGCGTGATGGAGGCGGCGAACCGCGGGGCGCGCGATGCGGGCGCAGTGACGATCGGCCTGAACATTGCGCTGCCCCATGAGCAGGCGCCGAATCCTTACATCACACCGGAGCTGTGCCTACAGTTCCACTATTTCGGGATGCGCAAGATGCACCTTGCGATGCGGGCGCGTGGACTGGTCATCTTTCCGGGCGGCTTTGGCACGCTGGACGAGTTTTTCGAGCTGTTGACGCTGAACCAGACCGGCAAGGCGCCCAAGCTGCCGATTGTGCTCTATGACAGTGCGTTCTGGACGAAGATCGTCAACTTCGACGCGCTGGCAGAGGCCGGCATGATTATCGAGGCCGACCTGGACCGGTTCACCATGACGGATGACCCGGAAGAGGCGTGGACACTGCTTGTGGAGCATGGCCTGTCGACCAATGAGCATGCGGAAAACGGAGCAGATATTGCTGTCCAGTCCGGCTGGTTGCCCGCGGACATTTACTGATGCCCCTGCGGACAGTGCGATGCCGGCGCTGGGCTTCCGCAAGGGAACAGATTTGCAGGGCGCATTGATAGGCTAAACTCCCCTTGGAGAGAGGCGCCGCGCGGGCGGATGCTTCCGTAAAGTCCGGGCCAAAGCAGACCGGACAGGCGCCATGGGAGTGAAACGCAATGACGACCGAGACGACAGCTGACACGTTGGGGCTCGACCCTGATGAATTGCGCAACAAGTATCGCGATGAGCGCGACAAGCGTGTGCGCGCCGACGGCAATGCGCAATACGTCAACATGGCGGGCGAGTTCGCCCACTATATTGAAGACCCGTATGTGAAGCGCGTCGAGCGGGCGCCGCTGATGGACCATACGCATGTCGTGATCATCGGGGGCGGCTTTGGTGGCCTGCTGGCCGGCGGGCGGCTGCGTGATGCCGGCGTCGAGGACATTCGCGTGATCGAGAAGGGCGGCGACTTTGGTGGCACCTGGTACTGGAACCGCTATCCGGGCGCGGCGTGCGATATCGAGAGCTATATTTACCTGCCGCTGCTGGAAGAGACGGGCTACATGCCGGTCGAGAAATATTCCAAGGCGCCGGAAATCCTGGCGCACAGCCGCCGGATCGCCGAACACTTCAACCTCTATGACAAGGCCTGCCTGCAGACCGAGATTACGGGCTTGAACTGGGACGACGAGGCCAATGTCTGGGTGATCGAGACCGACCGGGGCGACCGGATGACGGCAGATCATGTGGTCATGTCCAACGGGCCGCTGAACCGGCCGAAGCTGCCGGGGATCCCAGGCGTCGAGAGCTTCAAGGGCCACAGCTTCCATACGAGCCGCTGGGATTATGATTACACGGGCGGGGATTCCTCTGGCGGGCTGACAGGCCTGAAGGGCAAGCGTGTCGGCATTATCGGTACGGGCGCGACGGCGGTGCAGTGCGTGCCGCATATCGCGGAAGGCGCCGAGCAGCTTTATGTGTTCCAGCGCACCCCATCGTCCATCGATGTGCGTGACAACAAGCCGACCGATGCGGACTGGGCGGCTAGCCTCGTGCCCGGCTGGCACAAGGACCGGATGGAGAATTTCAACACGCTGGTGTCGGGCGGCTTTGAGCCGGAAGACCTGGTGATGGATGGCTGGACGGATATCATCCGTAACCTGCTGTTCATTGCCCAGCAGGAGGGCAACAAGGACCTCGGGCCGGAGAAGCTGGCAGAGCTGGCTGAACTCGCTGATTTCCAGAAGATGGAACAGGTGCGCAGGCGCGTGGATTCTGTCGTGCAGGACAAGGCCACGGCCGACGCGCTGAAGCCATGGTATCGCCAGTTCTGCAAGCGGCCCTGCTTCCATGATGGTTACCTGCCGACCTTCAACCGGGAGAATGTCACGCTTGTGGACACGAACGGGCAGGGCGTTGAACGGATTACCGAGAATGCGATCATTGCCAATGGTGAGACCTATGAGATCGACTGCCTGATCTATGCGACAGGCTTTGAGGTGGGTACGGAATATACCCGCCGGGCGGGCTATGATGTTGGCGGGCGCGACGGGCGCAAGCTGTCGGAGCATTGGGCGGAAGGGTATCGCAGCCTGCATGGCATGCTGGTAAACGGTTTCCCGAACCTGATCGTTATGGGGACGACGCAGGCCGGGTTCACGGCAAACTATCCGCACCTGCTGGATGAGCAGGCCCGCCAGATTGCCTACCTGATTACCGAGGCCGGCAAGCGGCAGGCGCGGGTGTTCGAGGTGACGGCGGAAGCCGAAGAAGCCTGGGTGGACGAGATTGTTCGCAAGTCAGCCCTGCGTGAGAAATTCCTCGAGGAATGCACGCCCGGCTATTACAATAATGAAGGCAACCAGGGCGCAATTGCGCGGCAGAACACGTCCTATGGCGCGGGGCCGAATGCTTATTTCGCCGTGCTGGAGGGCTGGCGCAAGGGCGGCGAGATGGCGGGCCTTGCCTTGCAGGCCTGAGGCGTGCGCAAATGAGGCAAGGAGCATTACATGGATTTTGAACTTGCCGAAGAATACCGGATGCTGCGCGACCTGGTGCAGCGTTTCGTGCGCGAAGAGCTGATACCGCTGGAAGCTGGCGTGCTGGAGCGCGACGCTGAGGGCAAGGGCGCTTACCTGACCGCGAGCGAGCGGGAGCGGCTGGACAAGGTGTCCAAGGAGATGGGTCTTTGGAGCCTTGATGCGCCGGAGGATGCGGGCGGCATGGGCATGCCGCATGTCGCGCTGGTGGCAGTGAACGAAGCGCTTGGCTCGACCGTGGCGCAATACACGTTGCCGCCGGACTCGCCGAACCTGCAGATGCTGATGGCGACGGTGAACGAGCAGCAGCGGACGGCCTATCTGGAACCTTATGCGCGCGGCGAAACGATTTCGGCGATCGGCATTTCCGAGCCGGGCGCGGGGGCGGACCCGGCGGGCATGCTGACCAAGGCGGTGCGCGACGGCGATGACTGGGTGATCAATGGTCGCAAGATATGGATCACGCGGGCGGCGGAGGCGGACTTCACCATCCTGATGGCGATTACTGACCCGGAGAAACGGGCGCGGGGCGGCATGTCGGCCTTCCTGGTGGATGGTGACAATCCGGGGTTCAAGGTGTTGCGGCGCATTCCGATGCTGGGCGGCGAGTACACTTACGAGGTCGTGCTTGAGGATTGCCAGGTGCCAGGCTGGAAGCTGCTGGGCAAGGAAGGCGACGGATTCGGCCCGATGCAGATACGCCTTGGCACGCGCCGCATGGAAATGGCGGCCTGGTGCATTGGTGCGGCGCAGCGGGCACTGGACATGATGGTGGAATATGCCCCGCAGCGGGTGACGTTTGGGCAGAAGCTGTCGCAGCGCCAGTCGGTGCAATGGTGGGTGGCCGATGGCGCGGCGAAGATTCACGCGACGCGCCTGATGGCGTATGATTGCGCGTGGAAGCTGGACAATGGTCGCGACGTGCGCACGGAAATATCGATGCTGAAATACTACGCCACCGAAATGGCGCAGGAGATGATCGACAATGCCATGCAGTGCTTCGGCGCGATGGGCATGACGAAGGAAATGCCGCTGCACCTGTTTGCGGGACGTATCCGCAACATGCGGATCTATGACGGCCCTTCGGAAGTGCACCGCATGGTGGTGGCGCGAAACTTGATGGATACGCGCTGACCGGCGCTTGGAATGAACGAAACAAGGACAGGATACTGACAATGACGGATCGCATTACAATTACGGTGAATAAAGGCGTTGCGGATGTGCGGCTGGTGCGCGCGGACAAGATGAACGCGCTGGACGACGCGATGTTCTCGCGCCTGATCTCGGCGGCGGAAGAGATCAACGCCAACAAGGAAATCCGCTGCGTTGTGCTGTCGGGCGAGGGGCGTGCCTTCTGTGCCGGTCTGGACATGGGCAATTTCGCCAAGATGGCTGAAGGCAAGCGCAGCGAGAACAGCGTCGCCGGTGGCGGTCTGGCCGAGCGGACCTATGGCATTGCCAACCGGGCGCAGCAGGCGGTGTGGGGCTGGCGTACGCTGCGCGTGCCTGTGATCGCGGCGGTGCATGGCGTTGCGCTGGGCGGCGGCTTCCAGGTGGCACTGGGCGCGGACATTCGGATCGTGCACCCGGAGACGAAGATGTCGATCCTCGAGGTGAAATGGGGCCTCGTGCCGGACATGAGCTCGACGGCCATCATGCGCCGGCTGGTCCGTGACGACGTGATCCGTGAGCTGACCTATACGGGCCGCATCTTCTCCGGCACGGAAGCCAAGGAGATGGGTTTCGTGACGCATCTTTCCGAGACGCCGTACGAGGACGCGATGAACTTGGCGCAGCTGATCGCCGAGAAGAGCCCGAGCGCGGTGCAGACCGCCAAGAAACTGTATAACCGGATTGCTGATGGCTCAGACGCTGACGCGCTGATCGCTGAGTCGGAACTTCAGGAAACGCTGATGGGCTCCAAGAACCAGATCGAGGCCGTTATGGCGGGCCTGCAGAAGCGCGTCGGCGATTTCATCGACTGATGTTTCAGCAAAGGGCCGCCCGATGATCGATTATGCTGGAAGAGTGGCGCTTGTGACGGGGGCCGGGTCCGGTATCGGGCGGGCCCTCGCTGAAGCGCTGGCAGGGCGTGGCGCCAAAGTGGTCTGCGCCGATATTGATGAGGCGGGCGCCAAGGCAACGGCAACGGGCATTGGCCATGGCTCGCTAGCCATTGCATGTGACCTGGCGGACCATGACGCTGCCGGCGCACTGATTGCGGAGGCGGTTCATTGGCAGGGGCGGTTGGACCTTGTCTGTTCGAATGCGGGCATCGGATTTGGCAAGCGGCTGATCAAGCAGCAGCAGGACGCCGCAGCCGATCGGCTCATGGAAGTGAACCTGTTTGCGAACCTGCGCATTGCGCAGGCCTATGCGCGGCTGATGCAGGCAACCGGGGCATCCGGGCGCCTGATGATTACGGGTTCGGAGAATTCGCTGAGCCGGCCGGATGCGGTGCAGGGCACAGGACAGGGCCTCTATGCCGTGACCAAGCATGGCGTGCTGATCATGACCGAGTGGATGCGTGACGAGTTCACGTCGGGCAATGTGCCAGTGGAGCTGCACATATTGATGCCAGGGGCGGTGTATACCGGGCTGATTGCGCCGCTCATTCGGGACCCGGCCAAGGCGCCCGCTGGCCTGAACCTGATCATGCCGGAGCGCTGCGCCGAGATTGCCCTGAGAGGCATGGACCTTGGCCTGTTCTACATTCCGACGCACGCCCACATCGCCGAGGATATGAAGCCGCGTACGCAAGGCGTGGCGGACGCGCTGGCGGCGCTGGGCCTCAGCTGAGGCCAGCACTGGCGCCCGCGCATGCGGGGAATGGCGGGCACCTGATTTCGATTGCAGCTGGAAGCTCTAGCCCGGCGGCGATTTTGGCTGAAGGGCGAGGAGGCGGCTTGTGACATTCGCCGCGTTGGCGAGATCGGGTGGCACGGCGTACGTAAGGGCCATCTGCATCACGTCGGGCGAACTGACTTTGGCGGTTTGATCCATGTAACGGGCTACGCTTTCGGCATAATGGGCAGGTTTTCCGACGGGTTCTACGTGCAGGGACAGGTTATTTGGGTGCCCGTTTGCGGAGGAGACGGTATGCGGTCCCGGCTTTCGCCGGGACTGCGGTGTAGGGTGGCTTAGAGGAAGGCTTTCATGTCGGCGATGAAGCGGTCGAACTGGTCGTGGTGGAGCCAGTGGCCGGCGTTATCGTAGAGTTTGACGGTGGCATCCTTGAAGTGTTTGGCGCGGCCGTCTTCCTCCGGATTGGAGGCCCAGCTCTTCTCGCCATAGAGGAGGAGCGTCGGGCAGGTGATGGCCTCCCATAGTGTCAGGATATCGTCATAGGGGATGTCATAAGGCGTCATGACGCGGAAATAATTGTCGAACTTCCAGGAATAGGTGCCGTCCTCGTTCTGGCTGATGCCATGGACAGTGAGGTGGCGGGCCTGTTCGTCTGTCAGGTAGCTGTTCTCGGTTTTCATGCGCTGGTAGGCGTCTTCCAGCGTCGCGTATTTCTTCGAGGTGCGACCGGCGGCGGAGCGCTTGGACTCGATCCAGTCCCGCATGCGCTCGCCGGGCGGATTGCTGAAGCGTTCCTTGATCACCTTGGGCGAGGGGCCGAGGCCCTCGATGGCCACGATCTTGCGGACCTTTTCCGGGTAGATGCCGGCATAGCGCAGCGAGATGGCGCCGCCATAGGAGTGGGACACGATGGTGACGGGATCGAACTTCAGCTGGTGGATCAGCTGGGCGAGATCGTAGACGCACGCGCGGACCGAATATTCGCCATCTTCCGACCAGGCGCTGTCGCCATGGCCGCGCAGGTCTGGCGCGACGACGTGCCAATCCTTGCTGAGTTCCTCGGCGACCCAGTCCCAGCTGCGGCAATGGTCGCGGCCGCCATGGACGAGAACGAGCGGCGGGGCATCGTGGTTGCCCCAGTCGACATAGTGGAGGCGCAGGCGCTGGGAGATGAAGCTGTTCGAAGTCGGGCCGGAGAATTTTGTCATGGAGATGATTTGCCCGTCTTTGGCATGGCCTGTCCAGACCCGCAGTTCGATTGCCGTAGGGGCGACCCGTTTCAGCGAATTCCTGCGCCTTTCAGATATGGAGGCGAATGGACGATGATTGCTACGATTGAGGGGGATACGGTGCTGCACCGGCCGACCACAGGCTGGATTGGCGGATACATTGCGGCGCTGGTGCTGGCGAGCGCGGGATTTTTCCTGGCGGCGCTGGTTCTGGCGCTTTTGTTTGCGGGGCATTGGGGGCCGGGGATGATACTTCTGATCCTGCCAGTGTGGTTGCTGGCGCTGACAGGATCGGTCTGGCGTGACTGCCAGGCCAAGCGGCACTGGAAGGTGCGAATCGAGCCAGGCGTGCTGGCGCTGGACCTGCCGACCGGACGATCGCTGATGGCGCGCGAAGATCGGGTGCGGCGGGTGCTGGACGTGCGGGATGTGGCGGCGGTCGAGACGCGGCTGGAGGCTTACCGATGGTTCGGCATGGCGAACATGCAGCGCAACTATGGCCTGCGGCTGACAGACGGCGAGCTGATTGTGCTGGGTGAAGACCGTGCCCTGTCGACGGAGTTGGCGGACGAGACGATGGGGCAGATGGTGGACATGATCTTGCTGAAGACCGGGTTGCCGCTGCTGGACCTCGGCATGGTGGAGGGACAGAGCGGATTGCTTGGCGTTCTGTTCACGTCGGTGCCGCGCTGGGAGACAGGCAGTGTTTCGACCGAACGCGTGCGTGCGCTGTGGCAGCAGGCGGCGCTCACGGGTGGCCTGGTGAGCGTGGTGGTCATCGCCGGACTGATCCTGTCGGTGATGTTCTGACTACTTTTAGCAGAGCGGATAAGTCACGAAATATTCGGCCATTTCGGGCCGGTCGCTTTCGAGCATTGTGCCGGCGTCTTCCATTATGTCGTTAAAGCGCTTGAGCTCGGAGAGGCGGAAGCAGCGCTCGGTCTCGTGACCGCCCCAGTTGTTGTAGAACTCGTGGAGCTGGACGTTCTGGACCAGCATGTTGCGCTGGTAGGCGCCCTTGTCCGGGGACTTCTCGTAGCGATCCTGGAACCATTGGGTGGCGCCGAGCAGGCTTTTCTCGGCTTCTTCCATGCGGCCGAGATCCAGCAGGGGGTAGGCCATTTCACCTAGATAGATTGCCTGAGATTCCCGTGCATCCGCATCGTCGGCATCAAGCGCGATGCGCCGATCGAGCATGACGAGGGCGGCCTGGTAGTCGGCGACGGCTTTTGCGGGCTCACCGAGCTTGTACCAGGCAAAGGCCCGTCGCCAGTGGCCGAACGTGACACCGCGCCAATAGGCCAGCGTTTCGGCCGGTATGAGCGCATGGACTTTCTCCATGGTCGCGAGGCCCGCTGTCGCGGCGTCGACGGCTTCCTGTGGGTGGCCGGTATTGAGCAGCACTTCCGACTGCATCCTTTGGGTGCGACCGAGACCGTAGAGGAAATCGACATTGTCCGGATTATCGACGAGCAGCGCCTCAATCTCCGATGTGACCCTGTCCAGGCGGGCGACGGCTTCGTCTGTCTGGCCGTTGCGATACAGCATCGAGCCAAGGTCGCCATCAATCGCGAGATACTTGAATCGTTGCTTCGTGTCGTCTGGCTTCAGCGCCAGATAGGCCGTGTAATAGTCGAGGCTGGTGAGGTTCTCCGCGATGGCGCGATCGATCTCGAAGTTGATGTAGAATGAGGCGCTGCCGAGTTCGGCGTAGAGTTCGCCGAGCGCGAGGAGCAGGTCGGGGCTCTTGTCGGCATTGGCTTCCAGCGGTTTCAGGATATCCGACGCGCTCTGGAGGTTGGTCGCGGCGCGACCGATATCACCCGTGGAGCTAAAACTGGGCGAGCCCTGGATTTCGGCGAGGCGAACGAAGCCCTGGGCGGTCTCGATTTTCAGCGCTTCCGAAGCGCGGTCGTCGGCAGCGAGGGAGTCGAGATAGGTTTGGGCCGCGTTGGCCAGTTCGAGCTTGGCGCCAGTGGAACCGGGGACGAGGTCGATCTTGTTGTAGACATCGAACATCAGCGACTTGGCGAGGGTGCGGACCTGCTGGAAACGGTAGTCGGTTTCGCGTCGGGCGGATTCGGCGCGGTTGTATTGTGCGAGTGTGATGCCGAGGGCGGTGGCGAGGCCGAGAAAGGCGAGCGTGGTGCCGGCTGCGACGAGACGACGACGCTTGAGGAACTTGGCCACGCGGTAGCCGGCGCCGCCCTCGCGGGCCTCGACGGGCTGGTCCGTGCGGAAGTTCTGCACGTCCTCCATCAGCGCATCTACCGAGGCATAGCGCTTGTCGGGATCGACCCGCGTGGCGCGGGCGATGATGGCGGTAATGTCAGGCGGGGGCGCCATGTCTTCCATCAGGGCGTCGAGCAGCTTGCCGAGGGAATAGACATCCGAGAGCGTATTGGTGCCGGCGCCCTGCGCGCGCTCAGGGGCGGCAAAGCCGGGCGTGAAGCTGAGGCTGATAAGGGAGGCGGAGCCCGCGCCCGGCTCGCCGGCAGACGCATCTAGGTCGTTGGGCTTGGCGATGCCGAAGTCGATCAGCTTGACCTGGCCGCCCTGCGTCACCAGCACGTTGGACGGCGTGATGTCGCGGTGGACGATGAGGTTCTGGTGGGCATGACGCACGGCGCCGCAGGCATCGTGGAAGAGCCAGAGCCGGTCATCTTTGCCGAGGCCCTGTTCGACGGCCCAGTCAGTGATCGGCTGGCCGTCGATATATTCCATGATGATGTAGGGCGAGCCGTCTTCCAGTTCGCCGCCGTCAAGCAGGCGGGCAATGTGGGCGTGGGCAAGATCGGCGAGGATCTGGCGCTCACGGCGGAAGCGGGCGATGAGGGCATCGGATAGCACGCCGGGGCGGATGATCTTGATGGCGACCTTGTGGGCGAAGTCGCCGGAATCGCGCTCACCCTCGAAAACGGCGCCCATGCCGCCTTGTCCGATGAGGCCGGTGATCCGGTAAGCGCCAATGCGTTCGGGCGCGGGCGGCTGGGCTGCGTCGGCACCCGCGCCGCCTGTCTTGAGCGACATGTTGCCAGAACCATCGGCAGCGAGCAGTTCGAGCGCGCGGTCGCGCAGGGCGGTATTGTCGCCGGCGTGCTGGGTAATCCAGTCACGCCGTGTGTCGGAGGGTTGGTCCAGCGCCTCGGCAAAGAGCGCCATTGCCAGCGTATCGAGATCAGGCGTGTTCATAATCATGTCCCCACATGTGCATTGTCCCCGCAGAGACTGTTGCCGATAGGAACCTCCGATGCAACGGCAGACGCGAAATGGGGGAAACTTCAACCAGTGTGACCCGGCGTGGTCGAATTACGCGCTTCTTTGATTGAGGCCCTGGTGGGGATACGTGCCAGAGCCTGACTGCCCGGGAAGGGGACGCCCGGAGGGACCGCCGCCTTGCTTTGCGCCTCACATGGGGCTGGGCGGCGGTCCGTTTCCCCCGAACGGCGCCCGTCTCACTCAATAGCCGCCACCGGCACCGGGACCGCGCAGACGCTCGCGGATGCCGCGCTTGGCCTGTTCGAGGCTGGATTCGAGATCGGCACCGAGATTGCGCTTCAGATTGGACAGGGCACTGGTCACCTGTGTGGGGGCCTCGGCGCGGACGGCGGCGACCGCCTGCTGCTGGGATGGGCCGCTGACCGAGAAGTTCGACCGACTCTCAATGGCGCCGATGGTCCAGAAGCCATAAGGGTGGCTGTAATGCTCCATCACATCATAGGCGATCCATAGGTGGCCCTGTTCGCCCCAGTCTGCGCCCCATGAGTTGCGCACGAGCCAGGCGCCGCGCGCGTCGTCATAACCGACGATGAGCATAGCGTGGCCGCCCGAAGGCTGGAGCCAGCCGCCACGCGGGCTGGCGATCTGGCCGGTGTCGCGGGCTTCTACCATCAGCATCTGCTCTGGCAGGCTGATGCCGAATATGACGGGCAGGCCATTGGCGACCGTGGCCTTGGCGCCGAGACCGCTGCCCGTGCGGGCATAGGATATGGCGCTGAACTGTTCCGCGCCTGTGTAGCAGGCCTGGACCGGCTCGGTGGCCCACATGGCTTGCTGATAGGGCCAAGCGCGTTCGGGGCAGGCGCCGAAGGCGAGGACCGAGGCCATGACATGGTGGATGAAGGTGCCGCAGTCCTTGTCTGTCGTGCCGCCGATCTTGCGGGCGTTGTAGTAGACATAGAGACGCGAAAGGTCTGTCAGGCCCTGACCAGAGAGGCGCTGGTGATATTCCAGGGCGCCGACGACGGCATTGGCGGCGCAGGATCCGACATGACCCTGGTTCTCGACCGGCGAGCAGAGGCCGCGCAGATCCACACGTTCCGGCAGGCCACTATTGTCGGCCTTGAGCATGGGCGCGGCGCTCGGCGTCTCCTCTATCAGGCAGCCATCCGTGCGGTACTTTGAGTAATCCTTTTTCATTCTCAATCTCCTGTTATGTCTGTGTCGGGATCAACTGTTTGTGGGCGCAAATCGGTTGGTTGTCCCGCCGGAACGAAGGCTGCGTGATTGAAGTGAAGCAGGCCGTGTGCGTTGAGTGAGCCGTCCGGGTTGTGCGTTTCGAAAAGGGCGTGCGTGTCGTCGATCAGGTGGGCCTCGCCCTGGGCGAGGGGCGTGCTTTCGGGATAGGCTATCTGATAGACAAGCTGGCTGTCACTGATGTGGCCGGTCATCGTCACCCCGGCGAGATTGCCGGTGCCGAGCGTTGCGGCCAGGTTGGCGCCGATGACACTGACATCCCAGTTATTGCCAAGACCGTCTTCCCACTGGCCTGTCGGATAGGAGAGGGCGGGTGAGATTGGCAACTCGGTCGTTTCGCCTCCGAGCAGCTCATCCTTCTTCTCGCTTTCGGGGCCGAAGACGGAGCTGGGTTTGCAGGCTGTGAGGGCGAGGACGGCGGTCAATATAAGGATAAGTCTCATGGGCAGGGCCCTCCAGGCTCGTGATTGACGTGGAACTGGCCCGACAGGCTGAGATTCCCGTAGCCGTCGAAGGTCTGGTAGTTGAAGTGGCACTGGTCGGTCTGGAGGCCACGACCGCTGGCGACGTCCATGCCCTGCACGTTGAGAACGTATTGGAGGTTCTGTCCGCTGATGCCGCCGCGAATGTTGATCGGTGTGCCATCGGCCGCGCGGCCTGAACCGGAGAAGGCACCATTGTTGTTGAACTGAAGATTGTAATGGCCGCCAATGCCGTCGGCCCATGTGCCATTGTAATAGGCATAGGGCGGCGGAGGTGGAGGTGGAGGTGGAGGTGGAGGCGGTGGAGGCGGTGGTGGCATTGGGATGATTACATCGCCCTGATCACCCCGGTCGGTCTCGTCGCCGCCATTGCCTCCATTATCGCTGGGCAGGCTGTTAATGGCGATTCCGACGACAACCATGCCAATGAGCGCAACTGAACCTGCGCCGACCCAGATGAGCGGCTTGTTGCCAGACTTGCCGGGGTCTGGATCAATGGGCTTGATCGGGATGCGGTTGACGGCGCCGATCAGCGACTGGCGGTATTCCGCCGCCGTTTGGGGGCGGGAGTCGCGATTGTCGGACATGCCCTTGAGGATGAGCGCGTCGACTTCGAGCGGCACATCCGAGCGGCCACCCGAGGGCGGTTGCCAGTGGCGACCCGGAACGACGCCGACCAGCAGTTCGTAGAGCATGATCGAGATCGAGTAGAGGTCTGCTGAAGGGCCGGCGGCATCCGGATTGGTGCGCTGTTCGGGGGCCATGTAATCGGGCGTGCCGAGGCCTGTTCCGCTGGAGGCACTGGAGAGGTTCCCGGCGGCTCTCGCGATGCCGAAGTCGAGCAGTTTGAGCGGCGCGGATCGGTCGGTCGGCTCGTGCAGGAGAATGATGTTCTCTGGCTTCAGGTCGCGGTGGATGACGCCGGCATCATGGGCAGCACGCAGGCCGTCGAGGATTTCGACGATGATGCGGGCGGCGACGCGGAGCGGGACGGACTCGCCGCGCTGCATGACGCGGCCATGCCAGCTGCGCAGGGAAATGCCGTCGAGATATTCCATGGCAACGAAGGGCTGGTCCCCCGCCAGGCCGACATCATAGACGGCGACGACATTGGGGTGGCGGATGTCCCGTGCGGTGACACCCTCTTCGATGAGGCGCCTGACGGCGCGCTCGCCGCCGAGATGGGAGGCGTTGATTAGCTTCAGGGCGACGGGTTTGCCGGATACCTTGTCAGTGGACTTGTAGACAACGCCCATGCCGCCGCGCCCAATGACGCTGTCGATCGTGTAGCGGTCAGCGAAGACCTGGCCGGGTTGGAGCGTCGGTGAGGCTTTCGCGTCCACGCCCGTCGGGCTGTCAGGATCGGGCGTGATGAGGCCGGTCATGGGCGTGACCTGATCCACCGCGCCGGACGCGTAGCCGTCGACATCATCGCCGCGAACAGGTTTGCCGCAATTGGGGCAGAAAATGGAATCGGACGGCAGGTCTCCGCCGCATTTCTCACAGGATTTCATGGTCTGCTTCCCAACAGGCGTTTGAGGATGATCCGGTCGACTTCGTCATGCTGGGTTTCGAACTGGACCTTGAGGGCGATGGCGTCGGGGCTGCGCACGAGCGGTCGGATCACGTCGCCATCGCTGAGGGCGACCATCTTGCCCCGACGCAGGGCTTCGTTGCCCACCAGGAGGCCATTCTGGCTCTCCACGCGGAGCATGAGACGATCATTTTCTATGAAGAGCTGGAAATGGCGACGCGAGATGTGGATCGACGCGTCTTCGTCAATCTCGCCATTGCGGGAGATCAGCAGGCGGACATCATTCATCCCGCCTTCGGGCGCATTCGAGGCGCGGCCGATGCCGAGAACGCCGGTATGGGTGCGAATGGGGCCGTCGAAGGGCGCGTGGCCCTTGTCAAAGCCCTGCCAGACAAGTTCGGTCGACTTGGTGACGGTGAGATTGCCTTTATAGCCGCGATGGCCGAGCGTACGTTCGAGCGTGTCGGCGCGGCGCAGGGTGAGGTGGATCGGCTCGGCATGGGTGGCGATGCCTGCCTCGCGTTCCTTCTGGATGCGGGTCGGGTTATAGATGGTCATGCCAGCGCCGATGGCGTCGGCCTGGATGTTGTAGTTCTGGACAATTTCGGAGGGGCCTTCTGGGTCAACCGGAATGGCGATGGATGTAGTGAAGACGTAACGCTCCTCGCGCCATAGATAGCGGGTAGCGACGGTGATGTGGACGTCGAAGCGATGGAGGCCGGCCGTTTCGAGGACGCCTGTGCGCAGTCCGACTTCGGCAGTGGCGCCTGAGTTGAGCCGTTGGAAGGTAAGGTCGACGGGGCGCGGTTCGCCGTCATCGCCCCGTATCCACATTTCCTCGACGAAGAGGGGACGACCGACGGGGGAGTTGTTGGACACGACCAGCGGCAGGGCCAGCGTGCCCCCGACCTTGATGCTGGAGGCTGCGCCCGCATCAAGGCTGAGCAGGGGCGCAACGCAGACCGGGCAGCAGCCGGCCGCATCCAGCAAGCCGCCGCACTCGTCTGTGGCCATGCAGCGCTGGAGGGGCGAGCCGCATTCGTCGCAGAATGTCGCCTCGCGGTCGAGCGATGCCCGGAAGCAGCACTTGCCCGGAGAGGTGGTGGCGGATGAGGACCGGGCCATCAGGGTCATGTCCGCAGCTTGTGGCCGCACTGCTTGCAGAAGTTCGCCTTGGCGAGGTTTACGGCTGAGCACTTTGCGCACTCAACCGTAGTGGCGGCAGCCGCCGATGAACTGCCGCTGGCGGGGGCGCCGCCTTCCTTGCCACCCGCGCCATGAGCGACACCGACGGCGCCATCCATGCCCATGCGGAACATTTCGCGGGCCTGTTCTTCCGAGCGGATCTGGGCAGCTGTGGCGGCCTCGACCATGTCGCGCATGGCCTGCATGGTTTCACCGGACGAGGCACCCTTGGCGCGGGCCTGTTCGGCGAGGACCTGTGCCACGTCGGTCGAGAGGCCCGCATTGATGGCGAGGATCTGTTCGGGCGACATGGTCTTGAAGGCGTTAATCTCGTTTGCCTTGGCCCGGGCCTTGGCATCCAGCATGGAGATTTCGTTCTGGGTGGTGGCGCCCGAGAGACGGATGGCGAGATTGGCCTCGGCCTCGTTGGCCTGAACTTCGATCTGCTGCAGGCGGGCGATGTGGTCGGCCTGCTGTTTCTGGACGGCGCTGGTGATTTCAAGCTCGGTGAACGCACCGGACTTGCGCATCTGGTCGGCCTGGCTTTGCTGGATCAGCGCGATGTCGCGTTCGACACCGGCCTGGCGTTTGCGGATTTCAAGCAGGTCGACATCATTGCGGGCGGTGGCGAGGGAGTCCTCGAAACGCGCGCCGCGTTCGATTTCGAGCGTTTTGATCTCGTGACCGAGTGCTTCGAGTTCCTGTCGCCGCTTGGCGCCTTCGCGGGAATCGAGGAACTCGATCTCGCTGTTGAGGGCCATGTGCTTCAGCTCGTCCTCGGACGCGCTTTGCAGCTTGGCGATATCGACCTGGGATTTAAGCGTGATTTCGGTGGCGTCATTCTCGCGTTCGATTTCGCGCTTGATGATTTCGAGCTGGTGGTCGAGCGCGTCCTGCCGGCGGTCGGCGTCGGCGCGTTCCATGGCGGCGACTTCTTCAGTGTTGACTGCCCATTCAAGGGAGACGGCACGCACGATGAGGCCGAGGTCTCCGACGATGCGCTCGACTTCAAGCATGATGTCGGCCTGGATCTTGTCCTGTAGGCCGGTTTCGCCGCGGATCTCGGCGGCATTCATGCGACCGATGGCGGCTTCGAAGACGCGGTCTGTAAGATGAGGGCGGATGCGGTCGAGGACATCGGCCTTGGAGAGCGCCTTGCGGCCGGGTGTCTGTTCGTCGCCGTTGGAGCGACTGACGCCGTGCATCATGCCGAGAATATTGGACGGCTTGTCCGGATCGACCTGGAGTTCGAGCGTCGCGACACCGGCGATCTCGATCTTGTCCTTCGACATGGCCTTGAGGGCCGTCTGGACCGAGAAGGGCTTCAGGTCGGCGATCATCATGCCGATATGGGTGGAACCACCGACGAGGCCCTTGAGCTTGTCGACAACACCGCCGACCGAGAAGTGACCGCCCTTAAAGGCATCAATCAGCTGGCCGTTCTTGAACAGGAGCGCGGCGTAATCCGGCGGCACCGCATAGCGCTTTTCGAAGAAGGCCTTGAATTCGGACTGGCGCATGAATTCAGCCAGCATACGCGGGTCGCTAAGGACGATTGGCTCGGATGCCATGACTATTTCTCCTCCCATTTGCGGTTGGTGACGAAGGTGACGAGGTTGTAGAGAATGACGACAACAGTGACGCCGACGCCGATCGGGTGGGCCGTGACGACCGCCATGAGGCGCTCGCTGGCGGAGTATTTTTCCCAGATGGCGCCCATGAATGTGACCTGGAACACGGTGCCGGAGATCATCGTGGCGAGCGAGAAGAGCGCCATGAAGAGCGAAATGAGACGGGCGATGCGGCTGATCCGCGTCTCCTTGGCGCGGGCGAGGCGCCGGGCGTGAAGCTCTTCATCCCGCTGGCGCTTGTCGAGCTCCTTGTCGAAACTCTCGCCGCGCTTGATGGCTTCGGCCCGGGCTTTCTTGTCTACGGACAGGAAATCGGGCTGGGCCTTGTGGTTGGGACTGGCAGAGCTTGCCGTGGTGAGGTTCGAGGCTGACCGGCGCCAGAGGACAAAGACTGTCCAGGCGAGCCAGATGGCCGTGACCACGCAGGTTGCATTGAAAAGGAAGTCGATCAGCGGCCAGGCTTCGGCTGGTATTGATCGCAGGGTCTCGTCCATGGCTTGCTCCTCGCAATGGGGTTCCAATGACAGAGGCGCAGGACCACGGCGTTTCGGTTCAGGCTGGCCTTATTTATTTTTGGGCCTTGTGATCTGGAGGCGCGGTGTGCTTCACTCTGCGCGGGGACGACGCAGGATACGGGTGGTGGCAGACACAGACGGGATGGAAGCCAAGCAATTGCTGGCCGCGTGGCGGGCCGGGGACATGGTCGCGCGCGACCGCTTGTTCACTTTGCTGTACAGCGAACTGCGTCAGGTTTCGGCAGCCCTGCTGCGTTCTGAACGCAATAGTTCGCTATCGACCGGCGATCTTGTGAACGAAGCCGTGATGCGGCTGGTCCAGCTCGACCAGATTGAATGGGCCGACAAAACCCACTTCCTCGCGCTGTCTGCGCGGGCCATGCGCCGCATCCTGATCGACAATGCGCGCAAGAAGCGGACGGACAAGCGCCACCATCACAAGGTGACGCTGGTCACGCGGCTGGGTGGTATCAGCAGTGAGCGGATTGATTTCGATGTGCTCGAGAAGGCGCTGATCCGGCTGGCGGCCATCGACAAGGAAAAGGCCGACATTGTGGAGCTGCGCTATTTCGCCGGCATGAGCCACCAAGAGATAGCCGAGGTGACGGGATCATCAGAGTCGACGGTAAAGCGAGGCTGGCGCGCGGCGCGCGCGTGGCTGATTGATGCGCTGCAGGAAGACCGCCGCGTTCGCAACGCAATTCCCTGAATTTGCTGCCCTGCAGTCGGGGAGCGACTCTATTCGGCCAGTATGGCGCGGATAACCTGGCGCAGGTAGCGCGTCAGGCCTTCACGATCGAGGTCTGGATTGCGCAGGATGCGGATCGGCAGACCGCCAAACAGGGTGAACATGAGTTCAACCCGGCCTTCGACGTCGGACAGGCCCAGCTTTTCGGAGAGCAGGTTTTGGAAGGCCTTGCGGGTTTCGGCGTCATTGGCCCGCAATTTCTCGGCGATGTGCGGATTGCGCTGCGCCTCGGCGATGATTTCCAGATTCAGCGCTGACTGGAACGGGTCTGTATTCGTGCGAACGCCTTCATCGGCGCGTTCGACGAGTTCATGCGCCAGTTCCTCACGCGGAATATCGTGAAAGGACATCATCTTTTCAGTATGTATGTCCGCCTCGCGATCAACGATGGCCTCGATAATCGCGTCTTTGTTCTCGAAATAATGATAAATGTGGCCGGCGCTCATGTTTGCCTGTTCGGCAATCCTGGCCATGCCCGCACCGTGAAAGCCTTGTTCCACAAAGCAAATTGCCGCTGCGTCAAGGATCTGAGCGCGCCGGGCTCTGGTGCGAGGGGAAGTATTGCCGCTTGGATTCATAATTTGTCCCAGAAATTAATGTATTAAAGTCTTGATTTATTGCGCCGCAGCATTATTTCGAACGTTCGTTCTAACAATTCAATCCCTACACTCATATACGGCGATTGATCAAGGTGAGTTTCATGCCACATTTTTCGAACAATATCCGGGCCTTGCTGGCAACTGCACTTTTTGGCGCAGTCGCTGCATGTGGACCTTCCGGACAAGAAACCGCGCCTCAGGCGCCACCTGCGCCCGCCGTCGACATCATGGTTGTGCACAAGACCAGCGTTGAAAGCACACGCGAGCTGCCGGGCCGTGCCCGCGCTTATCGTGAGGCAGAAATTCGCCCCCAGGTGACAGGGCTGATCCAGTCGCGCCTTTTCACCGAAGGCCAGATGGTCACGGCAGGCCAAGCCCTCTACCAAATTGATGCAGCCGAGTACGCCGCGACCGTGAACAGCGCGAAGGCTGCCCTTCAGCGCGCCGAGGCGACCGCTGAAGCTGCGCGACAGACGGCGAGCCGTTATCAGCGTCTTTCCGAGATCAATGCCGTGAGCCGCGAGAATTACGACCAGGCTGTTGCTGCCCAGCGGCAGGCCGAAGCCGATGTCGCCATGCAGAAGGCCACCGTGCAGAGCGCCAGCATCAACCTGGCCCGTACGAAAGTAACGTCTCCCATCGCCGGACAGATTGGCCGCTCGACCGTGACGCCGGGTGCCCTCGTGACGGCGAACCAGGCAACGGCACTTGCCAATGTACTGCAACTCGACCCGATCTACATCGACCTGACGGCGGGTAGCTCGAAAATCCAGGAATGGAAGCGGGATGTGGCCGAGGGCCGGATCCAGTCGACAGATGGCGAGTCCGTCGATGTGAAGATCAACCTTGAAAACGGGACGGTTTATTCCGAACCAGGCAGGCTGGAATTCAGTGAAGTCAGTGTTGATGAAACGGCAGGCTCCGTCATCATTCGGGCCGTTGTGCCAAATCCCGAGGGCTTGCTGCTTCCGGGCATGTATCTGAATGCCAGCTTCAGCGCGGGTGCCTACGAGAACGTCTATGTGCTGCCACAGGCTGCCGTTAGCCGTGATGCTAAGGGCAACCCGACTGCAATGGTGGCTTCGGCGGAGAATACGGTCGAAGTGCGCAACCTGACGATCATCGAAGCCTCAGGCAGTGACTGGATCGTATCCGAAGGGCTCGAAGACGGAGACAGGCTGATCGTGAGCGGCTTCCAGAAGATTCAGCCGGGCGGTTCCGTGACAATTAATCAGCCAATGGCCGAAACGGCTGGCGGCGTGCAGCAGCCCGGCGCCGATATGGCCGCTGGCAAACCCTAACCAAAACGCGGGCTGATCCCTTATGGCTAATTTCTTTATCGACCGCCCCATCTTTGCGTGGGTTGTGGCAATCATCGTCATGATTGCAGGCGGGATCGCTTTGCGCTCCCTTCCGGTTGCCCAGTATCCGGACATCGCGCCGGCGACAATTTCGATCAATGCCCGTTATCCAGGTGCTTCGGCCAAGGCGGTTGAAGATACGGTGACGCAGGTGATCGAACAGCAGATGACGGGGCTTGACGGTCTGGACTACATGTCCTCTTCGTCGAGTTCACAAGGCTCATCCTCGATCACGCTGACGTTCAAGACCGGTACGGACCCTGACATTGCGCAGGTCCAGGTGCAGAACAAACTGTCGCTGGCCACCCCACTTCTGCCGCAACAGGTGCAGCGCCAGGGCGTTACGGTGAGCAAGGCCTCTGCCGGCTTCCTGATGGTTGTCGCGCTTGTTTCGCCGGATGGAACGTTCGATTCCATCGACCTTGGTGACTATGCGCGGACGAATATCATCGATCCACTCAGCCGGACCGATGGCGTCGGGAACGTGCAATTGTTCGGTTCGGCCTATGCGATGCGCATCTGGCTGGATCCCAACAAGCTGAACCAGTATCGCCTGATGCCGAGTGACGTCGTTGCGGCCATCACCGCGCAGAATGCTCAGGTTTCAACGGGCTCGCTGGGCGGCGCTCCAGCCGTTGAGGGCCAGTCGATCACGGCCACGATTTCCCTCCAGACCCTGCTGTCGACGCCTGAGCAGTTCCGCGACCTCCTGATCCTGACCACGGCTGATGGCGGCTCTGTTCGTCTCGGCGATGTCGCGCGGGTCGAAATGGGCGGGGAGAATTATCAGACGGTTGCCAAGTATAATGGACAACCTGCGGCCGGTATGGCCGTGTCGCTGGCGTCCGGCGCCAATGCGCTGAACACGGCTGAAGCTGTGCGGGCGCGGGTGGAAGAACTTTCGGCGAATTTCCCGAACGACCTGACAGTCGTGTACCCGTTTGACTCGACACCTTTCATCAGCACATCGATTCATGAAGTTCAGAAAACGCTTATCGAAGCCGTGTTTCTGGTCTTCATCGTCATCCTCGTGTTCCTTCAGAGCTTCCGGGCTGCCTTTGTTCCCATGATTGCCGTGCCGGTCGTTCTTCTTGGTACGTTCGCCGTGCTTCTGGCCTTTGGCTATTCGGTCAATACGTTCACAATGTTTGCCATGGTGCTCGCGATCGGCCTGCTGGTCGACGATGCGATCGTGGTTGTCGAGAACGTTGAGCGCGTGATGACGGAGGAGGGGCTTTCGCCCCGCGACGCGACACGCAAGTCGATGAGCCAGATTACCGGTGCGCTTATCGGTATCGCGGTTGTTCTGTCGGCCGTGTTTATCCCGATGGCGTTCTTCCCTGGCTCGGCTGGTGTGATCTATCGACAGTTCTCGGTAACGATCGTTTCGGCGATGACGCTTTCGGTCTTGGTGGCCATCATCCTTTCCCCGGCCCTGTGTGCGACGATCCTGAAATCGCATGACAAGGACGCGGTGCATGGCAAATCGATTGTCGGACGTAGCGCGGCCCTGTTTGACCGCGGCTTCAATGGCATGCGCAGTGGCTATGAGTCGATTGTGCAGCGCGTCATACGGCGTCGCTGGATTTTCGCCGGCGTGTTTGTCCTGATGCTTGCGGCACTCGGTATTGGCTATACGAGCCTGCCATCTTCCTTCCTGCCTGATGAAGACCAGGGATCGGTGATGACGGTCGTACAGCTGCCTGCCGGTGCAACGCTGCAGCGTACCGAAGAAGTCATGGACGGCGTCTGGGATTATTACAGCACAGCGGAAGCCGACAATGTGGCTGGCGCGATGCTGGTTTCCGGATTTGGCTTTGCGGGGCAGGGCCAGAATGTAGGCATGTCATTCATCCGCCTCAATGATTGGGAAGAACGCACGGCGAAAAAGGACTCGGCAGCGAGCATTGTCGGTCGTGCGTTTGGCACGTTCAGCCAACGCACGGATGCATCGGTCTTCCCGGTGCTGCCGCCGCCGATCCGCGAGCTGGGCACGGCCAGCGGTTTTGATCTCTACCTGAAGGATACGGGCGGTATTGGCCATGAGGCCCTTGTTGAGGCACGCAACCAGTTGCTCGGCATGGCCGCAAGTGATCCTGGCCTGGAGGCCGTGCGGCCAAATGGCCAAGAAGACAGCCCGCAGTTCAAGCTGAACCTTGATTACCAGAAGGCGCAGGCACTTGGCGTCAGCCTGTCGGACGCGACGAGCCTCCTGTCGGTTGCGCTCGGCGGCTCCTACGTGAACGACTTCATCGACCGAGGCCGGATCAAGAAAGTGTACGTGCAGGGCGATGCGCCTTTCCGTATGCAGCCTGAAGCAATCGGCGACTGGCGTGTCCGCAACAACTCAGGCGAGATGACGCCGATGTCGGAACTCCTGTCATCTGATTGGCAGTATGGTGCCTCGCTGTTGCAGCGCTATAACGGCGTGCCAGCCCTGAACATTCAGGGACAGGCCGCTCCGGGTGAAAGCTCAGGCGTAGCCATGGACAAGATGGAAGAGCTGATCGGGCAATTGCCTAAGGGCACCGGGTTTGAGTGGACGGGCATCAGTGCGCAGGAGCGCAGCTCCGGCAACCAGACGACACTGCTCTATACGCTGTCGGCCCTCTTTATCTTCCTCTGCCTTGCTGCGCTTTATGAGAGCTGGACGGTGCCAATCTCTGTTCTGCTTGTTGCGCCGATTGGTGTGATGGGCGCGGTGGCTGGCGCACATCTTGGCGGACTGTCGAATGACGTGTTCTTCCAGGTGGGCCTGCTGACCACGATCGGGCTTGCATCGAAGAACGCCATCCTGATTGTCGAGTTCGCACGCGGGCTTGAAGCGGAAGGCAAGGAACTGATCCCGGCAACGATGGAGGCGGTGAAAATTCGCTTCCGTCCAATCCTGATGACGTCCCTCGCGTTCGGCTTCGGTATCCTGCCACTGGCCCTGAGTTCAGGCGCAGGCGCAGGTGCCCGGTCTGCACTCGGTATCACGGTGCTTGGCGGTATGGCCGCGGTGACCTTCCTTGGCCTGTTTGCAGCGCCACTCTTCTACGTGGTCGTTCGTAAGCTGACGACACGCAAATCCAAAACACCGACGCAAGCAACTGGAGCTGCATCATGAATACCGGAATGCGCTATGCGCCGTTGATGCTGTCGGCCGTACTGGCAGGCTGTGTGAACCTGTCGCCGGACTACAGCCAAGCCACTGCGCCTGTACCGGCGACGTTGCCGATCGCTGCTGATCAAGGCCCGGATGCGGTTTCCGTCACGGGTTGGCAGGAACTCATCGTTTCGCCCGAGCTTGAGCGAGTCATCGCGCTTGCGCTTGAGAACAACCGGGACCTGCGCGCCGCCACGGCACGCATTGCGGTGGCCCGCTCCCAGTACGGGATTACCCGGTCAGCACGTCTGCCGTCTGTATCGGCGTCAGGTTCCCTGACAGAAGCGGGGACATTCGGTGATCCGACCCCGGCACGGGAACAGTCTGCGAACCTGCAGGAGGGCGTCAGCGCCAATCTGGGCGTGACGGCTTTCGAACTCGATTTTTTCGGCAGGGTGGCCAATCTCAACGAAGCGGCCCTGCAGAACTATCTTTCGACGGTTGAGGGCGAGCGAAGCACGAAGATTGCCCTGATCTCGTCAGTCGCGCAGGCATGGCTTACGCTCGCTGCGGACCAAGAGCTGTTGCGCCTGGCCCAGGAAACGATCGACAGTCAGACGGAGTCCCTGTCATTGACACGCGAGATGTTTGATTCCGGCGTTGTGACGGAAATCGATGTCCGTCGGGCATCTGCCAGTGTTGAGACGGCGCGTGCGCAGGTGGCCCAATTTACGGGCCTCGTGCGGCAGGACCTGAATGCGCTACGCTTTATCGTCGGCGCGGACCTACCAAATAATATTGCGGATTCGGCACAGCTGATGCCGTCACCTGTGGTGAGCCGTATGGCCGTTGGCCAATCATCCGCACTGCTTCTGAAACGGCCGGACGTGTTGTCGGCCGAGCGGCAATTGCGTGCCGCCTATGCCAATATCGGGGCCGCTCGCGCAGCGTATTTCCCGAGTATTTCGCTGACGGGGTCGGCTGGCTATTCGAGCACCGAACTTGACGGCTTGTTCGATGGCGGCATCTGGAGCGTCGGCCCGCAGGTATCGCTGCCGATCTTTGATGCGGGCAACCGCAAGGCCAATCTCGGCGTCTCGAAGGCGAACCGGGACCTGACTTTGGCGCAGTACGAGCAGGCGATCCAGACAGCGTTCCGGGAAACAGCCGATGCGCTGGCAACGGCCCAGACAGTTGACCAGCGGATCGACGCCTTGCGTCGGTTGGTCGAGGATACGTCCGTTACGCTGAACCTCTCGCAGGAGCGGTTCCGTGTCGGTATCGACGACTACCTGTCGGTGCTCGATGCCCAGCGAGACGACTATTCTTCGCGCCAGCAACTGATCAGCGCCGAACTGGTCAAGTCGCTGAACGTGGTTACACTGTTCCAGGCCCTCGGCGGCGCGTCGACCGTCTCTACCGACAACTAGGCACCAATCAGCCTGTCCGGGCGACCGGGCAGGCTTTCCGGTGCGTAAGGGCAAGACAAACGCAATTTCGTGGTTAGTATCGCACATCTGTTGCGAATGAGACCCTGAATGACCGGACTGACGCGCTTTCATGCCCGATGACATCAAGACAGATCGGCGTACCGCCATCCTCGATGCCGCTGAAGCCCAGTTCGCGCAACGCGGCTATGACGGCGTGAACCTGCGCGCCATTGCGCGTGAAGCCGGCGTGGATGTCGCGCTCGCAAGTTACCATTTCGGCAAGAAGGAGGATCTCTTCGATGCCGTTCTGCTGCGGCGCGCAGATGTCCTGAAT
Organism: Alphaproteobacteria bacterium; assembly: GCA_018827375.1. Taxonomy (GTDB): domain Bacteria; phylum Pseudomonadota; class Alphaproteobacteria; order Caulobacterales; family Hyphomonadaceae; genus Hyphomonas. The sequence continues at coordinate 212,063 of JAHJYW010000010.1, forward strand.
CACCTGCGTCTTACGGCGCTGACAGATGCGATGTCCAAGGCGAGCCCTGCAGCCCCGAGCGTCGAAGCGATCGTGCGCGCCTATCTCGGCCCCTTGCTGAGGGGGCCGCATGTCAGCGAGCCGGGCTGGAAGCATTATTACGCGCTGATCGCCTATGTGAACAATTCAAGCGAATGGGGCGGCAAGGTGATGACGCAGTTCTTTGACCCGCTGATCCGGCGGTTCATTGATGCGCTTAGGATGAGCCTTGCGCCGGTCGACGAAAAATCTCTCTTCTGGGCCTACCATTGTTTTTCGGGCGCGCTGACGCTGACATTCGCGCAGACCGGACGGATCGACCAGTTGTCACGCGGGCTTTGCCGCTCGGATGATCTCGATGATGCCTATGAGCATGTCGTGCAGTTCATCACGGCCGGATTTGAGGCGCTGAAGTCAGACCGCGCGGTCTAGATGGCAGGACCATGTCTTGCGGGTCACGGTTCTAGACCTTACCAGAAGCCCATGACCAGTCCTTCCGACCTACTGAAATCGCTGCGCCAGATCACGCAGGCCATCGACCTCTATTCCAAGCACCTGCTGAAGGAGACCGGGCTGACCTCGCCACAATTGCTGGTGTTGCATGCCGTCAATGCGCAGGGGCGGGAGAAGCCGACCGATATCGCAAGGACCGTGAACCTGTCGCAGGGCACGATCACGTCGATTGTGGACCGCTTGGAACGGGCAGGACTGGTTGCGCGCGAGCGAAGCGCAGAGGACAAACGCGTGATTGAGGTGGTTGTAACAGAGGCGGGGCGAGCGCGACTGAAAAATGCGCCGGAACCGCTGCAGCAGAATTTCCTCGCAGCGTTCAATGCGATGGCGGAATGGGAGAAGACGCTGCTCGTCTCATCCGTACAGCGCATAGCTGCGATGATGCATGCGGACGGGCTGGACGCCGCGCCGATACTGGAGATTGGTGACCTTGCGCCGGAAGAGGCGAGGGGCCCGGACGCCTAGCGCGCCACAGGCTCCATTTCGTCTTCGGCAGGGCTGTCCCATGGCAGGTGGCGCTCGTCGAGCACGACGAGATTGTCACGTGACACGAGCGTTGCCTTCGTGTGGTAGCCCAGCAGCTTGGTTGTTTCCGTATCCAGATTGCGGGCGAGCAGCATCGTCTCTTCTGACGAGAAGTTCGTCAGGCCACGCGCGCGTTCAAGGCCTTCCTCATCATAGATATGGATGACATCACTGCGGACATAGGGGCCGTGGATGGACTTGACGTCTGCGCGCTCGACACCGCGTGAGCCGGTCGCGAGGGCGTCAGCCGCTTCATTGGAGATCACCAGGCTGCCAGCCATCTGCAGGCGGTCTGTCAGCCAGGCCGTCCATGCGGATGCCGGTTCGGTGTTGGCGATGCACTTGGTGTGGGGACGCTGGTTCTTCAGGACGGAGGAGACGGGGTTTTCAGCCTCGCCATTCGCAATAAGTGTGGTGCAGCCGGCGTTCTGGGCCATGTTGGCCGCTTGCATCTTGGTCAGCATGCCGCCGCTGCCGAGGGCGCTCGTGCCTTCGGTGACGGACAGATACTCGGACACGTCGTGAAGTTCTTCGACGAGTTTGGCGCCAGGCTCGGATGGGTCCTTGTCATAAAGGCCATCAACGCTGGTGAGAATGATGAGGTGCTGGGCCTGGATCATCTGGGCGATACGGGCCGCAAGGCGGTCATTGTCGCCCACGCGGATCTCTTCGGTCGTGATCGTGTCGTTTTCGTTCACGATCGGCATGACATTGCCGTTCAGCAGGCGGTGGACCGTGTTCTTGGTATTGAGGAAGCGGCGGCGCTCTTCCAGGTCGCCGCGCGTGACGAGCACTTGCGCGATGTCGAACCCGAACTCGTGTGCAACCTGCTTGTAGGCATTCAGCACGATTGGCATACCGCAGGCTGCGGCGGCCTGCTTGTCCCGCAGGCCGGCATTTTCCGGCTTTACATTAAGTGTGTTTAAGCCGAGTGCCACTGCACCAGATGATGTCAGAACGACTTCGTAGCCTTCTGAACGCAGCAGCGCGATATCTTCAAGCAGCCGCTGGATGAATGCCCATCGCGGGGTGAGCAGCTCGGGATTGGCCAGTAGGCTCGATCCGACTTTCACGACGATCCGTTTGGTTTGGGACAAAATTTCGCTCCATTGGTTTAAGGCCTCGAACTAGGTGTATTTTGAGCAGGAAACAACATGCCAGCCTCAAAAACCTCGATGTAAATGCAGCCACAGGCCCGGGTGGTTGCAATTATTTCATAGATAACAGCGCATTATATTGAAAAACCCGTTAAGGCAGGCTGTAATGAAGCTGAATTTCCTGTCATTAAAATTTGAATACAAAACAAAAATGTCTAGGAAGGCAGCATACAGCGTCTAATACGATTCCACTAACAACAGCATGATGGGAACTTACTATCGCAATGAAGGCACTTTTGATCGGATGCGGAAAAATGGGTGGCGCGCTGCTGGCACAGTGGGCGCTTTCACCTGACTGGGACTTTACGGTTGTGGATCCCTTTACTGAGACGGTGCCGGATGGCGTCCGCCTTGTGAAGGAACGCAGCGCGATTGAGTCTGAGCGCTTTGACCTGCTGATAGTGGCGATCAAGCCGCAGATGGTGGATGACGTGATGCCTGATTATCGCGCGCAACTCGAAGATGGCGGCGTTGTTGCCTCCATCGCGGCGGGCTGTTCGGTCAAGCGCCTGCAGACGGCGACGGCTGCTGGCCCGGTTATTCGTATCATGCCGAACCTTCCGGCCCTGATCGCCAAGGGCGTCAGCGGCCTGTTTGCCAGCCCGGAATGCTCGGATGACCACAAGCAATCAGTCGAGGCACTGATGGCGCGCGCCGGAACGGCTGTGTGGGTGGATGAGGAAGACATGCTGGACCGCGTGACGGCCGTTGCCGGCAGCGGACCCGGCTATGTGTTCGAGATTGCCCGCACCTATATCGAAGCAGCCAAGGCGCTCGGCTTCAGCCATGAACAGGCGCGCGACCTCGTTCTCGGCACGATGCAGGGCGCGATCGAGATGGCGCTTGGTTCGGAAGACAGTGTCGAGACGCTGCGCAACTCGGTAACGAGCAAAAATGGCACGACGCAGGCAGGGCTCGAAGCGCTGAATGCAGACGGGGCCCTGACAGAGCTGATGCGCCGCACGACCCAAGCCGCCTATGACCGCGCCGTGGAGCTGCGTTAGCCAATGCCCGCTGCTTCTGGCATGACGGTCACTAAACCCCGCAGATAAAGACGACAGAGAAGAAGGTTTTCATGAACATAGCCGCCATAATTTCGCTCGGCCTCTATTTTGTCCTGATGATGCTGATCGGGCTTTATGCCTACCGCAAATCCACCAGCGATGTATCCGAATACATGCTGGGCGGACGACAATTGCACCCCGCTGTGGGCGCGCTGTCAGCCGGGGCGTCGGACATGAGTGGCTGGATGCTGATGGGCCTGCCGGGCGCGGTGTTTGTGACGGGGTTCAGTGCGGCTTGGATCGCTGTCGGTCTGGTGATCGGGGCGTACTTCAACTATCGCCTCGTTGCCCCCAGACTGCGCGTCTATACCGAACTTTCAGAAGATTCGATCACCATCCCGGACTTCTTCGAGAAGCGTTTCAAGGATCGCTCGCATCTGCTGCGTGTCCTGTCGTCCGTCGTGATCGTCATCTTCTTCACGCTCTATACGTCGTCGGGCGTTGTTGCGGGCGGCAAGCTGTTCGAGGCCTCGTTCGGACTTGATTATACGCTTGGCCTGTTTGTGACGGCCGGCGTTGTGGTGGCGTATACCTTGTTCGGCGGATTCCTGGCGGTCAGCCTGACGGACTTCGTGCAGGGCTGTATCATGTTCGTGGCGCTTGTGCTGGTGCCGATCGTCGCGATCAATGCCGTTGGCGGGTTTGATGCGACGCATGTTGAAGTGCTGGCGTCACCGCCTGCAAGCGTTGCCGATGCACCGAGCCGCGTGAACTTCTTCAGTTGGTTCCAGGGGCTTTCCATCATCGGCATCATATCTGCCGCGAGCTGGGGGCTCGGTTATTTTGGCCAGCCGCACATCATCGTGCGCTTCATGGCGATCCGCTCGCTCAAGGACATCGCCACGGCGCGTTATATCGGCATGGGCTGGATGCTCGTGACGGTTCTGGGCGCTGTGGCCGTGGGTGTGGCAGGCGTGGCTTATGTCAACGAGCAGGGCATCAATGACCAGCTGATCGATCCGGAAACAATTTTCATCCTGTTCTCGCAGGTCCTGTTCCATCCGCTGATCACCGGCTTCCTGCTGGCGGCCATTCTGGCTGCAATCATGAGTACGATCTCTTCACAGCTGCTCGTGTCATCGAGCTCGCTGACGGAGGATTTCTACAAGACCTTCCTGCGCAAGGACGCGAGCCAGAAAGAGCTGGTACTCGTTGGTCGTCTGTCGGTGCTTGTCGTTTCGCTGATTGCCATCGTGCTGGCGTTTGACAGGTCTAGCAGTATCCTTGCGCTGGTCAGCTATGCCTGGGCCGGTTTCGGAGCGGCGTTCGGCCCAATCATCCTGCTGAGCCTCTACTGGCGGCGGAGTACGCGCAATGGCGCGCTGGCGGGCATGATCACGGGTGCCCTGACTGTGTTGTTCTGGCTCTATGCGCCCGTCACTATCAATGGCGCGTCTCTGTCGGATACGATCTACGCGCTCGTGCCGGGCTTCTTCCTGAGCTTGCTGGCGACAGTTGTGGTGAGCTTCATGCGCAGCAAGCCGCGGCCGAAGGTGCAGGAAGAGTTCGATGAGATGATGGCTGCGATGTCAGCCGAGAAGCAGCCGTTCTTCTAGACGACGCTAACGTCTCAAGTGGTGCCCGTTGAGTATGATTGCTCGCGGGCACCAAATTTTTCCAGCACGGTTTCAAGTTCGCGCGGTGAGTTCAGCAGGGCGAGCATCTCTTTGGGTGCCAGCGCGCTGATATATTCTTCAATGGAAGACAGTCTGTCTACGCGGGCACGTGCAAGGGCCAGCGGCGTGTGCACTTCCGTGCGCTCAAGCGGCCAGAAGGTGTCGACGATATGCGTGCGCCGTGTGCGCAGGTTGCGGTCGGCAAAGAGGCCGGCGATCGTGGGCGCGCTGAGGCTTTCATAGTGAGTGCGGTCTGCGACCGAGTCGAGGAAGGATTTCGGTGGGTCGATCTCGTCGGGGCTGTGCAGAAGGTTCATGCGGTTGGCGGCGTCGCCACTACGCTCCCGACCTGTCCACCAGGACAGCGTTGCGGCGAGAACCATGCCGATTGTGGCGGGCGCGAGCCAGGCCGCAAAGAGCGGTGAAATCGCAAAGGCGGACACGGTCAGCAGCACGCCGAGCACGATGGCGGGCGTGTGGTGACGGAACGTGTCCTTGAGGCTGTACTCGTTGGACTCGCGATGCTGCGGGTTCCAGCCACCGTCACGGCCGGTGAAGACGCGGTAGACGGCGACGGTCTGCTCAACGAGCAGGACAGGCGCCAGCAGAACCGAGATGATTGTCTCGGCGAGGACGCCATAGAAGGTGCGCAGCAGGCCGACCGTGTTGCGCCAGCGCGGCGCAGCAAAGCCATAGATCATCCCGTAGAGCTTGGGCGCGAACAGGATGGCCATGGTGATGAGGAAGAGGTGCAGGGAGCGCTCGGAGTCGATCACGGGCCACGAGGGGAAGAGGGAGGCTGTTTCGCCGAAATATGCCGGCGTGAGGAACATGTTCTGCAACGAGAGCATCATACCGATGGTGATGAAGAGTAGCCATAGCGGCGACGCGAGATAGGAGAAGATGCCGATCATCAGGTGCATGCGGCTCGTGAAGGTGAGGCCGCGCGTCTTCAGGAGCACGGCCATGTGCTGCATGTTGCCCTGGCACCAGCGACGGTCGCGGATCGACAGGTCGATAATGGAGGGTGGGCCTTGTTCGTAGGAGCCACCCAGCTCAGGGGCAATCTGAACATTCCAGCCGGCACGGCGCAGGAGTGCGGCCTCGACAAAATCGTGGCTGAGAATGGAGCCGCCAAAGGGCGCGCGGCCGGGGATTTCGGGCAAGCCAGCGGCGCTGGCGAGCGCGCTGATGCGGAGGATCGCGTTGTGGCCCCAGAAGTTGCCTTCGTTTTGTGCCCACCAGGCCAGGCCGCTGCCCAGCACGGGACCATAGAGGGCCGCAGCGAATTGCTGGGTGCGAGAGAAGAGTGTGCGACCGCCGACGAGCTGGGGAATGGTCTGGATGAGGCCGGTGGCGGGTGATGCCTCCATGCGGCGGGTCAGTTCGATCAGTGTTTCACGGTCCATGAAGCTGTCGGCGTCGAAAACGATCATGTAATCGTAGCGGCCGCCCCAGCGCGTGATGAAATCGCGGATGTTACCGGACTTGCGGTGTACGTTCATCGTGCGGCGGCGATAGTGAACCAGCACTCCTGCAGAGAGGCGCGAGCGCAGGAGTTCGAACGCGGCTTCCTCCTGCAGGGCGACTTCCGGATCATTGGTGTCGCTGAGAATGAAGCATTCGAAGCGACCGGGCGCATTCGCAAGGGATTCAGCGGTTGATTCCACAGTGGCGAAAACGCGTTCAACGCTCTCATTGTAGATCGGGAAGACGATAACGGTTCGGCCGGTGAGCAAGGCGGGGCCCGGCGTGGCGCGGCGCTTCTGAAACAAGCCGACCATCGCTGCGAGGAAACCGATCGTGCTGCTGACGAAGGCGTAGGCAATCCAGGTGATATTCACGCAGAACACCGCGAGCAGAACCTTCTCAAGCGATGTAACGCCGGACACGTTCAGCACGTGGTACATTTCGATTGTTGCCCAGCCTGCCAGCACGATCGAGAGGCCGAACAATGTCACCTTGCGCCACATCTGCGATTTCGGGGCGTTACGGTTTACCGTTGGCGCAGTTTCGAATGCCTGATCTGGCATTGCGACGGGAAATTCGGCAGGGCGGGCGCGAAATGTGATCATCAAGATCTCCAGCGATAGAGCCAGGTTTCAGACACGGGCCGGTCGGCTTTGGTCAGGCGCGCGCGTAGCTCTGACAGGCTAGCATCCTTCGCATCGAGTTCGAAACTGAGTCGCATGCCGCCAGTATCCGGATTGGGGCGGATGACAGGCGCAATGATGGTGCCGTTCGACGTCGAGACTTCAGGGATCGCGTCGCGCAAGAGAGCGTCATTGTCGGATTCAAAGTCGATCAGGAAGACAGGGCGCTTCGTGCTGGGTGAAATACCGACCTTGGTGGCGGTGATTTTCGCGACAGGGGCGACGACAGGCTGTGGCAGGCTCCACGTCATCTGGTAGGCCATCCGGACAGGTTTGCCTGCATCCCAAGGTGTGGAGGGGCGCCAGGAAACGACGATGTTGTCGTTATACTCATTGGTGGTGGGGATTTCGACCAGGGTCAGGTTGCCTGCACCCCAATCACCTTTCGGGGCGATCCAGACATTCGGGCGCAGTTCGTAGCTGGCTTCGAGATCGTCATAATCCTTGAACGCGCGATGACGCTGGATGAGGCCAAAGCCGAGCGGTGGTTCGGTGGCGAAGGTCGAGATCTCAAGCTGGCTCGGGTTGGCAAGCGGACGCCATACCCATTCGCCATTATGCAGCTCGATCATCAGGCCTTCGGAATCGTGCACCGCGACGCGATAGTCGCGGTTGCCGCGATTGATACTGTGCGGCGAGAAGTAGTACATGGACGTGATCGGCGCGATGCCGACTTCGGTCAGTTTGCGGCGCGGGAAGAAGACAGCTTCCACGTCGATTATGGTGGCCGTGCCCGGCGTGATCACGAAGCGGAAAGCGCCGGTGGTGCTCTGGCCGTTTAGCAGGGCGTAAACAGTCATGGAACGGGCACCGGGTTCCGGTTTGACGAGCCAGAACTCGCGGAAGGCCGGAAATTCTTCGCCTGTTGGCGAAGCGGTTGAAATGGCCATGCCCCGGGCCGATGCCCCGTAGACCGTGCCCGCACTGAGGGCACGGAAGAAGCTGGCCCCCTTGAAGCTGACCAGGTCGTCCCATTTTCCGGACGAATTCAGCGGGGTCGTGACATGGAAACCGGCAAAGCCGACGGCCTGCTTGTCCTGATCGGATAGCGGGAGATCAAAGAAGGAGAACTCGGCTTCGGAATAAGGACGCGGTTGGGCGACGCCGTTTTCGATGATGTTGAGCTTTACCTCGTCATTGAAGAGGTATCCGCGCGGGTCATAGTGGACCCGGAAGGGCACCGCTTCATCTGGCGTCCACTCGGCGGCTTCGCGCTTGAATTCGACGCGTCGGTACTGGTCGTAATTGAAAGCGGCGGCAGCGGCGGGAACGGGAGGCGATTTCTGGACTTCGTGTTCCGACAAGGCCTGCGCCTTGTTGATGACCTGTTCGAAGCTGAAAGGCGCTGCGGTAGGTGCCGGCGTCGTCGACGCGGACGCGAGCTTGGCGGCGTCCGTCTCGACCTCTTCCAGTGGCTCACTCGTAATGTCTGCAACGGAATCGAGCGGTGTTATGACGGGCGCGGTTGAGGGAGACAGATTCGTCTCATCCGTATCCGCGGCTTCTATATCGGCTGTGGCTGCGCTACCATCGGTCGCGCCCTGCTGCGAGGGGCTGGATGTCAAGGATGCGATAAGGGCACCACCCGCGAGGATGAGCGTCACCGCGCCAAGGGCAGCGGCGGGAATGAAATAAGGACGTTCGGTTAGTTTCAAGGCAACCTCTTTGTCGGCTACGCCGTGGTCTTTCAAAGCGTTTCGAATTTCCCGAGGCAACAAAAATGCCCAGCAGATTGTCGGCGCTATGAATAGCGCCGTCTAACCGGGCAGTACGCCTCACCTCAGCTTACGTTTCACTGAGAAATTTGGTTATTTTGCGGCGCAGCATTACCGTGCTGCAATGACACCCCTGACAACCGACCCATGCAACCAATGCTGCACCTTGCAATTTGTTGCAAGTGCTCAAATGCTGTGGGTCGATAAGGATGATCGCTCATCAGCGTAAATGTGCAGGATTGCGTGTATCCGCCGTTTAATCGCATGAAAACAGGCGGCTTGTGCATATAACAGGGCGAAATGGCCATGCCGATTGAACGAGAGAACGCATGAAAGCGGATGTAAATACGAGCAATCTGCAGCGGCTTCAGCCTTTCCAGATAGTAGGAGGGCAGCTGAAAGGCATTGAGGCGACATTGTGTGACAGCTCAACCTGGGCGGAGGGTTTGACTGACAGCCTTCCCCCCCTGCGCGAGAAGGAGGCTGAGCGCGTCGCAAAATTGCGAGATTCGGAGGTTGCAAGGCGTCTGCGAGCCTCGCTCGTATGTGGCCGCGTGATAATCGGTGAAAGGTTCGGACTGACCGCGAATGAGGTGCGTATAACGCGGTCTCCCGAGGGGGCGCCGCGGTTGGAAAACAAGCCTGAGAGGAGTGTGTCCATCTCGCGCAGTGCAAACTGGACCTTGGTGGCGCTGGGGGATGGGCGCGCGATTGGCGCGGATGTTGAGGTTATGCGCACTCTGAACTGGCGCGCCATGCTGGGCATGATCTGCAGCGAGCCGGAGGCAAAAGCCTTCCAGACATTGGTGGAAAGAGAACCGGGGGAGGTGCTGCGAACCTTTTTCACGCTGTGGACAATCAAGGAAGCGGTGCTGAAGGCGACGGGACGCGGGATGCGCGCAGGCGCCCAATCGGTCGCTGTGCCGGTTGAGGATCTTGTCAGACGGGTCCAGCCGCTCCGCGAGATCGAAGTGGCAGGGACCGCCTACATCGTGTGGTCCGGTTGGGAGGGCGATGTGGCGCTGAGCCTTGCGATTGCGCGCGACTAAGGTCGATCTTTCAGGGCAATCGTGAGCGGACTTGCCTCGTAGATACGCAGGCCGTCGCACCAAAGGCTGCCCTTGCCGGTGATCAGCTGGCGGTTGCCTGACTGTTTGATGTCCTGGATTTCCATGACGGTCGTGACTTCCTGTTTGTCGGGCGCGACCTGACCACGGTACATCCATTTGACCGGGGCGCTGGCGGCGACTGTCTCGAAGCGTGGCGACGTCATGCCGTCTGCCAGGCCTTTCAGGCAGGCGGTGTGCGACAAGAGCTGGACGAGGGCGTCGAGACCGAGGGAGCCCGGTTGGACGGGATCCTGGAAGAAGTGGGCCTTGAAGTACCAGGCGTGCGGATCGACGGACTGGCGGCCGCGGGCGAGGCCGAGCCCGGCCGAGCCACCGTTGGCATCGAAATAGTCGAGCCGGTCGAGCATGCGGAGGTCGCCGCGTGCAACCGGGGCGGCGGGCAGTGTGCCGTCACGGTTGGGGGCGAGGTTCAGGAGGGCACGGTGGGCATCTGTGACGGCGAGGCCGGCCTGACGGACGAGGGCGGCGGCCGGGAAGAAGCCGAACTGGGTTTTCAGGTTCATCACCGGGCGGCCATCGGCGAGCCGGGCCTTTAGGGCAAAGGCGACGATGGTCATCGGGCCAACCTTGGAGAAGGAGGTCAACGTGGTGTCGACGATGATCGTGCCATCTTGCGGCCCGACTTCCATGAAGACTTCCCCGTCGCCGTCGAGGTTACGGAAGCGTTCACCGCCTTCAAGGGCAAAGCCGCAATGGCTGGCAAGCCAGCCGCAGGGCTGGAGGACGATTTCGGAGAGCACGGCGAAGGGCATGGCGCCATTGGCATTGTCGCGGAAATACCAGGCATCAGAGGGAATGTCGTACTCGCCGGTGATGTTGGCCCCGGCCTCTTTGACGCCGGGACGGGTTGAGACCTGTGTGACGCGGGTCATCATGTGATAGGGCGGCTGGGGCAGGCGGGGGGCGCGGCCGGCGGTATCGAAGGGGCTGTAGAGTTCGCCAAAGGCGGAAGACGGCGCGCTGGCGGCACAGTTCAGGAGCGCGGCATGGTCTCCCCGGCTTTCGCCCATCGGGCCGACACGCAGGGGCGTGTCGGTGGTGTGCGGCGCTGGCCAGTCCCTGCGCAGGCGAATGGCGAAGCGCGGGCAATGGAAGACCTTCTTGCCGTCCGAGCAGGCGAGGAGCGAAGCGTAGAGCACCGGGCTTTCACCATCTATGATGTCTTCGATGAAGACTTCATAGGTCACTTCATGGGCGCGATCAGGGATGACCTGTCCACGACAGACGAATTTCGCGGTTTCACCCGGCATGGGCTCGAACACGTAGCCATCGCGTTCGATGGTGAGGCCGGCGGCGGCTGCGTAGAATTCGAGCGCCTGGACGGCGGCTTCTGCCATCAGCGTGCCGGGCATGCAGGGGTCTTCGTGGAAGTGGCCCTGATAGAACCAGGCATCCGTTGGCACATGGGCGCGCGCCTTGAGATAGCCGCGTCCCCACGGGCCACCGGCGGGATCGAAGGCTGTGATCTCGTCGAAGAAGGCGAGCTTGTCGTCCGGCAGGTGTGGTGTGCGGGAATGGGCGGCGCAGAATTCGAAACCCTTGCCGAAGCAGGCGAAGGCGTCTCCGGCGCGGAAGGCGGCGAGGTCTGTTGCGGAGAAGGCGCGCTTGACGCTGGCGCGGGACGTGTCGAAGGGGTGCGGTGTCGCGATGGTGGGAGCGTGGGTTGCGGCATCCCAGATAACGCCCTTGCCGGAGGCGAGTTCGTCGTCGGTGAAGAAGCCGGCCTGACCGTTGCGGACGGAGAAGACCTTCCGGTCACCGACCATGCAGTCATACTGGAAGAAGAACATGCGCACGCCTGCGAGGGTGGCATGGCCAGTGATCTCGATCTGGAAGGCGAGCGTGTCGCCGGGGCCGGGCAGGCCGCCGTCGTGGAAGGTGATCTCGCAGCCGAGGAGGCGGTAAACGCGCTCGTTACGGTTTTTCAGGTCGGCGCCCATCCAGCCGATCAGGGTGAGGTCGGCCTGGCCGCATTCGATCAGCGGGCCAGGGCGGACGCGGCCATTGCGGACGTGCCAGTCGTCAGCGGTGAGGTCTGTCTCGGTCCAGATGACACCGAGGCTTTCGACACCTGCTTCGGCATCGATGCCGGTGATGCGGTCAACAAGGAGGAGCGGCGGCGCGGGTAGGCGAACCTGACGGGCGAACGGGTCCTGTCCGATGAATTCGGGGCCGAAGAAGTCTGACATCAGGCCGCGCGAGGCGGCTTCGATGGCGGGGCGGGACCATGCGGGGCCGGCCGGCGTGCGCGGTGTGAGCGGCTCGTTGCCGGAGACGACCTTGCGGGGCGGCGCGCCGGGTGTGCGGGGCTTGGGGGCGGTGCAGGGGCGCGTAGCGGGCGCGACTCTAACGGGGCCGCTGTGGGCGTAATGCGGGACAGGCAGGGCTGGCGCGGTTGGCAGGCCGCCCGTTGGGGCCGGGCGCGATTGCGGGATATTGGGGGTCGGATAGTGAACCGGTGTCGTGAGAGGCATGGGGGCGGTTCCTGTCCAGGGATTGTTCCGGGCTGCGTCGAGCCGTTCGGCGACGCGGGCGATGTTGATGTGGCGGCCATCCGCGAAGAGCGTGGCGGTGAGGTGAGCGATCTGGGCGAGGTCTGACGCGACGATCCGGTCGGTGGCGACAGCGACGTGCGGCTTGTCGCCGAGGATGCTGGATATGGCGCGAGTGAGCGTGGCGCGGGGGCCGAGTTCGATGAAGGTGCGCACGCCGTCTTCATAGGCCTGCAGGACTGTTGGGGGGAAATCGACGGTATCGACGGCCTGGCGTGTCAGCATGTCGGCGACGCGGGCCTTGGTGGGCGTGTAGCTGGCATTGATGGCGTTGGCGTAGAGGCGGATGCCGGAGACGCGGGAGACGGGGCGGGTGTGGAGCGTACGCCACTGGTCCTCGAAGGGTTTCATGGCCTTGGCGTGGACGATCAGATGCTGGTGCATCGCGGCGCCGGCACGTGGGCCGAGGGATTCGGCGACCGCGCGGCAGGCGGCAGATGGCCCGCCGATCAGGCAGTCATTGTCGGAATAGATGATCGTGATTTCGACATTCGGGTGGGCGGTGATGGCTACGCGGAGTTTTTCCAGTGGGGCCTGGATGTGCCAGTTGGACCAGTCAGAGGGGACGTTGGGACCCCAGGCGGCTTTCGCTGTTTCAAAGTCACCGCCGAGATGGCGTTCGTACATCGCGGCGTCCTCGATCTCGTCGAGGAGCTTGCCGGGATCTTTCCAGAAGCCGAAGGCAAAGAGGGCGTTGCTTTCGCCGAGCGACAGGCCGAGCGCAGCGGTGGGCGTGACTTCCAGAACATCGCGCAGGAGGATCGTGTGGGCCTGGCTGATCAGCGTGCCGGCGCAGAGTTGTTCGAACTCGGTAAGCTCAGAGCGGGTGAGCAGGGCGGCCATCTCTGTGGCGCGGGAGATGGTGGCGAGCTGTTCCCCAAGTTCCGGGAAGGCCATGAACAGGCCGCGCGACATGCGCGGATAGACGGCGGCAGAGCCGGTGAAGACGAAGGCGAGTTCGCCGTCCGGTTCGCCCTCGGCGTAATAGATGCCGGGGCCATCGGGCGTGGTGCCGGATTCGAGCGCTGTGGCGGCGGTGTCGATGAGGGTGTCGCGTTTGGCTGTGTCCGCGGCGAGAAGGGCAATACGGCACTTGCCCTTGCCGCCGGTTTTGCCGCTGCGGAGTTTCTTGGCGAGGGAGGCGGGCGTTGCGCCGGAGGCCCATACCAGGTGCGGCGGGGCGCGGAGCGGGTCCGGGCTTGGCTTTGGCAGGGCGCCGGTGAGTGTGACGCTGGCTCCGTGCGAGAGGCTCGTGGCGGGCGCAGTGACTGTGTGTGTTGTTGGCTCGCCCGTCAGGTTCGGGATGGCTGCGCCGGGCGTGATGATCTGGTCGCGGGCCATGAGGAGCGCTGCGGCGGCCAGTTCGAACAGGGGCGACGCCACGGGAGCTGCTCCGTAGGCGGCGGTTGTGAGGGGGGCAGCTGGCCCACCCGATGGGCTCCACGCGACTTTGCCGATTGTGGCGAGGATCGGGTCGCCTGCGGCTTCCGCATCGGACCGGCGCTTGATGACGAGGGCGGCGGCCATGTCGCCGGGGTTTTTGGTGCCCAGTTCTGCGAGTGCGGCTTTCGCGACTGTCTCTGTGGCGAAGTCGGCAGCGGCGACGACAGCCATGTCGAGGCGGCCTGCACGCAGGGCATCGCAGGCGACATCGAGGGCCGCGAGGCCGGACGCGCCTTCGGAGGAGATGGCATAGCCTTGGCCGCGCAAATCTTCAGCGGAGGTAATGCGGTTGGCGGTCATGTTGGCCATGGCGCCGAGGACGGTGGCCGCCTGAAGGGGCGGGGCGATGCCTTCCTGCGCTTTTGCATGTTCCGGTGTGCCAGGCGTGAGGCCGAAGGCTTTTGCCGCACGCTCGCGCAGGAGCCAGCGGGCGGAGTCTGCGGCGCAGCCCATGCCGACAAAGACGCCTGCGCGCTCGGGATCCGGACGCGAGACTTTCTCAAGCACGGCGCGGCTGAGTGACAGGACGGCGAGTTGTTGCGCTTCGGCCTGAAGGAGGTCGTTCGGCGGGGTGCGGGCATGACGCGGGTCGGCGCCCACGGTCTCGCAAGGCTTTGCTGGCGCGACTGGATGGTTCATCAGGCGGCGGAGGACATCCCGCTCGCCGCTGTCTGCGCCGCCCATGAGCGCAGCGCTACAGATGACGATGTCGTCTTCCGAGGTGTCCGGCAGGGCAACCTGAACGGCGCCAGTTGTGGGCTCGTACTGGTCGAGGATCAGGTGGGCATTGTTACCGCCGAAGCCGAAATTGCTGATCGCGGCGCGGCGCGGGCTGCCCGAGGTTTTCCAGTCTTCAGGCTTTGAGAGCGGATGGAGGGCCGGTGAGGAAAGTGCGTCGATCAGGTCGCCATTGAGGGGCATAGGCGGCAGGGTTTCGTTCGCCATGGCCCGTGTCAGCTTCAGGAGGCTGGCGAGGCCAGCGACCGTGATCAGGTGACCCGTATTGGCCTTGAGCGAGCCGATGGGGAGTTCGCGGTCTGTGCCGAAGACGCTGATGGCGGCGGCGATCTCGACACTGTCGCCGACGGGCGTGCCGGTGGCGTGGCATTCGAGGAAGTCGAGGCTGTCGGGCTTGATGCCTGCATCGGCATAGGCGCGTTGCATGGCCTCGGCCTGCCCTGTGGCATCGGGTGCAAGTAGGCCTTTGCGCTTGCCATCATTGGAGAGGCCGATGGCGCGGATGACGCCGTGAACATTGTCTGTCGGCGTAACATCACTGAGCCGCTTGAGGACAACAGCGACGGCACCTTCGGATGGCACGAGGCCGTCTGCGCCCTTGATGAAGGGGCGGGAACGTCCGGTCGGGCTCAGTGCCTGGAGCGCTTCGAAACCGATATGGAGGATGAGGTTGTCGGCAGCATTGACCGCGCCCACGAGGGCGACGTCGATCTGGCGGGTCTGGAGTTTGCGGCAGGCGATTTCGAGGGCGTAGAGCGAGGAGGCGCAGGCGGCGTCAAGGGCAAGGACGGGGCCGGTGGCGCCAATGGCCTGTGCGAGGACATGAGCCGGAAAGCCGGAATTGAAGGCGTGGGTTGCGGGGCGACTGGACTTGCCATGGGTCCAGATGTCAGCAGCGTACGCGGCCTTGGCGCGGCTTGGGTAGGAGAGGTTGGCGAGGAAGACGCCGCGCCTATCGGCGGCGGCAGTTATCTTGCCCGCTTCGTCCCAGGCCTGGAGGGCGGCGTGGAGGGGCCATTGGCAGACGGGGTCTAGCGCAGCGGCATTCAGGGTGGGGAGCTTGGCGCGGGTGGGATCGAACACGGTGTCGAAGCCGGTGACGAAACCCGCGACATAGCGGGAGGCGGCTTCTTCGGCATCCGTGAGACCGAAGGCGCCTTTGGGTGCGCGTGTGATGAGGCATTCATTGCCTGCGACTGCCTTCCAAAGCGCTTCTGGCGAGAGTGCGCCGGGAAGGACGCAGCCTTGGCCGACAATGGCAATGGGCTCGAAAGCCGTCATGCACCGCTCCATGCGTCACCGACGAGGAGTTCGACGATGTCGCGGTCGCCGTTTAGGAGTTGGTCGGCGAATATGCGCGCGCCGTCGGCTTGACCGATCAGGGAAATGCCTTGCTGGGCGAAGTGGGCGGCGAGGCCGGCATCTACCATGCCGCCATCCCATGGGCCCCAGTTGAAGGATTTGACCTGCGCGTTGGGGAGTTGCGCGTGGAGCTGGCGGGCCAGTTGGTTCAGGCACTCATTGGCCATGGCATAGTCGGCCTGTCCGGTATTGCCGAAGAGGGCCGAGGCCGACGAGAAGAGGCCGACATGGGTGAGCTGTGCCGTATTGATGGCGCCGAGGAGGGCGAGGAGGCCGTCGACCTTGGGGCCGAAGACCTTGCGGACTTCAGCTTCGGTCTTCTCCATAACCAGTTTGTCGGCGAGCACGCCTGCACCGTGGACGAGGCCGGTGATGGGGCCATGTTGAGCCTGAATGGCGGCGATGGCCGGTGCGAGCGTGGCTGTGTCGGAGAGGTCAAGCTGGACATATTGGGCAGTCGCGCCTGCCGCGGCGAGGGCCGTGAGTGTGCCGTGGATTTCCTGTCCGGCGAGGGCTGCGCGTGCGGTGCGGTCTATGTCGGCGGGTTTGACTTTCTGGCCGCTGGCGACGGCCTGTTGGGCGAGCGCGGCACGGAGGGTTTTCAGGTCTTGCGTGGGGGCGACGCCCTCTGGCCATGGGCTGAGGGCGGAGCGACCAGCGAGCAGGAAAGTGCCGCCGGTGCGGCGGGCGAGTTCGATCGCGCAGGTGGCGGTGACGCCGCGCGCGCCGCCTGTGACCAGCCAGAGGGCTGGGGTGGTGTGCGCGGAGGAAGTCGGCGGTGCCAGCGTTGGGGAGACGTGGGTTTCGCGGGACTGCCCATCAGTGGTCAGTAGTCGGTCGGCAGGTGAAGCCGATAGGGCGGCCAGCGTGTGGGTGGCGCGGGTGGCGGCGTCCATTGATGATAGGGAGAGTGTGGTCACACTTACGTCCGGCCATTCCTTGCGAAGCGTGCGCGAGAGGCCGGGGAGGCCTGAGACCGTTTCAGTGCTTTGCAGGAGGACAATGCGGGTGCCGGGCGCGCGGGCGGCACGGGCTTGTGCGAGGGCTGCCCAGTGGCGGTCGACGGGGGCGTTATTTGTCAGGCCCTCCGTCAGGATGACGGTTTGGGCTGCGCCGGACGGCGTTGCGACCCGGGTCGCTTGTGCACCGATTGCTGCGGCGAGCGCGTCGGCCATGGAAGGTTCGGCATTCGTGATTTCCACTGTGCCGAGGCTTGGAATATTGGCCAATGGTAGCGTTTCCGGCGCGGTGAAGCGGACCGGGCTGACGTCGCTGCCATAGGCGGCGACGGGCTGAACCATGACTGGGGAACGGTGAGCTGAGGACGTATCCTCACCGCCCCCTAGCTGAAAAAATCGGCGATTTTCCGGATCGTGCGGAGTTCGGCGATGGCCTCGGGATCAACTTCCGGCAGTGATGGATGTTGGTCGCGCAGGGCCGAGAGGATTTCGACCTGCTTGATGGAGTCGACGCCGAGTTCGCCTTCGAGGTCCATGTCATCTTCGAGCATGGAGGACGGGTAGCCGGTCTTGTCTGCGACCAGGGCGCGGATCACGTCTGGCGTGATGCCGTTGCTATTAGAGGCCGGTACAAAAACAGCGGCTGGCGCCGCGACGGGTGTGGAAGCAGCTGCAATAGGTGCGGGCGCTGCTACGACCGGGGCCGAGCCGCCGATCATGGTGGCTATGGCATTGATCGTCCGCAGTTCGACCAGCTGTTCTGGATCGATTTCCGGCAGGTGCGGCATGCGCTCGCGCAGGGTGGAGAGGATTTCGACCTGCTTGATGGAGTCGACGCCGAGTTCGCCTTCGAGGTCCATATCAGCATCCAGCATGTCGACCGGGTATCCGGTCTTTTCAGAGACGATGGACTGGACGAGTGCAACCGGGTTTTGGCCTGACGCGGCCTGTGGGGCAGGCGCGGGTGCAACGGGGGAAGGAGCGGCTGGCTGAGGGGCGGGTTGTGGCGTGGGTGTTGCGGCGCCGTTCGTGTAGGGCTTGGGCGCAGGCGCGGCGGCAGCCATTGGCGCTGGGGCCGGTGCTGGCGCCTCTGGCTGGGGCACAGGGGCCGCTTGTTGCGGGGCCTGTTGCGGCGTGGGAGCAGGGGGCGCCAGGCGCTGGATGGGTGCCGGGCTAGGCTGTTGCGAGACAGGCTGGCCGCTGAGCAGGGAGGCGGCAGCGTTCAGGAAGGCTGTATGGCTGGCGGCCATCGTGGCGAGGTATTCCGAATGAACCTGGGACACGTCACTCCAGATGCGTTCCGCCGAGGAAGAAGCCGGCGCGGGGGAGGTATAGGTCTGGGGCGTGTCGGTCATGAGAGAAGTCCTGCTGGGAGTCTGAGCGGGTGAAGCGGCGGTTGGAGCGGGCGCCGGTTGTGGTGTGGGTGGAGGTGTTGATGGTGCGGCGGTGATGGCGGCTTGGGCCAAGGCCCGTGCCGCATTGGGAGCAGCCCGGCCTTCTGCGCCATTTTTCGGCGGGTAGGGCTTGTCGTAATTGGCGCCGTTTATGTAGACGGCGTGCTTCGATGGCGGCGGCGCGGGAACGGGCGGCGGCGTGTCGGCAAAGAGCGCGGCGAGATCGAGCGACTGGCCGGCTACGCTGAGCTCGCCAACAGCCGAGAGGAACTGGCTGAGGCCATTGGCCCGCTTGTTGTCAAGCGAGACGGCGCGGTATGGGCGGTCGCCAAGGACATCGCGGACGAGGCCCGTGACGATATTGCCGGGACCGACTTCGATAAAGAGGCGGGCGCCTGCTTCGTACATGGCCTCAACCTGGTCGCGGAAGCGGACGGGCGTAGCGATCTGGCCTGCAATGACATCGGGCAGGTCTGCGACTTTCACACTATACGGCGAGGCCGTGGCGTTGGCGTAGACCGGGAGCTTCGGCTTGCGCGGGCGAAGGGCCGTCAATTCGGCGGCGAAAGGCTCTACGGCAGCATGCACGATTGAAGAGTGGAAAGCGGTTGCGACGGGCAAGCGGCGGGCCTTCAGGCCCTTCTCGATACAGAGCGCCTCGGCGGCTTTGATGGCTTCGACCGGGCCAGACAGGACTACCTGGCTCGGGCCATTGTCATTGGCGAGGACGACATTGGCGACCTTGGCAACGATGGGCGCAATGGTTTCGGCGTCGGTCTGGACAGCCATCATGGCGCCGGGCGTGGACCTGGCGGCTTCGGCCATGAGGCGCCCGCGGGCGGCGGCAACGCTGAGCACACTTTCCGCGTCAAAGCTGCGGGCGACGTGAAGCGCCATCATCTCGCCGAAGCTGTGGCCACCGGCCATGTCGGGGTCGATGCCGAGACGTTCGAGCAGGGCAAGCTGGGCCAGTGCGACAGCGGCGATGGCAGGCTGGGCATGCTGCATCTCGGTGAGGCGCTGTGTCTGTTCACCGAATTCGACCTGATCGAAGGCGGCGGACGGGAAGGCAAGTCGGTGGAGTTTCAGAGGGCCGGTTCTGGCATGCCCGGCGGCCATGTCCCATGCTGAGCGGGCGGCCGGGAAGGCCATGGCAAGGTCCGAGCCCATGCCGACATACTGGCTGCCCTGGCCGGAGAAGAGGAAGGCGATCTTGCCGTTTTCCGGCGATGTCGTGGACGCGTGGATGCCGGCGCCGAGTGGGGCTGTGCCGAGTGTCCCGGATTCGATCTGGCCGATCAGGCGGGAAGCCTTGGCGGCGAGGTCTTTCTGGTCGTCGGCCACAACGGCGGTGCGGACGCGAGCGTCGGACTCGAAGGTCTCATATGTCGATGCGGCGAGCGCGGCGAAACCGTCTTCGGCTGTCTCGGTGTGAATGAGGGATTCGAGCTGCTCGACGAGTCCGTCTGGCGTGCTGGCCGAGAGGAGGAAGAGTTCGGATGGGAAGACGCGCGGCGGCTGGAGGGCCGTTGGGCCTGTGTATTCCTCAAGGGTCGCATGGAAATTGCTGCCGCCGAAGCCAAAGGAGCTGACCGCAGCGCGACGCGGACGACTGTACGGCGAGATCCACGGACGTGCTTCGCTGTTGAGGTAGAAGCTCTTGCTGTCCTTCAGGACATCGGCCGGTTCCGCAATCTTGATCGTCGGCGGAAGGGTCTTGCGGCTGAGCGCATGGACCGCCTTGATCAGGCTTGCGGCGCCTGCAGCACCCTTCGCATGGCCGATCTGCGATTTGACTGAGCCGATGGCGCACCATGGCGTGCCGTCGCCCTTGCCGTCGAAGACGAGGTGTAGGCCGGCCAGTTCGGCCTTGTCGCCTGCCTTGGTGCCGGTGCCGTGTGCCTCGACCAGATCGACGGCTTCCGGACCGTAGCCAGCCTGCACATAGGCGCGCTCGATGGCGCGGGCCTGACCCGAGGGGAGCGGTGTGTAGATGGCCGTTCCCTTACCATCGGAGCCGCCGCCCATGCCGCGAATGACTGCGTGGATGCGGTTGCCGTCGCGCTCTGCATCGGACAGGCGGCGCAGGGCAATGATGCCGACGCCTTCGCTGAGCATGGTGCCGTCTGCATCTGCCGAGAACGGACGGCAATCGCCTGTGGGCGAAAGGGCAGGTGTTTTCGAGAAACACATATACATGAGAATGTCGTTGAGCGCGTCCGCGCCGCCCGCGAGGACGGTGTCTGAATCGCCGGCGCGCAGCTCCTGCACGGCGATGTTTAGCGCTGAAAGGCTGGAGGCGCAGGCGGCGTCGGTGACAAAGTTGGCGCCGCCGAGATCAAGCCGGTTGGCGATACGGCCGGCGACGACATTTCCGAGCAGGCCGGGGAAAGTGCTCTCCTTCCACTCGATATAGTGGGCCTCGATACGCTTGACGATTTCCTGCACTTCAGGCTCGCCGATGCCGGACTGGCGCAGGGCGTTGACCCAAACGGGGCGCTGAAGGCGGCCGGCCATGTGAGCGGTCAGTTCGGTCGCCGAGGCGACGCCGAGCATGACGCTGGTGCGTGTAAGGTCTATCTCGCAACCATTCGTGCTCTGGATGTCGTCGAGCGCGTTCTTGGCCGCGACGAGGGCGAGAAGCTGGGCGCTGTCAGTGTGCTGCAAGGCATTGGGCGGGATGCCGAAAGCCATGGGATCAAATGGAAGCGGCGCGATAAAGCCGCCGCGTCGGCCATAGGTGCGATCCGGCGTCAGCGGGTTGGCGTCGTAATAGTCTTCGATCAGCCAGTGACTTGCAGGCGTTTCGGTCAGGAGGTCGCGGCCCTGGAAGATGTCGCGCCAGAAGCCTGTGTTTCCGCCCCGACCCGGAAAGATGGAGCCGACGCCAATAATGGCGATGGGTTCGGGTGAGGTGCGGGTCTCAGTGCTCATGGGCATGTCTCATTCGGCGTCTGCGAACTGGCGGGGCGCATAATTGAAATCTGTAGGGGCAACGGGCAGGCCAAGGGCGCGCAGCTGGCCTGCGCGGGTGATGTGGGCGGCGCCTTCAAGCAGGTTCCAGGCAATCTGTTTCACCGTCCGGTTCTCGACGGGCTCAAGGAAGCTCCCGACAGCCCATTCGTTGAACACACCCATCGCGGGGCCGCACCAGACTTGATAATCCATCTCGCGACCGGGCGTGCCTTCACGGGCCCATTGGGCGCCCATGAAGAGATAACGACGGGCGACGAGCGCGAAACGCTTGTTTCCATCTGTCTCTGCGCGTTTGGCCTCTGCAGGATTAGCCTGCGCGATATAGGCGTAAGTGCGGCCCCAGGCCGCATCGAACGGTTCGCCAAGAACACCGTCAATCCAGTCCTGGTCTTTCTGGGACAGGGTCTCATAGCTGGCGCCTGAGCGATAGATGGCATGCAGGCGCTTTCCGCGCATTGCGAAGAGTGTGCCGCGCTTCAAGACCTGGACCTCGACGCCCTGTTCGAACATGTCGGCGGCTGGCGCCATGGTGACATCGGCGGGGCCCGCCTTTGCGAGCAGACGACGGCCAGCGTCTGACAGGCCGGATTCGACGGCCGACTGGTTGACCGAGCCTGTCAGAACGTAGGCTGCGCCCATCTGGAAGGCCGCAGCGACGGCCATCGGCGTGGAGATGCCGCCTGCAAGGCCGATCCGAATGGCATTGGCGTCGACGCCGGTGCGGGCAGCGACGCGGTCGCGGGCGAGAACGAGCGAGGGGAAGAGCGTGCTGGCGGGCCGGTTGTCGGTGTGGCCGCCGGAATCGGATTCCGCGGTGATCTCTGCGGCGACGGACACGCGCGAAGCGAGTTCCGCCTGTTCAGCTGTGATGGCGCCGCGGGCAACCAGTTCCTGCAATATCTTTGCAGGCGCCGGAGACATGAAGGGCTCAGCCACTTCGGCGCGGGAGACCTTGGCAAAAACGTGATTCGCCCGTTGAATTGCGCCGTCCGGTGCGCGGGAAAGTCCGACGGCAGTGTATCGCACCAGATCAACCGAAAGTTTCATGAAGGCAGAGGCGGATACGCGCTTTACGCCCTTGGCGAGGAAAAGGTCGACCACGCGCGCTTCATAACCCGGCTGCTGCGGGGAGTGGATAAGATTGGCGCCCCATGCGGTCTGGGCCGGAGAGAGATGAGATTGTATTTCTGCGATCCCAGCCTCGATGACATCCCGGGACAAACCTGCGCTGCCATAAAATCCGACACATCCGGCCTTCACCGCTTCGACCACCATTCGTGTCGTGGCAATCCCGCGCGCCATTTCGCCTACTACGTAGTTAAATCTACAGCCGTGCGTGTGGGCGAACAATCGATCGCCAAGCCATTCGGGATAGATCGGAGGCAGAACAGTGGACGGTACTGAGGTGTTAGCGCCATCTTCACTGTCGATGATTGTAAGGCCATTGAGCGGCGTATGCGAGAGGGCTACCCGCTCTCGCGGGAAGGCGATGGCCTTTTTCAGGTTCTCTGAAACACCCATGTCTGTCCCTTGCGAGCCTGTCCGCCATGACAGAGAACAAGCTCTCCCGACCCGCAAGTTCTTTGCGGACTTTTCAATTTCTAACTGCGCAATTTATCCGGACTTGTATAGGGGTACTATTGCGACAATCGCGCTGAATGACGCGTCGTGCCCAGACAAATTTCACTTAACTTGGTTAATAGCACAAATAGGTCGCGGCAGGCGGACGCACAGCAGAAATTAGGCGTTAAGGGCCGTTTCATAATCCTCAATCGCTTGCAACCAGTCGACTTCGGTCGCCTCGGCTTCTGACGCAAGATTGGCGCGTTGGAGCAACAGATCCTGGATCTTTTCCGAGCTATGTCCGGGGATTGCGAGATCCTTATCGATTGCGCTGATCCGGGCATTGATCTTTTCGAGACGCTTTTCGGCGTCGTCAGCTTTTCGCTTGAGACCAGAGGCCGCTTTGCGGCTCTCGGAAGATTTCTGGCGCTGATCGGCCTTGTTTACCTTGGGGGCTGGCTCAGCTGGCGCGGATTTTGTTTTTTTTTGGCTACTGTCGGATTTGTTGCGGTCTGCCTGGAGGACGAGGGCGCGATAGTCCTGAAGGTCGCCGTCATAGACATCCGCTTTACCGTCTTTCACGAGCCAAAGCTGGTCAGCGGTACCTTCTGCGAGGAAAATATCGTGGGTGATGAGCAGGACGGCGCCTTTGAAGTCGTTCAGCGCGTAGATGAGTGCCTCGCGGCTGTCGATGTCGAGGTGCGACGTCGGTTCGTCCAGGATCAGGATATGCGGCTTCTCCATGGCCATGAGGCCGAGGAGCAGGCGCACTTTCTCGCCGCCGGAGAGCTTTTCAACCTTGGTCTCCACCTTTTCATGGCTGAAACCCATCTGCGACGCGGTCGAGCGCTGTTTGGCGATCGGCGTTTCCTTGGGCATAGCGTGGCGGACGTGGTCGAGCACTGTTTCGCCAGGCGTCAGCTCGTCGAGCTGATCCTGTGAGAAGTATCCAATGCGGACCTTGCTATGGGTGACACGGGCGCCGTCCATCAGCGGGAGGCGCTCCGCAATAGATTTGACCAGCGTCGTCTTGCCCTGGCCATTAGTGCCGACAATGGCAATCCGGTCGTCCGGGTCGAGGCGAAGCGTGACGCCGCGAAGGATGCTGGCATCTGCGCCGTAACCCATCTCTGCGCCGCGCAGTTCGAGCAGCGGTGGGGCCATCTTGTCTTCCGGGGCGGGAAAGTTGAACGGCACGGTGCGCTCAGCCATCGGGATCGAGATGTCCTGCATCTTTTCGAGCATCTTGACGCGCGACTGGGCCTGGCGGGCCTTGGAAGCCTTGGCGCGGAAACGGTCAACGAAGGCCTGGAGGTGGGCCTTGTCGACTTCCTGCTTGGCGCGCTGGCTTTCGAGCTGGGCATATTTGGCGGCACGCAGGCGGAGCCAGGCGTCATAGCCGCCGGGCACAATCGCCAGTTTCTTGTGCTCAAGAGCCATCGTGTGGGTGACGCAGCGGTTCAGCATTTCGCGGTCGTGCGAGACAATCAGGACCGTGTGCGGGTATTTCTTGATATAGCCCTCGAGCCAGGCTGCGCCCTCGAGATCGAGATAGTTGGTCGGTTCGTCGAGCAGGAGCAGGTCTGGCTGAGCGAAGAGCACGCCCGCGATGGCGGCGCGCATGCGCCAACCGCCGGAGAATTCGCGGGTCGGCCGGTCGAGATCTGACTGCGTGAAGCCAAGGCCCATCAGGACTTCTGCCGCGCGCGAGTCTGCCGACCATGCGTCGATATCGACGAGGCGGGTGTGGATGTCGGCAATGCGCATCGGATCTTCCGCGGTGTCGGCTTCCAGCATCAGGGCATGGCGCTCTGCATCAGCCGCGAGAACGACTTCAAGGATGGTCTCGTCCGTTGGAGCGACTTCCTGTGCGACCCACCCAAGCTTGGCGCCCTGGTTAAGGCGAATTGAGCCGTCATTGGTCGGATGCGTGATCTCTTCCCGGATCAGCTTCAGTAGCGTGGACTTGCCGGTGCCGTTGCGGCCGACGAGCCCGACTTTCCAGCCAGACGCAATCTGGGCGGAGGCGCCTTCAAACAGGAGGCGCGCTTCAATACGATAGTCGAGGTTCGAAATGGTCAGCATTTCGTGGGGTTTAGCGATGAGGCCCATGAAGGCAAGGGCCTAAGCTCCGTTCCGGGCTGTTCGCCCTGTCTTTATTCGGCTGGCACAGGGGCAATCTCTTCAAGCGCCTTCATATCGAGCTGCGCATCGAAGGCAGGGTAGTGCTTGCCTGTAATGAGATGAGCAAAGAAGCGCTTGATATCAGCCCCGATCCCATAAAGCGCTGGCACGAAGAACAGGGTGACAAAAAGCGCAAACAGGACACCGAAAGCGAGCCCGACACCGATCGGGATGAGGAACTGGGCCTGGATAGACCGCTCCATCATCAGGGGCAGGAGGCCGACAAAGGTTGTCAGTGACGTCAGCAGGATGGGCCGGAAGCGACGCGTGCCAGCCTCCACAAGGGCTTGTGCGCCGTCCATGCCGCGATCACGCAACTGGTGGACATAGTCGATGAGGACAAGGTTGTCGTTCACCGCAACGCCCGCCGCCGCCATGATGCCCATGTATGACAGGATGCTGAGCGGAAAGCCCATCACGAGGTGACCAACCATGGCGCCCGTAAAGCAGAACGGGATGGCCGCAAGCAGGATCAGGATCGGTTCGGCATAGGATTTGAACGCCACCGCCACGAGGAAATAGGCAACGCCTATGGCAATTAGCAGCAGCGTCATGATCTCGGCGAAGAATTCCGCCTCACCCTGCGCCCGGCCAATACTGCCCCGTTTCACAAGCGGGTGGGCCTTGTCGAAACTTTCAAAGAAGTTGCTGTCGAGCTCGTTGCGGATCTCTGAAATGCGCTCGACCGCGACTTCGGCGCTGACCACGATGGCGCGTCTGCGTTCGCGCCGATTTATCTGAGAGATGCCTTTCTCGAAGCGAATGTCGGCAACGGCATAGAGGGGGAGTTCGCGACCGTCGGCGGTACGGATGCGGATATTGTTCAGGAAGTCGAGGGATTCCCGGTCGGACCGGGGGTAACGCACGAAGACGCGGACGTCTTCGCCGTCACGTGGGAGACGCTGGACTTCCTCGCCATAGAAACCCTGTCGCACCTGACGGGCCACATCCGCCGTCGTGATGCCAAGGGATTCGGCGCCAGGCTTGAGGTCGAACTGGATTTCGTCTGTTGCGCTCTGCACGTCGTTCACAACGTTGTAAACGCCGTCATAGGAGCGCAGCTTGAGCATGAGGTCTTCGGCGGCTGCGTTGAGTGCGTCGAGGTCGGTCGAGTTGAGCATGTACTGGATAGGCGGATCGGTATCGGCATTCTTGTAGTTTACCGTGATCGTCTCGGCGTCCGGCACTTCGCCTATGAGGGCACGCAGGCGTTCGGCGGTTTCCTTGGCTGTGAGAGAGCGAGTTTCCGGCGGCACCAGCTTGACCAGCGCGAGAATATTATTGTCGCGCGAGCGTGTGTACCAGTTCTCGATCAGCTTGCCTTCGCCATTGGTCGACGCATTGATCTCGTTTTCGAGAGCTTTCTCGCCGGCCTGGATCTGGGCCAGGACTTCGAGTGAACGGGAGTAGGGTGTGCCCTCAGGCAGTTCGACCGTGACTTCGATCTGATCGGATTCTGTCTCGGGAAAGAAGATCGTCTTGACGAGACCGTTGCTCAGCAGGCCGACGGAGAGCACCATTCCGCCAACGAAGATGGCGGCTGTCAGGTAGCGCTGGCGGAGCGCGGCCACCATCACGGGGCGATAAAGGTTGCGGGCGACCCAGACGATGGAATTTGCGATCGTGTCCTGAAAGCGGGCAAAGCGGCTCTCGCGGCTGGCAGGCTTCAGGTGAGACAGGTGGGCTGGCAGGATCAGGAGCGCCTCGACGAGGGAGAAGGTGAGGGCGAGAATCACGACGAGAGAAATTGAGCGCGTGAATTCGCTGGTGCTGCCAGAGAGCATCATCCAGGGCGCGAAGAAGATCATCGTCGTGAAGACGGCGAAGATGACGGGCTTGATGACCATCGTGGTGCCGTTGATGGCGGCAGTCAGGCCTTCTTCGCCATCTTCCGTACGCGAGTGAATGGCCTCACCGACAATGATCGCGTCGTCGACGATCACCCCGATTACCAACAGGAAGGCGAAGGTGGAGATCATGTTGAATGAGACGTCCATCAGCGGCAGTAACGCGAGGCCACCGGCGAAGGCCGTACCGATGCCGACCGCTACCCAGATGGCGATCTTTGGGCGCAGGAAGAGCAGCAGCGTGACCAGAACCAGTCCTAGGCCCATCAGGAAGTTCGAGCCGATCAGGCGGATGCGGCTCATATAGTCGATGGACGAGTCCTGCCAGATCGTCATCGTAATACCGGGCGGCGCATTCTTGATAGCTTCGTCGTAATAGGTGCGCACATTCTTCGCCATCTTGACGATGTTCATGTTCGGGCCGTTCATGACCTGAACGAGGATCGTGCGCTCGCCATTGACTGTCGCCAGGAGGTTCACTTCCTCGAAGCCGTCGATGACCCTGGCCATATCGGACACACGAACAACGGCGCCATTGGGCATCTGCTTGACGATGATGTTTTCGAAATCAGCCTGAGTGTCAGCCTGTGAGCGTGTGCGCAGCTGGACATTGCCGCCATCGCTGCGGACATTGCCCGCTGAGATGTTCACGGAAGTTCCACCGACGGCCTCGGCGACTTCGAAAAGGCTGATCCCATAACGGCGGAGGGCCTCTTCAGACACTTCGATCGAGATTTCTGCATTGCGCACGCCAAAGAGATCGACCGAGGGAACATAGGCGAGGAGGCCAATTTCCCTGCGTGTTGCTTCGGCGAAGCGCTTCAGATCCTGTTCGCTGACAGTCTCGTCGCCTGAAACGGCAATGCGCATGATTTCATTGCGACTGCGGAAGACGTGGATCTGGGCGGGCTCGGCAGCAGAGGGAAATGTGCTGATGGAGTCGATCTGGCGCTTCAGTTCCTGCAGGAACTTGCCTTCGTCGAGGTCTTCATTGCCGATCACAACCAGGCGCGCGATGCCCTCATTGGAACTGGAGCTAAGCTCCTTGATACCTTCGACCGTGCTGACCGCTTCTTCCATACGGACCGTGAGTTGTTCCTCGACGTCCTGGGGTGAGGCTCCGCGCCAGACAACCGTGATTGCGGCGCCAGGGAATTCCACATAGGGCTCGAGTTCCCGCTCCATGCGGAGATAGGCGACAATGCCGGCAATGATCAGGGCGATCATGAGAAGGTTTGCGGCGACCTTGTTGTCTGCCCACCAGCGAATAAATCCCGACATGCCCCCGGCCCCTTCTACTCGTTGGCCGCGCTGGTTTCAGCCGCGTAGGCTGTCTCCAGTCGGTCGACCGATTTGATCTTCATGCCGCTGGCAGCTGCGCGAACGGGCGAGGTGACCACCTTTTCACCCTCTGCCAAACCGCTTGTCAGGACGAGGCGGTCACGATCTGAGAAGGCGACGCTCACAGGCCGGATCTCGAGTGTGTCATCATCGCGAGCGACATAGACCGATGCCTTGCCGCGCAAGGCAGTGCGTGGGAGCACGACGCTCTCCTCAAGCGCGCGGCCAGC
Source organism: Alphaproteobacteria bacterium (assembly GCA_018827375.1). Classification (GTDB taxonomy): domain Bacteria; phylum Pseudomonadota; class Alphaproteobacteria; order Caulobacterales; family Hyphomonadaceae; genus Hyphomonas. The sequence continues at coordinate 240,543 of JAHJYW010000010.1, forward strand.
GATGGACGCGTCGACGTAAAGGCCGGTTGCGAGTGGCGTGCCATTATCTGCGCCTTTGCCATAGGGATCGGCGACCTCAACATAAGCGAAGAGAACGCGGGTTTCCGGATCAAAACCACTATCCGTTCTCGTAATGCGACCTGACCAAGTATGCGGGACTCCCGCGACAGTGGCTGTGAGTGCAACGGGCGGTCCCTTTTGGCCGGATGATTCAGAGAAACCGATACCGAGGCCAAGATTGGCGAGATCTGCATCTGTCAGGGCAAGGGCGATCTCGACCACATCGCTGGCGTAGATGTCCCCCAGCTGCACGCCGGGAGACACATAGGCGCCAACGTTGACGGATTTCTGACGGACGCGTCCGGAAAAGGGCGCGACGATCCGTGTGCGATTGAGCTGGAGGCGGGCTTCATCAAGGCGGGCCTCGGCGGAGGCGAGTTGCGCTTCAGCCTGCGCGCGCTGGGGCCGGCGAAGTGTCAGGTCAGACACTTGCGAGATGCCCAGCTGCTCGGCGCCCTGGCTTGCGATCTGGCCCTCGGAGATTTCCTGCAGCAGAGCCGTCTTGGCCTGCGCAACAGCGGCTTCGGCCTGGACGATCCCAAGTTCGTATTCACGCGACTCGAGGCGGACAAGCGTTTCGCCCTGCTTGAACTGTGCGCCAGCGAGAAAATTAGGCGAAACATAGGCGACACGGCCGGTAATCTCGGCAGCGAGGCTAACCTCGGAGCGCGCCTTGACTGCGCCCTGGCCATGAACGGTGATCGTGACAGGCTCGCTTCTGGCGACCGCAGTCAGGACAGGCAACGCCTCAATAATCCCAGCTTTCTCTTCAGGCGCGGGTTTGAGGGCGCCCATGAGGACGAAACCGCCAACCGAACCGATCAGGACGAGAACCGGCAGGGCCAGAAAGACGATTCGCTTGATCAGGAGACCTAAGCGGAAGGGCGGCTTGGGGGCTGTTTCGGCATAAGTCATCGGCGAAATACTCATCTGGTGTCTGGCGTGGGGTGCATGCCGTGCACGCAGCCCCTTGCGCGGTGATGAGTCTGAATAGCATCGGAATTATTGAAAAACAATATCGCATACTCGATAAACAACAAAAGTTTTCTGTTTATCGGTTTTGGCGCATCTCTCTTTTGTGCGGGGCAAGCCTAAACGGTACCCTGTCGGGGATGGCTGAATATTTTGGGGTGTGGCGGGAGCACAAGGTCTCAAGCGCCGCAGTCATTGCTGCTTCAGCTTACTGGCTATCCGGCTGGCAGGCCGAGAGGCCAAATACCGGGATCATGGTTTCCCAGCCGTCCTTGTCGACAAGGGAGAGACGACCTCCATCAATACGCTGACCGCCGTCGAGCTGTTCACCGGGTCGGAAACTGACGCCGACATTGCCCTTGTCTGATGCGTAGGTCATGCGCGTCATGAACTGGCCAAACAAATCACCCTTGGCCGAAGTGAGCCGAAGGGCGCGCTCCTCGCCATCGACATCCATTACAGCCGTATCTGTTCCAGCTTTGGAGAAGAAGACGAAGCGCAACGGTTCGCCATTTGTCCAGAGAAACAGGCCACACGCGCCCGGTGGGAGCGTTTGCGGCGGCAATTCGCCAGTGCGTGTGACGACGTCGACGGCCGAAGGCGCAGAGTCTTTGGTCGCAGCTTTGCTCGCGCAGGCGGCCATGAGAAGGGCCGAGCATGCGAGAGCGACTGCGATGTGCACGATCTGAAGACGCTTCATTACTAGTTTTTCTCCTCGGCCAGAGCCGCTTCCTGCCGAAGGGTGTACCCGTTTCCGGATTTTGTGAAGCCGACGGTGGCAAGCGCTGCCGTGGCCTGGGCATCAAGGCCTTCGACATGAACATCCATTCCGGTCCGACCATCTGGCAACGTCCGCAGCGTCACCTCAAAGCGTTCGCCATTGGCGCCGTCGCCGGCAAGGGGAATCTGAATGGCGTCATCGACGCAGGCAGGCGTGCCGCTCAGCATCGGCCAGTCGCGCCCATATTGCGCGCCAAGGCGGCGCACGAGATCCAGCTGAGCCGTCCCGCTGGCCTGTATGCACCGGCCTGCGTAGTCAAAGCGGAGCGTGGCGTTGGATATCTTGAGCGCGCCGCCAATGCGCCTGAGTTCGTTATGAATGCCATCGAAGCGGCTGATGTCGACATCAGCGGACAGACCGGAAATATTCACCCTTGAGAGTGATACGATCATCTGCAAGCGGGCACGGCCCGCCTGTCCAATCCAGTGCACGTCCGATGCGATGCCCCCGCGAAAGAGTGAGAGCGGCGATGAATTTATGTCGACTGCGCCCGCCGCTTTGCCGCGATAGGAAAGACCGGTGATCTGTCCGTCCCATATCGTGCCACGCGCCTGCTGCCAGCCGATACCTTGCTGTACAAGCCCTGCATTCCGCATGGCATAGGACAGCGGAATGCCCGAGCAGAGGCCGAAAACAAGCGCGATGACAAAGACGATAACCAAGGCAAGCCGCTTCATCAGACCGCGCCTCCGAATTCGAAGCTCGATCGAACCAGGCCGGTGCCTGTTTCGTTCATCGTCGCCTTGCTCGCTTCCAGACCTGCATTGCTGCGCAGATCGGATAGCCACGCCAAGACATTTTCCGCGCTCGTGTCATCAACCTGTACCGTTACCAGTCCTTCGGCGCTGACCTGAACACGCGCAATGGCGAGGCCGCGCCGGCTGGCAGTTTCAAGTATGGCGCGTCGACGTGCGTCTGCGTCCATTGCGTTGCCAGCTGCGGCCGGGAGCCCAGCAGCTTGCGAGAGTCCCCGGGATGTCATGACATCCAGTGTGCGGGACGCCTGATCGGCCCTCAAACTGGCCTCTGCGTGGCTGGAGAGCAAAGGGAAAAGGATGAACTGGAGCACGATGATAAGCGCCAGCAGGATTCCCGCTGCGCCAACCAGGCCGCGCTCGCGCAAGCTGAGCTTGTCCCACCACTCGATCATCGGGCTGCCTCCAGGGTCAGATCGCCGATGACCTGTTGGTCCTGCTGACGCGAATCGCCAAGACTTACGCCAAGTCCCTTGGCTTCGAGCGCGCGCTTCAAGTCCGCATCAGCTCCATAATTAGGGTAGACCATGCTGGCGAGGAGCCTGCCTGTCTGACGGTCATATCGAAGGCTGGCAATCGAGATGCCGCTATCCTCCGGAATGGCTTCGTAGAGAAGGGCGGTTGCATCGAGGAAAGGCAGGCGGCTGGCAGCGGGGGCTGCCTCCTGCGTGCGCACGGCTGCGGCGAGATTAGATGGCACGGGCGTGCCGGGGAAGGCGGCGGTGTATATCGCGCGTGCCTGTTGTTCCAGCACGTTGGCCAGGCGGTTCATGGAATGGGTCTCAATCGCTGTTACAACGAGAAACGCAACAGCGGCGCCTGCGACCAGCATCAGTGTCGGACGCCAGGCGCCAAGGCGGATGTCGGCCTGTTTGCGGTTGATGAAGGCGCCCTGACGCAAGTCGGTCACTGATGCGCCGTTTTCAGTCCATTGAGCGAGTTGCAGGAGAAGCGGAAGAGACGACGATGCGCTGTTTGCCGAAACACCAAGCCGATGTGCGAGTGCGGCGCTGCTGGCTGCCAGTGGCGCCTTGGCAGAATTGGCGAGGGCTTTGAGGGCGTCGTCCGGCAATGCTGCATCAAGTGCAAACCGCTTTTCGCCTGTTGAGATCAGTATATGGTTTTCGCCGTCCAGCGCCATCGGCGTGGCAGGCAGCACGGAGACATCTGCGACAAGTTTCGCTGTCTTCAATCCGGCAGCATTCAGTCGTGCAACCCATTGTTCCATGAGCGCCGGGTCAACGACGTGTACGGGTCGCAGTCCGCTCTCGAGCGTCTGCCCAATCGCGACATGTGCGTCTTCGACTGGCACGGCAACATCATCTTCAAGCGCGAAAGCGGCTGACCGGCGGATCTCGGCCGCGCCCTGGGCCGGGATACGGACTTCGAAACAGCCAACTTCCGTGGCGGGCACGAATACGATCACTTCATCGCCAGAGGCGACATTGGCCTCGCTTGCGGACATGAGGTGCATGCCCTTCTCGCCCGCGAGGGCGAATTGCGTCGGCTCGCCCGAAGGCGGCATGAGTGTGTAAAGTCGCCTGGCCATCAGAAGTCTCCCGTCGTGCGCTGGATGAGGCTGGCCTGGCCGCCTTTGTCCATTGCGTAGACAAGCTGGAGGTTTTCCTGTGTTGAGCCAGACACGATGCGGGCTGTCAAACGCAGGTTGCTGGGTTTCAGCGAGAGCATGGAATCGTTGCGTGCAGCCACGGCGATCGTCTGGATGTGCCCATTTTGCAGGAATGTGTCCAGGGATTGCCAGCCAGCGAGCGGCTTGGCTTGGATGACTGACTGGGCATCCTCACGACTGAGTTCACCGGAGTATAGCGCGACCAGAAGCGGGGCCTCTTCTTCTGTCAGCGTCTCGATATTAAGGGCAGATTGAAACCGGTCCGGCCTGACGCAGACCAGCGGCTCGATAAGAGCAATGATTTCCGGCGTGAAGCCCTTGATGGCGCGAAGCTCTGATATGTTCGTGAGCGGCGCATTTCCGGGTCGATAGGGCGTTTCGAGCGTGCCGTAATAGCCAGCTTCCGCACCATAGGCACGGGGTGCGGAATCACTGTCGGTCCAGTCAGCGAGGCTTTCGGCGAGCGCCTGTGCGTCAGCGCGGAAGATGTCCATTGCTTCGAGCAGGTGCTGGAAGTTGATGTGATTTACGTCATTTGCTTCGCCGGTGATGGTGTTCAGGTTGAAGCAATTGGACGCGTCGGTAAAGGTCGCCTGGATAACGCCGCGCTCGAAGGGAAGTGTCATCGACTGACCGCTTACGAGGGCCTCCCGCATGGCATCGTCGCCAAGTACTTTCAGTCGGGCCACGGCCAGTATGCCGAGGGCCTCGGTTGAACGCGCGGCCCACATGGCCTGGGAGCGTTCGGATGAGACGCGTGCGAGACTGAGCGAGCGTCCGAGCGCTTCAACGGCTGCAAGCGCGGCGACCGACATGACGGCAACGATCATCAGAATCGACAGCAGGGCCGCGCCGCGATCCTTTGGTGAGGTGGCCTGCGTCATGACATGTACCCCAGCACATAGCTCAGGGTGAGTTCATCCCTGTCGGCAAACTTCATCGTGAACTCGATAAGGTCGGGATAGTCGCCGTTCGTTGTGGCTGGCCAGGCATCGAACCAGGCGCCTTTTTTGCGGTAGCGAATGTCGAGCTGGTCGATGCCGTCCATAAGGACGCGTTCAACAACAGGTGTGGTGCTGACTGGATCCGGGCGAAGCCAGGCTTTTCTGACGAGTGTGCCATTATCGAAGGCGTAGGCGACGCGCTGGAGATCACTGCGCTCGCTGCCCTGTTTTGTGGCCTTCCATCCCGAACGAACAAATGTGATCAGCTCGCCAGTCTTGTCGCTCGTCAGGCCCTGAAAGCCGATAGGCGGGTAGAGGTCGTCGGGCGCAGATGACGGGCGGGTCGTGACATCGTTGAAATCCGACCGCATCAAACCGAAGGCGGCTTCGAGAGACCGGACTTCCTCCATGCGCGTGTCCACGGCGCGGCTCGCCTCGAGTGTCTGCAGCATCATCATCGTGCCGGCTGTTGCGAGCGTCGCGGTGACGGCGAGTGCGACAAGTGTTTCGACCAGGGTGAAGCCTGCGCTGGCGCGTGTCATGGACCGACCCTCAATCCCTGCAGATGAGCCAGGACCTGTCCGGTTTCGGGAGCGGATACGGTGACGTCTATGATGAGAAGGCCATCCTCCTGCGTCGGAGTGACTGTGCGGTTCCAGTCGAAAGTGCGACCGCGCTGTATGGATTCGCCAGCGATAAGGCCCGTCGCAAGCGGTGGAGGCAATGTAAGCGCATCCGCCATGCGATTGTTGGCTTCGATTTCCGCCAGGGCACGCATATCGACCTGGCGGGCGCCCACCATGGTTTCACTGCTGAGATGGATAAGGCCGACGGCAGAGATGGAAAAAATGCCGAGTGCGGCAAGCACTTCGACGAGGGTGAAGCCGGACTCGCGCTGATGGTCAGGCATTGGGTGCCTCCCATACCACGGTGCCATCCGGCGCGATTGTGAGTTCTATCTTTTGGGTGCCACGTTCAAGGGTCATGGGAGCGGCTTGCGCGGTGCCTGTGGTGTCCAGGATGATTTCGGGCGGTGTTTCGCTGACGTTTCCGAGGCCATTACCGATCAGGCTTGAGGCGGCACGCGATGTATCGAAGCTAATCTCGCGCGTGAAGTTGACCGCTCCGCCGGGTGTCGGCTGCCAGATGCCATTCTGCCAGTTGACGCGCTGGTAGCCCGCATCTGTGAGTTTCAGTCCCTGCGGCGCACCAGTGATCAGTGCGAGGTCCATTGCAGACGTAATATCGCGCTCAAGGCGGGCCGCGGCTTCCTCAAGTGGATCGGCAGGCGCGCGCATTGTCATGGCAACCATTCCGGCCGCCATGGCCATGATGAAGACCGCGACCAGCACTTCGATCAGGCTCATGCCTGCATCGCGTGGGAGTGGAAGGTCGCGGGCCAGGTTCATTGTCAGTTCCAGTTGCCGATATCGTCTTCATTGCCGGCTTCGCCATCCGGACCTGCAGAGAAGACATCATAGGCGCCGCCAGAGCGTGTGCCGGGAACATTGTAGCGGTAGTCATTGCCCCAAGGGTCCTGCTGGACGCGCTTGATGTAGCCGCCGGGGCGGTACTGATCGGCATTGGCGCCCGTGGGAGGTGTTTTCAAGGCGGCAAGGCCGGTATCGGCGCCCGGATAGTTGAACATGTCGAAGCTGTACTGTTCGAGGCCGCTCTCAAGGGCAGCGATATCGGAACGTGCCCGATCAATGCGTGACTTGCCGAGCACCGGGCCGACAGAAATGACGACAGCTGTTGCAAGCAGCGCCATGATCGAAACGGTGACGAGCAGTTCAACAAGCGAGAAGCCCGAATCCTTACGGATGACTCCGGCAGATTTTGTGTCCTGGTCCTGTGTCATGAAGGCCTCCTGATTGGGACGCGGCGCTATTGAAGCGCCAATGTGTTGAGCTGGATAATGGGCAGCATGATGGACAATACGATTGTCCCGACCAGACCGCCAAGAATAACAATGATGATCGGTTCCATCAGGCTGAGGGCCGTGGACGTCGCGTTCTCGAATTCTTCCTCGAGAAATTCGGCTGCGCGCGTCATCATGCCTGGTACGTCGCGGCCCGCCTCGCCGCTCGCCACCATATGCACCATCATGGCTGGAAAAGCGTTTGTGTTCTTGAGTGCAGCCGCGAAGGAGCCGCCTTCGCTGACCTTTACCGCAATCTCGTCGGCGGCCTTGCGGAACACGCTGTTTGCCATTGCGCCGCGCGCCGCTTGCAGGGATTCCAGAACAGTCGCGCCAGAGGATGAAAGTGTGGCGAAGATACGGGCGAACCGGGCAGCTGAAACGGTGCGGGCAAGATTGCCGATGACAGGCAGGCGCAGGATGAA
>JAHJYW010000049.1 GCA_018827375.1 Alphaproteobacteria bacterium
GCTGACGAAGAGCTGGAGATGATCGGCGGCGAGAAGGCGGCCGATTAGTCGACCGTGTTCATGTAACCGGGGAGCCAGTCTTCGTGGGCACTGCGTAGGGCGTCCAGGCTGACAGAGAATGTCTGATCCGCGCGGTCGTCCATCGCGAATGTGAGCCCTTCAGACGCATCCGAAATCGATCCCAATATCAACATCGGGACATCGGGCCTTGCTTCCGAGAACTGGACCAGTTTGCTTTCAGCACTGTGAGATACGGTAAAGATGTAACGGGCCTGGTCTTCGCCGAAGAGAGCGGCGTGCATGTGCGTTTGTGCAAAGCCGTGCAGGTCCGGACTGACATTTACGGTCGCGCCACACCGAGACGCGAGTGCCACATCGGCGATGCTGCAAGCTAGGCCGCCGTCACTGATATCGTGAACTGCGGTCGCAAGCCCGGCACCGATGAGATCGCGAATGAAAGCCGCATTGCGCTTCTCTTTGGCAAGATCAACAGATGGAGGGGTGCCAAGCGCTTCGCCCTTTAGGCCGAGAATGCTCCGCGCATATTGGGTGGCGCCGAGATGTGTGCCGATGCCTCCGACCATGACGAGAATGTCGCCGGGCTTCGCGCCCTTGAGCGTGGCCGATTTGGACATGTCTTCCAGGAGGCCTACGCCTCCGACAACGGGCGTTGGCGGGATCGCTGTACCGTCAGTCTCATTATACAAGGACACGTTGCCCGAAACGACAGGGAAGTCGAGTTCGCGGCAAGCTTCGGCCATGCCTTCTATGGCCTTGACGATGTAGCCCATCGTGTTCGGTTTCTCGGGATTGCCGAAATTGAGATTGTCGGTGATCGCGATAGGCGTCGCCCCAACAGCAGACAGATTGCGGTAGGCTTCCGCAACAGCCTGTTTGCCGCCCTCATATGGGTCAGCAGAGACATAATGAGGGTTGCAGTCGGAGCAGATTGCCAGCGCTTTGTTCGTCTTGTGGATGCGCACGATGGCGGCATCACCGCCCGACTGCGAGGAATCGATCGTGTCGCCCATGACGTGGCGATCATATTGTTCCCAGACCCAACGCTTTGACGCCATGTCCGGCGTTCCCATGAGTTTGAGAAGTGTGTCAGCAAGGTCAGCAGGAACCTCGAAATTGGCAGGATCAAGCGCCGCGCGCTTCGGTGGCTCGTTCCAAGGCCGGTCATAGTTCGGCGCATCTTCGGCCAGCGGAGCGACCGGGATGTCGCAAACCACTTCACCGAATTGCGTCAGCACGAGGTGGCCCGAATCCGTGGTCTCGCCAATCACTTCGGCAGAGAGGTCGTATTTGTCAAAGATGGCTTTCGCCATGTCGATCTTGTCCGGATAAAGCACCATGAGCATCCGCTCCTGGCTTTCCGACAGCATGATTTCGTAGGCCGTCATGCCCTCTTCGCGCTGGGGCACCTTATCGAGGTCCATGATGACGCCGATGCCCTCGCCATTGGCGCCGCCGCTGGCTGCCATTTCAACGGACGAAGATGTCAGGCCGGCTGCGCCCATGTCCTGGATGGCCTGGATCGCGTCTGTGGCCATCAGTTCGAGGCATGCTTCGATGAGCAGCTTTTCAGTGAAAGGATCGCCAACCTGAACGGTCGGGCGTTTCTCCTCGTCACCTTCTGAGAACTCGGCGGACGCCATGGTTGCGCCATGTATGCCGTCGCGGCCGGTCTTTGAGCCAACATAGAAGATCGGGTTTCCGGGAGTGGCGCCACGTGCGTAGAAAATCTTGTCCTGGTCTGCGAGGCCAATGGCCATGGCATTCACGAGAATATTGCCGTTATAGCCTGCGTCGAACTGCGTTTCGCCGGCCACGGTCGGCACGCCGACACAGTTGCCGTATCCACCGATGCCGGCGACGACGCCGGCCACGAGGCTGCGCGTCTTGGGATGGCTTGGGTCGCCGAAGCGGAGTGCATTGACCAGGGCAATTGGCCGGGCGCCCATCGTGAACACGTCGCGCAGGATGCCGCCCACACCCGTCGCCGCGCCTTGGTACGGCTCGATATAAGACGGGTGATTGTGGCTCTCCATCTTGAAGATGGCGGCCTGGCCATCGCCGATATCGATCACGCCCGCATTCTCACCCGGGCCCTGGATGACACGCGCGTTCTTGGTCGGGAACTTCGACAGGTGACGACGCGAGGATTTGTAGGAGCAGTGCTCGGACCACATCACCGAATAGATGCCAAGTTCGACAAGGTTCGGCTTGCGCTCGAGACGGGTGACAAGCCGTTCCCATTCATCGGCCTTGATGCCGTGTTCGAGGCCCTGGGCCTCTTCCTGGGTGGCGGTGAGATGGGCGAGGATCACGGATGTATCAGGCATTTGGGCGCTTTAACCGCAAAGTGCGCGAGTCGCCAGAGCGTTTGTGCCTATGCGGCAAGGACGGCATCGATTTCCGCGAGATGACGTGCCTTCTCTGCCGCGCTGAGGAAGGCACCCTGGAAGCTATTGCGGGCCAGCTGTATGAGCTGGGCGTCCGTCAGATCAAGGGCTGCGGCGATCTCGCGATAGTTTTGGTTCACATAGCCGCCGAAATAGGCTGGGTCATCGGAATTTACCGTCACAAGGAGGCCTGCTTCCAGCTGCGCTTTCAGCGGGCTTTGCTTCAGATCGTCGATCACGCAGAGTGACAGGTTGGAGAGTGGGCAGTTCGTCAGCGGCGTTTGCGTGTCGAGCAGGATCTGGATCAGGCCTTCGTCTTCCATCGACCGGTTACCATGGTCAATGCGGTCCGCGCCTATATCGATCAGTGCTTCCTGAACATATTGTGGTGGGCCTTCCTCGCCTGCGTGCAGGCATAGCTTAAAGCCCAACTCGCGGCACTTGGCGAAGAGGCGTGCGAATTTCGACGGTGGGTGGCCAACTTCCGAACTATCGAGTCCAACACCGATGAAACGCGCGTGATAGGCCTTGGACTCATCAAGCAGGGCGAAGCCATCGTCTTCGCTCAGGTGGCGCAGGAAACTCATGATGACGTGAGATGTGATCCCGAGCTTCTTCTCGCCGTCCGTAAGCGCGTCGAGGATACCGTCTGCGACCGTCGAGAATGCGACTCCGCGCTCGGTATGCGCCTGCGGGTCAAAGAAGATTTCCACATGGCGGACATTGTCTGCTGCCGCGCGCTCCAGGTAGGCCCATGTCAGGTCGTAAAAGTCCTGCTTGTGCAGCAGGACGGCCATGCCCTGGTAGTAGATGTCGAGGAATTCCTGAAGGTTTGAAAAGGCGTAGGCGGCCTTGGCCTCTTCCAGGGTGCTGAAGGCGGTCTTGATCTGATTGCGTTCGGCAATCTGCATCATGAGTTCAGGCTCGAAACTGCCCTCGATATGAAGATGAAGCTCTGCCTTGGGCAGCTTGGCAATGAGTGCGGCTTGATCAGTCATTCAGGGCCTCCAGAAGCGGTCCGATATGGGATTCGTAGTTTCGCCAGCGACCTGACGACTTTGTATAAAGTGGCTCTCGCACTTGCCAGACACTCGCTGTCTTAACAGGCGTTCGGCTGTTTTGAAAATTGAGGCAGGCATCCTCGAAGGGTAATCCGATAAAATCCAGTGTAGCGCGCATGATCGTCTCCGGCGAGGATACGAGCGCGTCGTAATCGACATCGAGAATCTGGTCACCCGCAATGGATTTCCAATGGTTCATGAGGCGCTGGTATGCACGGTAGCGATGCCCGAGATGCGAAAGGTCAGTCGCATAGGACTGTTCGTGGCTGAGGTGCAGGAAATAGTTCGACAGGCATGTATCGCGTGCATCCCGCACGGTGTGCAGGATGCGTGCATCGGGAAAAAGCCGAAGGATCAGACCGATATGAAAATAGTTGTCGGGACGTTTGTCCGTCACGATACCCTTTGCATCCGGGAACCGCTGGGCCACGCCTTCGAGGTATTTCGCGCGCAGGCCTGCTGCACGTTCAGGTGCAAGTGTGGCGAGTGAGGCGGGGTAGGGTGCAAGGTCGCGGGCGGCAATCTGGCCGAGCAGGGGCAGTTCCCCAGCTGTTGTGACAGCACTGTGTGCGGAAAGGATCTGTTCCAGCAGCGTTGAGCCGGACCTGAACTGACCAAGGATAAAGACCGGCCTGATCGCCTCACCAGGCGCAGGCGAGGCGGATACCATTTGGGGAAGCTTGATCAGCGCATCGACGAGCGCATCCTGCCGGGCAGGATTGTAGGCTGGCATAGCGGCGGCTCGAGACGATGCGCTGAAGGCGTTGGCCTTTGTATAGGCTGCAAAGGCCAGGTCGAACGCGCCGACCTGGTCCAGAAGCCGCCCAAGGGCAAAGCCGATACTGGCCTTGGCGATAGGTTGTAGATCCTTTCGGGCGATGGCCGCCTCGAGACGCGTGATGAGGGCGTCATCCCGGCCCTTGGCTGTCGACAGGTTGGCCAGCCGGGCTAGGGGTTCAGATTCCCTTGGCGCTTGCCTCAGCAGGATACGGTATTCCGATGCAGCCCGCGCGCGCTCGCCAAGATCTTCAAGCGTGTTTGCCAGGTTGAAGCGCGCCTGCACGTAAAGCGGGTTGATGCCAAGCGCTGCGCGATAGGATGCCTGCGCTTGCGATGGATCAAGCAGATCGTCTGCGAAGATCACTCCTTTGTTGAGGTGAACCTCTTCGGGTTGGTCGATGCGTAGCGCGAGGGCCTTGTCATAGGCCTCAAGGGCGCCAGCCGGATCGCCTGCGCGTCGCAACAGCCAACCAAGATTGTACCAGCTGTCTGGCAGGTTAGGTGCGTCAGCCAGCACCGCACGGTAGGCGTCAATTGCCTCGTCGACCTTGCCGGATTCACGCAAATCGGAGGCCTTGGCCAGTCTTTGTGCGATGTAGGGAGGGAGTTTGGGGTTTGCCATATGCTACCCGTCATAACGACGGTGTCAGTGTGAGGCCAGCGACCTTAGGCGGCGTTCATCAGACTTTCAAACACGCCAAGTCCGTCCGCTCCGCCTTCGTTTTCGCCCACCGCGCGTTCCGGATGGGGCATCATGCCCATGACGCGACCATTCTCGCTGAGGATGCCGGCAATATCGCGGGATGCTCCGTTCGGGTTTTCACCGGCGGCATAACGGAATGCGACGCGGCCTTCGCCTTCAAGGCGGTCCAGCGTGTCCTGGTCGGCGAAATAGTTGCCATCATGGTGTGCGATGGGAATAGTGACTGTGGCATTGCCGGAATAGGCGCTGGTGAATGCCGAATTTGCGCTTGTGACAGACAGGCGCTGGGGCCGGCAGACAAAGTGCAGAGATGCGTTGCGCATCAGCACGCCTGGCAGAAGGCGCGTTTCACAAAGTATCTGGAACCCGTTGCAGATGCCGAGCACGTATCCGCCGCGCTCGGCATGCGCCTTGAGTTGCGCCACGACGGGCGAATTCGCCGCCATGGCGCCGCAGCGCAGATAGTCCCCATATGAGAACCCACCAGGGATCACCACGAGATCCGTATCTTCGGGGATTTTGCCGTCCTTGTGCCAGACCATGACCGGAGCCTTGCCGGTAACCTGGGCAAGCGCGTCTTGCGCGTCACGGTCGCAGTTGGAGGCTGGAAATACGATAACGGCGGTTTTCATGCGGCCCCTTTAGCAGGGAGTCGCAGGAAAGGGGAATAGAATTTCAGCGGCATATATCCTCACACATGACTCTTCCTCCCGCGCAAAATGACTGCTTGCCGGTTCAAAATTCCAAGCTCATCATGGTGTGCTCAGTCGAGAAGGAGAGCCCCTGATGAAGAAGTTCCTGATTGCCCTTATGGCCGTTTCCTATGTCCCGTTCGTCACGGCCTGCAATACGGTTGAAGGTGTCGGCAAGGATGTCGAAGCGGGCGGCGAAGTCGTTCAGGACGCTGCCAAGAGCGTGAAAAAAGAGATTACAGAATAGTCTTTTCATCTCTCAGGCCGCGCAGTCGGCGGAGAGCTATATTCGGGACTGACCCAGCTAATTCTCCATGAATTTCAAGTCGATATACCGTTTGAGACACCAGAGACCGGGCAGATTAAAGGTCAGTCCCCACTTATCAGCCAAAGCGCGGCGCTCGCCGAGGCTGATAAGCTTCAGATAACTCGATTGTGGACGATAGGTGGTCAGCGCTTCGCCGCGCGCAAGACGTCCGATCTGGTCTGCAAGGACGGGTCCCTGTCTGACGGCGAACACACCCGCCTTGGGTCTCGGATTGTAACCGAGATGAGCTGTGTCCCCGCAGGCAAATATTGCAGGATGACTGACCGATCTCAGCGTCGGATCGACAACCACAAATCCCTCATGCGTCGTGAGGCCGGTTTGAGCGAGCCATGGATAGGGCTGCGCACCTGTGGCGAGCGCAGTAAAGCATGCAGATACCTGTGCGCCCGAATCCAGTCTCAGCATTGTGTCTGTTGCATCGGTCACAGATGCAGCCGTGCGGACTTTTACTCCCACCCGGTCCAAAGCCTTTGAGAGCGGCTTTCTCAGGCGGTCATTGCCTCCGGGCAAAATGTCATTCGAGCGCTCGATCAGGGAGACGCAAACCCGTTGCTTTAGCCGCAGGCTGTCGAGATGGTATTTCATGGAAAGAGCCAGCTCTATTCCGGCCGCGCCTGCGCCGATGATAGCTGCGTGAGGCGGAGTTGCTTCGGAGCTCACATTTGCCAGGAATTGGCTCCAGCGATCTGCAAAAATGCCAAGCGGCTTTACAGGAATCCCATGGCTCGCAAGGCTTTGCGGAGCGTCAATTGCCGCGATGGCCCCGATATCGAGGGATGCATAGTCAAACGTAAACGGGTCTCCATCAGCGAACATCGCTACGCGCGTTTCCGGGTCAAGATGGACGACTTCAGTTGAGTGTAGTGTGGCGCCAGCAGCGCGGCAGAGGGGTTCGAGGGGTATTTCGAGCGTTTCCCGCGGCCAATGACCCGCAATATGGCCCGGAAGCAGTCCGCTATAGGATGTAGTGGGCTCCGAACTGACAAGATGAAGGTCTATGCAAGGCGCCGGGTTTCGGGCGAGCTGCCTCAGCGCGACGACGTGCGTATGTCCTCCACCGATCAGGAGGACGCGCACTAGGCCTTGGCCGCTTCGGCCGACCACCACGACTGTAGCGAGGCGGCGATAGCGTGGCTTGGGTCGCTGGCAGAGCCCGGCGCGCGGAACGCAACGATCGCGGACCCTTCCAGCGCGCTTTCATCATCCACGTCCACGGGCCAACGTGCACCTGCAATGATGCAGTCATCGAGGCTGGCGAGGTATTCACCGAACTCTGTCTCGCGACCATCGCGGAAGAGGGGCAGCCACAGGATCAGAATTCCCTGTGGCCAGCGCTTGAGCGCGCGCGGCGTCCAGAGAGCGAGGGCATCGATATCGCGGCTTGTCTCGTAACTGGGGTCGACGAAGCAGACCATCTGTTCTGCGCCGCGCGGCGCAAGCTTGAGGGCGCCGGAATAGCCATCCGAATGCTTCACCTGCACGCGCGGGTCTGTGCCCACGGCCTTTGCCAGAGCCGCATACTCGGCGGGATGTTTCTCGAAGAAGATCATGCGGGCCGACGGCGGCAGTAGTGTTTGCGCGAGAGCGGGCGAGCCCGGATAGTCCTTCATGCCGCGTGCTTCGACATCCGAGACCCACGGTTTCAGAGGGCGCGGGGGCTTGCCCTGATGCAGGGCGATGATCCCCGTGTCGCATTCGCCACCCTTGCGCGCCTGCTCGCCGGTCAGGTCATAACGGCCGCGGCCGGAATGGGTCTCAACATAGAGGACAGGTTTGCCGGTGGCTGAGATCTGTTTCAACAGGGCGTGTAATACGGCGTGCTTGAGCACGTCGGCGCGGTTTCCGGCATGATAGCCATGTTGGTAGGAGAGCATCGGCTGGTCTTTCAGGGCTTTAGAATGAAATAGTCCCGAACAGCCTTCGTGGCCATCCGGGACTATGACGTTTGGTCGAGGGCGTCTATTCGGCGCCGAGCGATTCCTTGCGGGCGGCTTCGAACTCATTGCCTGCATACCAGGTTGGCCAGTCTGTGGAGTCGGCAATGCCTTCGCCGACGGCATAGAGCGCCTGAATGTCCTCGGCAAAACCAGACAGATCCCAGTTGTCGGAATATTCGTCCATCGGCTTGTGGTAGCGTTCGGCTGTATAGGCTGCTGCAGCTGCCTTGCCGGCAGCGATTCCGCCTTCGAGCTTGTCTTCGCCGCCATCTGCGTAAAGCATCGGTACACCGCGCTTGGCGAGCGAGATGTGGTCGGACCGGTAGAAGTAGCCTGCTTCCGGTTTGCCGTCCGGTTTGATGACCCGGTTATCCGCTTTCAGGATCTCCGCTAGACGATCTTCAAGTTCCGAAGCACCATAGCCGATGACGACCATGTCATGGGTACGGCCCACGGGCAGCGCACCGTCCATGTTGATGCCGGCGACGATCTTGTTGAGCGGAACTGTCGGGTTTTCGGCGAAATATTCCGAACCGAGCAGGCCGGACTCTTCAAGCGTGACCGAGACGAACAGCAGGGAGCGTTCATGTGGCTCTGCTGCAAAGGCTTCAGCCAGTTCAAGCAAGGCTGAGGCACCCGTCGCGTTGTCTACGGCGCCGTTATAGATCTGGTCTTCATAGAAGTCCTCACCGGGCGCGCCGGTTTTCTTGCCTGTCTTCTTGCCGAGATGGTCCCAATGCGCCGTGTAGAGCATGTATTCGTCCGGCGTCGTTGTGCCAGGCAGCACGCCGACGACATTGCGGCTATCCAGTTTGTCGATGGTCTGGACGATCTCGCCGCTGGCTTTCATGCCTGTGAGTGGCACAGGTTTGAAGCCGCGCGTCTTTGCTGCTGTTTTCATGGCTTCAAAGTCGAGCCCGGCAGAGGCGAAAAGTTTCTCTGCCATGGCGCGGCTGATCCAGCCTTCCAATTCGGCACGGTCAGCGCCACCATTCTCACGCACGAGATCAGATTGTGCGCCAGACCATGAGTTCTTCACGACATCCCAACCATAGGAGGCTGGTTCTGTTTCGTGAACGATAACAGCCGCAGTTGCGCCTTTGCGGGCCGCTTCTTCGAATTTGTATGTCCAGCGACCATAATAGGTCATGGACTTGCCCTTGAAGAGCTCAGCATCGCCGGTTGCGAAGCCGGGGTCATTGACGAGGATTAGAACTGTTTTGCCAGCATAGTCCTGATCACCATAGTCGTCCCAGCTATACTCGGGCGCATCGACGCCGTAGCCGACGAAGACAACATCAGTAGGCTCGAACGAAATCGTCGCCGAGTCCTGGTGCTTGGTCCAGATAACGGAATCCTCTTTCAGCACGGTCGGCATCTCGGTGCCATCCGGAGCAGTGAAGGTCAGGAAGGACTGATCCGGTTCAATGGTCTGATTGACCATGGCGACTTTCTGGAAATACGTGCCGTCATCACCGCCCGGTTTGAGACCGACACGCTCCATTTCGGCGCCAATCCATGCGGCGGCTTCTTCGCCGATAGGTGTGCCGGGGCCGCGACCCTCGAACGTATCATCAGCCAGTGTTTTGGTGCGCTCAGCCAGATCGGCCGCCGTTATGGCTGCCGTCGTGTCTGAGGGCAGGGGCATAAGCAAAGTCTGGGCAGGCGGCGTTTCTGCAGCGGGCGCATCAACTGGTGTGGCGTCCGGCTTCGGGCTGCCACATGCAGCGAGCGCCAGCAATGATGCGGCGAGTGCATAATGTTTCATTTTTGTGTGCCCCTCCAATGGGCGTCTCATCTTGTTTGACAGAGGGTCTGACATGCGCCGCGTCATGCTTCAAGGCACGGCCATGCACCAGCCAACGTAAAAAGGCGGATTCCATTGCTGGAACCCGCCTCTTAAAGGTCAAATGGACCTTGGATCTATTCTTCGGCCGCTTCGGCAGCAACTTCAGCTTCTTCAGCGGCTTCCTCGGCCGCTTCTGCTGCGTCGTCAGCGGCGACAGCCGTTGCGACAGCGGCTGCATCGGCGGCGTCAACAGCGGCGTCTTCTGCCATTTCAGCAGCGGCGGCAGCAACTTCCGGGTCGCTTGTTGCTTCAGCGGTTTCTGCGGCAACTTCAGCTTCAACAGCTGCGCCCTGAGCGGCTTCAGCAGCAGGTGACGCTTCTTCCGACACATCGACTGCAGCAGCGGCTGCTTCTGCAGACACTTCGGCTGAAGCGGCATCAAGGCTTGCGGCGGCTGACGATTCGGCTGTGGTTGGCGTGGCACAGGCGGCCAGCATGGCCATCGAGGCGGCAGCACCGGCGATTAGTTTGATGTTCATTTATTCACCCTCACTTTGACTTTATTGACTTCTCTATGGCGACCCCTTTTCCGGGATTTCGCCTGTCTGGGGCGTCTCAATCAAATGTGGCGATTTCAGGGCAGGGGTATCCATTCCGCGTCGTCACCCGGCACAAGCGGAAAGCGGCTTGTGCCGTGTGATCTTGTCGATTCTTCCCAGTCCTGCTTGGCTTTTTCGATCTTGTCCGTATCCGATGCGACGAAATTCCATTCGATCTTGCGCGAGCCATCCATTGTGGCGCCGCCACAAATGACCGCCTTCGTACCGGGCAGAAATTCGACAGCCACATCTTCGCCTGGTGCGATGACGAGCATGTGTCCTTCCTCGGCAGTTTCATCGTCTATGCGGGCACTTCCGGTCACAATGTAGAGTGCGCGTTCTTCCGCCAGGTTTGCAGGTAGAATCATATTTGTGCCTTCGGCAGCTTCGATCGCGACGTAAAGAATGTCCCAGGGAAATGTTACGGGAGAGGCATGGCCCCATGCCTCTCCAGCCAGCACACGGATATCTGCGCCATTCTGCTGGAAAGTTGGTAGCGTATCGGCGGCGTGGTGGGAGAATGCCGGCGCACAATCTTCGTCCGTGATGGGGAGGGCTACCCAGGTCTGCAGACCATGCATGCGTTGGCCATTTGCGCGCTCTGGCGCTGGCGTACGCTCCGAGTGAACGATGCCGTGCCCGGCAGTCATCCAGTTCACAGCGCCCGGGCGGATTACGATATCTGTGCCGAGGCTGTCCTGATGACGAATGGCGCCTTCGAATAGATAGGTCACTGTGGAAAGTCCGATATGCGGATGCGGCCGTACGTCGAGTCCCTCACCGGGCGCATAATCAACCGGACCAAAATGATCGAAGAAGATGAAGGGACCGACCATTTTCTGCGCATGAAAGGGCAGCACTCGCCGCACGCGAAATCCGCCACCCAGATCCTTGGCCCGCGGATCGATTGTTCTGACAATTGCATTCGTCATGTGCGTTTAGCCTTCTTCTGGAAACATAAAAGCCATCCCCGATATTCCTTCGGGGCGCGTCAATCATATCCTAGAATATAAACAACGTAAGACCGCAGTCTAAGGGCGAACGGGCGTTCGACTGGCAGGTCTTCGGCGTAACCAACTCCGAACCGGTTCGTCGAAATAGCGGACGACTAGATATGAAGCGACGAGTGTCGCGGCGGTCGTCGCAAGTCCCAGCAGCGGGCGACCTGTCGCGAGGTTTGCATCGAATACCTGTTTGTAGATTGCCGAAGCGAACAAGAACATTGGGCCGTGAACCAGATATATTGGGTAGGACAGGTCTGCACTCATGGTGTAGGCAGGCTTTAAAAATGCGCCTGCCTCAAGTGAGCTGCCCATCCTGACCAGCACTGGAAAAGCGATCGCTACACAGAATAGGTCGTAGAAAGGCCGCGCGACTGTTGCCATCGGCAGCGCGAGAAGGATTAAGCTGACAAACAACAGCAGGACCGAATAAGCAGAAGAGATCCGTGAGATTTGATCCCGCAGCCTCCACAAGAGAACGCCAAGCGAGAAAGAGAACATGACTCGCGCTGCGCCGCCCGCTAAGGATTTTTGTGTCATGCCGACGTCCAGAGACCCGAAATGGAATGCGGAAAGTATTATCCCGACTGCACCGAAAACGACGATCGCCCCAAGCACGCGGTTGGACATCCGCTTGATGAGTAAAGCGTATACGAAATTCGCAATCAACTCGAAAAACAATGACCATGCAGCGGGATTGAACGGATAAAGATTCTCATGCCCTTCCGAAAATGTCGGCAGGAACAAGGATCCAGAAAGAAGATTGGCAAAGGAAATGCCAATAGGATCTTCCGGGACCAGAAATATCTTTAAGAAAAAGTAGCTGACTCCCACTAAGCTGGTAAGTGCGTAAAGTGGATACAATCTAACAAGTCGAAGCCAAGCGAAATGCTTGAACGTCATACCGCCATGCAAGCGCTGGTCATAGGCATGGGCGATGACGAAGCCGCTGAGGATAAAAAACAGATCGACGGCAAGGTAAGCGCTAGGCAGGAGTAGTGTATCTCCCACGAACAGGCCACTGTAATGATAAAGCATCACAGTTACAGCTGCGACACCGCGTAGGCCATTTAGTGTGACATATTCTCTGCGGGCATCATGATTCATATGCGATCACTTGCCCTTTCAGGACGTCCATTCAAATGGCGTTCCTTACGATTCGGGCATGAATGTTTACTTAAAGTGCAGGGCATAAAGGCAAAGTCATTGATTAAGGAGGGGGGGCCGGTTGCCAGAAGTATGCAATTTCTGTGCAAATCCCCTCTTTCTCAAAGTCGTATGAAAATTTTCCGTCTCATTGCGCTTAAGTTTGATGAAACGGTCAATTGGGCACGCTGACAAACTGGACAGCACTCATGTTCAGAAATAGCAATCCCGGATTGCCTGCAAGGAGGGGCACAAGGGTGAGCATGCGATCACCAGGTACTGCGATGGTTGGAGACATGCCGCATGGTTAAGGCGCAATGCACGGTTATGGACCGACGTGCCTCCCGAGCTTCGACACGCCGTGCGGGCGGCCTTGGCATCGTGACACTCCTGCTTGCGAGCCTGATGGTCGCAAGTTGCACCTATCCCGTTACACAGGGAACTCTATCGACGTCGGAAGCGGTTGGACCTCATTTCGAAACAGAAAATCAGGTCTTTGTCGCGGCTGATGGTGCGCGCCTGGGGCTGACGGTCTGGCCAGCCACAGGCGTAGATGAACGGGAATATGTTGTCGTGGGCGTGCATGGCATGAACGATTATGCCAACGCTTTCCATATGGCTGCGCCCTATTGGGCCGCGCATGGCGTGACGACTTACGCTTACGATCAGCGTGGCTTCGGGCGGTCACCGGGTCGTGGCATCTGGCCAGAAGAGGAGCTGATGCGCGAAGATTTGCGTACGGCCGTCGATGTGGCGCGTGCACGGCACCCGAAGGCCATCATCACGGTGGTGGGTATATCGATGGGTGGTTCCGTGGCGCTTAGCGCGTTTGGATCTGATCGCCCGCCCGCGGCTGACCGTTTGATTGCCTCAGGACCTGGACTGCGCGGCTGGGGCGCCATCAACCCGCTCTACAAGGCAAGCCTCTGGTCTTCGACCCATATGCGGCCCAGTTGGATTGTGCGCCCACCGCGTGGCCTCGTGAAAATAGCGCCATCGGATAATGTCGAGATGTTGCGTCGGACATGGGCCGATCCGCTCATGATGCCGGAAAACAGGATTGATCAGGTCTATGGTGTTGTCAGCCTGATGGAGACTGCACACAGACGTGTCGCGGCTTTGACTCCCGATGTGCCGACTTTGGTTTCCTACGGGGCCAATGATCTGGTGATCACGCCGCCTGGAGTGAAACGCACGGCGAAGAAAATGCCTGCCAGTGTTCACACTGTATATTATCCGAAAGGATACCATATGCTTATGCGTGACCTTCAGGCCGAGACGGTGCATGCCGACTACCTCGCCTTCATGAAGAATCCGGCGACATCCCTCCCGAGCGGGTCGCCGGACTGGCCATGGAGCTGAACCGGGCATTCCACAGCCCAAAGCCCCTTGCGGTCAGTCACGCGTGGACAAATATAAGGTGTTCTGCCAGTTCTGGCAGAATAGAGATTCCAGATAGCCAGCCCCGAGGCGATATTTCATGACGAGTTCTTACCAGACTGCCCTCAACCTTGTTCCCATGGTGGTGGAGCAGACCAGCCGCGGGGAGCGGGCCTTTGATATCTTCTCACGCCTGCTGAAGGAACGAATCATCTTCGTGACGGGCGGGATTGATGACGGAATGGCGGCGCTGATTACCTCGCAGCTGCTGTTTCTCGAGTCGGAAAACCCGAAAAAAGACGTCGCGATGTATATCAACAGCCCGGGCGGATACGTTACCTCGGGCCTCGCGATCTATGATACGATGCAATATATCCGTTGCCCGATTTCGACTGTGTGCTTTGGCCAGGCGGCCAGCATGGGCTCCCTGTTGCTCGCCGCTGGCGAAAAAGGCATGCGCACATGCCTGCCAAACGCACGCGTCATGCTGCACCAGCCATCGGGCGGATACTCAGGTGTTGCTACAGATATCGAGCGTCACGCGCAGGATATCATCGACCTCAAAAAGCGGCTCAACAATATCTACGTGAAGCATACGGGTCAGGAATACGACGTGATCGAGCGCAAGCTCGACCGGGATACGTTCCTTACGGCCGAAGAGGCCGTCGAGTTTGGCATTGTCGACAAGGTGTTTGAGCGCCGCGACAGTGAGGACGAAAAATAGGCCCTCGGGCCATCCACGAATTACGGCCCGCCTCTTGCAGGGTGGGCCATGACCCTTATTGTCATATTAAGAAACCGGGTGAGGGCGCTTAAAGGCCCCGTTAAACCTTACCCGGCATTGAGGACGGCATGACCAAGCAAAACGGCTCAGGCGATTCAAAGAATACGCTCTACTGTTCTTTCTGCGGAAAGAGCCAGCATGAAGTTAAGAAACTTATTGCTGGACCTACGGTGTTCATCTGCGACGAATGCGTCGAACTGTGCATGGACATCATCCGCGAGGAAAACAAAACAGCGATGGTGCGCTCCCGCGAGGGCGTTCCGACACCTCAGGAAATCTGCGACGTGCTGGATGACTATGTCATCGGGCAGCGCCACGCCAAGCGCATCTTGTCTGTCGCGGTTCACAACCATTACAAGCGCCTTTCGCACGCTGGCAAAGCGGATGGGGTTGAGCTTTCTAAATCCAACATCCTGCTCGTCGGCCCGACCGGTTGCGGCAAGACCTTGCTGGCCCAGACGCTTGCACGAATTCTGGATGTGCCGTTCACAATGGCAGATGCCACGACGCTGACCGAAGCCGGTTACGTTGGCGAGGATGTTGAGAACATTGTCCTGAAGCTGCTTCAGTCTGCCGACTACAATGTCGAGCGGGCCCAGCGCGGCATCGTTTATATCGATGAAATCGACAAAATTTCGCGCAAGTCCGACAATCCGTCCATCACACGGGACGTGTCTGGCGAAGGCGTGCAGCAAGCCTTGCTGAAGATCATGGAAGGGACAGTCGCCGCTGTGCCGCCGCAAGGGGGGCGCAAGCACCCGCAGCAGGAATTCCTGCAGGTCGACACGACGAACATCCTTTTCATCGTTGGCGGCGCCTTTGCCGGTCTCGACAAGATCATTTCCTCGCGCGGTGACAATGCCTCGATTGGCTTTGGTGCGGCGCTGAAGGATCCTGAAGCGCGCGGTGTCGGTGAAATCCTGCGCAGCACCGAGCCGGAAGACCTCCAGCGCTTTGGCCTTATCCCGGAATTCATCGGGCGCCTTCCGGTCATTGCGACCCTGGAAGATCTTGATGAGAAAGCGCTGATCGAAATCCTGACCCAGCCTAAGAACGCTCTCCTCAAGCAGTATCAAAAGCTGTTCGACATGGAGAATGTCTCGCTGACCTTCACGCCGGAGGCCCTGACGAGTGTTGCACGCCGGGCGATCGGCCGGAAAACAGGCGCGCGCGGCCTGCGTTCGATCATGGAGTCCATACTTCTGGACACAATGTTCGAGTTGCCGAACCTGCGCGGTGTCGAGGAAGTCGTAATCAATGGCGAAGTGGTCGAAGGCAATGCCGAGCCGCTTTACGTCCATGCCAAGAAGAGTCAGCCAGAAGCTGGCTGACACCAGATTACATGAGAATTTAGAAAAGCCCGGACCAATGGTCCGGGCTTTTTTTTGCGGCATCGGTCTTCACATCCGCAGATAAAGAAAGGCCGGCATCCTAAGATGCCGGCCCGAGTAGTTAAGAGGGATCAAGCTCTTAAACTTTGTAGTACATTTCGAATTCAACCGGGTGTGGGTGAAGTTCGTAGCGCATGTTCTCTTCCATCTTCAGTTCGATATAGGCATCGATCTGATCGTCGTCGAAAACGCCGCCCTTGGTCAGGAACTTGCGGTCTGCATCGAGCGCCGCAAGGGCTTCGCGCAGTGAGCCGCAGACCTGCGGGATCGAATTGGCTTCTTCTGGCGGCAGGTCATAGAGATCCTTGTCCATGGCATCGCCTGGGTGGATCTTGTTCTCGATGCCATCGAGTCCAGCCATAAGCAGGGCTGCGAAGGCGAGATACGGGTTGGCCGCAGGGTCCGGGAAGCGCGTTTCGATACGTTTCGCTTTTGGGTTCGAGCCGAAAGGAATACGGATCGAAGCCGAACGGTTACGGGCCGAGTAGGCCAGCATGACGGGCGCTTCATAGCCCGGGACCAGGCGCTTGTAGCTGTTGGTCGACGGGTTTGTGATCGCGTTGAGCGCCTTGGCGTGCTTGATGATGCCGCCGATATAGTAGAGGCACATCTCGGACAGGCCCGCATAGCCGTCGCCCGCGAAGAGTGGCTTGCCGCCGCCCCAGATGGATTGGTGCACGTGCATACCGGAACCATTGTCCTTGAACATCGGCTTGGGCATGAACGTCGCCGTTTTGCCATACGATGCCGCCACATTGTGGATGACATATTTGTAGAGCTGAAGACGGTCAGCCATGACGGTCAGGGTCGAGAATTTCAGGCCCAGCTCGTGTTGCGCAGGCGCAACTTCGTGGTGATGCTTTTCTGGGTCGAGACCAATGTCGAACATGACAGACAGCATTTCGCCGCGCATGTCCTGCTCGGAATCGATCGGCGGCACAGGGAAGTAACCGCCTTTTGGACCAGGGCGGTGGCCCATATTGCCCATCGGGTATTCTTTACCAGTGTTGATCGGCAGCTCGGTCGAATCGAAGCTGTATCCAGTATTGTGCGGCTCGATCGACCAGCGCACATCGTCAAACACGAAGAACTCGGCTTCCGGGCCGAAGAACACTGTGTCGCCGACACCTGCAGCTTTGACGTATGCCTCGGCTTTTTTCGCCGTTGTGCGCGGATCGCGGTTGTAAGGCTGGCCGGACACAGGGTCGAGAACGTCACACATGACTGCCAGCGTCGTCTGCTGGAAGAATGGATCTATGATGGCGCTGTCCTGGTCAGGCATAAGAAGCATGTCTGACTCGTTGATGGCTTTCCAGCCGGCAACCGAAGAGCCGTCAAACATCTGGCCTTCGGAGAAAAAGTCATCCTCGACCATGTTTTTGTGGAACGTCACGTGCTGCATCTTGCCACGCGGGTCGGTGAAGCGAAGATCGACGTATTGTACGTCCTCGTCCTTCATCATTTTGATTAGCTTGTCAGCCATTGGATTTGCCCTCCAGTTTAGTGGTCTGATTGTGTCTGCGAACGGTTATGGCAGGATTAGAGCGCGGCGTCGCCCGTTTCTCCGGTCCGGATGCGAACAGCTTCCAGTACGGCGGAAACGAAGATCTTGCCATCACCAATCTTATCAGTGTGGGCAGCTTTCTTGATCGCTTCCACAGCACCTTCCACAGCGCTGTCTGCAAGAACGATTTCAATCTTGAGCTTTGGAAGGAAGTCCACGACGTACTCAGCGCCGCGATAGAGTTCGGTGTGACCGCGCTGGCGGCCGAAACCCTTGGCTTCGATGACGGTCATCCCCTGAAGGCCAATTTCCTGTAGCGCTTCCTTCACGTCGTCCAGTTTGAACGGCTTGATGATTGCTTCGATTTTTTTCATGGCCCATGTTCTCCCAGCCGCTGAATTGGTATTGATTTTGGGTAGGCTCACTCGCGCTGCTAGGCGAGTGCAAGATACGGAAACGACGGGGTGATCAAAGCCCGTGGTCGAAAAATGGACACCGCTGCCTATAAATTGTTCACGAATGGGATGACGGATGCCGCAAATGCGTGACGCCTGCGTCACTTTTAATATTTCAGTGCCTATGCTAGTTTGTGGTTCCTATTGGAGTGAGCGCGAGAATTCATGACCCAAGTCTATGTCCATCCAGATCGACGCCCTGCCAAATTTAGGCCTCTGAAAGCGTGGAATCACATGAAGCGGTTGATCGCCGATAAGGAAGATACAGAACAGGTCTTCCATATTATCGAGGCGCTGAACGGTCGTTCGTTTGAGAAGAACTTCCACGCCTTTGTTGAGAGTCCGAAGGGCCAGGAACTATTGGCGAAACGGGAATTCCTTCCGCCAGTGCTCGACGATCATGAGTGGATCCGGAAATTGCCGGAGGGAACAGTCGGGCGTGCTTATATCGAATTCATGGAACGCGAAGGCCTGACAGCCCAAGGCCTGGTCGACGAGAGCGAGAAGTTCCGTGGGGCAGTGCGAGACTTCGACGACGACATGCTCTGGTATGGTAACCGGCTGCGCGACACGCATGACCTTTTCCATGTTCTGTCTGGCTATGGCCGCGATGCCCTCGGTGAGGCGAGCCTGTTGGCTTTTACCTACAGCCAGACGCCCGGATTGGGAGTGATCTTCATTTCCTTCATGGGGACGCGCCAGATTATGAAGTCCGTGCCAAAGTCGGCCCGCGTTATGGATTGCTTCCATGAAGGCAAGCGCAATGGCGCGATTGCTTCCAAAATCGTCCAGGAGGACATTGTCGCGCTCATGCACGAACCGCTCGAGACCGCGCGCAAGCGACTCCGTATCGAAAAGCCTGTCGCTTATCTTAAAGCGCTCGAGATTTGCGCACATCGCGGGCTGGTGGCTGACGAGATTGGTCTCGTGCCAAATCAGATCCAGGCTGCAGCATGATATTTCTCGTGCGCCATGGTGAGGCCGCTGCGAGCTGGGGCGATCATCCGGATCCTGGCCTGAGTGAACTCGGGCAGAAGCAGGCCGAGGCTGTTGCCGATATTTTGGTGAAAGCAGGTGCACGATCAGCGATCTGCAGCCCCATGCTGCGGTGTCGCGAAACAGCGCTGCCTTTTGAACAGCGTATGGGGCTCGTAGCGCAGGTGGTGCCTGAAGTTTCCGAAATCGACACACCATATGATGTCGAAGACCGCGTGACATGGTTGCGAACGCTGATGGCCGGTGACTGGACCGGTGGCTCGCATGATTTTGTCGCGTGGCGTACAAAAATGCTGGATTTTGTATCCGGCCTTCCTGATCAGACAGTCGTGTTCTCGCATTTTGTCGCGATTAACGCCCTTGTTGGTTTGATCGCGCAGGATCCGCGCGTGGTTGTGTTCCGGCCTGGCCATTGCTCTGTAACAAGGTTGAACCGTGAAAACGGTCTGCTTTCCGTTGCTGAATATGGAAGCGAATCCGCAACCCGCGTGTTATGAGGTCGCCCTATGGGCAGACCAATTATTACACCGCAGGAAATGACGACCGCCGAGCAGGCGGTTTTTGCATCTGGAACTGACAGCTTTGACGTGATGACGCGCGCCGGAACGGCGGTGGCAGAGTTTCTTCATGCGCGCTGGCCCGAGGGCAAGGTCCAGGTTCTCTGTGGCCCCGGCGGCAACGGTGGCGACGGGTTCGTCGCGGCAGCGCGTCTTGCGAAACTATGGCGTGACGTTGAGGTCTTTTGCCTCGTCGAAAAGGGTGCGCTGTCAGGCGACGCAGCAAAAGCTGCGGCGCTGTGGGAAGGCGATGTGCGCCCGCTGGATCAAGCGCTAGATACGCCGCATGATATCGTTCTCGATGCATTGTTTGGTGGTGGGCTGTCGCGGCCCCTCGAGGGTCCCGCGGCAGCGCTGGCGGAGCGCGGGGGCAGGGTGGTCTCAGTCGACGTGCCGTCGGGTATCGATGGCCTTACAGCCAAGCCGCTTGGGTCCTGCTTCCGGGCCGAAGGCACCATCACGTTTGCAGGCTTGCGCCCAGCTCATGTCCTGCAACCGGGCGCTGCCTATTGCGGCCTGGTCGCGGCGGCGGACATTGGCATTCAAGTGAATAGCCAGGTCTTCGAAAACAGCCCGATGCTTTGGGCCGGGGCGATGCCGCGGCCGGCGCAGGAAGGTTACAAACACCAGCGCGGCCATCTCAAAGTCGTCAGCGGACCGGTCTCCTCGACAGGCGCGGCCCGACTTGCTGCAATGGCCGGCCTGCGCGCCGGGGCTGGTCTGGTAACGGTCATGTCACCTCCGGGCGCGATGACGGTGAATGCAAGTCATCTCACGGCAGTCATGCTGCAAGTGTTCGATGGGGCTGGCGATCTTGCGACGGCCGCGGAGCAAGCGCAGGTCATGGTCATTGGGCCTGCAGCGGGGATCACCCCGGCCACGCGCGCCAATGTCGAGGCGCTCCTCAAATCGCAGGCGCGCATCCTGCTGGACGCCGATGCCCTGACCGTCTTTGACAGCTCACCCGCAGCGCTTTTTAAGCGCCTGCGGCCCCACGACATCATGACGCCGCACACCGGGGAATTTCGCCGGCTCTTTGGCAATCTTGCTGATATTGAAGTCAACAAGATCGACGTCGCCCGGAAGGCCGCTCGCGATGCCGGATGTATTGTGCTGCTCAAAGGCGCGGACACGGTTATTGCTGCGCCAGATGGGCGGGCCATCGTGAACACGCACGCGACGCCATGGCTCGCCACTGCGGGAGCAGGCGATGTACTCGCTGGCCTGATTGCTGGATTCATGGTGCAGGGCATGCCGACACTGGAAGCGGCCGCCATGGCCGCGTGGGTGCATGGAGAAGCGGGAAGACGGGTGGGAGCCGGCCTGATTTCAGAGGACCTTGAGCGTCAGATACCTGACATCCTGAGCGCCCTTCATAGCTAGATCGCCTGAAAATACATATGCATGGTCTTTACGGTTGATAGAGCGGCCTGCCTCGCGTAGGAAGCACGCTACGCGGATATGGCGGAATTGGTAGACGCACTGGATTTAGGTTCCAGCGCCGCAAGGCGTGGAGGTTCGAGTCCTCTTATCCGCACCAAGATAAATTATCGTGCTTTGCCAACGCGATGAATTTAAACAAGAATCACGACAATTTAGCTGGTGATGTATTTGGTATTGAGCGTCCTTGGTGTTTCCTAAGGCACCTATTGCCTTAAACGTCTCTGCTCTTAAAATCGCGCCCCATGCATGCAAGAAAGTTCATAGCGCTGCGAGTGCGCCTGGTGTGAGATTTGGATGGCAGGGCGGGATTAAGGTGCAAGCCGCAATCAAATCGTACCTTCTTCCCATTCTGGTTCCAGTTCGTCCGTAGCTGGTGCCGATTCCGAAGCATTTAGTGTCAGTTCGAGCTTTCGTGCTGCTTCGTTAAGGGTGAGGCCGCTCAGTAGATCGCGTAAACCAATATCGAGATGCAGTCCCGCCTTTACGGCGTTGCGAACCTGAACAGCCATCAGGGAATCAAAACCGAGGTCAGAAAGCGGCTTGTTGGTCTCGAGAGTTGCTGCGCTGTAGCCGAGAGTGCGCCCTATATGCGTTTTAAGAAATTCTTGAATTAGCTGAAAGCGTTCGGCCTCGGGCGCAGCCAAGATATCCTGATCAATGTCGGTTGGGGGCGCGACATGCTCCGTGACTGTATGCCCGCCTCGACCAAAAAGGGCTTTCAGGCGTGTTGTGCCTTTTGCAGTCATGAGTGGAATATTGGCTGACAGAACTGTTGCTGACGCCAATTCTTGTCCGACGATGTGTTCCATCGCGTCCAAGCCTTCTTCAGGATCGATTTGCCCCAAGCCAATTCTTTCCCAACGCTCCCGAACCGCATCAGGAAGGCGTGCAGCCATTCCTACTTTACCCCAGGCTCCCCAGCCGATGCTCGTGATGGGACGCCCCGTTGCGCGTCCAGCCCAGGCGAGACTGTCTAGCCAAGAGTTTGCGGCAGCATAGTTTGCCTGTCCGGGGCCACCCAGAATTGCGGAACTTGACGAAAACAACACGAGCCAGTCCAGTGCTGTGCGCTGTGCCGCATGAATAAGGTTTCTGGCACCCTGAACCTTCGGACCCGAGACACCAAGGAACCTTTCCAAAGTCTGCTCAATGAGGGGGGCGTCGTCCAGCACACCTGCCGCGTGAAGCACGCCGCGCAAAGGTAAGCTATTGGCGATCACGTTCTGCCTGAGCTGATCGACAGATGCCGGGTCTGAAATATCGCAGGCAACTGCGCGCACAGTACTATTGTACTTTTTGGAGAGTGTTACTGCGGTAGCCTGGGCTTCAGCGCTGTCGCCAGAGCGGCCTGCGAGGATGATTTCTCCAGCGCCACGTTTTGCCAGTCGCTCTGCAGCGGCGAGCCCCAGCCCGGTAAGTCCCCCGGTGACCAGATAGGCTGCGTCAGACTGGATGACCATGGTTTGGTCATGCGCGGCTTCGGGTAAAATGACCACTTTTCCTGTATGACGTGCGTTGGCCATAAAGCGGAAGGCATCCACGGCCTTTGCCATAGGGAATGCGTGGATGGGTAAGGGTGCAAGCAGGCCGTCGGACACACCCTTGAGGACCTCTTCAAACGAGTGACGGACATGCATTGGATCATGGATAATTTGTTCTCCGAGATCTACGATATGGTAGTTCACATGCGGCGCCTGTTCCGCCGCTTCTGCGTGAGACCAGATATTGTTCTTGCCGATTTCGAGGAAGGCCCCACCCGGCCGTGTGATGCGCATGCCTTCTGCGAGCATGTCTCCGGATAGCGCATTGATGACGAAATCGACGCCTTCACCTTTTGTCACTTCGTCGATCGCTTTACCGAAGCTGGCAGACCGGGAATCAAACGCGTAAGCGGCGCCTTCCTGCAACACAAATGCGCGCTTCTCATCAGACCCAGCTGTCGCGATGACTTGTGCTCCGGCATTGAGCGCCAAACGCATTGCCGCCAAGCCAACGCCTCCGGCTGCGGCATGTACGAGCACACTTTGCCCAGGTTTGATCCCGCCTGCCGTGGCATAACACAAGGCAGCCGTCAGATAAGTGTTAGGTAAAGTTACGGCTTCAGCGAAAGTAATTGAGTCGGGCTTTGGCAGAACGAAACGCTGATTAATCGTGACATGGCTTGCAAAACTGTCGCCGGCCAATGCAACCACTCGGTCACCCGGCTTCAGCCCGGAGACGTTAGTTCCAACGCGAGAGACTCGTCCAGCGCATTCGCTGCCTAGTGCGCCTGCATCTCCCGGATACATCCCAAGCGCATTCAGAACATCGCGGAAATTCAAGCCAGTCGCAGACACGGCGATCTCGACTTCATCGGGTTCGGGAGCGCGACGATGTTCCTCGATTAGCATCAGGCGGTCCAGGTCGCCGCGTTCTTTAATGCGAAGCACCTTACGGTGATCATCGCTGTCAGGCGTGCCCGTCATGATTGGGATGAGCCGCGGCGCAAACAAGTCGCCGTTGCGAACCGCCAATTCCGGTTCGCTGTCTGCCAACGCGAGCGCGTCGAAAACATCCTGAACGTCAGGTGCCCGATGAGGGTCAGTATCCAACTGGAAGATGCGGTTGGTCGCACATTCGACGTCAATTGTGCGACTCAGGCCCGGCAAAGTACCCAATGCAAGATCAGGCATATCGCCCGGCGCAACGGCTTTCGCGCCCCGAGTGAGAACGCAAATTCCGCACTCAGGAGCATTGGATTCCAAGGTTTGTATAACCTCAAGCAACCTGCCGAAGGCCTGCATTCCATCTGCATCCTGACGGATATCAGATTCTAGCGGCGCGCAGAATAGTACCCAGGATGGCGATGTGTCCCTGAGTGCCTTCGGTAGCTCTGAGAGTGTTACGAGCTGTTGCCTAGTCGCAAGCGCAAGGGCCGCAGAAAGGCCTGCCCCATCACCGATGATCAGATAATCCTCAGGCGCGTCAGCATGGCAACGAGTGATATGTTCCCAAGACAGGTTCATTTTATTGAGTGCCATCTTGCTGGCACCGAGGGCCCTTGAGAGGGAGTCGATGGAAGCAACTTGTGCATGAAGCCCCTCCAGACGGGCTATGATCTCACCGGTTTCCGTTTCCATGGTGAGATCGGCAACCAGCTCGATTTCGTCAGAACTTTCCTTCCGGAGCCGGGCAACAACGACTACGCGTTGCGGGGGAGGCTGTTTCCATTCAATGCGATCTATACGGGTGGGCAGGTAGAGCTGTGGCTCCCCGTCATGCGGCACAAGTGCGCTGATGGCGTGAAACACGCTATCGAGTAGAGCGGGGTGAAACTTGTAGCTGGCCATGCCCTTGGCAGCATCAGGCAGCACGGCTGTGCCTACCGCTATTCCGTCCCCTTGGTATAGCGTTTCCAGCCCTCGGAACGCTGGACCATAATTTAACCCAAGGGATTCGAGGCGGCCATAATGTGCCCCCACGTCGAGCGCTTCCAGGCAAATCTGTCTGGCTACCGCTACATTAGGCATATCGACCTTATCTGCGGGAAACGCGCGGGACACCTGCGTGCGGGAGAGCGTACGCCAAGGGGCCACGGCCTCATCGGGAACCTCGCGAATAGTGAGGGAGAAACGACTGTCATCGGCAGGTTCGATGTCAGTATGTATCGTGGACATCGTATCTGAATGAAGTTCAAGGGGGGCATCGATTGAGAGATCAGAGAGCGTGATCGAACCTTTGCCCAAGAGTATTTCGCCTGCAGCAAGGGCCATCTCAACATAGGCTGCAGCAGGGAAAATGATGCGCCCCAGAATTTTGTGATCGCCCAGAAAAGCCGGCGCGTCAGCCTTTATCGTAGAGAGGTAAGCGTGCTTTGGCGGTGGTACATGTTGCTGGTCTCCCAAAATTGGGTGAGCCATGGACGTCGGCAGGGATTGAAGTACGGGCGTAGCATCAAACCAGTACCGGCTGTACTGGAACGGATAGGTAGGTGCGATAACGAGTTGTCCGCTGCGGTGTTTATAAACAGCCTTCCAGTCAATTTTCACACCAGATGCATAGGCGTAAGCCAATGCGTTGTAAGTCGTCGCGACTTCATTCTGACCGCGACGGAGTGTTGGGATTGTCTTCCATGTTGCCTCAGGCTGTGCTTTCGCAACCAACCCGAGCAGGGCCGGTTGCGGCCCGAGTTCTATCAGTATGTCGGCGCCAGCCTCTTTCAGGGCAGTGATGCAGTCGTTAAACCGAACTGTTCCGCGAGCGTGTTGACGCCAGTATGTTGCGTCAGGCATCGAACCAGCGGGGAAGGCTGAACCGGTCAGATTGGAAATCAGCGGGATAGCCGCCGGGCTATAGCTTATGCTGGCTGCAGCTTGCTCGAAAGTATCCAGAATCGGATCGAGCAATGGGGAGTGGAATGCATGACTAACCTTCAGACGATGGGCTGCTATTCCCTTGGCTTTCAATTCAGCCAGCACAGATTCCACAGCAGGTTCGCTACCTGAAATCACGGTCTCTTCAGGACCGTTAACGCCTGCAATCGCAAGATCACGCTCGTGCTTGGTGAGGAATGGCAAAACGTCATTCTCGGTCGCGAACACAGCAGCCATTGCACCGCCGCTCGGGAGCTCCTGCATGAGGCGCCCGCGTTCTGCGACCAGTCGCAGGGCATTCTCGTGTGTCATGACACCAGCGAGGCAAGCCGCTACATATTCACCGATGCTGTGGCCTGCAACTATGGAAGGAACTACCCCCCAGGACCGCCACAGTTCAGCCATTGCATATTCGACAGCGAAGAGAGCGGGTTGCGTGTAGATGGTTTCCGAGATGCGGCTCTCAGCTTCGTTTTGGGGAAAAAGCACTTCAAGAAGCGGTTGTTTCAATACGTCCTTCAAAATCTCTGCAGATCGATCTATCGATGCGCGGAAAGCCGGTTCCGTTTCATAGAGCCCGCGTGACATTCCGGGATACTGCGCGCCTTGGCCTGTGCAGAGAAAAGCGATGCGGGGGGGGCGTCCACTACTTGCCAGACCGGTCACCATACCTGGCTGCGTGTCACCCTTTGCCAAAGCTGTCAGCTTTTCACGAAGCTCCATGGAGCTTGATGCGATGATAGCAGCGCGATGCATCATATGCGCTCTGCCCACAGCAAGTGTGTGAGCAATGTCGCCAAATTCTGGTGCGTCTTCCTTCGCGCTAAAATCAGCGTAGCGTCCAGCCAGTGCGCGCAGGGCCTCAGGTGTTTCGGCGGAAAGCGGAATCGTACGTACGCTGTCTTTTTGAATAGTGCGTGCTTTAGCCTCTGGTGCTTCCGCCACGATTACATGGACATTCGTGCCGCTGAATCCAAACGCACTGATTCCGGCTCTTCTTGGGGTTTCCTGGCGCGGCCAAGGTTGGGTTTCAGTTACCACTTCGAGTGGTAGATCATCCCAGTCTATCCCCGGATTAGGCGTATCGAAGTGCAACTGAGGAAGGATTGATTCAGATCTCAAGCATGTAAGGACTTTAAGGATTCCACCGATCCCTGAGGCGGCTTCGGTATGCCCCAGGTTGGTTTTGAGCGAGCCAATTCGAAGCGGATTTGATCTGTCACGTCCTTCGCATAGGACGGTGCCGAGAGCGCCAGCTTCGATAGGGTCACCGATCGGCGTGCCTGTTCCATGCGCTTCAATGTAGTCTATGTCGAGTGGACCGATTTGTGCGTTGGAGAGCGCTTCACGCAACATGCGCTCTTGTGCGGGGCCGCTAGGGACTGTCATCCCGCTAGAGCGGCCGTCTGAATTTGTTGCAGAGCCTTCGATAAGACCCAGGATAGGATTTCCGTCAGCCTGTGCGTCCGATAACCGCTTCAGTGCGATCATCGCGCAGCCTTCGCCACGCGCAAAACCATTGGCTGATGCATCGAAGGTTTTACAGGCACCATCCGGTGACAGCATGCCCCACCGTGAGAACATTACCATCGCATCAGGCATGGCAATGATGGCTACACCACCAGCCAGAGCCAGGTTGCTCTCACCGTCGCGTAGGCTGCGGCAGGCAAGGTGGATGGCGTTCAACGAAGAAGAGCACGCGGTATCGATCGCGACACAGGGGCCGCGGAATCCATATGTAAATGATATCCGTCCTGAGGCGGCGTTCATTGCGCCGCCTGTGGCCGAATAGACATCGGATTGTTCTGCGCCGGTGGACCACATCAGGCGGCCATACTCGGTGGTCGAAATGCCGACAAAGACGCCTGTCGCGCTACCCTCAAGCTGATCGGTGGCGATGCCTGCCGTTTCCATAGCCTCGTGCGCGGTTTCCAGCAGCAAACGCTGCTGTGGATCAAGCGAATTCGCTTCGCGGGGCGAGATGCCAAAGAACTGTGGATCGAAGAGGTCGATCCGATCAAGAAAGCCGCCTTTCTTGGTGATTATTTTGCCTGGGACACTCAAGTCTTGTGAATAAAGCGCATCTGCATCCCATCGATCTGCAGGAACCGTACTTACGGCATTTACTTTACCGGAGAGGAGGGCTTGGAGGTCATCGAGTGACCTGACCCCCCCCGGATAACGCAACCCACATCCGATAATCGCGATTGGTTCAGTTTTTGCTCGTTTGACAGCCTCAAGCTTGGACTGCAGCCGCTCAATTGCAACCAGTGCTTCCTTCATCATATCGCGGGACGTCGTCATTGTTTTATTCTCTTCAGGCGTGCATTCAAAATGGGAATACTGGGTGTGGAGCAGGCAATCAAAGCGATCACCAAAAGGGAGTATTTTCAATTTCTAGAGGTGGGCGGTGTGTGAGCCAAGACGAAATAAATATCAGAGATGCTAGCGTGACGGGTAGTCGCGCTGCGGGTGCCAACGCCCCGTCGCAGACTACATGATCAAAGATCCATATCACCCAGCCCACCAGTAACAACGAAATTAGGAAAAACAGTGCAATTGCGGTGCCAACTGCGCCCTGATTTGACCTGGGCTGAGCAGCAGAAGGATTGGACGCATACTTCAGTAACGGCCCAAATGCGCGCGAATTTTTTATCCGTCTGATAGCTCGAAATGACGGGCTCATTCCATTGAGTCGAGTGTGGCGCGCAGTCGTGCAGCAATGTCGTTTTCACTGATTGAATCATAGTCCTCTGCAGTTGCTTCATCGACCTTGTGGCCCTGAGGAAACGGAGTAGGTACAGGTGCCTGAGCGCCAAATCGCGTCTCCAGAAAGCCCGCCAGCGCATTGATATTAGGGTAGTTGAAAGTAAGGGTCGTGGGAAGTTTCAGACCCGATCCTTGTTCCAGCCTTCGCCGCAGTTCTATAGACATTAGGCTATCCATACCCATTTCGAAGAGCCCGCGGTCTGGTGAAATATTGTCACCGGATTGTTCGCCCATGACCACTGCTGCCTCAGCAGCAACAAATCGCGCCAGAATGTCAAAGCGCATAGAGGCAGGGGCCTCTGCAAGCTGTGTGCTTACCGCTGTCGCCAGTGACCCGCCATTACCATTGATTTGAGACGCAACGAGCTTTTCCCACGTCGGAAGCCGCGATGGGGTTAGGCCTGATAGCATTGGCCGCGGGCGTCGTGTCTCGTGCAAGGCTTTCAGGCGTTCCCAGTCGATGTTGGCAACCAGTCTGTGCCCTGTGGTGCCGGCGGCGAGCAGGCTACCCAGCGCGTCGAGAGCATCCTCGGCGGGCATCGGTTTCAGACCCTGCTCGCTATATGTGCGCTGGACATCATCAGATGCCATCCGCATGGCCTCCCAAGTGCCCCAGCCTACGGATAGGATTTTGAGTCTACTGTCGCTCGGCGCTTCTGCTCTCGCATCAAGGAATGCATTTGCGGCAGCGTAGTGCGCGAAACCAGGCGCGCCGATAACCGCTGTTGTTGAAGAGAACAAAGTCAGGAAATCGGCCTCTCTTTCAATGAGGGCATTTATTAGGGCTAGTGTGCCTTCGATTTTGGGTGCGAACATTGCATGCACTTCCGCGTCCGACAGTTCGCTTAGAGGCACCGCCTCAAGGTGGGCTGCTGCATGAAAGGCGCCTCTGAGGGCCGGCCCGGTCCGTAAAAGCTCGTCGAGCGCTGCTTTTAATGCTGTTGGATCAGATATGTCCGTCTTCAGTGCCACCGCCTCAGCGCCAGCCTCACGAACTGCTGTCATGGCCGGACCCTCGGGATCCGGGTTTCGTCCAAGCAAAGCTACGCGTCCAGCTCCATTTTCCGCGAGCCATCGAGCAATCAATGTACCGAGGCCTCCGAATCCGCCTGTAACCAGATATGTACCATCTTTGGCAAAGCGCATTGTTTTACCTAGAGGGGCAGATATTTCGGCAAGGCGTGGAACATAACGGTGGCCACGGCGCCATGCGCATTGGTCCTCGTCGTCGTTGGAGAGCATAGTCCTGACAAGCGCGTCAGCTTGCGACGCATAGTCGTCTGTAGAATCCAGATCAATCAGGCCGCCCCAAGCTGATGGCACCTCAAGTGCCGCAACATGGCCAAAACCCAGTGCGGGGGCCTGCCAGTGTGCCTGAGCATCAGGCTTGAAGCCGTTGCACGCATGAATTCCACTGGTTGCCATCCAAAGACGCGAGCCGTCATTTTTGCTGCTCAATGCATCGAGAAGTCGGAGCGGTTTGAGAAAAGCCGCTTCTTCCATAATGTCGATCTGCAGTGCGCTTTCTTCTGAGTCTGCCAGTGAGAGTGCGCCGATATAAAGGACATCATGTGAACCATCGGCCACCATCTCGATACCATTTTCTTCGAAAACTTGCGTGAGGGAATCCCGCAAATCCCCATCGTCACCGATCACGGTTATTCTACGTTTCGTAAGCGGCGCGCGAACCGCAAAGAGTGCCTGCTGTTTACCGCCGCGTCCAAGACCTTCCTCACCGCCGACCATTGCCAAGTTTACCAAACCGGATTGCTCGAGAAGCACCCGCCATGCATCGACGCTGACAAGCGGGTAGTCAGGTCGCAGAACTTTGTCCGTGAAGCGCCACCAACCAGAAGTCATTCCGAAGGTCAGGTCCACCCAGCGTTCAGGCGCCACACCTTCCAGGAGCACCAGTAAACCACCAGGTGCAAGTAGTGACTTGGCGTGCGAGACAGTTGCAGACAGGTTTTGCGTCGCATGCAGCACATTTGCAGCAACAACGATGTCAAATGTCCCCGCTTCATAGCCCTGGGAACCAGGGTCATTTTCAATGTTCAGGACACCAGTCGAGAATTCGCGATGATGCCCAAACCTATCAATAGCGGCAGTGAGAAAATGGGGCGTTACATCGGTAAACATATAGTCCAGTGGGCGCTCGGCAAGGGCGGCAAGAACTGCGCCTGTCGTACCGCCTGTGCCACCTCCGATTTCGATGATGCGGAGGTGAGCATCTGTTGGTATATCCGCGGTTAATTGTTCCAAGAGTGCCTTGAGTGCTCCATTATATGTGCGTGCGGAGGGCGCGTTGACGTACAGGTCTCCCGCTTCTGCAAGAGAACCTTCGGGAAACAGGAGGTCGAGTGGATTTTGCTTTCCCGTCAGGACATCAGCCAAGGCGACGCCGCATCTCGCGAGAATGGAAAGCTCTGGAGGTTCGCTTTCGAACCGTTGTTTCGCAATTTTGTATAATTCTGATGTATCAAGCCTGGGCAAGGCATCAACAATCTGGATCTCTGAACCGTCCGCAATCAAAATGGATTCTTCGGCGAGAATATGAAGAAGCCGGCAGAACAGCTGTGCTTGACCTTCGACAACAGAAAGACGGTGCGCTTCTTCCTGCGCGTCGAAACGGCGTCCCAGTCTCTCGTCAAAACCAAGTTTGCGGAACGCGTCAGAAATGTGGGCGAGTGTAATGCGATCCAGTGCAGGCAGAAGTGCGTCGTAAGTGTCGAAATGGTGCGCCGTGGCGAGCGCGGAAAAAGCACCATTCCACATATCCTGTGCGGATGCAGGTGATTGGAACAATTGCGCAGCGGGTGTTTGTAGCGGCGCCTTTTGCCAGTGCACCTCATAGTGCCGTGGTCCATAAATTTCGGTCATATCCGCGCGAGTGAGCACTATCCCCTTGACGGCGCCGATGCAATTTCCTGCCTCATCATGGATAAAGGCATCCACAATTTTACTCCGTCCGTTCCCGGAAACTCTGAGTTTGGCGCGGCACCACAAAGGGCTGGGGATATATGCTGTGAGTGAGATGCTCTCAATAGCCGTGAGAAAATAGAGTGAGTCACCGCCATCATTCTTTTCTGGCAGTGCCGCACCAGCAGCTTGCAACACCCCATCCAGAAGGGACGGATCGGAAAATGAAGTTGCAAGCGGTTTCGTGCCGACTGGGAGCGCTATTCGGGCAACCACATCCGCGTTTTTCTTGTGTAGGCGCTCTAGTGTTCTAAACCGTCCAGTCAATTCAATGCCAAGGCTTTGAAGCTTTGAAATATGGGACTCGGCCAGATTCTCAGGATTAAGCCCCGCAATCATCGTCTCAAAAACTTCAGCCTTCTCAGGCAAGGCCTCTGTGGATTTTGTAAGGATACCTGTGGCGTGTTGTGCCCATAGGGTGTCAGATTCGTTTGTTTCAGTACGGCTGTAGATGGAGAATGTTACACGACCATCAGGTTGTGCCGTCAGTCGGGTCTCGACCTGAAGGGCTTCAGGATGAGGCCTTAGCGGGGTGCTGATCTCGAAATTCTGAACAGACCATCCCTGCGTGCCAAATGCCCGCTCAGCAGCTTCTACAGCAAGACACAAGTAGACTGGGCCAGCGACAAGCGCGCTACCGTGAACCGTGTGTTCGGCGAGCCAAGGATGACGGTCTATGGATAACTTGGTTCTGAATATCGGTACATTGGGATCGCTCTGCTCTCCAACCAACGAGCCATCGTCTGGAGTGTTGTTAGGTGGTCCAGCTTTGCGGGCACCATTTTCTATCCAGAAACGGCTGCGTTGGAATGGGTATGTTGGTAAAGTGACGGGGCGCCATTTTGCGCCTTGCTGAATGTTTTCCCATGCAATTGGAACACCTTCTACAAACAGGCGCCCTACCGCTTCGGACAGTTCATTCATATCATCATGGTCGCGTCTTAATGAGCCAACAAAAACTGGTTTGCTTCTGACATCGGCTTCTTCAAACTCCCGCGCAGCAAGAGCTGCAAGAACCGGGTGGGGCCCTATCTCAAGGAATATGCGATGCCCGTCAGCAATGAGTGTCGACATCCCTTCCGCGAAACGCACAGGTTCGCGCAGATGGCGCCGCCAGTAGTTTGCATCCGGCATGCTGCCGGGCAGAGGCGCGCCGCCTGTGACGTTCCAGCCCACGGGAATTCTTGCAGGGCGGGCTGTAACACTAGCGGCGACATTCTCCATGGCATCGAGTGCGCTGTCCACCAAGTGAGAATGTGCGGCAAAGGAAATGTGAAGTCTGTGTCCTTGAATGCCGTCGTCAGAAAGCTTCGAGAGAACCTTGTCGATGCCATTCGCGCTACCTGAAATCACCAAGCTGTCGCTTGAGTTTATAGCGGCAATCGAAACTTCATTGCCGAAAGGTGCGATAAGCTTGCGTGCATCCGATTCACTCAGGAATAGTGCTGCCATGGCGCCACCGGCGGGTAGCTGCGAGAGCAACTTTCCGCGTTCTGCCACCAGCCTCAATCCGTCCTCAAGTGCAAAGACGCCGGCGATGGTTGCTGCGGCAAACTCTCCCGCTGAGTGCCCAATAACAGCAGAGGGTTCGACTCCCCATGACCGCCAAAGAGCTGCCAATCCGCACTCTAAAGCGAACATGGCTGGTTGAGTCCATTCGGTCTGGTGTATGGGTGCGCTTGATCCTTTTCCCTCATTCATTACATCAATCAGTGTGCGACCATCTGACTGATGCCCCAGTGTGGCGCTGCAGCGTTCAATGACGTCCCTGAACACAGGGGAGCGTTCAAACAAGTTACGTCCCATTCCGGGGTATTGCGCGCCTTGACCCGTGCAGAGAAATACGATTCCAGGCGCCTGCCCAGGTATGACATGCCCGCGTTGGAGTCTCGGGGATGTCTTGTTGGCAACAAATGCCATGAGGGAGTCTACAGCTTCTTCTTTTGTCGATGCTGTAACCGCCAATCGTTCGGACAAGTGTGCCCGACCCGCACCAAGAGTGTGTGCGACAACCTCTATGTCTGTTTTGCAGCTAATCAAGGCATGACTCAAACGGCTGGCTTGAGCGAGGAGTGCAGCCTCGCTTCGCGCCGACACGGGAAGGCAAACCGAAGACTTTTCAGTAATAGAGATAGTCTGCGGAAGCTGTTCGACTGATTC
Organism: Alphaproteobacteria bacterium; assembly: GCA_018827375.1. Classification (GTDB taxonomy): domain Bacteria; phylum Pseudomonadota; class Alphaproteobacteria; order Caulobacterales; family Hyphomonadaceae; genus Hyphomonas. The sequence continues at coordinate 33,215 of JAHJYW010000049.1, forward strand.
CAAAATCACGTGTGCATTGGTACCGCTGAAGCCGAATGAACTTACACCTGCCAGACGCCGACCGGATGAGTTGGGCCAATCACGTGCTTCAGTCGGAATTACTATTCCAGCATGCTCCCAATCTATGTCGGGGTTTCCACTCTTGAAATGAAGATGTGGCGGGATCACGCCATAGTGTAAGGCGAGCGTCGTCTTGATTACACCGGCAATACCGGCAGCGCTCTCTAGGTGGCCGAAATTCGTCTTTGCTGAGCCCACGATCAGCGGCTGGTCCGGCGCTCTCCCAGATGTTAGCGCGGCAGATAGAGCGCGGATTTCAATGGGGTCGCCCAGTCGTGTGCCAGTCCCGTGCGCTTCGACATAGTCTATATCTTGCGGACTGACGCCTGCATTGGCCAATGCCGCAGCGATCAGGGCCTCCTGTGCGCTGCGGCTAGGGACGGTGAGACCAGCGCTACGTCCGTCCTGATTCAGTGCAGAGCCTCGAATGACCGCAAATATCCGATCATTGTCACGCTCTGCATCTGCAAGCCGCTTGATGGCAATGAGGCCACAGCCTTCGCCCCGCGAGAAACCGTCAGCTGAACTATCGAATGCTTTGCATCGACCATCCGGTGCGAGCATGCCTGCCTTTGACAATGCTACCATTGTTTCAGGTTCGCTGATGATGTTGACGCCACCCGCGAGGGCCAACGAGCATTCGCCTGTGCGAAGCGATGAAATTGCCTGATGTAAAGCGACTAGCGATGAGGAGCAGGCTGTATCTATAGAGATGGCAGGACCGCTGAAACCGAAAGTGTAGGCAATGCGCCCTGCTGCGACGCTTGATGCATTTCCGGATGCTAGATAGGCGTCAATCGACTCGGGACCTCGGTGTAGGGCGCGTTGGAAATGGTCGCTGTTACACATGCCGACGAAGACCCCTGTGGGGCTTCCGGTCAAGCTGTTGGGATTAATGCCTGCGTGCTCCAGGGTTTCCCAGGCGATTTCAAGCAAAAGCCGTTGCTGTGGATCCATCGTCGCTGCTTCGCGAGGCGTAATACCAAAACTGGCGTGGTCAAATCCCGCTATATCGTCAAGAAAACCACCACATTTGGCAGACATTTTTCCAGCCGCGTTGGAGTCGGGATCGAACCAGTCAACAGCGCTCCATCGGTCTTGAGGAACCTCGCTGATGGCTTCTCCACCTTCTACCAGGAACCGCCAATATGTGTCTGGTCCATCTATCTTTCCCGGAAATCTGCATCCCATGCCAACAATGGCAATCGGGGCGGAAAGCGCAGATTTTGTTTGTTCTAACTCATTGTTGAGCCGCAGGGCGAGCACGGCCAATTGCTTAGGCGACAGGTTCTGAATTCGTTTCAAAAATTCGCTCATGCGGCACCTTCGTTGTCGAGTCCGAGCATCTTATCCAGCTCCTCCTCACTTAGGTCCTCAAGGCCAAAAAGTGCGTCCCGTACCTCATGTTTGGACGCAATAGTCGGCTGAGTTACCTCAGGGCTTTCGATGAACTCAGACATCAATGTGTCGCCGAGCGAACGTATGGTTGGGCTCTCAAATAGAAGAGTTGCGGGTAATTTTTTGCCAAGGGCACGGCCCAATCGATTGCGCAATTCTATTGCCAGCAGGGAATCCAGTCCCATCTCACCAAAGGGCATTTCCGGATCCAGTTTACGGCCTGCTGGCAAGGCAAAAGTTGCGCGGAGCATCTCTTCAAGGAACACGTCTAATATTATACGTTTTTTAGCCGCATGAGCGGCGGATATACGGTCAAGAAGATCCGTATCATGTTCATAGGCCCTTGCTTCGCTATCAGCTTTTCGAACAGAACCTGCAGTTTTGCCCTGCTTCCTAGCCAAGGGATTATCGTGCTCAAGCTTTGAAAAAAGCGGATTGGTTTTCTCGCCTCGCCATTTTAGCAAGCGGCGCCATTCGATTGGAGCAACTGCGACTTGTCCGCTTGCGCTGCTAGTCAAATAGGAGGCTGCTGCTCGGCCTTCTGCAGGAGATAATGCAGAGATACCCTGTTCGGATAATCGACTTAGCGTATTGTTTCCGGCTGCAGCGCCGATTTCATCCCACGGCCCCCAATCTATGGCGAGACCGGGCAGCCCCATTTTGGTGCGCCTCTTCATTATCAGGCCCAGCGCTGCATTTGCAGCTGAGTGGTTAGATTGAGTTGGTGAACCAAGTATGGCGGCTAGTGACGAATAAGCACAAAAAATATCAATAGGATCGCTTCGGGTAAGCTTCTCCAATATCAGAATGCCGTCGACTTTTGGCGATATCACCTTCAGCAATGTTTCTCTGTTTTGTTGCAATATGCCCGCGTCTGAAAGTGTGCCAGCGGAGTGAATGATGCCGCGAATGGGGGGACCATCATTGCGGATGTCACAGAAAAGTCGATCCATGGATTCTTCATCCGTCACATCGACACAATGGCTTTCAATCCGTACCCCTTGGCGACGCAGGGCTGAGAACTCTTTTTCAACATCAGCTGTTGGTGCTCGACGAGCGGTTGCCACAATGCGGCCAGCACCATCTCTGGCGAGTCTCCGAACTGTGTCGAGCCCGAGTCCAGACAGGCCGCCCGTCACAATGTAAGTGCCGGACTGCCTGAGACTGGTGCGTGGCGAATTTCGCCAGTCAACTACGATTTTACCAATGTGCCCAGCCTGTGCCATGAGGCGGAAGGCATCCGTAATCTGATCGGGGCCGAAATTGTGTTGGGGTAGGGGCGTGACAATTCCCGCATCTAAATCCGAAACAATCCGACGCAATGACCGGCCGATACGTTCAGGATCAGCGTCGGCCACATGTCCCCAATTAACCGGAAGGTAGACGATTTCTTTTTCATATACGTCAGTAGGGAGATCTTCTCGAATATCCCGAACGCCCAATTCTATAAAACGACCTCGAGAAGCGAGCGCCCTCAAGCTTGCATTGGTAAGTTCGCTCGTAAGTGAGTTTAGTACCAGATCTACCCCCAAGCCGCCTGTGGCCTCCAGAATTTGATCGGCGAACAAGGTGCTGCGCGAATCCATAACAAGTTTGGCACCAAGACGACGAACGAGATCGCGCTTTTCAGCGGTACCTGCCGTCGCATAGATCTCTGCACCCGCAGCATGCGCAATCTGAATGGCTGCCATTCCGACACCTCCGGCTGCGGAATGGATCAGAATGCGTTCTCCTTTGTCGATGTTACCCAATTCACGCAGACAATAGTCGGCAGTAACAAAGGGGATTGCGAAGGCGGCGCCATCTCGCATATCGAAACCCTCAGGCAAACGTGATGTCAGTGAAGCGGGCAGCGTGACATGGGAAGCAAATGCACCGCTGGTCAATGCGACTACCGCATCGCCCAGCTGGACATTTTCGACTCCATCTCCAATGGCCACGACACGTCCAGCGCATTCTCCGCCCAATGGAGGAGCACCCGGGTACTCGCCGAGCGCATTGAGTACGTCGCGAAAATTCAGCCCTGTGACTTCGACTGCGACTTCCACTTCACCTGAGCCAGGCTCGGACCGCTTCAGTGGCTGGCGCTCAAATCGTTCCAGTGTTCCAGGAGCAGTGTTGATGAGTTTCCATGGCTCAACGCGGGTAAGGGAGAGCGGGCTAGGCTGCCAATGCCTCAAGCGAGTTGAATATCGTTTGCCATCCCTGACAGCTATGTCGGTTTCATCGTCGTGTCGAAGTAATATAGTGACGATAGATTCTATATCTTCAGAATCCGGATCCAGATCAATGCGGCGGCAAGCGAAGTCTGGAAATTCGAGCTGAATACTTCTGACTAGTCCGCCAATGGCGGCGTCTGCATGACAAAGAGTAGATTCCATACCGGTGACCTCTTCGCCGCCGGTTGTCATAAAGGTGAGTTTGCATGGGCGCGCACCCTTTATGGCGCTCTTCACTACGGTCAGGATTGAGGCGAGGCGACTTGCGAGGTCCACGCCGTCCATGTTGCAAAGGACGAGGATTTCATCAGGCGCTTCGTCGCTTTTGGTACTCGCTGCGAGATACGATTGAAGTGCGGCTGCCCAATCCGGCTCGTTGTCTCGCATAAATCTTGAAACCGTCTCCCCAGCTTTCTCAAGTACGCTTGAGATATTGTCCGTCAAAGGTTGCGGGTCGGACACAATTAGCCAACGCTTGGCTGCAGCTCTAGCGGCCGCCGCAACCAGGATCGTCTGGTTGCCACGACAACCCGGCACTTCCGGGTCGCCGCCAATCGTCGCAGAGTTGCTGAGCCCAACGTCCTGCAGCAATCTGAGCCAGGCTGTTTTATCCAGAAGCACTGAATTGGTTCTGACTTGGGTATCTTCATAAGACCACCAGCCCGGTGTCAGTCCGACTGTAAGGTCAAACCAGCGCTGCGGTTTAGTCACTTCAAGCATGACAAGTCGACCATCCGGAGACATGATTTGCTTCAGCCGCTGAAGTGTCTCGGCAAGATTTTTCGTTGCATGGACGACATTGGCACCGATTACGAGATCAATCGACTCACTGGCAACACCCTGCTCGACGAGATCGCGATCAAGATCAATCATCTTGAAACTCATTCCGGCCTTATAGCCAAATCGAGTCCGAGCCCGATCCACGAAACTCTGCCCGATATCCGAGAAGGTATAGTCAAGATCGTCTGGTAGTACTTTTATCAAGCGTGCTGTCGTGCCGCCCGTTCCTCCGCCAATCTCGAGAATGCGAAGTGGGCGATTCACCCGGGACACATCTTCGACAATTTGTGCGATCAAGCCATTAAAATAGACTGATGTTGGTACATCACGATATAGGGCTTCATTCGCTTCGGTACTGCCTTCCGGAAACAACAGCTCCAATGGATCACACTCACCACGCAGAGCCCGTGCAAATCCTGCGTGAGCTCTGAGAACTATATCCAATTCTGGAAGAGCAGCGGGAGGAGCAGAGTTTCGCAGAGACGCTTCCAGCTCTAAAATGTTGGTCGGGTGTATCTCGCGCAAGACTCTCCACCCATTTGCAATGGGCGCGAGATCTCCCGCTTCAGACAGAATCTCCATGAGACGGTGAAAGAGGCGTCGATGTCGAGGAGCAATATTAATCTGTTGAGCCAGGTCATTTTCTATTGCTTGCTCACCTGCAAGTGGATGCCAGCCGAGTTCCGTGAAAGTGTTGCGTACAAGCTTTATGCACGCATCCTCTAGGTGCTCAACAAACGTGTCGTAGCTGTCCAGTCCTGCGGCGGCAGCAAGCTCATCCGCGTGAGTTTCCGCCTCCGTTGCGAGTTCCTTGGGCGAAGGAAGTGGCGGTTGCGCTATCCACTCAAGGCCAAACAGAGCATCGCGCAGAGGTTTGCCTGCAGCAGTGAGGCTGTTTATCGGGTCAAGCCGCCTAAGACTAACCCCGGATAGCTCAATTGCAGCAGTGCCATCAGCGTTATAGGCCGTGATGTCGACGGTAAGCATATCCGCCTGCTCTGCGCGAACTACAACATGGCTCCAGAGTTGGCGGCTGGGTATCGAGTGGATGGAAAAACGATCTATTGCGAAAGGCAAAAAGGCTCCCTTGTCGCTCGCTCGCACTGCGCGCGCGGCGGCGACAACCTGCAAACATCCATCCAGCAGCAACGGGTGAAGAGGCAATGACGGTTCGAGAGGAATATTATCTGGAAGTGTGAGCCGTGCCCAAGCGCCGTCATTGGACGTGGAGATGCGGTCAAGCAATCGAAAGGTTGGTCCGAGTGAGATTCCTCTATCGCTAAGACCCCCGTAAAAGTCGTCCGGATCAATCTGGCTACCGGATGTGACTTGTCGCGATTCGGGTTTGATCGGATCGGGAGCTCTTTCGATCATTCCTTTGCTGGCGCTTGCATGCCGTACCCAAGTTTTGGATGCGGCATCCACCTGGCTGCTTACAGAAATGAACCCATCATGTGCGCGGCGTACAGTCTGCAGGCGTGTCAGACCGCCAGTGCTAGAAACAACAACCGGCGACTCGATAATAATATCCTCTAGCGCTATGCTACCGGTGTAATCAGGCTGAGCCATTTCAGAGGCTGCCATCATACTGATTAAGGCTGCGCCAGGAATGATCACATCATTACCGACAATGTGGTCATTTAGCCATCCTGGCGACTGCTGCGACGCTGTGCCCTCCCAAATCTGGTCGTCGAGCGCGACGGGTAAGGAACGCCCAAAAAGCGATCCTCGCTCTTCTATTGAAACTGCAACATGCGGGCGAGGCGCGATCCAGTGTCGTTCCTTTTCAAATGGATAGGTTGGAATGTCGGTTACCTTGCCGCCACGAACCTTTTCAACGGCCTGCCAGTCGACCTCAAGTCCTTGCTGCCACAAAGACCCAATGGTCGATTGCATTTGCTTCCATTCACTTTGCCCGCGACGAATAGATGGAAGAAAAATGGCGCTATGGTTTAGGTTCCCGTCCTCATATGACTCCTTGGCGAGTGCTGTAAGAACAGGTTGAGGACCGATTTCTACAAATATATCCACGTCTTGCTGGGCCATACTTGTGACGCCATCGGCAAAGCGAACCGTCTCGCGCATATGTTGACGCCAATATGTCGGAGTACAGATCGATGCTGAATCTGCAGTTGCTCCCGTAATGTTCGAAATCAACCTCATTTTCGGCGGAGTATACGAAACTTGCCCTGCGCGTTTCTCAAACGCATCGAGCACTGGATCTACCAGCGAAGAATGGAAAGCATGAGATACTGGAAGTTGCCGATACTTCAGACCATCTCTGTCCAAATTTTTTGAAATTCTCGCCAGTATTGCATCAGCACCCGAGATGACCACTTGGCTACTCGCGTTGATAGCCGCAATATCTGCACCCGGTTGAAGATACTGAGTGACGGTATCCTCCGAGGCATTGATTGATATCATGCCGCCGCCTGCGGGTAATGAGTTCATCAGCCTACCTCGTTCGGTCACAAGATTGAGGCCATCTTCGAAGCTCATAATACCGGCGGCACACGCGGCTGCGTATTCGCCTATAGAATGTCCAATTACCAGATCAGGACTGACACCCCAAGATTCCCAAAGCCGAAAGATTGCCGTCTCTATCGCGAAAAGCGCTGGTTGTGTGTAGCGCGTCTGATCAAGCAGTAACGTATCTGCCGTCTTGCCGAAGATCACATCCAGCAGTGGTACGTCTAATTGGTTTTTGAGTTGGCTTGCAGCTCTATCCATGCTGTTTCTGAAGACTGGCGCGCGCTCATATAACTCCCGCCCCATGCCTATGAATTGCGCGCCCTGGCCGGTGAAGAGGAAGGCTATTTTGGGCGTTGTACGTATGGGACCTGTTATTGCACTTTTTACTTCGACCACTGCGGCAAAGCCTGCGTGCAAATCAGCCGAAGTCTCTCCGGATACCGTCGCACGATAAGACAGTTGCGCCCGTCCGGCATTTGCAGTGCGACATAGGTCGTTTAAAGAACTTGTGTGCGAGCCAGATAATGCTTCGGCATGACGCTGGGCGAGCGCTCTCAAAGAATTCGGGCTGGCCGCTGATATGGTAACGACCGATGAGGAATCGGGTATTTCATTCGCGACCGAATGCTCAAACTCTCCAAGGACTATATGTGCGTTCGTTCCGCTGAAACCAAACGAACTTACAGAGGCAAAGCGATGTTCGTTTATGGGCTCCCAATCCTCCGCCTTGGTTGGAATACGAACGGGCAAATTGGACCAGGGTATATGAAGGCTCGGGGTATTAAAATGTAAGTGGGGAGGGATTCGTTTATAAATCAGCATAAGGACAGTCTTGATGACACCTGTCACGCCGGCGGCGGCTTCAAGATGGCCAATATTGGTTTTGACCGATCCTACAATAAGGGGCGTGGATCGGTGTGTGCTGAAAACATTGCCGATCGCCTGCATTTCCTGAGGGTCCCCCAGAGATGTTCCTGTCCCGTGGGCTTCCAGATAGCTCAGGTCATTTGCCTGAATCCCCGCATCTATCAACGCGGCCTTGATTACAGCTTCCTGTGCAGGACCATTTGGGGCTGTAAGCCCGCTGGAGGGACCATCCTGGTTTACTGCGCTACCGCGTATCAAAGCGAGTACCCGGTCTCCGTCCGCCTCGGCGTCTTTAAGGCGCTTCAAGACAATGACACCACAGCCTTCGCCTCGGGCGAAGCCATCAGCGCTGGCATCGAAGGTTTTGCAGCGTCCGTCCGGTGCAAGCATATGCGCCCGCGAGAGTGCAATGAAGATTTCTGGCGAGAGGATTGTGTTCACTCCGCCTGCCAGGGCCATACGGATCTCGCCTTTCCGAAGTGACTGAACTGCTTGGTGAATGGCGACTAGCGAGGATGAGCAAGCTGTATCGATGGTTACGCTGGGGCCTTGCAATCCAAGAAGATAGGAGAGGCGCCCTGAGACCATGCTATGTGCGATACCCGACGTAAAATGAGCATCAAGAATCTCCGGGTCATGCGTCGCGAGTTGAAGGTATGCGTAGTCCGAACCTGTGACCCCGCAAAATACACCTGTCTTGGTGCCGGATAGACTGTCAGGGGCGACGCCAGCATGCTCTAGCGCTTCCCAGGCGGTTTCCAGGAAAATCCGCTGCTGGGGGTCCATGCTGCGCGCTTCTCGAGGCGCAATGCCAAAGAGATTAGCGTCGAACTGATCAATGCGATCAAGAAAGCCACCCCGGTTCGTTGCGATGCGTCCGGGTAGATTTGGGTCGGAGGCATAATACTTCCCATGGTCCCATCTATCTGAGGGGACCTCTGTGGTGGCGTCTACACCAGAATCCAGAAGGCTCCAGAAGGCATCGGGCCCATCTGCGCCAGGCACATGACACCCCAATCCAATAATAGCGATTGGTCCCCGCGCAGCATCTTCATAGGCTGCAGCGCGTGATTCTGCAGCCTCAAGTGCTAGAAAAGCGCGCTTCAAGGGCGATAGATTTGATTCACTGCCACTTTGGGCAGGCGTGTTGGAGGTCATCGGTTCAGACGCTCCAGCAATATGGCTTCAACCTCTTCATCGCTCATATGCGTGATATCTATCTTGCTCTTGTCCGAAGTGTCATAGGCTGTCTCTGCTTGTAGTATGGGCGCAGTTTGAAGACCCAAGGCTCCAGTTAAAAATTCGGACACTGCAGCAATCGTCGGGTAATCCAAGAAGAGTGTTGTCGGCAGTCCGCCTTGAATGTCCAGATCTCTGGACAGAGTATTTCTCAGTTGCACGGCCATAAGGGAATCCATCCCAAGTTCTCGTAGTCTGTCTTCGTCACTTGGCGGTTGGTCTCCGCGTCGACGGAGCAGTATTTCCACACGTGTGCGAACAAGGTTGCATATGACTTTTTTGCGTTCATTGGGAAGAGCCTCGGCAATGGCGTCCAGTAATGACGTAATCTGGGGATCCGTTGCGAGCGGAGGGGTTTCAACGAATTGTGGCGTCGCAATGATCATTTCGCTGGTCACGAAGGATGCACTGGATGGTGCTCGCGCAACAATTAGGTGCTGCCCAACAGATTCGGCCGATGAGCCTGAGCGAGGCCACGCGTCCGCTATCTCAAAGCCGGAATCCAGTAGGGCTGATTGCCACTTATTTGCGTCGATCAGTGCGAGATCATCGCGCAAATCGTCTTCTGCATGTCTCCAGCCTTCGATAAGGCCAGTAGTAACATCAAACCAGGCAAAATGAGTTGTAGATTCAACCAATATCAAGATGCCCGACGGTCGCAACAAACTACGGAGGTGCGCCAGAGTCGACGGCAGGTCACGCACCGCATGTACGGCGTTGGATGCTAGTACAATATCAAAGGTGCCGGCGGGGAATCCCTGCGCCGCAGGATCTGATTCAAGATCGAAACGATGGTAGCTAATGCCTTCGCGATCGGCAAACCTTTCCCGTGCGTGGTCCAGGAACAAGTCTGATACATCTGTAAACCGATAATTAAAGTGCTCGTCCCTGAGGGCATCAAGCACGGATGTGGTCGTTCCCCCCGTTCCCGCACCCGCTTCAAGAATCGAAAGCGAGGCCTTTGTTCCAATAAGGGATTCGAAGGCTGCAGCGGCCAGGCCGTTCATGTATCGCATAGTTTCAGAGCGCTCATAAAGACCAAGTGCGAGAGAAAAATCTCCACCAGGGAATAGGGTCTCCAACGGACTTGCTTCCCCCCGCAGCACAGGACCCAACAAGTTCGCGCAATGAAGAACATAGTCACAAAGTGGGGTATTGTCGGCTAAGGCAGCCTGTACGTCTGTCCTGACATTGGCGAGTTCTGGATCGGCCAGTGCGCGGGGTGCCATGATCCTTGTAGATACGATGTTGAGATCTCCACTGTCTTCAAGTGCATGCAGCCACCGGCTTACTAAAGGTGCTAGTGCGTCAGTAGCGCGCAACTTCCTCAATAGCTCGTCGAGAGAGTGGCTTTCGCCGTCTTTTGTGAAAAGGCCTGCTTCGATGAGTAGGGTAATTACGAGTGCGCGTCTTAAGGCTGCCAATGTCTCCCACTTTTGCGGATAGGTTGCCGCGTTGAACCCCAGTGGGCCGCGTTCAGATTCCCTGTCCAGCCGTGCGCATAGCTTGCGCCATGACGCATCCGTTTTGTGGCGTTCGCTCCAACCAGCGCGTGGGGCGCTAGGATGCCAATGCCGGGTGCGTTCGAACGGATAAGTCGGGAGCTCTGCCCGCTGCTTCCCTCGGATTCTGGACTGGCATGCTGGATCCATTTGCACGCCATCCACATACAGTCGCGCTAGACTACTTGTTAGTTCAAGACCAGGTTCGCCGTCGCGCCTTAAGGACGCCAAAAAGGCTGGCTGGCGCAGAGGGTCCGTGTTCTCTCTTGTGTCTAATGCCATTGCAGAAAGAACAGGATGCGGACCAATCTCAATAAAGTGCGTGATGCCGGATTCGATTAGGGTGCGTACGCCATCTGCAAACTTTACCGGTTGGCGTAAGTGGCTCACCCAGTGGTCAGGTGTCGCAATCTCATCCGTTGTAGTGAAATCACCATCTAAATTGGAAACGATGGGGATAGAGGCTTTGCCGAACTGAATTTTCTGTGCGGCAGACCGGAATCTTTCCATGATCGGCTCCACGAGCATACAGTGGGCAGCGAAGGCAATTTTAAGCGGTTCGGTACGAATGCCGTCCGAAGACATTTGTGCCAGCAGTGGTTCCAATGTGGTTGCCGGGCCACTCAGAACATGATTGTTCGGGCCGTTGTACGCAGCGATTTCAAGAGAAGCTTGTTTGGCGAGGTATGGTTCAATTCTCTCTTTACTGGCGAAAACACTCGCCATCATTCCCCCGTTCGCGGCTTCGGCTGTCAGGCGCCCGCGCTCAGCCACTAAACCAAGAGCGCCTTCTAACGGCAAGACTCCCGAGACTGTCGCCGCGACGAACTCGCCAAGGCTATGTCCGCATACAGCATGCGGAATTATGCCAAATGAGATCCACAGTTTGGCAAGCGCGTATTCATGCGAAAATAGTGCAGGCTGCGCGATACTGGGTTCGTGGATGCGAGAATCGCCTGGACCGGCAGTAAGCGCAGCCCGGAGCCCGCCTGGAATTGCGTTGCCGAGTATCTCACTGCAAGTATCGATTGCGTCCTTATATATGGGGTAAGTCTCGTATAATTCCTGCCCCATTCTCGAATACTGTGCGCCTTGTCCCGTAAAGAGGAAGGCCACTTTGGTTCGTCGACCAGGAACTGCGCGTCCCGTAATATAGCTTGCATGCGTATGACTTTCTGAGGCCGCCTGTAAAGCTTCAAACAGTTCGGCTTTATCGCGTGCGGACACTGCCAGACGATATTGGAAATGTGCTCGCCCATCCGTTGCAGTAAGGCAGAGGTCGCTGAGTGGAGAGCTGCTATTCGCAATGACACTTGCGGTCCGGCTTGCGAGTGTCGAGAGCGCTGAAGGGCTTCGTGCAGAAAGCGTGAAGAGCGCCGAAGCGGAATCAGGTAATGACGCCTGTTCCTTTACCGGTGGCGCTTCGTCGAGAATTATATGCGCGTTGGTGCCACTGAAACCAAACGAACTTACGCCGGCTCGACGGGGGGGATCACTAAGTGGCCATGCTTGTGCTTCGAGGGGAACACTTAGTGACATCGACTGCCAATCAATGTGAGGATTGGGTGTCTCGAAATTCAGATGTGCCGGAATACGACCTGAACGAAGTGCGACAATACTCTTCAAGATGCCTGCGGCCCCAGCGGCTGATTCCAGGTGCCCAAGATTTGTTTTGACGGACCCCACCAAAAGGGGAGGTGCGTTCTCATGGTCGCGATCATAAGCCTTGGCGAGCGCAGACACTTCTATCGGGTCACCAAGTGGTGTGCCCGTACCATGAGCTTCAATATATCCAACCGACATCGCGTCGACACCCGCATCTTCAAGGGCGTCCCTGATGAGGGATTCTTGTGATGGTCCATTCGGCGCTGTGAGTCCATTACTGCGACCATCTTGATTGATAGCGCTTCCGCGGATGATGGCAAGAATAGGGTCGCCATCGGCTTGTGCATCTGACAGACGCCGAAGCGTGAACATTATACAGCCCTCACCGCGGACATATCCATCTGCAGACGCATCAAATGTCTTGCACAATCCGTCAGTGGCAAGCATATTGGCGCGGCTAAAATTCACATGCACTTCAGGTGAAAGTATAAGGTTTACGCCGCCGGCAAGCGCGACATCGCATTCGCCTGACTTCAGTGCCTTGCAGGCAAGGTGTATGGCGACAAGCGAAGAAGAACAAGCGGTATCAAGAGTTATGGCCGGACCTTTTGTGCCAAGAAAGTAGGCCAAACGTCCGCTTGCAACTGAAAATGACGAACCAGAAGTGAAATAGGGATCGATAGCGGGCATGTCATGTAATAGGCTTCGTCCGTAATCACTGTTGGCCATGCCAAGAAAAATGCCGAGTGATTTATCTGCAAAGCTGTCGGGAGCGTAACCTGCGTTTTCCAAGGCTTCCCAGCCCGTCTCCAGGACAAGTCGTTGTTGCGGGTCCATGCTAGCTGCTTCGGTCCCCGAGATACCAAAAAACTCAGGATCGAACATGTCGACTTGATCCAGAAAAGCTCCATAAAATGCGGAACTCGTCAAATCTACGGGAACATCGCCTCGGTTCCAGCGGCTTGCAGGTACCTCGGTCACAACATGACTGGCATTAGCTAATAGTGCTTCAAATCCTGCAAGATCAGATATCCCGCCCGGCAGGCGTAGGCCTGTCCCAATAATTGCGATCGGACCGGATTGCCTGTCTGTATGATCTCTATTCGCAAGCTCCCGACGAAGGCGGCGGATCTCGAGAAGCGCATGCTTCATTTGTTCTGCGGGCGACGTCATTTTCCCGGCTTCCGTTTTAGGTTTTGGCTGAATTCAGACATTTTAAGCTCTTGTTCTAGCAGTGTTGCCAGTTCGCTCTCCGATAAATCATCGAGCTCGTTACTTGTATCCCGAAGCTCCGTTGGCTCTTCAGAATTTGGCTTATGGATTTGGAGATCTAGATAGCCGAGAAGGCTATCAACTGTCGGATAGTCAAAGAGAAGTGTCGCGGATAGGCGTAGTCCGGTATCAAGGACCAGGTCATTGCGCAGCTCCACAGCCATTAAGGAATCGAGTCCCATATCTTTGAGCGGGCGAGTAGGGTCAATGTCGTCATCGATCTGCAACCCCATAATATTTCTCACGGCCCTCTCGATACAAGCATGGAGTTTAGAACGGCGCTCGGCTGGCGCAGCCACAGCCAATTCAGCACCTAAAGATTGCGTGATTGCCATAACAGGGCGTGAGTGTTTGCTTGCCTGATTTTGCAGAAATGACGCAAATGGACCGAGGTCCAATGCTTCCGGGGCTGTAAATGCGAAACGATGCCAATTTATAGAGATCGCCATGGCGTTGGTGATGCTGGATGAAAGAAGGTGTTCCAGATGCGGGAAACCGCTCTCAGGTGAGATCTCTCCGAGACCTCGCTCGATCCATACGTCACGACTCCTCTCGGTAAGTCTCGCTCCCATGCCTGCGGCGCCCCAAAACCCCCACGCTATACTCAATGCAGGGTATCCTGCGCGCTTGCGAGTTGTCGCCAAGGCGTCGAGCCCAGCATTGGCGGCAGCATAAAGAGATTGGCCAGGTGCACCAAGAGTTGCGCCTGAGGCCGAATACAGAACGAAAAAGTCGAGAGGAAGGTCTCGTGTCAGTCGGTCAAGCGTGAGAGCCCCAACTAGCTTTCCGTGAAACACGGCTTCAACATCATCAGGTCGACGAGTGAGTACAGTGCCATCGCGCAAGGAACCTGCTGCATGAATGACCCCTCTTAAGGGCGGCATTTCGTCAGCAATGATTCTGAGTATCTTTGCGGTAGAGTCCTCATCACCAATATCTGATTCAAACACACGAACTGCGACACCCAGAGCCTCTAATTCGGCGATTGAAGTCTTTGCAGATTGTGTTGGCGCATTTCGCCCAGATAGAGCGATATGGCGTGCACCCTTGCGGGCCAGCCAGTGCGCAGTATAAAGACCTATTCCTCCCACGCCTCCGGTTATCCAGTAGGTTGCGTCCTCCCGAATGTTCGCATTGGCATGGGGGGGGATTCGAAGGACAATTTTCCCGATATGCTTCGCAGATGCCATGAAGCGCATAGCGTTGGCGGCTTGGTCCAGGCCGAAGTTGTGATTTGGTAGAGGCGATAGCGCGCCTTTCTCAATATCCCTAAGCACCTCTTCCAGAAGATTGCGCAGCAAATCGGGAGTTGCCTCGATCTCGTTCCCTAGATCAAAAACATGATAAGTTGCGGAAGGTCGTATCGCGGCAAACTCTTCGGGGCTGAGTAACTCGCGCTTGCCCAGCTCTAAAAAGCGTCCGTTTTTTGAAAGTATCCGGGCGCTTGCGGAAATAAAATCTCCCGATAGCGAGTTCAGTACGACTTCGACTCCAGCACCATTGGTGATGTTCCGAATCTGAGATTCAAAGTCGAGCGTCCGGGAATCAAATACATGCTCAACACCCATATTTCGCAACATGTCGCGCTTCTTTTCCGACCCAGCAGTCGTAAACACTTCAGCTCCACGCGCGAGCGCAATTTGAATGGCCGCAAGCCCGACCCCGCCTGCGCCAGCATGAATCAGAATGCGTTCGCCCCGCTTAATGCCTGCAAGTCGGTCTAAGCCATATAGCGCGGTTCCGAAGGCAATCGTAATACCGGCGGCATCGTCGTCAGTGATTTGGTCCGGTGTGCGCATCAGGAGTGCGGCGGGTGCGACAACTTGTTCAGCGAACGCGCCCGGAGTATAGCCAAAGACGCGGTCCCCAAGGTTTAGAGTGTCCACGTCAGGTGAAACCTCGATAACTTCACCTGCGCATTCCACCCCTAAAGGCAGCGTCATGCCCGGAAGCATCCCTACTGTGCTAAGTACGTCACGGAAGTTTAGCCCTGCACGACGCACGGCGATACGGACTTGACCCTTCAATAACGGCAGTCGTGTGTGTGCCTCGAGAGTCAGGCTTTCATATCCTGTTGTATCCTGACGTCGGAGAGCCTTCGGTGATGATGATTTTGGGAAATGGATTTCTTCGATGCACGGCGCAAACCATGTCTTGTTACGTCTCGCCAGTTTGGCTGAACCCGGATGTCCCAGAGCGTCAGAGAGCGCGACAGCTGACTCCGCAATGCTAGAATTTTGAATATTAGGATCGAGATCCACGCAACGAATATCGAGTTCGGGGTGCTCTAGCCTTGCCGTGGCCGCGAAGCCGTTTACCGCTGCGCCGTTAATCGATGGAATCGTAAATTCCTCGCTCGTGCAGAAAGCTCCACGGGTTACTGTGGCAAATTTTGCGACGTCTGAGCGCAAAGCTAAGGCTTGAACTCGGGCGAGCGTGTTACTTACAAGGCCAGCTGGATCAACGTCTGCCTGTGACCCTATGCAATCGATAAGCTGCCTTGGTGCCGGAGCATCAGAAAGCCATTGGAGGGCATTTTGTAGTGCGGAATCATCGGCTTTGGAATTCAACAGACGCGCGTGACCTGATATCCTCTTCAGCTCGTTCGTGAGTGCAGGGCCATCATCGGAATCTGAAATCACAAGCCAGGATCTTATTGGCTCTGCAGGGGAGGTATCATTCAGCACTTTCTCGCGCCAGCGTGTCGAGTATGATCGCACTGGCGCTGCAATTCCGGGGGAAAGTGTTGCGGTAGTGGCGCGCGCGAAGCTGATGTCCTTGATTTGTGCGATTAGCTTTCCATCTGGTTCGCGATAGCTAATATCCGCTAACAATGTACCCGAGCTTCCGTCCTGATGCAGGCGCGCCTCTGCCGTTATTACGGAAGAGGCGGTTGAATTCGGAAATGTCAGTGAACCAACCGCTACCGGCAACCAGGTGACTGTCTTTTCACTAGCCGCAGCCAGCACGCAAAGTTGCAAACCAGCATCAAGAGCTGCTGGATGCAAAATATGAGAAGTGAGTCTTAGACTCTCGGGCAGCGAGATGCGCCCTATAGCACCATTGCCTCCCACTTTAACTTCAGAAAGCAGCTGAAAGGATGGACCGAATTCTGCACCGATACCCTGAAAGTAGGCAGCAATGCTTTCAATCGAAACAGATTGAGCATCTTTTGGAAAACGTGTTTCGGCCTGCAGCGCGGCATGCTCGTTTCCAGGTGCGCTGTTAACCTTACCGTCAGTAGAGATCGTGGCGGTGGCAATGGTGCGGTTGGCCCCCATTCCGTCTGAGAGATAAGGGAGATTAAGCTGGACGGACCAGTCTTGCCCAATTCTTCGGACCAAAACCTGCCAATGTTGGTCGAGTTCGCCAGCTTCTGACAAAGGCAAAGGTGAAAGGATTGATAGATCTTCCAGGCAAGCCGAAGGTGAGGTGGCGGCTCGAGCTGCTGCGGTCAACAATTCCATGATGGCGGTGGCCGGTACAATGGTCCGGTTTAATACGCGATGATCCTTCAACCAAACGGCACTGGTTGAGGCATCGCCCTCAAAAACCATTAGGTCGTCTGCCGCAATGCTCAAGCGATGTCCAAGTAGGGGGTGACCTGTCTCAGTAACGTCCTGACGAAGTGAGTCGGATTTGACTTCGCGCCAGTACCTTTGTCGCTGCCAAGGATACGTCGGTAGTGACACCACGCTTCCGCCCGTAGGGACGATGGCCGACCAATCGAGGGTTTGGCCGGCCTCAAAAAGGCGCGCTGCACAGTCAGCCATAGATTCCTGTTCTGGCTTTCCTCGGCGGAGTGATCCCACAATCGGCAAGCTCTGCTGACCAGTTTGCTCTAGACAAGCGGTAATCGATGCCAGCAAGACTGGATGCGGTCCGATTTCCAAATAGACCATGCGTCCATTGTTAGCTGTCGCCTGCAAGGCCTTGGAAAATTGAACTGGCGCTCTTATTCCACGGGCAAAATGAGCAGCATCGACTTGTTCAATACGTCGTCCTGTTACAGTCGAAATGGTGCAGACCCTATTTGCGGGCGAAGATGTCACATGCCCAATTGTTTCGACCATATGACCTTCGAAAGGTGACATCTGTTCGCTATGAAACGCATATTTTACAGGTAAGCGATGGTGCCCGATGCCTTTTGCATCCAGACTTTTGAGAACCTTTTCCAAGGCTCTTGCATCTCCGGAAATGACTGTTTCGCCAGGAGCGTTTACTGCGCCAATGCTAAGTGCTGATCCATATTTGGCAATGGTATCGGCGGCGGTCTGTTCGTCCATTAATACGGATGCCATTGCGCCTGTGCCATCGGCTTCCTGCATAATCCGCCCCCGGTGGCAGGAAATACGCATTGCTTCTTCTAGAGACAGGATTCCCGCCGCCTCTAACGCCGCAATTTCACCCACGCTATGCCCAGTCACGCTATCAGGCGTGAGGCTCCAAGATTTTAACAACGCCACTAATCCAGTTTGCAAAGCAGTAAGGGCCGGCTGTGCGATCGCTGTTTCATGTAATCTGCTAGTAGCAACATCACGTCCCAGTTCTTCCAGCAGAGACCAGCCTTCTTGAGCCTTGATAAGTGTGTCGCAGCGTTGGAGATGTTTTTCGAAGACCGGCTCAGATGCGGCCAGCGAAAGTCCCATGCGTGCCGTCTGAGGTCCCTGGCCGCAAAAAACGAAGCATAGCTTTGGGCATGGGGCTTGCGTCGTGCTGACTGTGCGTTCGGATAACTTTTGTGCGAGTGCTGATCGCGAGGAGGCAGATACAGCCACGCGGTAGGCATGATGCGTACGCCGCTGCGTGGCCGTGTAGCATAAATCTTGTAGTGTGGGGGTAGGGGCCGCCAGTATGGCTTGCCAGTTTGCGATACTTTCTTCGAGGGCTCTCGGCGTGCGTCCAGATAGTGGAATCGTCCAGACACCGTCTTTCGAATCTCTGTGGTCGGACTTGTTTAGAGACGGTGGGCCCTCCAGGACAACGTGTGCATTAGTGCCGCCCACGCCAAAGGAACTCACTCCAGCAACTGGTGCGCCGACTGTTTTAGGCAAGAGTTGTCGTTCAGCAGCGACTTCGAGCCGTGTACGCGTCAAGTTTATATGCGGGTTCAACTTGTGGAAACCGGGTTGGCTTGGCACTTCGCCCTTATAAAGAACCAGCGCTGCTTTTATGATCCCAGCAACGCCTGCACCAGCTTCCAGGTGCCCAATATTGGCCTTTACTCCGCCTAAGAGGCAGGTTGGTCGCCCTGGCGCCGCAGCGCCGATAGTCTCAGATAGCGCATCAATTTCGATCGGATCACCCAGAACTGTTCCGGTCCCATGTGTCTCGATATAAACGATGTCATCAGGATTGACTTGCGACGTCGCTACGGCCTCGCGGATCAACGCGGCCTGCGCCTGAACGTTCGGTGCCGCGAGCAAGGTGGATTCACCATCTTGGTTTACAGCTGACCCGCGGATTACCGACCAGATCCGGTCTCCATCGGCAAGAGCGTCAGATAACCGTTTGAGGACGATCATGCCGCAACCTTCGCCACGCCCGAATCCGTCAGCGCTGGCATCAAAAGTCTTGCATCGTCCGTCCGGCGCCAAAAAGCCGAGGCGCGACATACTCACCATCAGTTCCGGTGAGAGCATGATGGACACACCGCCTGCCAGCGCAACATTGCTCTCGCCAGTACGAAGACTTTGACACGCCAGATGCACCGCGACCAAGGAAGATGAGCATGCTGTATCGACCGAAACGCTAGGGCCCCGCAGGTCCAGGAAATAGGAGAGTCTATTGACCAAGACACTGTGCAGTGTGCCGGTCAGTGTGCGTTGATCCATCTCTTTAGGAGCACGATAAAGCATCTGCGCATAGTCGTTGTGATAGCTGGCCGCAAAGACACCAGTGCGGGATTTGCGCAGATCCTCAAACCTAAGGCCCGCATCTTCAAGCGCTTCGACAGCAACTTCAAGAAACATGCGTTGCTGTGGGTCCATCTGGTCCGCTTCTCTCGGCGGGATGCCGAAGTAGCCCGCGTCGAATGTATCAACTGAGTCTAGAAACGATGCGCCTTTGGCAACACTCAATCCAACGGCATCGGGACCTTCGCCATGCCATTTGGTCGAGTCCCAACGGTCAGTAGGGACAGGGACAACAGTGTTTCGGCCTTCCAGCAGAAATGACCAGAAGCTCTCAGGATCATTGCTCTCACCAGGAAACCGGCATCCTATTCCAATGATTGCAATGGGATCAGCGGCAAGCGCTGCGCCAGCTTTTTCGCGTGCACTGCGTGCCATCAACGCAAGTTTGACGGCCGATACACGATCATTGCTTGTCTCGTGGTTGCTCACTTACGATCACCGAGCAATGCAGCAAGTGCCTCGTCCTCGGTCATGTCGCCTATTGTAACAAAGCTTTCATCCAAATCAGTAGGCGGCCCTGAATAGGTTTGCGCAAACCTGATAGGATGGGGCGCGGGAATTTCGATGTCTGCGCAGAGAAAATCAATGACGGCTTGGGTGGTGGGGTAGGTCCAGGCGAGTGTCGCGGGCAGGGGGCGTCCCACGCATTTTTCAAGTGCGTTCCTAAGCTCAATTCCCATAAGAGAGTTCAAACCGAGATCGCCGATAGGGCGATGGAGTTCCAAAGCCTTTTGGTCGAGTTTGAGAACCTTCGCTACACTATTGGGTACAAAAATGTTCGCTCTGGCCCGACGCTCTTCCGGCGGTAGATTGTCAAAGTGAGTTTCTTCAGATTCGACGTCTGTTGCACCCTTCAGAAGTTCATCGATCAGGTATTGCGGTCGGCCCTGCCGGCTTTTTTTGAACGTTGACCAGTCCATGCGAAACACACTGACGTCCGATACGGAACCGCCCAATAGCCAGCCGAGCAATAGGTCTCCTTCTTCAGCTGATATGGAAAGTTCACCCCGTTGTTCAAACTCTTTAGCGACATAGTCGAGCGCGGCGCGTCCCAGCTGTTTCCAGGGCCCCCAACTGATACTAAGGGCTAGCTTGCCTTGCGCGCGTCGGTCGGCGGCGAGCGCATCCAAACCGCAGTTCGCAGCGGAATATGCAGCCAGACCCTGATGCGGCACAAAAGTCATGGTGGAAGAGTACAGAACGAAGAGGTCGACGTCTGGTAACGCCCGATCAAGTATTCGCGCACCATTTAGTTTTGCCGCAATTGCTGCGTCAAATCTGCCCTTGTCTGTCTCTGCAGCAAGCTGCGTGTCATACACTGTCGCGAGATGTATCAGCCCGCGAATGGGTGGACGTAGTTCGGTTGCCCTTTCTGCAAGATAAGAGTGCACGCTGTCTTCATCTGTCACATCGAGTGCAAGGGTTTCGACGGCTACGCCAGCAGCTTCCAGTGCCAAGACACCAGCAATGCGATCGGCATCTTCTGATCCTTTAACCAAATGCCGCCATTGCGCACGTGGCGCCAGCGGCCTGCGCGATACCAGTATGATATGACGGGCACCTGCTTTGGCGAGTACCGTGGCGGCTCGGAGCCCAAGTGCGCTGAGGCCGCCGGTAATCATATAAGCGCTGTCGCGTTTTATCTGGACGCCTTGGTGTGGCTTATCAATTTGCACCATCGGCTGCAGCCGTGGGATTAGGTAATCTTGTCCGCGAAAGGCGACTTCCGGATCCGTAGCTTTAAGCAACACATGCGCTGCTAGCGCGTTATTTTGATCTTCAAGCGGAATATTAGGATCGGCGTCCACCAATCTGAAAGTGTATTCAGGATGTTCCTCGGCGACAACGCGCATTGTGCCGATCAATGGTGCCTGCTCGACGGAGACGCGTTGGTTGGCGCCAGAGGCTGTTGAAGCGCCTTGCGTTATAAAGACAAGGTTTGCCGATTTTATTGAATTCTCAAGTAGCAAGTGAAGCAATTTGATGGGCAGGAAACCGGCGTCTTCACCTGATGCAATCGCGACTATACCGTCATAAATTATTTGCTTTGAAAGGGGGGCGCTCACCGTTTCATCGTCCGTGAAATGAACAGTGGTGCCGGCTTCCTCAAGTGCTGTGACAAGCGAATTAGCGGCACGGGATTTTGTACTAAGGACAAGCCAGGTCTGGTTCTTTTTTGTCAATGCAACAGGTGGTGATGACTTCACCCATTCGATCTGGTGCAGCAAATCCAGCATCTGGTCTGGTGGGCAGGACCATTGGCGGGTTTGGTGTATATCAGAGCGTTCCGCAGCCTCATGCCAGTGGCGAGTTCGCTGCCATGGATACTGTGGTAGTGGAATGTGTACGCGGACTTCGCCTGTATATGCGCTCCAATCCATTTCAACTCCGCTGACCCAGAGCTTCGCGATGCCCTCAGCAATCACATCGATAGCCGGACTATCGCGCCGCTCGCTAGCTGCGAGGATTCCTTCAGCATGGTGATGGCTGAGCGTCTGCTCTATAGATGTTAGCAAGACGGGGTTGGGCCCCAGTTCGATGAAGGCATTTGCCTTTGCCTTCAGGGCTGCTTCAATTGCCTCCAGGAACCGAACTGGTTCTTTCAGGTTTTGGGCCCAATAGTCACCGTTGAATTGCTGGCCCGGCACCATGTCACCTGTGACTGTCGAGAGCATGGGGAAATCGGGTTCTGACGGCACAATGTCATGAAGAGCGGCTGCTAGGTCTGGTGCCAGTTGCGCCATTTGTGGTCCGTGGGAAGCCACATCGACTTTGATCTTTCGGCAAAATATGCCTTCATTCGAAAGCGCTTCGAGCAGAGTATCGAGTGAAGGCACTTTACCTGAAATGACACTCGCACGTGGGCTGTTTATAGCTGCCAGACTGAGCTTGCCGACAAAAGGTTCCAACCATGCTTTGAGATTTGGTGCCGAAAGCTCCACTAATGCCATGCCGCCTTCACCGCTGGTTCTGGCCATCAGTTTGCTGCGGGCCACGACAACGCGCATAGCGTCCGCCACACTCAGAATTCCGGATACTGCAGCCGCGGAGACCTCGCCCATGCTATGGCCGACACTGAGCTTCGGGCTAACGCCGAATGCTCGCCATAGGCGGGCATAACTGATAGCCAACGCTACGAGCGTCGGCTGTATAACTGCGATGTCATTGAGACGGTAGCCAACGTCGCCTTCACTGAGCTGTATTTGTTCGCTCAGAGACCAGTCTACGAGAGGGGCTAGCGCATGTTCGCATTCTGCTATGGCTTGCTGGAAAGAGGGCTCAGATGCAATAAGCGAGCGAGCCATACCCGCCCATTGCCCCCCTTGACCCGGAGCAACAAAAACGGTGTTGATCGGCTGGCCAGACCAGGTATTTCCCCGGATCGCGTTGTCTGCTCCTGTACTGAACTGCCTGAGTGCCGTGATCATCTCTCCGCGACTATGACTAATTAAGGCCGCACGGTCGGAGAGGGCTGTGCGATTGAGTGCGGCGGCGGCACATATCTCACGTAAAGGCACGTCTGGGTGTTCTTCTAAAAGCTTAGCATAGCGGGCAGCCGATTCACGGAGCGCACCTTCGCTTTGAGCTGAGAGAGGGAGGATGCTCGGACGGTGGAATTCCACTTCCTTGCCGGATTGGTTCAGTTGTGATGGGGCGTTCTGAAGAAGCAGGTGGGCATTCGATCCCGCGATTCCAAACCCGCTAACTCCTGCGTATCTGTCGTCCGCAGGCCAGGGCTCAAGTTTACGTACGATTGTGATCGGGCCAGCGTTCCAATCGATATCCGGATTGGGGGTTTGTAAATGCAGACTGGCTGGGATTTGTCCGGTTTTTACCGCCATCGTCGCCTTGATGAGACCAGCCATACCGGCTGCACCCTCGGTGTGCCCAATATTGGTTTTGACCGAACCAACACGAATGGGTTCGGAGCGGCTGGTTCCAAGTACCGTGCTAAGCGCTTGAAGTTCGACCGGGTCGCCCTTCCTTGTGCCAGTGCCATGAGCTTCGACATATCCAACAGACGAGGGGGAGAGATCGGCATCGACTAGCGCCTGGCGCAGCAGCGCTTCTTGCCCGTACCGGCTCGGTGTGCCGAAAGAGCCGCTCGAATTGCCGTCGTTATTTATTGCGCTGCCACGAATGACTGCGTGTATCTTGTCGCCGTCCTTCAATGCCCGATCCAGGCGTTTAAGGAGAACAGTGCCAGCGCCTTCACTCCGAACGTATCCGTTTCCAGCCGCGTCGCCAAACTTACAGCGCCCATCAGGTGCCATCATTTGGCTTTGCGAATACCCGACGGTTATGTGCGGGCTGAGGATGACATTAACGCCAGCGGCGAAAGCGAGCTCGATCTCACCTGAACGCAGGCTTTGAATAGCTAAATGCACAGCGGTCAGTGATGAAGAGCAGGCCGTATCGAGAGTTAGGCTGGGGCCCATCAGTCCAAGGAAATGCGATAAACGCCCAGCGGTGGTGTACCTGCCGCTACCCGTGGTCATTTCGAAATCAGTAACAGTTGGGTCACTAAGTATACGCATTTCGAAGTCGCTCAGCCATTGGCCGACATAGACGCCTACGGAGCGGCCAGACAGGCTACTTGCATCGATGCCTGCATCTTCAATTGCTTCCCAAGCTGTTTCGAGGATTAGACGCTGCTGGGGATCCATACGCTCGGCTTCCCGAGGAGAAATATGGAAAAATCCAGCATCAAAATGCTCAATATCATCGAGATACCCGCCATAGCGGGTCATAATCCGGCCTGGTGTTGCAGGTTCCTCCGAGTAAAGCTGGTCCACGTCCATACGGCTGGAAGGAATATCCGAAATGGCGTCTTCGCCATTGCAGAGCATTTGCCAGAAATCTGCAGGCGTATTGGCCTGCCCTGGGAAACGGCACGCCATCCCAACAATGGCAACTGACCTCGTTACGTCAGCCAGCTTTTGGTTTGCCTTTGAAGAGGCTGGGAATTGATTCATGGCAAATTCAGTCCCCGGCCTGCAAGCGACTTTGCTTCCAGAACCTCCTGAATATGCAACATCAGTGCCGGAAGCTGGTTTTCAAGATAGAAATGCCCACCTTCAAATAGACGCAGTTGGAAGTCGATTTTCGTCCATGACGCCCAACCCGCAAGCAGGTTTTCTGGAACGAGCGCGTCGGTGGTGCCGCCTAAAGCGCTGATTGTAATTGGAAACTCGCGCGGACCCGATTTGTCAATTCTCTCCAGCGTGCGAATATCTGCCCTCAATGTCGGCAGCAACATCTCCAGGACTTCTGGTGCTTCGATAATTTCGCGCGGGATTCCGCCATATCGCCGGTTCACTTCTTCAACAAAGGCGGCATCATCTAAGTGGGAAAGCGAACCGACCGGGCTAGGCATATTTGGCGGCTGTCTTGACGACAAAAACAGGTGCATCGGCGCTTTCAAGTCGCGCTCCAGAATAGCTGCGGCAAGTTCAGATGCAAATATTGCACCCATGCTGTGCCCGAAAAAGGCGTAGGGCTTGTCTAGAAGCGTCGTCAGTTCAGGTAAAATGGAGTTTGTGAGGCCCTCAAAATTATCGAGGGGCATTTCTCTTAGTCGATTTGCGCGTCCTGGTGGTTGGACGGGTACAATCTCGAGCCATGATGGGGCTTGTCTTTGCCATATACGATACATCGCAGCGCCGTATCCTGCGCAGGGAAAGCAGAATAAACGGACACGCATATCTTCATTCGATGGTGAGCGGAAAAACCAACTGGTGGCCCGTGTAGCAACATCTGGTTGATTGGACGACCTTTGGATACTCATCGATACTCTCATTCTACACTAATATTTAGTTAAACTCGGCACGTGAGTGCCGACTAAACGCAAATGACAATACCCTCGCCTAGAGTGAGTGTCATGATCTGGACGTTGCCCGATTAGCTATACAACATGAGCATTATCGAAGGCTTGCATTAAACAGGTACAATTAGAGATGGTTGCTTTGACGCCAGCCTTGCACCCGATAGGTGACCACAACTTGCAAACGGAGCATACTTTCTCATCTCCGATGGGTAGAAGCAATTTCTATCCCATTCCGAGTGATTGTCATATCCTCAATTGCGAATGGAACGACGTTTGGGGTCAAAAAATTTTGGCACTTCTGGGACTCGGGACGGGCACCTAAACATCAGGTTCGGGTGTTGGGTCTGATCGCCTGAGATAGCCGATGATGGACCTAAAAAGTCGTTCAAATTCAGAGTATAAAGGATGACCAAGCAGGCAAAGGGCTGCAATCCAGCTCACGCCAGCAATGGAAACCGCAAGCATGCACTCAAGGATGCCCATGTTGGTGGCGCCACCGAGAAAATGAACGATGAAAAGCGGGCCGGCTATGGTTGCCAGCGTTACAAAGAGGCTTGGGAAAAGTGCATAACTGACGTCTTTCCAGCTAAATTTTACGACATAGGCCTTTACGAAAAATGTGGAAAGGACGACATTAATCGCTACGATTGGCCAAGTCGCCCATGCCACCGCGTGAATTCCATACTGGGCGCTGATTGCAACCAGCGGCAATGCAACAGCCGCCTGCAAGATTGACAACAGCATGGCTCGCCGCACAGCCCCGACAGCGATAATGATGGGATAGTTGATACCGGGTGGAAAATTCAGAAGCAGGCCACCAGCTATAATCTGTACAAGAGGAATGGTTTCTAGCCAGAAATCACCCAAAAATATCCGGATGATGGGGTCTGCGAGAACGATGAGTAGCGCAAGACAGGGCCAGATCAGGCCGCTTATGCGTTCGACAGCTCCGAGGTAGTACTTTCGTAGGTCCGCTTGCTCACGCGCTGCTTGTGAGAAGGCTGGCAATGCTGCCGCACTGACGCCAGCCATTATCGTTCGTTCGGGAAACTGGGCCATCATTGATGCGCGGTTTAACAGCCCAACCATCGCGGGAGGCATGAACGCCCCAACTGTCATGACTGAAATCACGCCTGCCGCACTTTGGATAATGCCGGTACCGCCACTGAATACACTAAAGGACAAAACCTGCTTCCAGGAGGCGAAGGAAAATCGGAATATCTCGAAGCTCGGGCGGAAATAGATCAGGAGCAATGTGCCTACCAGCGCTGAGACGACTTGGGCGTATGCAAAACTGAGAAAACTTGCGCCCATGAAGGCTGTAATGACCAGGGCGGTTGAATTGAACGTCGTTGAGATGATGTTCACGACGGCCAATTTGCCGAAAGCAAAATCACGGGCCATTAAGGCGTGAAGGGGATACACGATAGCGCCGAAGGTGAACGGTATGGCGCAGATTTTGAGATATATGTTGAGGCCGGGAGAGTTTAGCAACCGTTCAAGCATAGGCGCGCTTAGCACTATGCTTGCTGTCACGATAAATGTCAGGATCAGGTTAAGCGTGAAAACAGCCCTTAACTTGGCAAGCGACAAATCCGGAGTCTGGACAATATAAGCCGACGTGCCAGCATCGCGGACCATACCGGCTAATAACAAAGCGGCACCGCCCAGCACTGAAATTCCGAATTCTGCGGGGTTGATGATCCGCGCCACGATTGCCGTAGTGATAAGCGTTATGCCAGTGGAAAAGTACTTATCGGCAGTAGCAAATACGACTGCAGCTCTAACCTTTTGCATTCAGCAACCTCGTGACCCTGCAGATTTTCTACTGGTACCATTCAAGACAAGGCACAGAGATCATGTAGTGACAAGCACGAGACATGCCGCGCTATCAAGTGACGCAAAAAAATTTGAATTCGGATGTCTCTGGTGCTGCTGATATTGAGGCCCGATAGCCCGAAACGGCTGGGAGGTCCCAAAGGCCAAAGGCCCTCAAATCTTTTGCTGCACCATTGGCGCTGATGAGTCGCGCGGGTTGATTGGGATCGACACTCACCACAAAATTATCAAGCGGAATTTCAAGGCCTCGCCCGTCTGCCTTTATCAAAGCTTCCTTGCGCGTCCAGCAGGCGAAGAAGCCATCCAGGCGGTATGTCGGATCCAAGGCCATTAGCGCATCGAACTCACTAGGGGCAAATGTATTATGTGCCAATTTTTCGAGCGCATCCAATAGGCGTATTTTTTCAATATCAACCCCAATGCTTCCTGTGGCCGCCACTGCGAGCAGCGCCCATACGCCGGAATGGGACAGATTAAAACTGAGTGGGTTAAGGCCTGGCTTGGCGACTAGTCTGGGCTTGTTATTAGCGCCTGTTGCAAAGCTTAGTTCGTTGGGTGCGCCTGCGCCACAGGCACTTAGGATGGTTCTGGTTAAGCTGTGGGCGGCAATGTATCGCTCGCGATCGATTTGGAAGTGGAACTTGTCTGCGCGGTCTCGTTCAGTCTGGCTTATCAGCTCGGCAAGCTGTGAGACGGGAGCAGGTGGATCTGAAATTGGCAGCAACCACAGATGGATATCGTTGTGGCCGGGGCGCCATATTGATTGGCTGACATTCGTCTCGCGCGCCATTCCTTCAAGGTCTGGAAGAGGTACGGGATCGAACATTAAGGGCTTTGCGCCATTCCGGTGCGGTTTTCCTTCAAGGTGAAAAATATCAGGCATAAAACCAACTCTCGGCTCGTTGACACCTGTCGATAATGTGTGACAGGTGCTCGATTAGTAAGGGTCTTGGGGAACTTCATTTCAGTTTTCGATTGTACACCACAAGGCGTTAAAAGCCGCTCCTAAAAAAATTGAAATATGGGCGTTTGGCTCAAGCTTGTATTGTAAGGAATTTGAATCGCATTGGGACTGTGGGGGCAACTTGAGATAATTTTGTTCCAGTTGAGTTTAGTGCGGTCGCGTGAGCAGCATGGACGTTGATAAGTTCATAAAAGATCTTTCCAAACTGGACGTTACTTTGTGGTCGTCTGATGGAAAGATTAGGTTTCGAGGTCCCAAAGGGGCGCTCAAAGAACATGCGAAAGCCACGATCCGTGAAAATCACGCTGCGATCCTCGCGTTTCTCGTGGAAATGCAATCAGTGCGGGACATTCCTCTTGCCGAAGGCCAGCGCTCACTTTGGTTTGTACATCAGCAGGCCCCCCTTAGTTCGGCGTATAATTTGGGAACGTCGGTTAGGATTCGTGGTCAGTTGCGGCCAGAAGAACTGGAGCAGGCGTACCAAAGGGTAGTGAACCGGCATGCCGCTTTGCGTGCTTCTTTCCCTACAGTTGCGGGACGTCCCGTTCAGCGAATTGCACGGGATTTGGAGGCGCGCCTTGAGTGCCACCGCTTGGATGGAAGTTCGGAGCAAGCGCTTCTCCTTCAGGTCAAGCAAATGTGTGAGCGTCCGTTTGATTTGAAGACCGGGCCGGTATCCCGATTGGCGCTATTCCGCATGGCAGAGGATGATCATGTCATTCTTCTCGCTGCGCATCACATCATTTGCGATGCCACCGCCGGAGCGATAGCTCTTCATGATTTGAAGCAGTTCTATCTGGAGGCGGTTCACGGTGTTAAGCCCGTATTTTCGCAGGTCACGGGTGATTTTCCGGAGTTTGTTGAGTGGCAGCGCGAGACTTTGCTGGGGCCGCGCGGGAAGGCACTGCGGGCACATTGGAAAGAGCGATTAAAGCCGCCTCTGCCGGTTATGAACTTGCCCACGGATTGGCCAAGGCCAACTACCCGCCGTTTTAACGGCGATACCGTGATAAAGAATTTAGACGCGCGACAGGTCTCTGCGCTTGATTCCGTCGTCTCCAGCGCCCAAACGACCAGGCCGACCGTATTAATGGCGACACTTGCGGCGCTGCTTGGCAGGATATCCGAAGCAGATGAGGTAATGTTGGGTACTCCTTTCCTTGGTCGGATTGAGGGGCGCTTCTCTGAAACGGTTGGATATCTCGCCGATCCGCTTCCAATCCGCTTGAATGTCGCGCCAGATCGCTCTCTCAAAGACCTTCTGTCTGAAACGCGTGAACG
Organism: Alphaproteobacteria bacterium; assembly: GCA_018827375.1. Taxonomy (GTDB): domain Bacteria; phylum Pseudomonadota; class Alphaproteobacteria; order Caulobacterales; family Hyphomonadaceae; genus Hyphomonas. Next base: position 62,455 of record JAHJYW010000049.1, read on the forward strand.
GTTGCTGGATGCGCTTGACCATCAGGAAATGCCGCTACTTCGTCTCATAGAGGAATTGAACCCACTGCGAGATTCTACACGCATGCCATTCTTTGACGTGCTTTTTACCTTTTTATCCCACAATCACCTAAATCCTAGTGCACGGCGAGCAGGTAGGCCGGAAGAGCGCTCTTTTTGGGACGATGAGCCCTATCCATTTACGCAAATGGAAGGCCAGTTTGATCTATCGTTGAGAATCGAGGAATCTGAGAGTGATGTTTGTATGGGTTGGAGTTTCGATACCGACCTATTCGACCGGTCGACCATCGAGGTTTTGGTTGACCTTTTTGAAACCCTGCTAACCAAATTTGCGGATGATGCATCGTCTCTCATCGGTACTGTCGAAGCGGCAAGATTCTTGCAGCACAGGAAGTTGGAACAGCAGGAGTCTGGGATGGAAGTGCATGCCCTTTTTGATCGACTGGCAGATCGTGGGGTTACCCTTTCTCTAGACGGCGCACAGCTTCGTATTAATGCTCCCAAAGGGGCCATCGATGGAAACATCCGCGAGGAGCTGGTCAGAATGAAACCGGCAATCCTGGAGTTTCTTGAGGCGGAATCTGCAGATGTGAGGCCGCATTCGGCGCAGAAAGCCAACCTTCCCCTGTCTTATGCGCAACAGAGGTTGTGGTTCCTGAACCGGCTTGATCCATTGAGTACGGCTTTCAATGTTGGATCTGCCGCCTGGGTTGAAGGCGTCATTGTGCCTTCGTTTATCGTTGAAGCTTTTACTCTGCTCGCGAAACGGCACGATGCGTTGCGCATGCGTTTTACCGAAAAGAACGGCAGTCCTGTTGCTGAGGCTGTTGATGGCCTTATGCCTAAGTTTGAGTATCTCGACCTTGAGCATGTTGCGCCGGAGCTTCGTGAAAAGGAAGCAGAGCGGATCATTGGCGAGAGATTGCGTCAGCCATTCGATCTGGCCACAGGACCTTTGTGTGCGTTCACCCTCATCCGCTTGGCGGATGATAGGCATGCCACGCTCTTTCTTGCGCACCATATAATCGTAGATGGCTGGTCGCTCGCAATCGCCCACAACGAGATCATCGAAATCTACGATACACTCGTCGACGGACGCCAGCCCGACCTCCCACCTGTTAAAGCTCAGGCAACCGAGCATGCGCGTCGAGAACGCCGTATGGCGATCTCGCCTGAATGGGCCGCTCATATCGATTTCTGGCGTGAAGAACTTAAGGGCGCACCCGCTGTGATTGACCTCCCGACCGATCGCCGTCGGCCCGTTAATCAGACTTATGAGGGGGGGCGATTGATAGAGCGATTTGATGCGCAATTACTGGCAGGCTTGAATGCGTTGGCACGGTCTGAAGGGGTTACACTTTTTATGCTGCTTATGGCGGGGTGGGCAGCAACGCTTTACCGCTACAGCGGTCAGTCGGATATCGTTCTGGGGGCGCCGCATGCCAATCGCAACGAGCCCGATCAGGAAGGCATGATTGGTTGTTTGATCAACAACATGGTGATTCGGTGCCGTATCAATGGCGCGCTGAGTTTTAGCGATTATCTCGCTGATATCCGGGCATCGACATTAAGCGCACTGGAACATTGCGAACTTCCTTTCGATCTTCTCGTGGATACTGTGAACCCCGAGCGCAGTGCCAGCCACGCACCAATCTTCCAGGCGCTATTTAGCTTAATGTCATTCCCTAAGACTGAAGATGGATTCAAGAATACAAAGGCCGAACCGATCGTGAGTGGCACCGGCGCGTCCCGATATGATCTGGCTCTTGATTGTGTCGAATTCGGCAGTGAACTGCTCACAAATTATGAATTTGCGACCAGTCTTTTTGATGTCAGCACAATTGAACGTCTTCATCGGCATTACCGTGCACTGATGCGTGCGGCGGTCGCTGACCCTACTGCAACCGTCAATGCATTACAGATGCTTACCTGCGAAGATCAGGATGCAATAGCAGAGACAAACAATAAGGCGGTCAGAGATTTCGATCGTAGCGTCACAGCCCTCGACATGTTCGAGGCGTGTGTCAGGGAAGCTCCGGCGCAAAGCGCAGTGACTGACGCGCGCGGAACGCTTACCTATGCTCAACTTGATCGTCGGGCGAACAAGTTGGCAAATTTACTGCGTGACGAAGGCGTGGGTCGTAATAGTCTGGTCGCAGTTAATTTGGATCGCAGCATTTATTTGCCCATTGCGCTTTTGGCAATCTGGAAAGCCGGTGGGGCATATCTGCCACTGGATCCTAAGCATCCTGAAGAGCGCATAAATGGTATTATTTCTGACGCCAATGTTGATATCATTATAACGGACTCTTCTACAGTCGGGAACTTCGCATCCGACCAGCGTGTCTTACGCATCGAAGAACTCGCCATGCGTCTCGCCGATATGTCTGACGTTGCGCCGGATCGTGAGAGCCGTGCAGAAGATCTCGCCTATGTGATATATACATCGGGTTCAACAGGTCGTCCTAAAGGCGTCGAAGTTGAGCAGAGAAATCTTGCAGCTTTTCTCGTGGCAATGCGAGACAAACCTGGAATAGCGCAGGGACAGACGCTCCTCTCAGTAACGACACCCTCATTCGACATATTTGGGCTTGAGGCTTGGCTGCCCCTCACGTCGAAAGCGAGAGTCGTTATCTCATCACGCGAAACAGCTTTAGACGGACGCGCTCTAGCTGAGCTAATCGAGCAGGAGAATGTCAATATCCTGCAGGCTACACCGGCAACGTGGAATGTCTTGATTGAAACCGGTTGGCAGGGGCACGTTGGTCTTAAGGCTCTTTGCGGCGGGGAGGCCCTGCCACAAGTGCTAGCTGAGGCGCTTTTGGAGCGGCGCTGTGAACTCTGGAATATGTATGGCCCCACTGAGACAACGATCTGGTCGACGCTACAGAAGATAGAAAAAACCGATGATGCGGTGAGTATTGGTGAGCCGATCGTAAATACGCGCGTATACATTCTCGATGATCAGGGAGTGCCGGTGCCTCCGGGTGCAATTGGCGAACTTTGCATCGGCGGTGAAGGCGTGTCGCGCGGCTATCGTGGTCAACCTGATTTGACCTCCGATCGGTTCGTTACCCTCGACCTGCCCGGGCGTCATGGGGAGCGGATATACAGAACTGGAGATTATGCACGCGAAACTTCCGCGGGTCGTTTGGTGTACCTCGGGCGTAGGGATTTTCAGGTCAAGGTTCGCGGCTTCCGTATCGAACTCGGCGAAATTGAAGGTCAAATCCGCACGCATGAAAATGTCGCGGACTGCGTAGTCACGGCTATTGCGCGCACACAGAACGACTTGGAGCTGGTCGCTTATGTCGTCCCTGCGGCAGGGCAGGCTGTAGACCCTGGAGTATTGCGCGTGACACTTAGGTCGCAGGTACCAAATTATATGGTGCCATCCTATGTTGTGGTGCTTGATGCATTGCCACTGACGCCGAACTTGAAGGTTGATCGAAAAGCACTGCCGTCGCCAGACATTGAGAAACATGTTGCCATCACTGCAAGCAACATCGTCATGTCGTCTGCTGAGCGTAGCGTTGCGGAAATCTGGTGCAGCGTACTCGGATTGTCGCAAGTTGGGTTGGGGGAAAACTTTTTTGATATTGGAGGCCATTCGATGCTGCTGGTTCGATTGCACGAGCGCCTACGTAGCGACCTCGGGGCAACGATGCCTTTGGTAGAGTTGTTCCAACGTACTACGGTTGCACAACAAGCTTCGGTTCTCACTGGTGGTGAGATAGAGGCTAGATCAAAAACAAGTCCGGATATTGCTCTCCAGTCCGATCGTTTGGCACGAGCCAAGAAGAGAGCGGAGCGCCTTCGCCATGACTAACACTGATCGTTCCGTCGATTTTCCTTCTCACGCCATTGCGATCATCGGCATGGCCGGGCGGTTCCCCGATGCTCCTGATATTGGCGCCTTTTGGCAGAACATTGTCACAGGGTATGAATCAATTCGTACATTTGACGCCGCAACCCTGTCCGCTGCCGGTGTCCCTGAAGAACTGCAGGCGCATCCTGATTTTGTCGCAAAAGGCACGCCGCTAGATGATGGCGATATGTTTGATGCAGAATTTTTCGGCTTTTCGGCGGGAGAGGCACGCATCATAGATCCGCAACAGCGGATATTCCTAGAGTGCGCTTGGCAGGCTTTGGAGCATGCAGGATATGCGCCAGGCCAAATTAAAGACCCGGTTGGCGTGTTTGCAGGTACGGGAATGAATACCTACTTGTTCGCCCACATTTTTTCAGATCAGTCCACAGTTGAGGCTGCGGGTGGCTACCAGCTTATGGTGGGGAACGATAAGGACTTCCTCTGTACACGGGTGAGCTATAAGCTGGACCTTCGAGGGCCAAGCGCCACCGTTCAGACAGCCTGCTCAACCTCACTGGTCGCTGTCGAAATGGCATGCCGCGCGCTCTCGCGAGGTGAGTGTGACATGGCCTTGGCTGGGGGTGTTTCCATCAACTTCCCTGAAAAAACCGGATATCTGTATCAGGAAGGTATGATTTTTTCTCCAGATGGTCATTGTCGACCATTCGACAGCTCTGCCAAGGGAACGAGATCAGGTGCGGGTGCGGGGGTCGTCACTCTTAAGCGTCTTGATGACGCTTTATGTGATGGCGATACAATCCATGCCGTCATCCGCGGCATTGCTGTTAACAATGATGGTGCGGCCAAAGCTGGATTTACTGCACCGTCCATTGATGGTCAGGCCGAAGTCATTGCTATGGCGCAGGCGCTCTCGGGGGTATCACCACGCTCAATTGGCTATATTGAAGCACACGGCACAGCAACGCCGCTTGGCGATCCGATCGAAATTGCTGCATTGACGCAGGTTTTTCGTGAGGAGACCGACGATATCGGATTTTGCCGCCTTGGGGCGCTCAAGGCGAATATTGGTCACCTGGATGCGGCTGCCGGGGTGGCGGGCCTTATTAAGGCTGTATTGGTTCTGCGGGAAGGTATTATCCCGCCATTGGTCAACTTTGTCAGCCCGAACCCGCAACTTGAGCTTGAGTCTAGCCCGTTTGCGGCCAGCGCTGACGCAACTGCGTGGCCTGCTGGTGATACACCGCGGAGAGCAGCCGTAAGCTCTTTCGGGATTGGCGGTACGAACGCTCATGCCGTCCTAGAACAAGCGCCTGCTCCAGTAATACCATCTGTCCGGCGGCGGCAGCAATTGCTGGTTCTGTCGGCGCGTAGCAATGAGGCGCTTGTGAGTAGTTCTTCCCGGCTCGCGGCCCATCTTGCCGACGCGCCGTCAGCGCCGCTAGATGAAGTAGCCTGGACCCTGCAGGCGGGGCGAACAAGTTTCCCCGCGCGACGCTTTGTCGTGGTCGATAATTCTGCAGATGCGATCAGTACTCTCTCCAAACCTTTCATTCCGCGTCGCCACGATGGTGGGGAACGACGGGTAGCATTCCTTTTTAGCGGCCAGGGCAGTCAGCATGCGGGCATGGGGCAGGATCTGTATCAGGAAGAACCGGTTTACCGTCAAGCGATCGACCGATGCGCAGCTATACTCCAAATGGCTCTGGATATTGACCTCTGCAAAGTTCTTTTCGCGGGTGACGACGCAACGCTGGCAGAAACCCGAATAACCCAACCCGCTCTGTTCGCCACCGAATATGCGTTGGCTGAACTGTGGAAAAGCTGGGGTGTTGAGCCCGTCGCCATGCTCGGGCACAGCATTGGGGAATATGTTGCGGCCCACATTGCTGGTGTCATGACATTGGAAGATGCTCTTTGCCTCGTCGCCGAGCGCGGACGTTTGATGCAGGCAATGGATACAGGCGCAATGGCGACTGTCGAACTGAGTGCAAAACAGATTCGCTCACGCTTGGTCGACGGTATTGAAATAGCGGCCGAGAATGGTCCGGAACTGACAGCTATTTCCGGGACGGTTGCAGCCGTTGATCGCTTTCTAGCGAAGCTCGAGTCAGAAGACATCGGCGTACGCAGGCTTCACACCTCACATGCATTCCATTCTGCGATGATGGAGCCGGCGCTCGAGCCGTTTCGCAACGCCGCCGCCAAGCTTTCGCTCAAACCTCCGCAGATACCCTATATATCAAACGTAACAGGTACGTGGATTACACCAGAGCAGGCGACATCTCCGGATTATTATGCCCAGCATCTTCGACAGGCTGTTTTGTTCGAGCCTGGGCTCAAATTGCTTTCGCGAGATGCGGGATTGTTCCTCCTTGAGGTCGGGCCGGGCGTTTCATTGGCTTCACTTGCCGGCATTTCCCTAGAGCTTGACCGGCATCGGATCGCATCATCCCTGCCGCATCCGAGGGACGATCAGCACGACGCGCGCACCATGCTCGCTGCAGTCGGTGCAATGTGGGCCACAGGTGTGCCGTTGGACTGGCGCGCCATCCACGGTGGAGATCAACCTCCGCGGCGCCGAGCACTTCCAACCTATCCTTTTGAAAGACGACGGCATTGGGTCGATCCAAAGCCTGGAGCAGGCTTTATGCCGATGGCGCAAGATTCCCTCTTGGGCGCCTTGGCGCCCGAGCCTGAGCCTGAGCTTGGACAGTACTTGCACATTAGCGCGTGGACATCTGTACCGGTCGATACGAAGAAGGCTGCCGTATTTTCCGGCACTTGGCTTGTCGTGGCCGACAATCAAGTGTTTGGAGAAAAATTGACAGTCGGGCTGGAAGCGGGCGGGGCGGAGGCTCTGTTTGCTAGTATTCCCGCAGCGCCAGACGGAAACTCTGCAAGTACCATTGCTGCCGATATGTCGGCGCTGCTTTCGCAGGCTTCAGGCCCGCTGAACGGAATTATTGTTGCGCTTGGAATGGATCCCGGCAGCAATATTCCAGGGCGCCAGCGCTACGATACTCTGAGTGCAGTATGGCAACTTCCGGAAGTCACACTCGGGCGACCAATACGCATCATGGTGACGACACGAGGCGGCGTTCCGATTCTTGATGAAAGCGTGACTGATACCGAAGCGTCAATGGTTTTTGGGCCTGTCAGCATGATGTTCGCCGAAAGCGAGCACTTGATGGCCCAACATATTGATTTTGCACATGATGACGATGCGACCTCCGACCGGAACGCTCGTCGTCTTTTGACAGAAGCAGCCCAAGAGAAGTTCGAACCCCTCGTCGTCTGGCGTAAACGGCGTTGGGCACGTCGATTTGAGCCAGTATCTCTTCCGCCGCTCACGGTTCCCTCGTCCAGCCTCAAGGAAAAAGGCGTTTACCTAATCACGGGCGGACTTGGCGGAATCGGCCTGACTTTAGCACGCTGGTTGGCGGATACAGTTTCTGCACGCATAGTATTGATATCTCGAAATGTACCTCCTCCGCGTGCTGAGTGGGGCGAACTGATTGCCAGCGCTCCCGAAGTTGATCGCATGGCTGGCATTGTCAAAGCAATTCTGGAGATCGAGGCGGCCGGCGGTGAGGTTTCGATTGAACCTGCAGATGTGACAGACCGTACTGCGATGAGTGGGATCATTCAGAACACGATTCAGAAGTGGGGTGAAATTTCTGGTGTTATTCACGCAGCAGGTGTGCCCGGAAATGGCAAACTTTTTGTTCTGGAAGACGCCCATGAGGCGACCACTACGCTATCGGCTAAAGTGGAAGGCCTGCGTGTTATCGCTGATCTTCTGAAAGAGACGCCCCTCGACTTTGTTGCCTTGATGAGCAGTATCAATGCTGTGATGGCTGTGCCTGGAAACGGGGCGTATAGTTCGGCCAACGCTTATCTAGATGCATTCGCCGAGTCTTTAGAGCGACCGTCTGCTTGGCAGAGAGTCCTGGTGTACAATTGGGAAGCTTGGCGAGATGTGGGCATGGCCTCACGTATTAAAGCGTCAGCTTTAGGCGGTGTTGAGCGTGACCGCTTTTTTGCCAGGGCAATTACACCGGAAGTGGGCAAGGAAATTTTCGCGCGTTTGCTAGGATCTGATCTCGACCAGATTGTGGTCACTCCTTATAACCTTCCGCATATTGTCTTTGAGCAGCGAGCAAATCTTTGGAAGCGACACACGAGTCGTTTTGGGGATGAGGCAGCAGGCCGCATCTTTGGGGAAGGGGCAGCATTGCCCGTTTCTGATCATATCAAAGCACGTTTCCAACGGGAGGAAGAACGGCAGATCGCTGCAATATGGGAGGAAGTAATCGGGGCCGAAATGGAAGGTCCGCATGAGAACTTCTTTGAGCGTGGCGGCCATTCCCTGATGGCGACTCGAGTCTTGTCTCGCCTCAATGCGGTCGCGGGAGTGAAGCTTGCCCTACGTGATGTCTTTGATGCGCCAACAATTGGCGAGCTTGCGGACCGCGTCGAGCAAAAGCGTCAGCTCTTGTTTGCAGATAAGGATGATGATCGCGAGGAGTTCGTAATTTGAATGCCCTTGAGCTCCTGTCCCAATTGCGTGCTGCAGGTATCGAATTGCGCCCGAAAGAGGGAAAATTGCTCGTCAATGCGCCTTCGGGTGTGCTGACCGTCCCTTTGCGCGAAAAAATAGCGGCGCACAAAACGGACTTGCTCGCCTTGATAACCGATCCCGGCAATGATGATGCTCCTATTGCGATCTTGCCACGCGACAGACCTCTTCCTGTCTCTCATTTCCAAGAACGCTTGTGGTTGCTTCAGCAGCTGGATCCTGACGCTACTGAATATAACCTCGTAACCGTCTGGCAAATGGAGGCAGGTTACAGCACGAGCCGTCTGGTTGAGGCGATGCGCGCTGTTTTGAGAAGGCATGAGATTCTCCGGCTAGGATTCATCAGGGCAGAATCCCACCTTCAGGCTGTGCCATTCGCTCCAGATGCCGTGCAGATCGACATTGAGGATATCTCCTCTCGTTCTCCAGATCAGCAGCGCAATCATATGCAGGCGGAGGTGTCTCGACAGACTGCGCGCCCCTTCGACTTAGCGAATGAGCCACCTTTCCGCTGTATTGTATACGCAATAGGGATGGATCGTTGTGCGCTTCTTATTGCTGCACATCATATCGCTGTAGATCATTGGTCCTTGTCTCTTTTGCGGCAAGAACTTGTTCGCTCGCTGGAAGATCGCACTTACGCTGAAGACCCGCCTACCATTCAATATGCAGATTATGCCGATTGGAGTCGCGACGCTAGCCGCATGGTCTCAATGGAAGGATCTTTAAGTTGGTGGGCGGACTATCTAAAGTCGCCCCCTGAGCTAAGCGCCTTTGATGCAGATATGTCTCCACAAATGCGTGGGACGGGGGCGAGTGTATCGTTCGTTTGGGATGAAGAATTATCGTCAGGGTTGAGCGCGTTCGCGCGATCAGAACATTCGTCTGTTTATATGTGTCTCGTAGCCACGTGTGCCGCGCTGCTCAATCGGTATACAGGTCAGGAAGATATTCTCATTGGTAGCGCGATGGGCGCGCGACAGCGATCGGAATTCGAGTCAATCATTGGACCTTTCGTAAATTCGATCACATACCGTATGGAGGTTGATCCAACTAAGTCGTTTCGCACTTTGCTAGATCGCGCGCGCGAGAGCATCCTGGAAACGAGTTCACGCGCTGATGTTCCTTTCGAGTCTGTGATTGAGCGCGTTCAACCCGTGCGCAAGCTGAACCGCTCGCCGCTCTTCCAGACAGCTGTCGTCATGCAAAATGCGTGGGATGGTCAAGCGGATGCAATTCATGGCGGGGGAGCAATTCATGACCTTACATGGTTTGTTCGTCCTCTGAACGGATCTTTTGTCGGTTCAATTGAGTACCGTTCTGATATTTACTCAGAGCAAACGATTAAAGGTATTCTTTTGAGGTTGGAGGCATTCGTCCGGGCGGCGATCGCTGAACCTGACCGGATGATCTCCGCTTTGCCGGTATATGTTGAGGGGGAACGCCAGTTCCTGATCGATCAGTTCAATCCAGCACATCGCGATTATGATCATACGCCTATATCAACTCAGATAGGGTGGATAGCAGCAGGGGCACCAGAACGTACTGCAGTGCGCTTTGATGATAAAATCACGACCTATGGTGAGCTGGATGTGCGCTCTAATCGTCTGGCTCACTTGCTGATCCAGATGGGTATCGGGAGGGGTGACATTGTTGGGGTGTGTACGGATCGCACGCCGGATCTTCTGGTTGCCATTATCGGCGTACACCGTGCCGGCGCAGCATATCTTCCACTTGATCCAGACTTTCCTAATGAGCGCATCAAGTATCAACTCGCAGACAGTGGTGCGAGGATGCTGGTTACGCAAGCGGTCTTTGCTAATAAGTTCGACCTATCCGAAGGTATCCATGTCGTTGATATCGATATGGATGGAGATGTGTTGGCAGGAATGCCTGGCACGGCTCCCGATTTAGAAATCACCCCGGATGATACTAGTCACCTTATTTATACATCGGGCTCCACTGGAAGACCTAAAGGCGTCATTATACGACACGGATCGGTCTCCAATATATTTGCGTCCATGGGAATCGAGCCTGGGATCAAGCGTACTGATATCGTTGCGGCTACGACTACGGCTTCGTTCGACATAGCGGCGATCGAGCTTATGTTGCCGCTGACAATTGGAGCGCGAGTCGAACTCCTGTCACGCGCGATTGCCACGAATGGGCAGGCTCTAGCGACTGCGCTTTCGGCGAGTGGTGCTACCGTGGTACAGGCAACACCATCTGCTTGGCGGATGCTTGTGGAAGCGGGCTGGGAAGGCGGCACGGAGGTGCTTGCAATTACAGGCGGAGAGCCACTGACGCGCGATCTGGCTGATCGGCTTCTGACAAGAGTTGGAGCGCTCTGGAATGGTTATGGGCCGACCGAAACGACGATCTATTCATCAGGCTGTTTCATAAAGCCGGATGGGGCGGCAATTAGTATTGGAAGGCCCATAGCGAATACCAGAATTTACGTTCTTGACGCGAATGATGAGATCGCCCCGGTGGGTATGCGCGGTGAGATTTGCATTGCCGGAGAGGGTGTCTCGTCAGGTTATCATGGAATGCTGTCTGAAACAGAGAGCCGCTTCCGCCCCGATACATTTACCTCAATGACTGACGGATCCGGCGCTGAGCCACGATACTATAAGACGGGCGATATTGGTCGGTGGTCGTCGGATGGCAACTTGTACTATCTTGGCAGGAGCGACCATCAGGTAAAAATAAGGGGTATGCGGATTGAGTTGGGAGAGATTGAATCCGTTCTGGCTGCGCACAAGGCTATTCGACAGGCGATTGTGGTGGTTGGAGAGGCTGGGAAAGATGATCTGCGTCTTGTGGCATATGTTATTTTTGAGCCAGGGCATGAGCTGACGGTGAGCGAAACACGCCGGATCGCGCGAGACCGTCTGCCGAATTACATGGTACCGTCCATCATCGTTGAACTCGTATCTATCCCCAAGACACCGAATGGCAAGCTAGACCGGAAAGCATTGCCGGACCCCTACAATCAGGCCATGCAGCGTCACGAGCGGGTTCCGCTTGAGCCGGGTCTTGAAAGCGCACTGGCGAATATCTGGGCCGAGTTGTTGCGTACTAATGATATTGGGGCAGAAGACAATTTCTTTGACTTGGGCGGGCATTCTCTTCTCACCCTGCAAGTTGCTACCAAGGTTGAGGATCATCTTGGCTTGCATCTTGACCCTCGTCTTATGTTTTTTCAAAATCTCCGTCAGATTGCTACCCACCTTAAACGCAATGCCGAGGATCAGGAATGATCCCGTTCTATTTCGGATCAAGAGAGCGTAAGTTATTCGGCGTCTTTGAACCTGCTCAGAATGGGGGAGCCAAGCGTGCCGTGTTGCTTTGCTATCCATGGGGCTACGAATACGTCAATTCGCATCGGTCCATGGCTCGGCTTGGCACATTGCTCTCACATACTGGCTTCCATACGCTGAGATTCGATTACTATGGGACAGGTGATTCCGGCGGTGAGGATCGAGAAGCTGATATTGAAGGCTCCCGTCGTGACATCGTGACAGCAATCGAAGAACTCATAGAACTGAGCGGTGTTGAGCGCGTGTCGATTGTTGGTCTGCGTCTGGGGGCAATGCTCGGTGTAGCAGCTGCCTGTGAAAAGCCACACTTGGTAGATCGTATTGTTCTATGGGACCCTGTAGTTGAAGGGGGCCAGTACCTTCAGGAATTATACAATCTCGATGATTCCATTAGTATTCCAGGCGTAGGTCCGGCTTCTTATTTTTCTGAAGAACTAGGCGGTGGCCGCGAAGTCATGGGACTGCCGATGACACACAGCGTGGCGGCTGGAATTTCCGACCTTGATCTGACGTCCCGTCTGGCTCAGTTGCCGCATGCTACCTACGCCGTAGCTACGCGATCCAGCCATCTTCAGCGTCAGTTGCAGGCGTTATTGGAACAGCGGGCAGACGGTAGCGCGTTTGAACGGCTCGATGATCATCCTGCTTGGCACGAGGAATGGCCTGAAAATGCCGGAGCTATTCCGGTGGCGGTGCTGAATCGGATCGTTTCATGGCTGAAGTGAGCGTCGACATAACAGAGCAGGCATTGATGCTAGGTCAGGATGAGGCGCTGGCGGCAATAGTCACGCGTCCGGTTATGGAGGCACATGCACCTGCGATAATCATACTGAATACCGGTGTTGCGCACCGCGTCGGGCATCATAGGAAATTTGTCACGCTATCGCGACGTCTGGCCAGGGCCGGTCACACGGTTGTGCGATTCGATTTTCCTGGATTGGGAGATAGCCCAGCCATGACGACTGATGCATCGCTCCTTGAGGGGAACCTCTTTGCCATCCGAGAGGTGGCCAATTGGATAGAGCAGGCCTTTTCCATAGATCGAATTATAATGCTTGGGCTTTGTTCGGGCGCTGATCAATCTGTCATATATGCGGGTCGGGACACTCGGGTCAAAGGCGCAATACTGCTTGACCCCTCGATACCTCGGACCCGGCGTTATCATATTAATGATTTTTCTCGACGCATTAGAAGTCGTGCACTCTGGACCAATTTTCTTTCCGGAAAGGGGCGCATATGGGACTATACCCGCAGTCTTTTCCGGAAGGATGGTGCAGTATCCGTATCGTCCCGCCAGTTCTCCAGGCCTAATCTTGAGCACCCTGAAGCCATATCCTTCCTGGAGGGCGTGTATCAGGGAGCCATTGATAATGGTGTGAATCTATTGGGGATATTTACCGCGGGTCAGGAATACCAGCACAATTACCGCACCCAAATTGTTGATGCCCTTCCAAAAGTGCATTTCGCCGATCGGGTCAGTCTACATTTCCTGCGTGATTGTGATCACACTTTTATACGCGAGTCTTATCGCAACTATATGTATTCTCTCGTGGCTGACTGGCTACTATCGGAATTTCCCGATGACAGGAGCCCAAACCATGGAGTCGCCTCAGGCGACGATATTGAATCGATGGAGTTTTAGTCCCGAACGACAAAGCTCTTGTGTTTGAAGTACAATTGGGGTGATCTGCTTCCCAAAAAGTTCCTCGTTAGAGGCTGGAGTTTTCGCTTAATATTCCCTTGGCTGGGAAGGAGTGAAGACAATGAAGGCCTCGAAGTTCACGGACGCGCAAAAAGCGTTCATCATCAGGCAAGGTGACGATGGGATTCCGGTGGCGGGGATCTGCCGCATGGCCGGGATCAGCCAGGCGACTTACTTCAACTGGAAGAAAAAAGTATGCCGGGCTGATGCCATCGGAGATGAAGCGATTGCGCGAGCTGGAGGAAGAGAACTCCCGGCTGAAACGGATCGTTGCAGACCTCACTCTCGATCGCGAGATGCTACAGGACGTCATCAAACGAAAGCTTTGAGGCCTGATCGCAAGCGCAAGCTGGTCGGCGAGATGTGCTATGACTGGTCAGTATCAATCCGCAGGGCCTGTCGGCTTCTCACCTTTGATCCCAAGTCATTTCGATACACGTCTCGTCGACACGATCAGGCCGCTCTTGAACAGCGCATCCGGGAAATTTGCGAGACGCGCGTACGCTACGGCTATCGCCGCATTCATGTCGTGTTGCAACGTGAAGGTTGGGAGGTAAACGTGAAGAAGGTTCGCAGAATATACAACGAATTGGGCCTGCAGTTGCGGAACAAGACGCCCAAGAGGCGGGTCAAGGCAAAGCTTCGGGACGATCGGAAGGCAGCGACTGGATCGCACGATGTATGGGCAATGGATTTTGTTCATGACCAGCTGGCGAGTGGTCAGAAGATACGGGTGCTGACGGTGATCGACACTTACTCGCGCTACTCGCCGGTCATCGATCCCCGATTCAGCTATCGCGGTGAGGATGTTGTTGCGACACTGGAGCGCGTGTGTCCGAGCATCGGTTACCCAAAGACGATCAGGGTCGACCAGGGATCGGAGTTCATCTCACGGGACCTCGACCTGTGGGCCTATGCCAACAATGTAACCCTCGACTTCTCACGCCCCGGTAAGCCCACTGACAATGCTTTTATCGAGTCGTTCAATGGGGGGTTCAGGGCCGAATGCCTGAACCAACACTGGTTCATGAGCCTGGCCGATGCGAGAGAAAAGCTGGAGGCTTGGCGTGGAGAATACAACACGGTAAGACCGCACAGTGCGATCGGGAATAAGCCCCCGATAACGCTCATGAATCACCTCGGCGAGACCAGCCCGCCCAGGTGAGGAAGAGCGAAAAACTCCAGCCCCGAATGAGGGCGCGTTGGGGAGCAGTGCAGGGGCGTTGACGTTTATCGGTTGAACATGCTGAGCGCAGGGCTCAGTTCATATTAGTCTCTTCCACAGCGAAGGGATCGTTCGAAGGGTCGTCATTCCAGATATATTCTGCTGTCCGGGCGACCTGTTCGGCCTTTTCGCGACCGTCGATCTTTTCAACAAGTCCGAGCGCCATGTCGGTCCCTGCCGATATGCCGGACGACGTAATATACTTGCCGTCCTCAACCCAGCGCGCGTGGCTCTGCCACAGTACATCCTCGTCCTGGCTGGTCGCAAATTTCCAGGCCATCTTGTTCGAAGTGGCCTTGTGTCCATCCAGCAGTCCGGCCTTCGCGAGTACGGCGGACCCTGTGCAGACAGATGTGGTCAACTCGGAGCCTTTGTCCTGGCTGCGCAGGAAATCCAGCATAACCGGGTTATTGACCTCGGTGCGTGTGCCCATGCCGCCGGGTATCATGATGATCTCGAACTGCGGCGCATCCTCAAACGAATAATTGGTAACAGTCTCAATGCCTTGGGCCGATGTGACAGAGCCGCCATGCTCGGAAACGGTAACGACTTCATAGTTGTCGAGACGGCTCCACATCTCCACGGGCCCGAAAACATCAAGGGTCTGGTAGCGGGGAAATAGCACGATCGCGAGTTTCTTGGTCTTCGGGGCCTCTAGGGACGCCGATACATTGCTGGCAGCCGGGGCCGGGGTCTCAACCGTCTGCGCGAACGCTTTCGGGGCGCCGGCGAACAGAAGTGCCGCCGCGACCTGGGCCGCAGCGAATAGAGTGACTTGTCTCATTGGGGATCTCCACTTGCCGAAAGAACCTGCGCCTGTGGCATTCAAAACCAAAGGATCACGCGCCGGCGCAGGCGCCAGTAGAGGGGTTTGACCGCAAATACGGCATATTCAGCGCCAACTGCACAGAGCAATCATTTTTAGAATTGGTTCACATAGATAATCGGAGAGTCACATATCCTCTGCGTCTCTCCCCAGCACTTGCAGGCGATCCAGCAGAGTCTGCGTGGACAGGCGCTTTAGCCTATGACATAAGCCGCGCCTTCAGACAGGTTTCTCACAGCTTCCAGCGTGCTTTTTGCCTCGCGACGCCAATAAAAACGGATGAATAAACCCATGCAAGTTACCCAGACCAAGGCAGAAGGTCTTAGCCGCACATTCGAAGTGAAGGTTCCGGCGAGCGAACTCAAGACCAAGCTTGATGAGCGGATCGAGGAAATCCGCCCAAGCATGCGCCTTAAAGGCTTCCGTCCCGGCAAGGTGCCGGCCGCTCATGTGCGCAAGATGTTTGGTCGCGACCTGATGGGCGAACTGATCAACAAGCTGGTCGAGGATACCAACCAGAAGGCGCTCGAAGAGAACGAACTACGCCCCGCTGGCCAGCCTGACGTTCATCTTGATGGCGACATGGAAGCCGTTGTGAAGGGCGAAGCTGATCTTGCCTACCACATGCATATTGATGTGATGCCGGAATTCACGCCCGCCGATGTCTCGGCTCTGACAATCACACGTCCCGTTGCCGAAGTGGCTGATGAGCAGATCGACGAGGCCCTCGGCCGGATCGCCGAGCAGAACACCCAGTTCGAACCACGCGCCAAGACGGCCAAAGCCAAAGACGGCGACGCTGTTGTGATCGACTTCGTTGGCAAGATTGATGGCGTTGCCTTTGAAGGCGGTGCTGCAGAGCAGCAGTCTGTTGTTCTCGGTGCAAACCGTTTCATCCCCGGCTTTGAAGAACAGCTTCTCGGCGTGAAAACTGGCGAAGAAAAAGAACTGAACGTCACATTCCCGGAAGATTATCCATCGGCAGATCTCGCCGGCAAGGAAGCCGTTTTCGAAGTCACAGTGCATGAAGTGCGCGCACCGAAAACACCGGAGCTCGACGATGACTTCGCCAAAGGCCTCGGCCTTGAAGATCTGGCCCAGCTCAAGGGCCTCGTGAAAGACCAGCTCAAGGCTGAGCATGATGGTGCCTCGCGCGCCAAGGCGAAGCGTGACCTGCTCGACAAACTCGACGAAGCCCATGACTTCGACCTGCCACCAAACATGGTGGAGCAGGAGTTCAATCAGATTTGGCAGCAGCTGCAGACTGAAATGGATGCTGGCCGTGTTTCCGACGAAGACAAGGCGAAGTCAGAAGACGAGCTGAAGGACGAGTACCGCAAGATTTCCGAGCGCCGTGTGCGCCTCGGCCTCGTGCTCGCCGAGATCGGTCGTGTGGCTGATGTCCGCATCACCGAGCAGGAAGTCCAGCAGGCGCTGATCGCTGAGGCCCGCCAGTATCCGGGCCAGGAGCGTCAGGTCGTCGAATTCTTCCAGAAGAATCCGAACGCAATGGCCCAGCTGCGCGCGCCGATTTATGAGGACAAGGTTGTCGATCACATTCTGGCGACTGCCACTGTGAATGACGAAACTGTCTCCCGCGAAGACCTCTTCAAGGAAGATGAGGACTAAGCCTCACTAAATTTCTCGTGAATTCAAAGGCGCCGGGCTTCAGAAATGAAGCCCGGCGTTTTGCGTTCAGTGCAGCCCCTGACATGATAGTAAACGCTGTGTTAACCGCCTTCAGCGAAGTTCAACGACATCGATTCTGAAGGAATAGGGGCCCATGAGCGTTCAGAGCATCCGACCGCAACTGACCGAGCAGGATATCGAACGCCTGATGCGGGGCGAAACGCCTGAGCAGCGCGCGTCGGTCGCGCACAGGGTCTGTCGCAGGATCGCTCTGGATGTGCTGAGCGACAGGGAAAAGGCCTTTGCTGAAGAAATCATGGCCATCCTTGCGGATGACGCAGCGGATCTCGTGCGCCGGACACTAGCCGTGACATTGCGCAATTCCCCCATTCTTCCCCGCGAAATCGCATTGAAGCTGGCGCGGGATATTGAAGCGGTCGCCATTCCCGTTCTTCAGGATTCTCCCGTTTTCACGGATGAAGACCTGATTGAGCTCGTGCTCGCTGTTACGGCGGCCAAACAGGCTGCAATTGCCAATCGTGATTCATTGTCCATCACGCTAACGGAAGTGATTTCCGAACATGGCGCTGTCGAGGCCGTGCGGGTCATGTCGCGCAACGAAGGCGCAGAGTACAGCGACAAAGCTTATGACGACACACTCCGACGCTTCGGTAGTGACGAGGTTGTTCAGGCCGGTCTCATCAAGCGCGATTTCATTCCGACCCATATTGCCGAGAAGATGGTTTCGATGGTTTCGGGCCAGATGTTCGACATGCTGGTCAACAAGCATGAACTGCCCGCCCAGATGGCAATTGACCTTGCTGGCAGTGCGCGTGAGCGCGCCACGATCGACCTGGTCGAACAGGCGGGCAGGACACAAGACCTGCCGCGTTTCGTCTCTCAGCTAAACCTGAATGGCCGTTTAGGGCATTCGCTGATCATGCGCGCCCTGTGCTGCGGTCAGATGCCTTTCGTCGAACATGCTCTGGCAGAGCTCTCGGGTGTCGGCCACCAGCGCGTATGGTTGATGATCCACGATGCCGGGCCGCTGGGCCTGCAGGCGGTGTTTGACCGCGCCGGGCTGCCACGCAAAATGCTGCCGGCCTTCCGGGCGGCGGTGAACGTATTTCACGAAACGACCCATGATGGTGGTTCAAATGACCGGGCGCGATTCAGAGCGCGGATGATCGAGCGGGTGCTCACGCAGTTCCAAGCGATTCCGAAGGATGATCTCGAATATCTGCTCGACAAGCTCGACTACTATTCCGCAATGGCCGAGAGCGAGAAAGACGACAGCGAGTTCGACGCAGCCTAGGCGTCGGCTTTCGGGTGTGTCGCGGCATGCACGCCGAGACTGGCAAGGTATTCACCGTCTC
This sequence comes from Alphaproteobacteria bacterium, assembly GCA_018827375.1. Taxonomy (GTDB): domain Bacteria; phylum Pseudomonadota; class Alphaproteobacteria; order Caulobacterales; family Hyphomonadaceae; genus Hyphomonas. The sequence continues at coordinate 80,965 of JAHJYW010000049.1, forward strand.
GCCAGTGGGCGTTCTCTGCGACGATCAGCACACCGGAAGCATCTGCCACTTCGACAATGTCCAGAAGATCCGGATTGGATTCAAGGGTGCGGGCGTCCACGCGGATCGTATCGATCAGAAGCCGCAGTGAATCGTTCAATGGCGTCTGCCATGACTTGCGCATGTCGATGGCCACACGGAAACCATGACGGCGAAGCAGGCTGACGCGGCTGACATAGTCTGTGACGCCCCCCGCAAAAGCGGCATCTGCAAACTCCAGGCAAATTTCCTGCTGGCAGAGAGATGTCCGCCGAACGGCTGCGTCGCATGCGAGGGCGGTGTTGGCGTGGGAAAGCGAGGCGAGGGGGGCTGGCACCAGGATTGGGCGCGGCGCCTCAGGCTGGCCATGCGTCGCTGTTGCGATGCGTGTCAGCTGTTCGGCAAGCCACTTTGCTGGGTTGGCAATTTCGTTAGGCATCGTGCGTGGACCAAAGGCGACGCGTTCCTCGAAGGCCATGGGTGTTTCGCAAACCTGGCCCAGCGCATCACCGCTCAAAAGGTGGACGACGGAATGGAAACGTAATGTGGGGGGAGGTGAAAGGCGGCTCTGACGGTCCAGCGGGGAGTGGGTGGCGCGCATGCCGGTATCCTTTCCTGTTCTTGTCTCTTGCCTTCCCTAAGGGCCAGAGTTGAACATCAGGCGCAGATATTCGTCCGCATTTTCCGGAAATTTGACCAATCGAGGTTACCTCAATGTCCCAGTCCGCTGCAGAGCCCCGCCTTTCGGCCACCGTCCTGATCATCCGCGATGGTGAAAAAGTGCCGCAGGTCCTGATGGTAAAGCGACATTACCAGATCGATTTTGCGGCTGGGGCACTCGTCTTTCCGGGCGGTAAGGCTAATGACGAAGATTCTGATCCTGCATGGGATGCCTTCACGGATGGTGACTTCGGACCAGTTCAGCAGGATGCGCGAATCGCCGCTGTCCGGGAGGCTTTCGAGGAATCAGGTCTTCTGCTGGCGCGGTATTCAAGCCAGCGTGGTCCGGGCGCTCCCTTGGTCGGCCCTGGCGTATCCGAGCGGCTGGCACCGCATCGCGGCCCGGTGGATCGGCGCGAGGAGAGCTTTCTGGAATTAATGCGGGCGAACGACCTGGTTCTGGCGCTCGACAGCCTCATTCACTTTGGTCACTGGATCACTCCGGAAATGATGCCGAAGCGCTTCGACACGCATTTCTACATCGCGCCGGCGCCAGCCGATCAGATCGCAGCGCATGATGGCCGGGAGACGACGGATGCTGTCTGGCTTGGAGCCCAGGAGGCCCTCGATATGGAGCTGGCAGAGCAGGCGACCATTATATTCCCGACACGGATGAACTTGGTGAAGCTTGCGCGCAGCACATCCGTCGCTGACGCCGCATCACGCTTTGGAGCCGAGAAAGTTGTGTCCGTCCTGCCGCGAGCAGGAAAGGATGAATCCGGTCAGCCCTGCCTGTTCATTCCGGAAGAAGCTGGCTATGGCCAGACAATTGAACTTCTGTCCCGCGTGAATGTTTGACTATTTGTGAGCGGCCTTGGCTGCGACGCTTTGTTCGAGTGCATCGCAAACAGCATCTGCGACTGACTGTGATATGTCGCCGGTGCCTGCGCCGATAAACGCGGCACGGCAGGCTTCTATGTGAAGGTTTATCAGCGCGGCATTTTCACCGGGGTGCGTATCGGTCAACAGTGTCGAGAGCGAACCGCACAGTCGGGAAATCGCAGGATATCCATATGATCCGGCGACCCCGCGGATATTGTGCGCACACATGAATACGGTGCGGTAGGATTCTGGTGTGGCACCTGGCTGCTGGGCGTTGTGCCACGCCTCCATCAGGCGCGTGAGGTCCGCTTCCATCCACGCGTCGAACTGGGATGCCATCAAATCGACAGCGGCCTCGGCACGATCGGCAAGCTCAAGAGGGTCCGCAGTTTCAGGTTCAGCGGCAGGTGCCGGAATCTCGGCGACCGGAGCGACCGGGGCAGGGGGGATCTTGATCACGCGCGAAATATCGGGCGTTGCAATCTGCTTGGTTTCCACGGTCTTGCCGCTCTTTGCGCTAAGCAATTTGCCAATCAGCTTTTTCATCATCGTTTCTTCCAGAACTTTGAAACGATATTAGGCGCGAAGCCTTAAAAAACCGCTGACAAACAGGGACGTCTCTCAGAAAGCGAACTGCTCGCGCAGGATGCGTTCATCCAGCGCATGGCCTGGGTCGAACAGCATGGTGAGGCGTGTTTCCCGGCTTTCGCGAACCAGGACATGCTTGATGTCACGCACTTCCTGATTGTCAGCCGCGGCCGCGACCAACCGCCGCTCCGGGGCGATAACGTCAATATTGACAGTCGCATCATGGCGTAAAAGCGCGCCTTTCCACCTGCGAGGCCTGAAGGCGCTCACCGGTGTCAGCGCGAGCAGGTTGGCGCCAATCGGCAGGATCGGTCCATGGGCTGACAGGTTATAGGCCGTGGAGCCTGCAGGCGTTGCTACCATCACACCGTCGCATGTCAGCTCTTCCATGCGTACGCGGTCATCCACCGTAATTTTCAATCGCGCCGATTGGGCTGTTTGGCGCAGCAATGACACTTCGTTGATGGCAAGCGCGCTGTGCTTCTCGCCATCAATATCGGTGGCAATCATGCGCAAGGGCACGAGGCTTGCCCGTTCTGCGGCGTTGATCCGGTCGATCAGCCCATCAAGGCTGTAATCATTCATCAGGAAGCCCACAGTGCCACGGTGCATGCCATATACGGGCTTGTTGTCCTGGAACCGGCGGCGCAGCGTGTCGAGCATAGCGCCATCGCCGCCGACGGCAACGATTACATCGGCTTCTGATTCCGGGACCTGGCCATAACGGCGGACAAGTTGCGGAAGCGCGTCCTGTGCTTCGGGGCGCTTGGAGGCGAAAAAGGAGAGGCGTAGCTGGTTCATGCCGATCACATGTCGGCGGCGTTGGCTGAATCGTCAAGGATTTCGACGAAATGCATGTTTTATCGCGAACTCAGTCACAGGCGCTCAGGTGACGCCTGTGTCAGGTTTAACTGGCGCTACGCACCGATTTCCGATACTTTCGCACCAAAATATGGAGGAATGCGATATGGCCGATGGCGCCCAAGGTATCAATCTACGCGGTTCTGTGAGTGCAGAGGAGTGGAAAGCGCGCGTTGATCTCGCGGCGATGTATCGCCTCGTCGCTCTGCATGGCTGGGACGACATGATCTTCACCCATATTTCCCACCGCGTGCCGGGCCCCGATCATCATTTCCTGATCAACCCCTATGGCATGCTGTTCGAAGAGATCACCGCGTCTTCCCTGGTGAAGATCGATCTCGACGGCAATGTAATCCAGGAAACCGAATATTTCATCAATCCGGCCGGCTTCACCATCCACTCCGCGGTCCATGCTGCCCGCGAGGATGCCCATGTCGTCATGCACCTGCACACGGATGATGGCGTTGCCGTATCATGCCAGAAGGACGGCCTGATGCCGCTTAGCCAGACATCCATGCTGGTGCGCCACGATTTGGCCTATCACGACTATGAGGGTGTCGCGCTGGACCTTGGAGAGCGCGAACGACTCGTCGCGGACCTTGGCGCCAAGAATACGATGCTTCTGTATAATCACGGAACGATGGCCGTGGGTGGGACAGCTGCGGAGACATTCCTCCGCATGTTCTTCCTTGAGCGGGCGTGCACAATGCAGGTTCGCGCACTCTCGGCAGGTCGCGATGGCGTCATCATGGCGTCTGAAGATGTGCAGAACGTCGTGAAGGGGCAGAGCAATCCGGAGGGCACCAAGGTGCTTGCGAACCGGCTCGCATGGCCTGCATTGCTGCGGAAGCTGGATCGCCAGTCGCCTGGATATGATTCCTAAGGGATTTCCCGTATGCGACAAATACAGCCTTTGTCGTAGTTGAGGATTATCAAACGGCCTCTGCCGGATTATCTAAACGCCAGTCATCGTTCAAAGGCGACCAATTGCCATGAAGCACCTTAAAGCATTCGAAGACGCCCTCGGCGAAATTCATGGTGAAGGACGCTATCGTGTTTTCATCGACCTGCAGCGACATCGCGGCCGGTTCCCGAAAGCGACAGCGCGCTTCGAGGATGGCGAGCGTGAAGTGACCATCTGGTGCTCCAACGACTATCTTGGCATGGGGCAGGACGACGACGTTATTGATGCCATGCACTCCGCCATCGACAGCTTCGGCGCTGGCTCCGGTGGCACTCGCAACATTTCGGGCACAACGCGCTATCATGTCGATCTCGAGCGCGAACTTGCGGATCTCCATAATAAAGATGCCTCACTCCTCTTCACGTCAGGCTATGTGTCCAATGAGGCGACTCTGTCGACACTCGGCAAGATTCTGCCCAACCTGATCATCTATTCCGACGCGCTCAACCATGCGTCCATGATTGAGGGTATTCGTCGCTCAGGCGCAGACCGCCGCGTATTCCGCCATAACGATGTCGATCATTTGCGTGCCCTGCTTGAGCTGGACGATGCTGATCGGCCAAAGCTGATTGCATTTGAAAGTGTGTATTCCATGGACGGCGATTTCGGCCGGATGGAAGAAATTTGCGATCTGGCCGATGAATTCAATGCGCTGACCTATCTGGATGAGGTGCATGCCGTCGGCCTTTACGGCGAGAACGGCGCAGGTGTCGCTGAGATGCTGAACCTTGCGGATCGTATCGACATTATCGAAGGTACGCTTGCGAAGGGCTACGGCGTCATGGGCGGCTATATTGCCGGCCATACGGCGGTGATTGATGCAATTCGCTCGATGGCTTCCGGCTTCATCTTCACAACATCTACTTGTCCGGTCATGGCCGCTGGAGCGCTAGCGAGCGTGTCCAAGCTGCGGACGGACGAAGGACGCAGGTTGCGCAGCCTCCATCAGGAGAATGCGGCTCTGCTCAAGCAGAAGTTTGCGGATGCCGGCTTGCCGGTGATGGATTCGCCATCTCACATCGTTCCATTGCTGGTTGGCGATCCGGAACGCTGCAAGTCGCTGTCAGACACACTTCTGTTCGACTTCGGTATCTACGTTCAACCAATCAATTATCCTACCGTGCCAAGGGGAACGGAGCGCCTGCGCTTCACGCCGAGCCCGGTGCACGATGGTGCCATGATGGATGAATTGGTTGCGGCGATTCTTGCCGTCTGGAAGCAACTTGGGCTCGATAAAGCGGCCTAGGGCGAATACTTACTTAAAGTATATTGGATACTTTAAGTAACGTCCTGTTTCTTCTTGCCCAAGCCAATGTCCTTGGCATGTTGCGACCGCAGCTTCGCGTAGTTTGGCGCCACCATGGGATAATCCGCTGGCAGGTTCCACCGGGCCCGGTATTCTTCAGGCGTCATGTCATAGCGTGAGCGCAAATACCTTTTCAGCATTTTGAGCTTGCGGCCGTCTTCAAGGCAAACGAGATATTCTGAAGTCACAGATTTCGCAATGGATACAGCAGGTTCAAGCGTATCGATAGTTTGCGCGCCGCCAGTTGAAAGATCGAGGATGGTACCGTGTACTGTCTTGATGAGTGCGGGGAGTTCAGAAGCGGCAACCGAATTATTGGCTACGAAAGACGTAACGATACTCGCCGTCATGTCCAGCACATCCGTGTCGTCGATGTTGGTCATACTTGCGCCTTGCCTCATTCGCTAAAACTCCGACCCTATTTGCTAATAACGTACGTCTGCGCAAGCTAGAATACCATATACATCAAAGTATAATGCCACAATATTCACATGAGCATTATAGCAACCACAATGTGAAAATGGCTCGTTCGCAACAGTTTGACGCGGTTGCGGCTGGGGGGCAGTAGGCGTAAAGACACGTCCAGACCCCGAAACAGGAGATTCTCATGGCGGATACGGCGGCTCCGGCCCAGATGGTGACGAGCGGATTTTTTACGACATCCCTGCCGGAAGCAGATCCTGAATTGTTTGCAGCGATCGCGCATGAGCGCACACGCCAGCAACACCAGATTGAGCTGATCGCCTCAGAGAATATCGTTTCGAAAGCTGTGCTTGAAGCGCAAGGATCGATACTTACGAACAAATACGCCGAGGGCTATCCCGGCAAGCGCTACTATGGCGGTTGCGAGTTTGTCGACGTTGCAGAGAACCTTGCGATCGAGCGCGCAAAGGCGCTGTTCAATTGTGAGTTTGTAAACGTCCAGCCCAATTCCGGCAGCCAGGCCAACCAGGGCGTTTTCAATGCGGTGCTGAAGCCGGGCGACACAATCCTCGGGATGAGCCTCGACGCTGGTGGCCATCTGACCCATGGCGCCAAGCCCAACCAGTCAGGCAAATGGTTCAACGCTGTGCAATATGGCGTGCGTCGTGAAGACGACCGCATCGATTTTGTCGAGGTCGAGCGTCTTGCCAAGGCTCACCGTCCGCAAATGATCATCGCCGGTGGGTCCGCCTATCCGCGCGAGATTGATTTCAAGCGTTTCCGCGAGATTGCCGACGAAGTCGGCGCCCTGTTCCTGGTCGATATGGCTCACTTTGCGGGCCTCGTGGCTGGCGGCGCGCATCCAAACCCGCTCGAACACGCCCACATCGCCACCACGACCACGCACAAAACGCTCCGTGGCCCGCGCGGCGGCATGATCCTCACGAATGACGAGACACTGGCTAAGAAGATCAATTCCGCGATCTTCCCCGGTATTCAGGGCGGCCCCCTGATGCATGTGATTGCGGCCAAAGCGGTTGCTTTCGGTGAGGCCCTGACACCTGAGTTCAAGGCTTACGCCAAACAGGTCGTGGCAAATGCCCGCGCGATGGCTGCGGCTTGCAAGGCGAGCGGTCTGGATGTCGTTTCCGGCGGCACCGACACCCACCTCGCCCTGATCGACCTTCGGCCCAAGAACGTGACCGGCCGTGATGCTGAACAGGCGCTTGAGCGCTCTTTCATCACCTGCAACAAGAACGGTGTGCCGTTCGACCCTGCCAAGCCGACTGTGACCAGCGGTATTCGTGTCGGTTCGCCGGCTGGCACAACGCGTGGGTTTGGTGAAAGCGAGTTCACCCAGATCGGCAACTGGATCGGTGAAGTCGTGGATGCCGTCGCTGCTGGCGACAGTTCCGCAACCGAGGACAAGGTCCGCGCCGAAGTGAAGGCGCTGACGGCGCAGTTCCCGATCTACAACGGTCTAGGGGGCTGATAGACCTTGCGCTGTCCTTTCTGTGGTTCCGAGAATACAGCCGTAAAGGACAGTCGCTCGGCTGAAGACGACACCGCAGTGCGTCGCCGCCGTGTTTGCGAAAGCTGTGGCGCCCGCTTCACGACATTTGAACGCGTCCAGCTGCGCGAAATCGTCGTCGTCAAACGGGATGGCAAGCGGTCCCTGTTCGAGCGCGACAAGCTTTCACGTTCAATCTCCGTCGCTGTGCGCAAACGCCCCGTCGACCGGGACCGGATCGACCAGATGGTTTCGGGCATCGTGCGGAAACTCGAGAGTGGCGGCGAGTCCGAAGTGCCATCGTCGCAGCTTGGCGAACTAGTCATGGAATCCCTGAAGCGCGTCGACCCCGTGGGCTATGTCCGCTACGCCAGCGTGTACCGCGATTTCAAGGATCCAAGCGATTTCGCCCAGTTCATCGAGAAAACGGCGCTCGAAGAAGAAGATCTCGACGAGTCATGAGCGGCGTGAGGGTTACCCTCAAGATCGCGACGTCCCTCGACGCCCGCATCGCGCTTGCTGACGGCACCAGTCAATGGATCACATCGAGCGGTTCGCGCGCGCGCGCCCACCAGCTGCGTGCGGAACATGATGCTGTTGTTGTCGGTATTGGCACCGTCCTCGCCGATGATCCGCTGCTCACAGCGCGCACAGTGCCCATGCCCAAGAAACAGCCCGTCCGTATTGTGGCCGACTCAAGCGGGCGAACACCTCGGAACTCCCGTCTCGTGCAGTCCATCACCAATGGTCCTGTCGTTGTCGCGACAGCAGGCCAGCCGCAGGACATCCTGGCTGCCAGTGGTGTTGATATCTGGCGGTGCGGTAATGGCACCCGCGTTGACGTTACCTCGCTTGTGCGCCGCGCCGAGGGGGAAGGCATCAAATCCATCCTTCTTGAAGGCGGCGGCACACTTGCGGCCTCGTTCATCCGCGCAGGCCTTGTGGATGAAATTGCATGGTTCCGCGCGCCCATCCTGATCGGCGGCGATGGCCTGCCAGCATTGGGAACTCTGGGCCTCGACGACCTCTCCGCTGCGTCACGATGGCGGCCTGTCGCTACGGAACGGATTGGAGATGACGTTCTCGACACTTATGTTCGAATTCAGCATAAGTCCCCCTAAGGATCGCAACCGCCATGTTTACAGGTCTCGTCACTGACGTCGGAACGGTCCGCAAGGCCGAGCCGCGCAACGGTCTCATCCGGTTTGAAGTCGAAAGCGGCTATCCGCTCGAGGACATCGCCATGGGCGCATCCATCATGCATTCAGGCGTATGCCTGACGGTCGTGGATATGGGCCAAGCCGAGCGAGGCGCATGGTTCGCCGTTGAAGCTGTTCCGGAAACGCTGTCGAAGACTGTTCTGGGCGAGTGGAAAGCCGGCTCCCGGGTCAATCTGGAAAAGAGTCTTAAACTCGGCGACGAGCTGGGTGGTCATTTCGTCTTCGGCCATGTCGATGGCGTAGGCGAAGTCGTTTCCATCGAAGCCGAGGGCCAGAGCTGGCGCCTGACGATCCGGCCGCCTGCCGAAATTGCGCGCTATTTTGCCACCAAGGGCTCTGCGGCCATCAATGGCGTATCGCTGACGGTCGCTGCGGCCCTACCGAATGGCGACTTCCAGATCGCGATCATTCCGCACACATGGGAGGTGACGACCCTGTCGAACCTCACGCCCGGTGCACATGTGAACCTTGAGATCGACATGCTCGCGCGCTACGTGGCGCGCATGATTGGCGCCGACGCGCCGGAAGGACCCTCTAACAATGTCTGACAGTTTCCACGACGCCATTTCCTCGATCGACGAGATCATCGAGGATGCCCGCAACGGCCGCATGTACATCCTGGTCGACGCCGAGGATCGCGAGAATGAGGGTGACCTGATCATCCCGGCTACCTTTGCGACGCCGGAGCAGGTCAACTTCATGGCCCGCCACGGTCGCGGCCTGATCTGCCTCGCCATGACGCAGGAGCGTGCCCACACGCTTCGGCTCGACATGATGACCCGCAACAACCGCGAAAGCATGCAGACAGCCTTTACGGTGTCCATCGAGGCAAAAGAGGGTGTCACAACAGGCATTTCGGCGCACGATCGCGCCCGGACCATCGCCGTAGCGATTGATCCTACAGCAGACGACGCTGATATCGTCTCGCCCGGACACGTCTTTCCGCTGGTTGCCAAGGATGGCGGCACGCTGGTTCGCGCTGGCCACACCGAGGCCGCTGTCGATATTTCGCGCATGGCTGGCCTCTATCCGGCTGGCGTGATCTGCGAGATCATGAACGAAGATGGCTCCATGGCCCGGCTGCCGGACCTGGTTTCCTTCGCACAGCTTCACAATCTCAAGATCGGCACGATCGCCGACCTCATCGCCTGGCGCCGCCAGAACGACCGCTTCCTTGAGCGCCGCGTCGAAGCTGTGCTGAACTCCACCTACGGGGATGGCTTCAAGACGGTCTGCTTCCGCAACACGCTCGACAATTCCGAACACATCGCGATCGTCCATGGCGACATCACGCCGGATTCCAACACGCTCGTGCGCGTTCACCGTACGGACGTACTAGCCGACATTCTTGGCGAGACTGGTCCGAGAGAGGGTCTTGTCGGGAAGGCCATGCGGATAATTGCCGACGCCGAGGAGCCAGGCGTGGTCGTTTTCGTCAATTCCATGCATCCCAACGTCATTGCAGAGCGTCTCGGCCTGAAGAGTAGCACGCCCCGTGACCCGTCCGCCCCCTTGCGGGAATATGGCGTCGGCGCGCAGATCTTGCGCGAATTGGGCGTTCGCCGCATGACTTTCCTGTCCGATACGCAGCCAACCCGCGTTGCGGGGCTTGACGGATACGGCCTGACCATAGAGGGCTGGCGCCGCTTGAACGAGGAGACGAAATAATGGCGGAACGCGTTCTTATTGCCATTTCACGCTACTACAAACACATCAGCGACGAGCTGGAACTCGGCGCGATGGAAGTGCTTGAAGCTGCAGGTGCAAAAGTCACTGTCATGGAAGTGCCTGGCGCTTTCGAACTGCCGGGCCTGATTGCCATGGCAGCCGACAGCGGCCGCTTTGATGGCGCTGTGGCACTTGGCTGCGTCATTCGCGGCGAAACCTCGCATTATGATTATGTTTGTGGCGAAAGTGCCCGTGGCCTCATGGACCTTATCGTCCAGCGCCGTCAGGCCATCGGTTACGGCATCCTGACCGTCGAGAACGGTGATCAGGCATGGGTCCGCGCTGACCGCAAGCAGAAGAACAAGGGCAAGGACGCTGCTGAGGCCTGCCTGTCGATGATCAAGTTCCGCAAGGAACTCATTCGTTGAGCCAGCAAAAAGTCCCATTTGAGGTCATCCGGGCGCGGCGTGCAGGCGCCCGGTTGGCAGCTGTTCAGGCGCTCTACGAAATGGAGCAGACGGAGAAATCGGCCAAAGCGACGATCCGGGCCTTCATGGAAGACCGTCTGGGGATCGGCCCGGACGAGCGTCCTGTTGAGGAAGCCGACCCGGACCTGTTCAAATCCATCCTGAACGCCGTAGTCGCGCATCAGGTTGCCATCGATACGGCTATCCTCTCCCGCCTCGCAGATGGCTGGAAACTGACCCGTCTTGACTCGACCACGCGGGCTATATTGCGCGCAGGAGCGGCTGAGTTCATCGCGCATCAGGAATTGTCCAGCGCCGTCATTCTCGATGAGTATGTCTCGCTCGCTTATGACTTCTTCGACGAGACCGAAGCGAAGTTCGTCAATGCCGTGCTTCAGAATGTCGGTCAGGACCTTCGGGCAGGCTCAGCCGCCTAGTCGGCACTCCCCGCCCAGGACCTGACTTCCTCCACAAACAGCTCCGGCGCTTCCATGGCCGCGAAATGACCGCCATGGCTCATCTCGTTCCAGTGCGAGATATTGTATGCCCGCTCAGCCCAGCTGCGCGGTGGCGCCGCGTAGATTGTCTCGCCGGGGAAATTGGCAAAGCCAGTCGGGGTTTCACAGCGCTTGCTATCCGGCAGCCCGACGCCGCCCTCCTGGAACAAGGCGTTATAATACCAGACGCTCGTCGCAATGGCGTCATTGACCAGATAGATCATCACATTCGTCAGCAACTGGTCCTTGGAATAGACACTGAAGAGGTCGCCATCCTTCAGGTCAGACCAGCCATGGAACTTCTCGATGATCCATGCGGCCGTACCCACGGGTGAGTCCATCAGCGCCATGGCCAGTGTCTGCGGTTTGGTCGCCTGTTCCATCAAATAGGCCCCCTCGCGCTGCATCGCGGCCTGCGAAGCGTTCAGCCAATTGGTCTCTTCCTGCGATTGCGGGATGGGCGGGTTTGGCCGGAAACCCATCATGTTCAGGTGGATCGCCTTGCAGCCACCCTTCTTGTCATGCGTGCCATGGTCATAGCCGAGCCACGACGTCACGAGGCCTCCCCAGTCGCCCCCTTGCGCCAGATAGGTTTCGTAGCCGAGCACGTCCTGCATCAGCGTATTCCAGAGCTTCGCGGTCGCGCGCTGGCCAAGCGGCGATTTCGGCTTCTCCGAGAACCCATAGCCGGGCAGGGACGGGATCACGATGTCGAAGGCGTCCTCTGCCTTGCCGCCATGCTTTGACGGATAGGCGAGGGGACCGATGGCCTCCCAGAATTCATAGAATGAACCCGGCCAGCCGTGCGTCAGCAGCAGAGGTCGACTGCCGCCGGCTTCCCCAATCACATGCACGAAGTGGATATCCATGCCATCGACATCGGCCATGTAGCTCGGATAGCGATTGAGGTCGGTCTCAGCTTCGCGCCAGTCATAGCCGGCCAGCCAGTAGCGCTGCAGGTCCTTCATCACGGGGGTCGACATGCCGTAGGCAAAGCCCTGCTCGTTCGCAGGGGCAGGGAACCATTGGTAATTCTTCACCCGCTCCATGATGGCCTCGATCTTCTTGTCGGGCACATCGATCCGGAATGGCTTGGGTCTCATCATGCTGTCGTCCTCCTGAGGCCGCAGCATACGCGCAAAGTCAGGCCCGTGCGAGCCGGACGCAGGGGCAGGTCAGACGGAGAAGCTCGTCCCGCAGCCACAGGCCGCCGTGGCGTTCGGGTTCTTGATCTTGAATGCCGCGCCGATCAGTTCGGTCGAAAAATCGATCTCGGCGCCGTGCAGGAATTCGAGGCTCATCTCGTCGATCAGCACATGCGCGCCGTCACGTTCGACAATCATATCGTCGGCATTGGCGGCATCGGCAAAGTCGAATTTGTATGAAAAGCCCGAACATCCGCCACCTTCGACAGATACGCGCAGGAAGGCTGCGCCGTCCTGTTTGGCCAGAATCGCATTAATCCGCTTGGCAGCGGAGGCGGACAGGGTCACATCAGGGGCTGTTACGGTGCTCATGCACACAAGATAGGGACGAATTGGCCAATGGAAAAGAGAGCAGTGTTTGCGACGCGTCACGAAGACAGCCGCGGGCGCTATCATGAGGAGGCCCCGTCTGCGACCCGCACGCCGTTCCAGCGCGATCGCGACAGGATTGTCCACTCCACCGCTTTCCGCCGCCTGAAGCAGAAAACGCAGGTTTTTGTGGCCCATGAGGGCGACCATTACCGAACCCGCCTGACGCATTCCCTCGAAGTCGCCCAGATCGCCCGCAGCATCGCCCGTACGCTTGGCCTCGATGAAGACCTCGCAGAAGCGCTCGCGCTCGCCCATGATCTCGGCCATCCGCCCTTCGGCCATGCCGGGGAAGACCAGCTCGACGAGTGCATGAAAGACTATGAGGGCTTCGACCACAACGCCCAGACCCTGCGAATCGTCACCAAGCTGGAAGTGCGCTACCCCAATTTTGATGGCCTGAACCTCAGCTGGGAAATGCTGGAGGGGCTCGTGAAGCACAATGGCCCCGTCACCGGCCCTGACACACCGATCAGCAGCTTGCCCGCGGCCTTCCGCAACTTCCACCACCTCGCCGATCTTGAACCCGACCAGTTCGCCGGCCCGGAAGCCCAGGTCGCCGCCCTGTCAGACGATATCGCCTACAACAATCATGACATCGATGACGGAATCGCCTCCGGCCTGTTCACGATCGACGACCTGAAAGACATCCCCGTCGTCGGTGAAGCCTTCCGGGGCGTGCGTATCGAATACCCCCAGCTGAGCGACCGCATGGTCACCTACGAGGCCGTCCGGCGCCTCATCGGCATCTGGATCAACGACGTGACCGACGAAACTCGCCGCCGCATCGCGCTGCACCAGCCCGCCAGCGCGGCCGCGGTGCGCGCCATGGATGTCCCGCTCGTGGCCTTCTCGGACGCATTGGCTGACCGCCAGCGGCCCCTGCGCGCCTTCCTCTACGAACGCATGTACAAGCACTACAAGGTCAACCGCATGCGCAGCCAGGCCAAGCGCCTGCTGGCCGACCTGTTCGACATCTTCCTCGCCGAGCCCGAAACGCTGCCGCCGCCCTGGCGCCACGATGCCGCCCAGGTCACCGAGGGCCGCCGGGCGCGCATCGTCTGCGACTATATCGCGGGCATGACCGACACATTCGCCATGGAAGAGCACCGCCGCCTGTTTGATGCGAGCGGTATGCGCTGATCGCAGCCATGGTTTCCGCTGGTTAAGCAATGGATGCAGTTGCTAGCGGCTAAATCCCCTTGATCTTCAAGCGTCATTAACGAAACGGCCCCTAATATTAACCTCAGCAAACCGTTCTGAAGGAAGTATTCCATGGGCAGATCACGCAACGGAGGCGATTATTCGCCTTTCGAGGATGACTACCGGGGATTCGAGGTCCGCGATGATGAAACCGCACGTGGGCCGCTGATTCTGGCGCTCGCAATTGGCGTGCTGCTCGTCTTTGGTGCCGTCGTCTGGAACACATACCGGCAGGGCGTGCGCGCCAATGGTGCTGGAATCCCCAGTGTTATCGCCGATTCCCAGCCATATAAGCGCACACCCGAAGACCGCGGCGGCGTCGCCGTGCCTGACACGGACAAGCGCTTCTACGACCAGATGGATGCCTCTGACCGACCGGCGGCGCAGGATGCCGAATTGGCGGATGAAGAGCGCAGCACCGAATTCCTTCAGGGCGGCCCACCAATAGAGCTGCGTCCGGGAATCGAATCAGCCGGCGCAGACGAGACCGACCCCGAAAACGGCATGCCGAACGCCGTTGCCGATCAGGTCCGCGCCCTCGCAGACCTGGATTCGCGTCCGGCCGAGTCTGATGACGATCTCGAAGTGGCCGCCGTGAACCCTGCTCCAATGCCCATGGCGGCGCAGCCCATATCGCGGCAAGAGGCCATGTCCGAATTTGAATTCGCCACGAATGGCACCTTTATGGTCCAGGTTGCCGCCTTTCGGTCTGAAGAGGCTGCAGAAGCTGCGTGGCGTAAATCATCCACGTCCCGTCCGGATATCTATCAGGGCGCCTCGAAACATATCCAGCGCGCTGATCTGGGCGCCAAAGGTGTCTTTTACCGCTTGCGCGTCGGCACCTTTGCCGAAAGATCGGAGGCTTCGGCCTTTTGCGACGCGCTCAAGGCCGCTGGCGAAAACTGCATTGTGGTGACGGGATAGTGAAGAAGGCTTGTATCCTCAGCGTCTCTGGCGCGCGGCTTACTTCGGGCGAGAAAGCCCTCTTATCGACGCACAATCCATGGGGCGTGATCCTCATGGGGCGCTCCTGCGTGTCGAAAACGCAGATCCGCGAACTGGTCAGCGACATATGGGATGCCACAGGACGGGCGACGCTCATCTTTATCGATCAGGAGGGCGGTCGTGTCGCGCGCCTGAAAGCGCCTGAATGGCCGCTTTTCCCGCGCGGTGAAGACTATGCGCTTCTTTACCAGGCGGATCGTGAACGAGGTCTGGAGGCCGCATGGTTGGGACATCGCCTGATTGCCGCTGAACTTGCCGCCATGTCCATTCATGCCGATTGCGCACCGGTAGTCGATCTGCCTGTTCCCGGCGCCCATGACGTGATCGGTGACCGCGCCTTCGGTACAACGCCTGAGCAGGTTGCAGACCTTGGCCGCGCTGCCCTGAAGGGCCTCGCCGACGGCGGTGTCGCCGGCGTGATCAAGCATATCCCCGGCCATGGGCGCTCTGTGTCCGACAGCCATCTCGAGCTTCCCCGCGTTACCGCGAGCGAGGATGAACTCGCCCGCGATTTCGACGCCTTTGCCCGCCTTGCGGACGCGCCAATGGCGATGACGGCGCATATCGCTTACGATTCGATTGATCATGGCGTTGTCGCCACCCTCTCGCCAAAGCTGATTCAAGGCATCATTCGCGAGCGAATCGGGTTTGATGGCCTGCTGATGACGGATGATCTGGGGATGAGGGCGCTGGGCGGCAGCCTGACGACGCGTGCGGACGGGGCAATAGCTGCCGGCTGTGACGTGCTGCTGCACTGCTCAGGCTTCCTGAAGGATGAGAACGATATCCTCGCCGAAATGACTGAAGTGGCCGAAGCGTCGCCGCTTCTCGCCGGCAAGGCCCTTCAGCGCGCGGACCGCGCCGAGGTCGTGGCTGCGAATGAACAGTCATTCGACGGTGAGGCCGGCTGGGCCCGCTTCCATGAACTCTTTCCCGAATTCAGGGCGATGGCATGAGCGGTGAGGCCATCTCCATCGATGCGCTGTCGGCAGACGCGCAGGACGCCGAAGCGGGGGATATCTTCCGCGTCGATGTTGATGGATATGAAGGCCCGCTTCATCTCCTGCTGGAACTGGCACGCCGCCAGAAGGTCGATCTTCTGCACCTGTCGATCCTAGATCTGGCCGTCCAGTACCTAGGCTTTATTGAAGACGCAAAGTCGAAGCGGATGGACCTTGCGGCAGACTATCTGCTGATGGCCTCATGGCTTGCCTACATGAAGTCGCGGCTCCTGCTGCCCAAGCCGGAAAAGATGGATGAGGATGAGCCAAGCGGCGAGGAGATGGCTGAACGGCTGGCCTTCCGCCTGAAACGGCTCGACGCCATGCGGACCGCCGTTGAAGAGCTTGAAGCAGGTCCGGTTCTCAACAATGTCATTTTCCTGCGCGGACGGCCCGAGCAGCCTGTCGTTGTCAAGCATACCGAATTCAAAGCCTCGCTCTACGAGCTGACGCAGGCCTTTGGCGCCATTCGTGAGCGCAAGGAAAAGGAAGCCCCTCACAAGATTGAGCAGCAATTCGTCTTGCCGCTGGAGCTGGCGCGCACCACACTGCGGGCACTGCGTAGCCAATTGACCCGATGGTCTACGCTTGACGAGATTCGTACAACGATGACGGATGTCGATCCGGACCTGCCGCCAAGGTCTGTTACGGCAAGCGTCTTTGCGGCAGCGCTCGAACTCGCCCGGGACGGCGAGGTCGACGTCCGCCAGGACGCCCATTTTGCGCCACTATACCTGCGTAATGCAGCAACCAACCCCGGGGAGGGCAGGGATGCAACCGCTTGAGAAGTTTGAAATGATGGATGATTCACCAGAAGAGACGCGGGATCCCATGGCCCAGCTGTCCTTCGCCTACAAGCGCTCCGAAGCGGCGCTGGAAGGCGGAATGCAAGAAGCCTTGTCGGAAGGCATCCGCCGCGCGGAAGCGATCCTGTTCGCTGCCGGCGAGCCGCTTTCGGCTGACCAGATCGCCGAAATCCTGCCGCACGGCGTGGAGTCGGCTGAAGTGCTGATGTCCCTGCGTGCCATGTATACCAACCGCGGCGTGAACCTTGTCGAGGTCGCCGGAAAGTGGCGTTTCCAGACGGCTCAGGACCTCTCCTATCTTTTTGTCGAAGAACGTCAGGTCCAGAAAAAGCTGGGTCAGGCTGCGCTCGAGACACTCGCGATCATCGCCTACGGCCAGCCCGTCACGCGTGCCGAAATCGAGGCCGTTCGCGGTGTTGCCGTCGCTAAGACGACCATCGACTCGCTGATGGAAGCCGGCTGGGTCAAGATCAAGGGCCGCCGCAAGACACCCGGCCAGCCAATGACCTTTGGCACGACGGACGCTTTCCTGGAGCACTTCGGTCTGGAAAGCCTCGATACCTTGCCCGGCAAGGCAGACCTCGAAGCCGAAGGACTGTTGTCCGATGTGATTCCATCCGGCTTCCAGATGCCGGACGAGGAAGCCCTCAATGAGGAAGATATCCTGATCGATGATCGGCACGAAGCCGACGGCGTTGACGCCTTTGTCACCGATTACATGGATCTTGAGGATGAGGCAGAGCCAGCATCGGCCCAAGAAGCCGACGTGCCGGACACGGCAACCTCACAAGAGGCTGAAACGACCCTCGAAGTGGGCGTCAGCGTTGAAGAGATTGATGAGGACGAATCCGAGGACACATCTGTCAGCGTCTTCTCTTACATGAAGCCGCGCCCACATACGCCCGAGGAAGACGAAGATTTTGACCGTGCTGCCGTCAAGGCCGCTGTCATCCAGCTCGCGTCCAATCCGCGTGAGCCGGAACGCCCGATGAGCGACTGGGACGACGAGGAATAGGTCACACGATCGGCGGTTCGAAACGGAACCGCTTTTCCTCATCGAACAGGCCAAGGATGTCATCCTCGGCGGTGCCCGCGCCGATATTGTGAAGCACATAATGATGCCCCGTGGCCGTCACCCGATCGGAGACGATTCCGATATGTGGCAGTCTGCCATTAAGGCGCATCGTATAGAGGTCGCCCGGCTGCCAATCCGTCAGTGCGGTAGGAGTGGCCAAGGCCTCTCCATGGCGCCGGAAATAGGTCTCCAGGTTCGGCACCCTCCGATGGTCGATATTCCTGTCAGGCCGCGATAGGCCCCAGATCTTCGGATAGGCACTGAACGCCGCTTTCATGTCCTGATGCACAGCTGACTGCAGGTCGAAGTCGACCGCGTCGCGATAGGCCCGTACAACGACGTCCGTGCATACGCCCCGCTCTCGGGGAACATCGCCGTTCGGGTAGGCCAGGCTGACATAAGCCGCGTCGTAGCTCAGCGTAACTCCGATCTGCCGGCGCGCGGCGTGGATCAGTCGCGTATCCCAGGGGATCAGCCGCTCGCCCGCAACGCTCGGGATGAGGGGAAGAGCCACAAGGCCGGACAAGGCGGCACGACGCGTGATCATACCCCTACAAACCACCGCGCTGCGGCAGCAATAGGTCCGAAATGGGCCCGAAACGGTCACGGAAGGGTCCGGGAACGGACTCCGAAGTGCACCGGAATGCCCCCGGAACGGACGCCTAAAAGCCCCTAAGCTCTGCGATTTCGTCCAGATCGGCCCGTTCCGCGCGCAGCGAATTGACCTTGTGGTCGGGATCAGGAACGCCAACAGCCATCGCGCACCAGACCATTTCAGTCTCGCCCAGTCCGAAATGGTCCTTCAGCATTGGGCGCAAAATGCCCCAGCATTCCTGCATGCATGTCCCCCATCCGCGCTCCTCTGCGAGCAGGGCAAGTGTCTGCATGTACATGCCGGTATGGCCCCACTGGCCGTGGCCCATCCGTTCATCAATCACAATGAACACTGCAGCAGGCGCGCCGAAGAAGCGGTAATTGTTGGCAAACCAGGCGAGCTTTGCGGGCCGGTCGCTGCGCGGGATTTCCAGTGCCTCGTACATCATCTCTCCGACACGGCGGCGGCGCGCCTCATGCGGTTCCCACAGGTCCTTGGGATAGATGTCCCGGTCCGTCGGCTGGCCCGCGGGGCTGTCCTTCAGGACGTCAGCCGCCTTCGCGATCACCGCATCCTTCGCATCCCCCGAAACCACAATCACCCGCCAAGGCTGCACATTCCCCCCAGAAGGCGCCCGCTGCGCAGCGGTCAGCCATTCGCGAACATCAGGTTCAGAAAGCGCGTCAGGCTTGAAGGCGCGCGTTGAAATGCGCTGGGCGACAGCGGTGGAAACATCCATGAAAAAAACCTCCCATCAGGATCTGATGGGAGGTTTATCAGGCTTTGCGCGGCGTCAGCCAACACGCTTATTTCGGATGGCAGATAACCGGCATCCAGGTGTAGCCCTTCACGAAGGCGCCAGAGGTGAGCGATGGCTCGTCCAGTACTTCGATATGGCTGAAGCGCTCCATGATTTCCTGCCACAGGATCTGCAGCTGCAGCTCCGCCAGGCGGTTACCGACACAACGGTGGATGCCAAAGCCGAACGAGATGTGTCGGCGGGCATTCTGACGATCAATGATGAAATCGTTCGGGCGGTCCCAGAAGCGCTCGTCGCGGTTTCCGGAGACGTACCACATGGCGACCTGGTCGCCTTTGTGGATCGTCTTGCCGCCCATCTCGACATCTTCCAGCGCTGTGCGGCGCATGAAGGCCAGCGGCGTCTGCCAGCGGATCGTTTCTGAAACCATGTTCGGGATCAGTGAGGGATCGGCTTTCAGTTTTTCGTATTCCGACGGAAACTTGTTCAGGGCGTAGACCGACCCCGTCATTGAGTTGCGCGTTGTGTCATTGCCGCCCACGATGAGGAGGATGACGTTACCCAGCAGCTCCATCGGAGTCATGTTGCGGGTCTTTTCGCCGTGCGCCAGCAGACTGATGAGATCGTTTTTCTCGTCCATGGCACCGCGTTCCTGGAACAGGCCCATGAACGTGGTCAGGCAGGTCATCATCTCCTGCTTCCACTGCTCTTCCCCGCCGGGGCAGATGTCAGGATTGTTCATGTTGGTGGCGACGTCCGACCAGCGCGTGAGGTCGCGGCGGCGCTCGTATGGATAGTCAAACAGGGTCGCCAGCATCATCGTGGTCAGTTCGACCGAGACGGTATCAACCCAGTCAAACGGCTCTCCCACAGGAATGCTGTCGAGCAGTCCCTGGGTGCGCGAGCGGATAAGCGACTCATATTCCTTGAGCATGTTTGGCGCGACAGCTGGCTGGACTGTCTTGCGTTGTTCGGAGTGGCGCGGTTCGTCCATCGCGATGAACATCGGCATCTCGAAATCTTCGAGTGGCTCGCCCAGCGTGATGCCTCCATGCTCCCAGCTTGAGGAGAAACGTTTGTGGTCCGTGTCGATGGCCATGATGTCTTCATAGCGTGTTATCGACCAGTAAGGTCCCACAAAGCTGTCTGGCGTAAAGTGGATCGGGTCTTCGTTGCGAAGGCGCTCGAGACGCGGCCAGTATGCGCCTTGGCGCCAGATCTCTGGGTCAACAATGTCCATGGTCTGTATGTCGACGCTGGATGCCGGTGGCACTTCTTCGCCGACGCGAAGATAGCCAGGGTGTAGTGGTTCACGGTCTGAGACCTTGGGACGCTTCAGTGCGGGATGGTCGATGCTCTGTGCAGTATCGGCAGCCATTTTCTTTCCTCCGTAGCACCCACAAACCGGATGCCAGTTTTGATTTCATCTGAAAGCTACCATAGGCCGGCAAGAAAAACCATGACGCAGGCGTCATTTATTTTTGGTAATACCAAAATCAGGCCAGATACCTTTCGCTACGGGCCTGAATCAGGGCCGCCCGGATAGCGATTGATAGCGATTTTCGCTCCGGAAGTGTCAGAAAACGTCCAATCACATAAGCTGTCCTGCCGTGCTCGATTCGCAGCCAGCTTGTCGGTTCCAAGGGCTCATCGAGTTCAACCCTGGCAAAGCCTGAAGGCAGTTCGACACGCCGCTCTGAGCCATCGGCCTTACGATGAAACAGATGTACCGATTTGGCGGTGATGGTTATGCGGGTCTGTTCACGCTGATGACGAAAAGACCAACGAAAGGCGAAGTAGATCGCCAGCGCATCCAGGCCGAAGAACCCGACAACAGGGAAGGCGCCCATCGAGAGAAACGCCATGCCGCTGATAAAGCTCACGACACCAACGACACTCATGATGATGGCAAAGCCACGAGGGCTTAGTGACCTGTTCGGGGTCAGCAGCGCATCCAGATAAACGACTTCGTCGATTTCGCTCATGCAGGATTATCTAGCACGGCCTTGCATACTGGAAAGTGCGACTTAGACACTCCTGCATGCCAAATGACGCACCCTCCAAGCCCAAGCCCCGGAAAAAGCGGGCCCCCAGAACCTTCGGCCCCGAAAAGGCGCATGCGCTATATGTGGCGCTCGCTGAAGACCGGCCTGAACCACGTACCGAACTGGACTTTACGAGCCCCTATACACTGGTTGTCGCCGTTGCGCTGTCTGCACAAGCGACGGATGTGGGGGTGAACAAGGCAACAGCCAAGCTCTTCAGCGTTGCAGACACTCCTGAAAAGATGCTCGCGCTCGGCGAAGAGGGCGTGGCGGGTTACATTCGCACAATCGGGCTTTGGCGTAACAAGGCCAAGAATGTGATCGCGCTTAGCCAGATGCTTCTCGACGAATATAACGGCGTGGTTCCCGACACCCGTGAGGAGCTTGAGCGCCTCCCGGGCGTGGGACGCAAGACCGCGAATGTGGTTCTGAACGAGGCATTTGGCGTCCCGACGATCGCAGTGGACACGCATGTGTTTCGTGTTGCCAACCGGACCGGACTTGCCCCCGGCAAGACGCCGGAGCAGGTCGAAGCGGGCCTTGAGCGCGCCACGCCGACTGAATACAAGCAGGGCGCACACCACTGGCTGATTCTACATGGCCGCTATGTCTGTAAGGCGCAGACCCCGGAATGCTGGCATTGCGCCGTTGCGGATCTTTGTCGTTACAAACCAAAAACCCCAGATCCAGCGACCGTCTCGCGCCTCGGTCCGCGTGGTAAAGCGCCTTCTGCCTAGGCAGGGTTGCCGCAGATCATTCTGCCGGTATATCGGCCATTAACGGGCCATGTTTTCATAAGGCAATGGCCATTATCTGCCGCCACAGGTCCTACTGATCGATCCAGGAGTCTTCCCCATGCTTCCACTGAAACAGTCGTCATTCATCCTTGCTTTCGCGGGAGCTGGTCTTTTGGTCACTGCGCCTGCCTACGCCCAGGAAAAAGATGGCTGGAGCGGCGAGGGGGCCTTCACGGCAGGCTATACGACGGGCAATACTGAAACGACTGACCTTGGTCTCGGCGTTGATGTCGCCCGGAAAGCGGGTCTCTGGAAGGTCGAACTTGTTGCTGACGGGGAATATGGCGAGCAGGACGGTATCGAAAGCCGCAATCGCTATTTCTTCTCTGGCGATGTTGATCGTCTGCTTGGCGAGAAGCTCTTCAGCTTTGGCCGCGCCTCCTACGAAGTTGATCAGTTCACAGGCTTTGATAGCCGCACATTTGTCGGCGGTGGTCTCGGGTATCATATTTTTGCAGGCGATAAGGCAACCTGGACCGTTCGGGGCGGTCCAGGTGTAAAGATTGATGAAATAAAGCGCACTGTGACGACTGACTCCACCGGCGCTGTCGTGGTTTCACCGGCCGAAACAGTGACGTCCATTGGCGCGGTGGCGCGCTCCGAATTCGGCTACCAATTTAACGAGAATGTGAAATTGGCAAACGAGACTGACGTTCTTTACGGTGAGACGTCTACCCAGATTGAGAACAGCATTGCCCTGATAGCGTCTGTTTCCAAGTCCTTCTCTGCCCGCATGTCGTTCAACGTACGGTACGACACAAATCCGGCTGACGGTTTCGAGGATACAGACACAGCGTTGAAGGTTGCATTGGTCTACGGCTTCGGGAAGTAGCGCCTGGCTCTAAAGTCTGGACGCCAGCGTAGCGATAGGAAGAAATTGTAGCTTCTATTTATTCCGTCGATATCCCCGAGATTGGATTCAGCCGCCTGATCAGTACAAGAGAAATACTCGAAACCGGCGCCGACGCGCATTTGCGAATTGATATGGTAGGTCGGGCCCATGAAGACGTTTCCATAGGTGCTGATACTCGTGTCATCGTCGATGACGATGAAGTCAGGACTGATGTCTGCAGGACCTTTGAGGTCGAAATCCAATATTCCGCCGCCAGTGCCTGCGCCGATAAAGGAGCGAAGCTTGCGACAGGTCCGGAAGTCGCGAAACACATGAACCCCCAATGTGTGGGCATCAAAGTCGCCGCGCACCGCTTTGGCGCCATTGAGACCCTGGATCTTCGCCCAGCGCCGTGAATGCTCGGTCTCCACGCGCCAGACATATGAAAACCGGTATCCGACTGCGCCACCAAACTCCCGGCTTGCCGCAAAGATCAGATTATTCGGATCAGTGATCACTGATCACTGATCGTGCCGTATCCACGAGAACCCAGATAGAGACCGTCGTCATTGTCTGTTTGCGCTCAGCACATGCTGGCCACAAACAGAGCTGCCGATGCCGTAAGAGCGAATTTGTTCATCGTTTCGATTGTCCTCGGATGCGAATGGCATTTTGCACCGGGCGCCGCGGTGATCTGGCACAATACGAATAAAAAGCCTTATGACGTTGTTTCCAGTTGGCGCGCAATCGCGGCAGCCAATCTGTTGCCAAGTTCTGGCCCTTCTTTCGGATAAAGATATGGTTCGATCAGTTCCAGCTCCATCAGCAGCAGATGGCCTTCTTCTCCACGCAGCATATCCACGCGACCATAGAGCGGTGTCTGGTCGAGCATTCCTATGATTGCCTGCGCTGCAGCCAGATCCTCTTCTGACGGTGTGATTGGTTCTTCCTGACCGCCGTACTCGGACTGAATCCTGTAGTCGCCGTTGGTGGCGCGCTTGATAAGTGCATGGCTGAACGCGCCATCGACAAATATGAAGCTGATCTCACCCTCGACCTGTATCATCTTCAGGAAGGGTTGGACCATCATGGGATGGGAAACAGCCGGAATCGCGTCGCCACGCTTGAGGCGGAACTGGTCCCGGGCGCCGGCGCCGATCTGTCGCTTGAAGACAAGGTCATCGCTGCCAAGTGCATCAAAAGCGCCAGAGGCTGCCTCAGGCGTGACCGTGTCCAGCCACAGGGTAGGGATGAGGTGGGCGCCATTGGATTCGAGATCCTTCAGGTATGTCTTCCGGCTATTCCACCGCACCATATTGGCTGAGTTGAACAGGCGCGTCTGTCTGCCGATCGCCTCCAGCGTGTCGAGGAAGTCATCTATCCTGTCCCAATAGTCCCACGTCGTGCCAATGATTGCGGCATCGTACGACGCCCAATCGGCACGCGGATCATCCCAGGCAATATCACTCACGCTCATGCCTCGTTCCGCGAACGCGGGCACAAGCGCATGCATCATGTAGTCATGCTCGAAAGCATCACTGCGTCGAACTGGGGAGCCTGGAAGCGTAACCTTGGATGCGATGTAGGCGATTTTCATGTTGAGCGGTTTAGCACGGCGGGCTGTTGCGTCCAGCGCGCATGTCTGGCAATCGGCAGGGCTAGTTTTCAAGGCATAGAAATATGACTTCTACCCGTTATGATGTTGTCGGCCTGGGCAATGCGATCGTTGATGTCCTTTCAACCGCCGATGATGCGTTCCTCAAATCGTGGGGCATCCAAAAAGATGCCATGACACTGATCGAGGAGCCTCGCGCCGAGGAACTCACGGCCGAAGCCAAGAACCCCATCATTACGTCAGGTGGGAGCGGTGCAAATACCATAGCGGGCATATCAAGCTTCGGTGGCAGCGCAGCCTATATCGGAAAGACGGCAAATGATGAACTTGGCCGTCAGTTTCGCGAAGAAATGGCCAAGACGGGAGTGCCGTTTGCCACGCATCCCCTCGAAGGCGGCCCGGCCACGGCTCGCTGCATCATCTTCGTAACCGATGACGGCGCGCGCAGCATGAACACATTCCTTGGCGCGTCGGTTCTCTTCTCCAAAGAGGATGTTGATGAAGCAGTCGTACGCGAAGGCCGCATCCTCTATCTTGAAGGCTATCTGTTCGATAAGGACGACGCCAAGGCGGCCTTCATACACGCATCCGAAATAGCCAAGTCCGCCGGCCGCCTCGTCGCGCTGACACTTTCGGACAGTTTTTGCGTTGACCGCCACCGGGAGAGCTTTCTGCATCTCGTGCAGGGTCATGTCGACATTCTCTTCGCCAATGAGGAAGAGCTTCTGTCGCTCTATCAGACGCGGGACTTTGATGAAGCGATCGCTCGTCTTCAGGCCGATACAGCCATTGCCGCCGTAACACGCAGCGAAAAGGGCTCGGTCGTCATCGGTGATGGCGAGCCTCTCGTCGTCGCAGCAGAACCAGTGGCCAAAGTGGTCGACACGACAGGTGCGGGTGATCAATACGCGGCCGGCTTCCTGTTTGGCTATGCCCGGGGCCTGCCATTGGCGACATGTGCAAGGCTTGGCCATATTGCTGCGGCCGAAGTCATCAGCCACTTTGGCCCGCGGCCGGAAGTTTCGCTGAGCAATCTCGCTGCGTCTGCAGGCATCAAGCTTTAGCGCAGAAGATTATTTCCAGATCTCTCGAGAGGAAGCCTGCGCGAATCACGCCATAGTGCTTTTTTAGAACTTGCTTGAATCAGGCATGGTGCATCTGCATGAAGTGGTCGGAGCTTTCGGATAACTGGTGCCCAGTGGCGCGCACGCTATCTGTATTGGGAGATCGCTGGACCCTTCTCATCTTGCGCGATTGCCTGCTTGGATTTTCCCGGTTTGAACAGTTCGCGGAATCAGGCGGCATGACGCGGCACATCCTGGCGGACAGATTAAAACGGCTTGTGGAGGCGGGTGTTCTGGTCCGACAGCCCTATTCTGACGCCCCGAAGCGATATGACTATATCCTGACCGACAAGGGGCAGGAGCTTGCGCCCGCTCTCATGACTCTGCGTGATTGGGGCAAGAAGCATTTGCCTGTACGGCGGGCCACAGCCAGTTGATCCGCGCTAGAGAATGAACTTTGAGAGATCCGCATTGCCGGCAAGGCTTGCGACACGTTCGTTCACATAGTCCGCCGTGATCGTGATTGTTTCCCCAGACTTGTCGGGTGCCTCAAAGCTGATTTCATCAAGAAGCCGCTCCAGAACAGTCTGCAGTCGCCGGGCGCCAATATTCTCGACTGAACTGTTCACGGCCTCTGCGAGGTCGGCAAGCCGGTCGATAGCGGCATCCTCGAATATGAGTGTCACATTTTCTGCGGCCATCAGCGCCTCGTACTGGCGCACCAGGCTGGCTTCTGGCTCAACGAGGATACGGCGCAGGTCGTCGCGCGACAAGGGTTCGAGTTCGACGCGAATCGGCAGGCGGCCCTGCAGTTCCGGAAGCAGGTCGGACGGTTTGGCGACGTGGAAGGCGCCGGATGCAATGAACAGGATATGATCTGTTTTGACTGCGCCACGCTTCGTCGAAACTGTCGTGCCTTCGATCAGCGGCAGCAGGTCGCGCTGCACACCTTCGCGGCTGACATCGGCACCGCCACGGTCCTTGCGGGCAGCGACCTTGTCAATTTCGTCGAGAAAAACGATGCCGTCCTCTTCGACTGCATGTACGGCCTCGCGGACGATGGCATCCTCATCCAGCAGGCGGTCGGCTTCTTCCTCGATAAGGGGCTGGTAGGCCGCCTTCACAGTCGTACGAACGCGCTTCGTCCGATTGCCCATGGCTTTGCCCAGCATGTCTGACAGGTTGATCATGCCCATGGAGCCACCCTGGCCTGGGATATCCAGCATCTGCATGGGGTTGCCTGTCTCGTTGAAGTCGACATCGACAGGCTTGTCGTCGAGTTCGCCAGCCCGCAATTTGCGCCTGAACGCTTCACGTGTGGAGGCTTGAGACTCGGCGCCGACCAGAGCATCAAGAAGCCGTTCTTCCGCTGCATCCTGCGCCTGCTGGGACACCCCAGCCCGCTTTTGCTCACGAACCATGCCAATGGATGCTTCGACCAGGTCACGAATGATCTGTTCGACGTCGCGACCCACATAACCAACTTCGGTGAATTTTGTCGCCTCCACCTTGAGGAAGGGCGCATTGGCGAGCTTGGCGAGGCGACGGGATACTTCTGTCTTGCCGACGCCTGTCGGACCGATCATCAGAATGTTCTTTGGCGTGATCTCGTTGCGCAGGGCTTCGGGGGCCTGCTTGCGACGCCAGCGATTGCGCAGAGCAATAGCGACAGCGCGTTTCGCGCCATTCTGGCCAATGATGTGCCGGTCAAGTTCGGCAACGATTTCGCGAGGTGTCAGGTTTTGCATTCAAAATTTCCGGAACTGGTTTGCCGCAGGAATGGCATCAGAAGACAATCGGGCGCGACTAAAGATCGAGCGTTTCGAGTGTGAAATTGGCGTTTGTATAAACGCAGATATCAGCAGCGATTTGCATGGCCTTCCGGCCGATGACTTCAGCATCTTCTTCGTAATCGTATAGGCCGCGCGCAGCCGCCAGCGCATAGTTTCCTCCTGAACCGACCGAGACCACATTATGCTCTGGCTCAAGCACATCACCTGCGCCCGTGATCACGAGCGTGACTTCCTTGTCGGCCACGATCAGCAGGGCTTCAAGTTTCTGTAGGTATTTTTCGGTGCGCCAGTCCTTTGCCAGCTCGACAGCGGCCCTTTGGAGTTGGCCCGGATGGCGTTCCAGCTTCGCTTCAAGCCTTTCGAAAAGGGTGAAAGCATCTGCCGTAGCGCCCGCAAAGCCCGCGAGGATATCGCCTCCGGCGATTCGACGAACCTTACGTGCATTTCCCTTCATAATGGTTTGACCCATTGAGACTTGTCCGTCGCTCAGCATGGCAAGTTTACCAGACTTTCGAACGGCAAGGATCGTTGTCCCATGCCAGATGGCTTCAGATTCAGTGTGTTTCTTCATGCCCCAAGATGTGGCCGATCAGGCGGTTAGGTGCAAGACGTGTGCGGTCATCTGTCATGCCTGTCATAATTGTCACATAACTGTCGCGGAGCAGCATTAAGGGGAGCCATATCAACAGGGAATTCGAACTGGATGGTTCAGCAACTCGGTCATTTGCCTATGGGTTGGCTAATGCTCGCATTGCTCGCGATGCTGGCATCGGGCGGCTTTTTTGTCGGCCGGGTCCAGGCGGAGCGATTCAATGGCGCAGCAGGCTCTGTGCGTATTCATTCCCGGCCCAATTATCACGGCTATTACGTTGCGATGTGGACCTTTGTCCCGGCACTCATCGTGGCGCTGGCTTATGCGATGCTGGGTGAGGGAATTGTGCGTTCTCTGCTCGCCGGTGAGTTGCCCGCCAATTTTCGCAACATGCCGAGCGTTGAGCTAGAGGTTTATCTCGACTCAATCGCCCGCGCCGCATTCGACCACGGCTATGGCGGCGCAGACCGCGTGTTTTCAGCGATCGCCAATCGGTTCCTGGAACTCCAAGGCATGGTGAAGGCGTCCGCCATTGGCCTTGCCCTGGCCAGTGCGGCCTTCGGCTTTTTCCTGGCGCGCCGGAAAGTGGCGCCCGGCTTCCGGGCACGCACTCGTGTCGAAGGCGGCATCGAACTCTTTCTTTTTCTGTGTGCGGCCATCGCCATTGCCACGACGGTCGGCATTGTGGCGTCGCTGCTCTATGAAAGCCTGAGATTTTTCTCAGAAGTGCCGTTCTGGGATTTCCTTTTCGGAACGCGCTGGAATGCGCAAACAAGTGCAGAGTTTGGCGCGCTTCCGCTCTTCTATGGCACGTTCATGATCGCACTGATTGCGATGCTGATTGCGGCGCCTGTTGGCCTGTTTGCCGCCATCTACTTGTCCGAATATGCCGGTCCAACCGTGCGCGCATGGGTTAAGCCCGTGCTTGAGGTGCTCGCGGGCATCCCAACGGTTGTGTATGGGTTCTTTGCCTTGCTTGTTGTCGCACCCGCCATTCGGTCGGTTGCTGTCTGGATCAACACAACCCTGATTTCGGCCGGAATTACCGCCGAACCCCTGCTCGCCGCGCAACCCACAAGCGCGCTCGCCGCCGGCCTGGTCATGGGAATCATGGTCATTCCCTTTGTTTCGTCTCTGTCCGATGATGTGATCAATGCTGTGCCCCAGACACTGCGCGATGCCGCTTATGCAATGGGGGCAACCAAATCCGAGACAGTGAAACATGTTGTCCTTCCGGCCGCCTTGCCGGGCATCATTGCCTCACTTCTGCTAGCGGTCTCGCGCGCAATCGGTGAAACAATGATTGTGGTGATGGCAGCCGGACAGCGAGCCCGCATCTCACCTGACCCGACAGCCGACCTGACAACGATTACGGTTCAGATCGTTGCCTTGCTGACCGGGGAAACGGAGTTCGATAGCCCCAAGACGCTTTCGGCTTTTGCCCTCGGTCTCGTTCTTTTCGTGATTACGCTTTTCTTCAACCTCATCGCCCTTCGGGTCGTTCAGAAGTATCGTGAAAAATATGACTGACGTCCCACCAGCCCCGTTTAGGAATGAAAAGGCGTTGAAGCGCCTGAAGAAGCGCCGGGCCGCCGATACGCGGTTCAGGTTGTACGGCCTTTCTGCAATTGCTTTCGCTTTGGCCGCATTGTCGCTGCTTCTCGTCTCCATCCTATCGCAGGCGATATCTGCGGCGACTTATCATGTCGTGCGGTACGATGTCGTGCTTGATCCGGCAGTGATCGCACCGGCTGGCAAGGACAAGCCGGCAGATGTGGCGCGTAATATCGACGGGTTCTATGAACTCCTAAGGTCCAACCTCTTGCAGACCTTCCCCGATGCGCAGGGCAACCGACTCGCGACACGCCAGTTGGGTGATCTTGTGACGCGGCTAGCCGTCTTGCCGGTCGCAAAGGCGGTAGCAGCCAACCCGACACAGATCGGTCAGGAACTGACCGTTAAAGTGCCGCTCAACGACGATCTGGATCTCTACCTCAAAGGTGCGGTGTCGCCCGAGGCGCGTGTCAAGCTAGGCGCGGTGGAGCAGGGGAGCGAAACGGCAACGGGACAAGTCAGGCTTTCGGGACCTAATGCGTTCAAAGGACTGCAGTCCCTGATCGCTACTCAGCGGGCGGAAGTGGGCGATGCTGCTGATGCCCGCTCAATCCTTGTCACGTCAGGCACTGCAACCGGACGTGTGGTAAGCCTGAGCGCTGACAATCTTGAGATGGATCTGCTTGCGGGTAGTGCTTCTGATTTTCAGGGCACCCGTCCTTTGGCGCGGATCATTGCCTTGCCGGAAGCGCAGCGCAATGTCTCGGATAAACAGATCGCCTGGACACTGGCACTTAAGGACATGGGGCGGATTTCGCGTGTTCCCCACACGAGTCTTCTCACGAATACCGACAGTACTTATCCAGAGCTGGCGGGCGCGCTGGCTGCGATAGTGGGCTCACTGCTGACAATGCTCGTGACGGGTTTTATTGCCATTCCGGTTGGGATTTTTGCGTCGGTTTACCTGGAAGAATTTGCGCCGCGTAACAGGCTTACTGAAATCATCGAGGTCAACATTAACAATCTGGCTGCGGTCCCGTCCATTGTCTTCGGTCTGCTCGGCGCAGCCGTCTTCCTTGGCTTTTTCGGTCTGCCGCGTTCTGCCCCGCTTGTTGGCGGGCTCGTACTTGCGCTGCTTACATTGCCCACCATCATTATTGCGTCACGTGCTGCCCTCAAATCTGTGCCGCCTTCCATCCGCGCAGCTGCTCTGGCTGTCGGCGCATCCAGGATGCAATCGGTTTTCCATCACGTGCTTCCGGTTGCAGGTCCTGGCATATTCACCGGTGCAATATTGGGTATGGCGCGAGCGCTGGGAGAGACGGCGCCATTGCTGCTCATCGGCATGGTGGCATTTGTGGCGGACGTTCCCTCCGGTCCTGCCGATGAATCGACGGCCCTACCGGTTTTGGTATATAGTTGGGCAACGCATGCAGAGCGCGCCTGGGAGCCGATGACGGCAGCGGTGATCGTCATCCTCCTCATGTTTCTTATAACGATGAATGGTATTGTCGTGTTCCTGCGGCGCCGTTTCGAGCGGAGATGGTAATGGAAAGCACAATCACTGAAAGCCGCGAGACAATTACGGCAGGGACCAGCATGGACGAGACAGAAGGCCTCACCTATCCGCGGATAGAGTGCAAGAATATCAATGTGTCCTATGGCGACAAGCGGGCCATATTCGACATTTCGCTGCCGATACCGGATCGTTCCGTCACAGCTTTGATCGGCCCGTCGGGTTGCGGCAAGTCGACTTTCCTGCGGTGCCTGAACCGGATGAATGACACGATCGAGTCCTGCAAGGTAACAGGCGAGATCATCATGGACGGCGAGAACATCAACGACCCGGATATTGACCCGGTTCTCCTGCGCTCGCGCGTCGGCATGGTGTTCCAGAAGCCCAATCCATTTCCAAAGTCGATCTTTGACAACATCGCTTACGGCCCACGTATCCACGGCTTGGCCGCCACGCGCGAGGATCTTGACGAGATGGTCGAGAAAAGTCTTCGCCGCGCGGGGCTTTGGGAAGAAGTGAAGGACCGCCTTTCATCACCAGGCAACAGCCTTTCTGGTGGCCAGCAGCAGCGTCTTTGTATCGCGCGCGCCATTGCCGTGCGCCCGGAAGTCATCCTCATGGACGAGCCATGTTCTGCGCTTGATCCTGTGGCGACGGCACGCATCGAGGAACTGATCGACGAACTACGCAAGCGCTACTGCATCGTGATTGTTACCCATTCGATGCAGCAGGCCGCCCGCGTGTCACAACGTACCGCCTTTTTCCACCTCGGCGAACTCGTGGAAATGGGCGATACGGACCAGATATTCACGAACCCTCGCGAACGTCGGACCGAGGACTACATCACCGGTAGATTTGGATAGGATTTAAATCATGTCTGATCACATTGTTTCCGCTTTTACGGACGAACTCGACAAGTTGGCCGCAGACATCCTGCGTATGGGCGGCATCGTCGAGACAATGATCCTTGATGCGTGCTCAGCGGTGAACAAGAACGACGTGGAACTCGCCCGCGAAGTCGTTGCGCGCGACCCGCAGGTGGACAAACTGGAAGCGGATGTCGAGCGTCAGATCGTCAGCCTCATCGCCCGTCGCCAACCCATGGCGCACGACCTCAGGGCCGTATTCTCGGCGCTCAAGGTTGTGGGAGAGCTTGAACGCGTAGGTGACCTGTCCAAGAATATCGCCAAACGCGCACAGCGGCTGGACGAAAACGTTGGCCCTTCAATGCGCAAGGGTATCTACCGGATGGCAAGCCCTGTATCGCGCCAGCTGAACATGGTGCTCGATGCATATGCCACAGGTAACGCCGCAGCTGCCAAGGCGGTTTGGGAAGGCGACGACGACATCGATCAGCATTACAATTCCCTGTTCCGGGAAATGCTGACCTACATGATTGAAGACCCACGCACGATTGGGGCAGGGGCGCATATGTTGTTCATGGCAAAGAACCTTGAACGCATTGGCGACCACTGCACCAATATCGCCGAGTTTGTGTATTTCCAGGCAACAGGCGAATACCTTCTGTCAACGGATAGACCCAAGACACCCCAGATAGACGGCTGAATGCCGCTAACGAGGATTACGATATGAAACCCTTTGTGCTCATCGCAGAAGACGAGAGTGCCGTCTCTGAACTATTGCTCTATAACCTCAAGAAAGAGGATTATGATGTCGCCGTTGCCGCTGACGGGGAAGAGGCGCTCATGATGATCGACGAGCGCGCGCCGGATCTGATCCTTCTGGATTGGATGCTACCCAAGGTCAGTGGTATCGAAGTGTGCCGCCGCATCCGCAATGGTGGTGCTAATCCAAATATGCCCATCATCATGCTGACGGCGCGGGGCGAAGAGAGTGACCGCATTCGTGGTCTCGATACGGGTGCGGATGATTATGTCACGAAACCCTTCTCGACGACCGAGCTTATGGCGCGCGTGCGTGCCGTGCTCCGCCGCATCCGGCCCGGCCTCAAGGAAGACAAGATTACCGTTGGCGATATCATCATTGACCGCGTGGCCCATCGCGTCATGCGTAACGAGGGTGAGATTCACCTTGGCCCTACGGAATTCCGGCTTCTTGATTATTTCATGCAACATCCTGGCCGCGTGTTTTCACGTGAACAACTGCTGGATACAGTTTGGGGCTCGGATGTTTATGTGGAAGCGCGGACTGTCGACGTTCATGTCGGCCGCCTGCGCAAGGCGCTCCGTCAGGGCGGCGGCGAGGATCCTATCCGCACCGTCCGCTCTGCCGGCTATGCGCTTCGCGGCGACTAGAAGAGTTCAGCCAGGAAATCTCTCAGGTGCGCAAAGCTGCGCCTGTCGGCGTCGGCATTGTAGACCGTGCCCATTTCGGCATTGTTCGCACCCTCGGTAGTGAAGGCGTGCATGGAATTGCCATGCGCGTGCAGCTGCCAGTCGGCGCCCGCTTCGGTCATCTCCTTCGCGATGGTGAGCACATCATCCGGCTTGGCCATAGGGTCCTGCCAGCCGTGCTCAATCAGCACCTTGGCTGAAATTTTCGGCGAAGCGAGATTTTCAGGGGCACCCAGAAGACCGTGGAAAGAACATACACCGAGTACATCCATACCCGCACGCGCCATATCCAGGACGGAGAGGCCTCCGAAACAGTAACCGATAGCGGCTGCCTTGCTTGGGTCGACGCCGTCCTGCTTTTTCGCGGTGGCGAGTCCGCCTGCAAGCCGCTTTTGAAGTTCCGCGCGATCACCAGCTAACGGGTTCATCAGCGCCTGGTTCTCCTCAACCGTCGTGCCGCGCTTGCCCTTGCCGTAAACATCCATGGCGAAGGCGGCATAGCCGAGCTTTTCGACAATGAGCTGAGCCTTCTGGCGCTCATTCTCCGCAAGGCCAGCCCAAGCATGCGCGATAACGACCACCGGGACATTCGACTTGCCCGCTGGTTTCAGAAAGAAGCCCTCATAGGGTTTGCCATCAATGCTGTAATCAACTGCGCTCATATCCATATTCCTCTTGTGGTTTCTACGGTCCGATACACGCTATTCACCAAACGGTTTCAACCCCGGCAGTGATTAGTATGCGCTTTCTAGCCTTCTTCCTTATTTCTGGTCCCATCAGATAACCACGAAGGAGCCATCCAATGGCAAAGTCGAAATCCAAAGAAAAATCCAAGTCGCGCACCAAAGCCGAAAAGATCGGCAAGAACATCGAGGCGAACTCCGCCGACATGGCCCACAAGATCTGGCTGGCTGGCGTTGGCGCCTATGGCAAAGCCTATGACAGCGCACTGGCTGGTGCAAACGTGCTCAATACGCAATCGGCCGAAGTGTTCGAAGATCTCGTCAAGCGCGGTACGGAAATCGAAAGTGATGTACGCGCCCGCCTCAGCGGTGACGAACGTGTTCTCAAGGCCGGCCAGCAAATGGCAAAGGCCGCTGCGACGGCTCGCGAATTTCAGGTTCAGGCGCGTGACCAGTTTGAAGCTCGCATGGAGCGTATGCGCGACGTGCTAGGCGTCAAAGGTCTCGGCACAAAAGGTGAAAAGATCCACAAGAAGCTCGACAAGCTCGAAGACGAAGTGTCCGATCTGACCTCAAAAGCCAAGACGGCTGCTGGCGATGCAAACCTCAAGGCGCGGCTTGCCCGTTTGACGGCTGAGAT
This sequence comes from Alphaproteobacteria bacterium, assembly GCA_018827375.1. GTDB lineage: Bacteria > Pseudomonadota > Alphaproteobacteria > Caulobacterales > Hyphomonadaceae > Hyphomonas. Next base: position 115,494 of record JAHJYW010000049.1, read on the forward strand.
CGAGGCCGTTGCAGGTGAAACAGGCGCTGAAGTTGCCAAGACAGCGAAGAAGGCTGCCAAAAAGACTTCGGCTGCTGTCAAAGAAGCCGTGTCTTCAAAACCGGCTACTCCAAAGACTGCTGCGCCAAAAGCGGAAGCCAACGCTATCGGCTCAGATGACCTGTCGAAAATCACGGGTGTTGGTCCGGCACTCATGAAGAAGCTGGCCAAGGAAGGCATCACATCCTTCGCCCAGATTGCTGCGCTCACGAAAGCTGAAGTCGCCGCGCTCGATGAAAAGATCAGTGCGCGTGGCCGCATCACCCGTGACAACTGGGTGAAGCAGGCAAAAGCCCTGAAGAAGTAGGGCTGATGGTATGGGAGGGCGGTCTCAGAACGAGGTCGCCCTTCAATCAGTCCATCACCGATTCATAATGGTCGATCATATGGCTTAGAGCGCCAAATCCGGCTTCGCCCATATAGGGCACGATGAGGCACATGACCTGGAACACGGTCGTGTGGATCAAAGCCGGGCCATCATGCTGGCTGTTTCCGATGCTGTCGTTGGCCAGCCAGAATGTCACTGTCATCATGATCTGGTCTGTGAGCGCAGTCTTGAGACGGGGATCGAGCCGAAGCACATCGCTTTCCGCCAGGTCTTCTAGAACACGCGTGACCGTCTGGCGCTTCTCGCTGACAAGCGCCCTGAAACGCACTGCAAGATCAGGGTAACGGTCGAGTAGCACGCCAAGATCGCGATAGAAAAAACGGAAATCATAGATCTCTTCAAGGATGATGTAGAGATAGACCCAATTGTCCTCAATCGAGTTTACCCCGCCTTTCGAGCCGCGCAGGATAACGCGCATCTCATCTTCAAAGGCGCTGAACAGGGACCGGATAATCGCGTCCTTGCCCTTGAAATGATAGTAAAGATTCCCAGGGCTTATATCGAGTGCATTTGAAATATCGACGGCCGTTTGCGGCGCTTCTCCTTCCTCGTTGAAGAGCAGGAGGCTGACTTGAAGGATACGGTCGCGTGTTTTCATGGTCCAACTTGGAGTTTGACACGCAATTATCACTATGGAACGAATTTTGTTTCAAACTTTACAAGTCTATCTTTGCATAATCGCAAGAGAAAACAATTAAGCTGGCGCTGTGGATCCTCGTGTCCATTGAAGACTGGCGAATACGGGGAGACAAGAAATGCCGACACCACAGGAAGAAATCGCGCGGAATGCCGCTGAGAGCACAACGGCGCTGAATCCTCTTATGGGAGGCATTAACAGGCAAGAACTGCTGGGTGCAGTAGCCATGATGCTGCGCTCCACGATGACCAATCCAGTCACCACAGCCAAGACAGCCGGCAAGATAACGGCGGAGAACGCCAAGATCCTTATGGGTAAGTCGGAGCGCAAGTCCGATCGCAAGGACCGCCGCTTTCAGGATCCCGCTTGGGAACATAACCCATTCTACAAGAGAGGCATGCAGGCCTATCTTGCGACCCAGGAGCATCTCAATGAATGGGTCGGCGAACTCAAGATGTCCGAGCTTGAGCATGCGCGCGCCAAATTCGTAATGGGCATGATCACGGATGCGCTGGCACCAACAAATACGCTATTAGGTAATCCCGCTGCCACCAAGCGCGTTGTCGACTCAGGCGGCTTGTCGCTGCTCAAAGGCATGCAGCACTTGTATGCAGACCTTACCAAAAACGGGGGTATGCCGTCCCAGGTGGACAAGCGCCCGTTCAAGGTTGGCGAAAATCTCGCAACATCAAAGGGGGAGATTGTCTGGAAGAACGAGATGCTGGAGCTGATCCAGTACGCTCCGATCACCGACAAGGTTCACAAGACTCCGATCCTGATCATCCCGCCACAGATCAACAAGTTCTACGCCAACGACCTGACCCCGATGACGTCCATCGTGCAGTTCCTGCTGTCGATGGAACTGCAGCCGTTTATCGTGTCCTGGCGCAACCCGACAAAGAAGCACGCGCACTGGGGCCTGTCCGACTATGTCGACAGCCTTGTGCAGGCAAGCGAAGTCATCCGGAAGATCACGAAGTCGCCCAAGATCAATGTTGCCGGTGCCTGCTCCGGCGGTATCACAACAGCGACGTTTGCAAGCCTGCTCGCGGCTGCCGACGACAAACGCGTCAATGCACTTACTTTCATGGTCTGCGTGCTCAATCCGCAACGTGATGACAGCGATCTTGGTCAGATTGTCTCTGACGGCAGCCTTGAGATTGCCCGCAAGTATTCCAAGCGCAAAGGTATCCTGAAGGGCGAGGATCTTGCGCGCATGTTTGCCTGGATGCGCCCGAACGACCTTATCTGGAACTATGTCGTCAATAATTACCTGATGGGCGAAGATCCGCCGCCCTATGACGTTCTCTTCTGGAACAATGACACGACCAATCTTCCGGCCCAACTCCATTCGGATTATCTGGATCTTGGCTTGACCCAGCCATTTGACCATCCGGGCGAAATTGATGTCGCTGGACACAAGGCAGACCTGTCCAAGGTCAAATGTGATGCCTTCGTCGTGGCAGGTCTCACCGACCATATTACGCCCTGGAAGGCGTGTTACCGCACACCTGCTTTGCTCGGCTCAGAGAATGTCGAGTTCATTCTTTCCTCCAGCGGTCACCTCCAGTCGCTGATCAATCCGCCCGGAAACCCCAAAGCCAAGTATTTCCGTAATTCCGAGATCAAACCGACTTCAGATGAGTGGGCGGCGACGGCTGAGGAGCGTGCTGGCTCATGGTGGCCGCTCTGGGGCGAATGGCTGAAGGAGCGCTCCGGCGCACAGAAGGCTGCGCCAAAAGCTTGCGGCAATGAGGCATTCCCACCACTTTATGCTGCACCGGGCAAGTACGTCTTCGATGAATAAGACGCGCGTGCCGCTAAACGATCAAGGAAATTACCAATGCCCGCAACGGAACCGCGCCCCAGGATAACGATGCAGGACGTCGATGGCGTCACGCTTCGCACAGCGTTCTGGGCTGCAAAAAACGATGTTGGCAACCGTCCACTCCTGTTTTTCAACGGTATCGGCGCCAACCTTGAACTGACCAGCGCTCTAGGGGACATGTTTCCGGACCGGGACATTGTCACTTTTGATGTCCCGGGCGTGGGCAAGAGCCCGGTGACCCAATGGCCTTACCGGCCCTGGATGCTGGCGCGTTGGGCGCGCAAGCTGCTGGACCAGTTTCACATTGATGAAGTGGACGTGATGGGCGTTTCATGGGGCGGCGCCCTGGCGCAACAGTTCGCCTTCCAGTACCGCAACCGGGTCGGCAAGCTGATCCTTTGCGCCACGACAGCGGGCATGACGATGATCCCTGGAAAGCCGGCTTCATTGTCCAAGATGGTTGATGCGCGTCGGTATACGGACCCGAATTATATGCGGGACAATTTCGCCACCCTGTATGGCGACGAGGCCGATGAGCAGGCTGGCTCGCACATCGATAATCTGATGGCGCCCGATCCGAAGGGCTATATTTTCCAGCTGCTCGCGTTCATTGGCTGGTCAAGCCTGCCCTTCATCCGCTTTCTGCGCATGCCGACGCTGGTGATGATGGGTGACAAGGATTCGATTGTGCCACTTGCAAACGGGCATATCCTGAAGGTCGCTCTCCCCAATTCCCGCCTCCACGTTGTCGAAGGGGGTGGTCATCTGTTCCTCGTGACACGTGCAGAAGAGACTGCTGCCGTAATCCGGGATTTCCTCGCCGAAACGCAAGAGGTGCCCAGTCGCGCTGCGGCCTGACGCCTATAGGGCCATCAGGTCGTCGGCCTGCTTCTTGACGGCGGCATAGTCGATTTTCCCTGTGCCCAGAACGGCAATATCTTTCACATGGAATACCCGCCGGGGCACGGCGAAGTCCGGCACGCCATGGTTCTTTGCCCAGGCATGGATATCCTCGCGATTACAGTCTTCAGCATCGCTGAGCAAAATGATCTGCTCGCCCTTGCGTGGGTCGGGCATGGTCACTGCGGCATGCAGATTATCCGGCCACACGGCGCTGGCGCAGTTCTCGACCACTGCGAGCGACACCATCTCGCCGCCAATCTTCGCAAACCGTTTGACGCGCCCCATGATCCGAATGAAGCCCTCGCTGTCGATTGAGACAACGTCGCCGGTATCGTGCCAGCCGCCTTCGGGGCGCTCGAGCACACCTGGGCGAGATGGCCGGAGGTAGCCCAGCATGATGTTGGGACCACGGATGTGCAGTCGGCCGCCATCCGCAATGCCGTCCACCGGCATCAGTTTTGAATCCATGTCAGCCATCAACTGCCCGACTGTGCCCGGCTTGTTGTTTTCCCACTGGTTGGCCGCAACCACAGGGGATGCCTCGGTCGCGCCATAGCCTTCAAGGATTTCGATCTCGAACTTGCGACGCACAAGTGAGCGCGTTTCGTCTTTCACGCGCTCTGCGCCGCAGACTGCGAGGCGGACAGAGTCCATGTCACCCTCGGCGCCGATACGCGCATATTGGGATATGAACGTGTCCGTCGCGAGCAGGATTGTGGAGGCATTGCTGCGGATGCGCTTGACGATCTCGCGCGGCTGAAGCGGTGAGGGGTGGAACATCACCTGGATGCCCGCCACGATTGGCAGGATCGCACCAACTGTCAGACCGAAACAGTGAAACGTTGGCAGGGGGTTGAACAATTTATCGGTATCAGGACTTAATCCGATGTGAGCGCGCACTTGCTCGACATTGGCCATCACATTCTCATGGCTGAGAACAACGCCCTTCGGCTCGCCCTCAGTGCCTGATGTAAACAGGATGACACCGGGAGATTTGTAGGCAGGCTTTGATCGGAACAGGGCAGGGGCTATCGGCCCGAGCGCCGCGGCGACCTTGTTACCAAGTGTGAGTCCTTCACGGACATCCTCGAGATAGATAATCTCGACGACCTTACCGAGCTCGGCGATGAGCGCTTCCAGGCCGCCCAACTCGACAAATTTGTGCGCGGTGACAATCCGCTTCACGCCCGCGGCGGTCATTGCGGCTTTCAGGTTGGCTGATCCGGCGGTGAAGTTCAGCATGGCCGGCGTTCGACCGTAGGCGCTCAGCGCATAGAACGCGACAACAGCGCCAGCCCCGGTCGGGAGCATGACGCCAACGGCCTCGCCCTTTGACGTGCCCTTCTTCAAGGACGCCCCGAGACCGAATGCCCCGCGAACAATCTCTTTATAGGTCAGTTCCCGGTCATCACCGTCGACCACGATGACCTTGTCAGCGCCAAATTCGCTTTTGGCACGCAGAAGGGCCGAGAAAAGGTCGATTCGTGTGCGGGATGGCCGATAGCTGATTGGCGATGGTATCGTCACGCTATTCATACAAGGGCCCTTTGACTTCGCGAGTTGCACTCACTTTTGTAACATTTTGTCACTTAAGGGCCTCGACGCAACCGATAATGCAAGTTTGCATATGCAGCCTGCGCTGCAAATCCCTTGATGAATCGGGTCACCGCGTCCATCTTCCGACCATGGCAACGCTCATTGATCTCACTCCGTCCGGTCGCAAGCACCGGCACCCCGAAAAGCAGGCGCGTCCTGACACGCCCATCCTGCGCAAGCCCGACTGGATTCGCGTAAAGGCGCCGACATCCGCAGGCTATGCCGAAACCCGAGAGATCGTGAAATCAAAAGGGTTGATTACAGTTTGTGAGGAAGCAAGCTGTCCGAATATCGGGGAATGCTGGGACAAGAAGCATGCAACGATGATGATCATGGGTGACGTGTGCACCCGTGCCTGTTCGTTCTGCAACGTATCCACTGGCAAGCCGACATCGGGCCTTGATGCTGACGAGCCTCGCCGCGTGGGCGAGGCCGTTGCTGAAATGGGCCTTGAGCACGTTGTAATCACGTCGGTGGACAGAGACGACCTTGAGGATGGCGGCGCAATGCACTTCGTCCACGTCATCGATGCGATTCGTTCCGCATCACCTGGGACGACGATCGAGATCCTGACGCCGGACTTCCTGCGTAAGGATGGCTGGGAAAACCGCGTGATTGATGCGCGGCCTGATGTGTTCAATCACAATCTTGAGACAGTACCACGCCTTTATCTCTCAATCCGGCCCGGCGCGCGCTATTTTCACTCGCTTCGCCTGCTTCAGAAGGTGAAAGACCGTGATCCGTCGCAGTTCACGAAGTCCGGCCTGATGGTTGGCCTCGGTGAAACGAAGGAAGAAGTCATGCAGGTGATGGACGACATGCGCTCTGCGGGTGTCGATTTTCTTACGATTGGCCAATATCTCCAGCCGACCCGCAAGCATGCAGCGATCGACCGCTTCGTCACGCCGGAAGAATTCAAGGCACTGGAAGAGATTGCGCGGGCCAAGGGCTTCCTGATGGTGTCGGCCACGCCGCTGACGCGGTCCAGCTATCATGCTGGCGAAGACTTCGCGCGGATGCGTACGGCGCGTGAAGCCAAGCTCGCAGTCCTCACCGCATAATATGCCCCGTTTTTCCAAATCGGCACGCGTGCCATATACGCCGGCACAAGCGTTCGATCTTGTATCGGACATTGCCCGCTACCCGGACTTTATCAAATGGATCACCGCGATGCGGGTTTCCGACGTTCGGCTCGATGAAGCCGGCATTACGCATTCCCGGGGCGATGCCGTTGTTGGTTTTAAGGGTTTCGTTGAGCGGTTTTCAACTGGCGTAGTTGCGGATCCGGCTGTTGGGACTGTCGTAGCCAGTCTTATCAAGGGGCCGTTTCGAGCGTTGCGAGCGCAGTGGACGATCACGCCACTGGAACGCGGTGGCGCCGATATCGCGCTTGAGATCAATTATGAGTTCCGCAATGTGCTTATTGCAATGCTGGCAGCTGCCAATCATGACACGGCGGTCAATCGGATCATGAGCGCATTCCTGACAGAAGCGCAGAAACGCTATGGATCAGGCCCTAGCGCATCTGTACCTGTATGAGGTTCAGAGCTGTCTCGACGGCAGCCATCCGGATATCGTGTCGGCTGATCTCACCTACTTGAATCATTTCGTGAACCACTGCGCGATTCTCGCGAGCGCAGGCAATGTGGACTGTGCCGACAGGCTTCATCCGCGTGCCACCGCCAGGGCCGGCCACGCCCGTAATGGCAACCGCGATGTTGGCGCGGCTGGCTTCCAGCGCGCCCTCAGCCATCATCCTGGCGACGGGCTCTGATACGGCGCCGTAATCGGCCAGCACATCACCCGCAATGCCCAGCATCTCTTCCTTCGCGCGGTTGGAATATGTCACGAACCCACGCTCGAAGACGCTGGAAGAGCCTGGAATGTCGGTGAACAGGGCGGCGAGCAGGCCGCCCGTGCAGCTTTCAGCGGTGCAGATCTTGAGGCGTGCCTGCTCGGCATCATCAAGGATCAGCATGGCGAGATTTCGGAGACGATCTGGGAACATGGACGGAGATTAGCGCGGCTGGTGCGATGGCACCAGCACCGCAATGGCCTCTGCCGCTATTCCCTCGCGTCGCCCTGTAAAGCCCAATCCTTCCGTCGTAGTCGCCTTCACGCTGACGGCGGACAGGGGCAGCCCCATCAGCTCTGCCGTACGGGTGCGCATGGCTTCGCGGTGCGGCTTCACTTTCGGTGCTTCACAGATCACCGTGATGTCACAGCTCGAAACTGCGTAGCCTTCAGCACCAGCCAGCCGGATAGCCTCCTGCAGGAATATGGCGCTATCCGCATTCTTCCAACGCGCATCCGAGGGCGGAAAATGGTCACCAATATCGCCGAGAGCAACGGCGCCCAAGATGGCGTCGGTCAGGGCGTGCCAGGCGGCATCTGCATCCGAGTGGCCCTTTAGCTTGGCGGTATGCGGGATGGTGACTCCGCACAGCGTAACATGATCACCCGCCTCGAACGCATGGACGTCGAAACCTTTGCCGACGCGTGGTACGGCAAAGGCTGGGCTCATCATTTTTTCCAGCAAGACGAAATCCTCCGGATAGGTGATTTTGTGCAGGCGCTCATCGCCCGGGATAAGCTCAACCTTGGCTCCCGTCGCTTCCATGGCTGCAAGGTCATCAACCAGATCGCCATCGGCGGCATCAAGCGCCGCGCGGATGGCGCCCAGTCGGAACGCCTGAGGGGTTTGGACTCGCAACAGCCCGTCGCGGGACACGGTTTCAAGTTTCCCGTTCCGCTCGGTTTTGAGGGCATCCGGGACGGGGAGGGCGGGGGCAACGGCATCCGCCGTTTCGAGCGCCGCGATGAGGGCGCTGATCATGCCCTGACTCAGGCCGGGACGGGCGGCATCATGGATCAGGACCGGTGTGTCCGGCGGAAGGTCGAGGGCTGCTAGGCCGTTGCGTACCGACTGGGTCCGGGAACTCCCACCGGACACCCATGAAACACCCGGGAACGGTCCAATGCTCACCTGATCGGCCCCGGAAACCACAACCAAATGACCCACATTCGGATGTTGAAGGAAGGCCTCGACTGACCATTCAAGGACTTTTCGCCCGAGAAGGGATTCATATTGCTTTGGTCCAGCGCGACCTGCGCGGGTACCGCTTCCACCTGCAACAATGATTGCGGCTACCTGCGACATAAATGGGTTTCTAGGTGAGGTTGACAAAACGGACTACAGGCCTTTCCGAACATGAATTTTTGTACAGATGCGCGTCTTTTGTGCACTTGCGAAGAAATGAAAAGTCGGAACAATAGCCATATGACTGATTTTAAGGCACCCCAAGTCTGGCTCGCGCCCATGTCTGGCGCAACGGACGCTCCCATGCGCCGCCAGGCTGTGCGGTTCGGGGCGCCCGCTGTCGTGTCCGAAATGGTGGCCAGTGAAACACTGGCAACGGCCCGACCGGATATGGTTCGCCGCACATGCCGGCATGATGGTGCGGGCAAATGGATCGTGCAGCTCGCAGCGCGCCGTCCTGTAGATATGCTTGCAGGTTCCGTTCTGATGCGTGAGGCGGGTGTCGATGTCATCGATATCAATATGGGGTGCCCATCCAAACAAGTGACTGGAGGCCAGTCTGGCTCTGCCCTTATGCAGGATATCCCGCTTGCGACAAGTATCATCGAATCGGCGCTCGAGGGAGCGAATGGAACGCCCGTAACTCTTAAAATGCGCCTTGGATGGGATCATGACAGCCTGAACGCCCCGGAATTGGCCCGTATTGCCGAGGATATGGGCGTCCAAATGATAGCGGTACATGGGCGCACACGTTGCCAGTTCTACACAGGTGAAGCTGACTGGGCCGCAGTGAGACCCACGGTCGAGGCTGTATCCGTTCCTGTCATCGTAAATGGCGATATCAGCTCCCTTGAAGATGCCCGCACAGCTCTGGAGCGTTCTGGTGCGCATGGTGTGATGATCGGGCGGGCTGCGATGGGCCGTCCATGGCTTCCGGGAGAAATAGCGGCCGGTCTTGCCGCAAAACCCTACAAGCGCCCCGATCTCGCCGAGCAGTTCGACAGCCTTTCCGAACAGGTGAGAGACTCGGTCGACCTCTACGGTCGGTCACTTGGCGTGCGCACTGTTCGAAAACATGTGTCGGCCGCAATTGATGCTCTCACGTTGCCCCTGCCTGATGATCACCGCCGCGCTCTTCGGTCGACGCTTTGCCAGATAGCCGATCCCGCCGACCTCATTAGGTCGCTCAAGACACTATATCTGAAACCCCAACTGCTTGAGGTCGCTTAACGATGGCATCCCTTGCAACACTGAGACCGCCAATGCTGGGTGAACTTTCTCCCGTCGCTCTGGTTTTGATTGACGCGCGCCGCCGCATTCTTGAGGCAAACCCGGCGGCAGAGTCACTTCTCAAAATGTCCCGCCGGGCGCTTGCCGGTCGGCCGTTGAGCGAAGTCATCTACCATGACTCTCCATTGTTCGAGTTGATCGATCGCGCGCAGCGACAAGCCGGTGACATAATGGCGCCCGGCACACCGATTTCCGGCCCAGGCATGCATTCGCGTATCATATGCGACATTCGGGTTCGCAGCGCAGACCGTGGGGCTTTTGTTCTGGCGCTCTCCGAAACACCATCGCGTGAGAGCAGCGAATCCGTTGCTGGTGCGGCTGGTTTCGGCCGTATTCTCGGACATGAGGTGAAAAACCCGCTGGCCGGCATCATTGGCGCTGCACAGTTGCTTGAGCGCCAGGGCCAGGCTGACCAAAGCGAACTGCTTGATATCATCAAGGATGAGGCCCGCCGGATAGAGCGACTGGTCAACCGCCTGTCCGCCTTCGAGCTGTTCTCTGCGCCGCGGTTGCAGCCATTCAATATTCATGCGCTGCTCGACAAGATTATCGCCGCAGAACGGGCAGCGAACGGTCCGAAAGTGACCTTCCAGCGGGTGTTCGATCCGTCGCTGCCGGACGTAGTTGGGGACTCCGATCACCTGCAGCAGGCGTTTCACAATATCATGCGGAATGCAGTCGAGGCGGCCGTCGAGAATGGTTCGAGTGGCAACGTCACAATCCGGACCGCCTATGCAGCCGGGCTTGCCATGAAGCAGGCGCGCCTCGGGGCCGGCTTGCGCCGGGCGATGCTGATAACAATTGAGGACGATGGCAAGGGCATCCCGCGCGAGCGGCAAGCGACGATCTTTGATGTCTTCCAGAGTTCCAAATCAGGTGCACGAGGCCTTGGGCTCTCGATCGTTAGTGAAGTCGTGACGGCGCACGGTGGACAAATAAGGGTAGATAGCGAGCCAGGGTCTACCCGGTTCACAGTGCTTCTACCGCTTGGAGATGGAACAGAGCATGGCTGACAAGACAGTACTTCTTGCTGAAGACGATGCGAGCATTCGATTGGTTGTAAACCAAACGCTGGTTGCGGCTGGGTATGATGTCAGGGCAACCAGTTCGACGGACGCCTTGGAACGTTGGGTCCGCAACGGTGAAGGCGATGTGGTTGTAACCGACGTCTACCTTGGTGAGACGTCGATCTTCGACTTGTTGCCGTCTTTGAAACTTGCGCGGCCTGAGCTGCCGTTCATAGTCATGAGCGGTCAAAACACGATCCTGACGGCGGCTTCCGCTGCTGAGCATGGCGCATTTGATTACCTGCCCAAGCCTTTCGATATCGACATGTTGTCGAGCCTGGTGCAGCGCGCCCTGAAGTCTGCACCGAAGTCGTCAAATCGTGCCATCAATCCGGAAGCCCAGAAAGCCATAAGCGATGCAGGTTTGCCGCTGATCGGGCGGTCTGATGCCATGCAGGAAGTCTATCGGATCATCGCCAAGGTGATGAATACCGAGCTGACGGTTCTGATCGAAGGTGAGAGCGGCACCGGCAAGGAACTTGCGGCACGCGCAATTCACCAACTCGGAGCCGCAAAGGCCGGCAAGTTCGTTGCGCTGGATCTGGCCGCCTTGCCGGCAGGCGAGATCAACAAGGAACTTTTCGGCACGGGCGGGGAGGGCGGCGCCGTGCACTTGAAGGGTGGCACGCTTTATCTCGACGAAATCGGCGATTTGCCAGCGGAGGCGCAGACTCAACTCGTCAAGTTGCTGCGCGACTCCAGTGGCGCACGTCTCATCGCATCTACACGGCGTAACCTCGGGCGTCTGGTGGAGGAGGGCCGTTTTCGTGAGGACCTGTACTACCGTCTCAACGTTGTCCGCCTCACCATGCCGCCCTTACGTCTGCGCAAGGAAGACATTCCTGAACTGGCCCGGGCATTCCTAATCCGCGCTCAGAGGCAGGGGCTTTCTGCCAAGATCCTGGACAAATCCGCTATTGATTTACTCACAGCCTATGATTGGCCTGGCAACGTTCGGGAACTCGAGAACCTGATTCTCCGTCTGGCCGTTCTCAGCCCGGATGAAGCAATCACTTTACGGGATGTGGAGAGGGAGCTTCGTGCAGGCGCGTCGGAGCAAAAAGGCGTCAGCGCAGGCCTCGAGAAAGATGTTGAAACGCTACTCCACCGCTATGTAATGGGCGACCTTATAGCGGGGGGCGATTCCGAGGATTCAGCCGTCTATTCAAGAGTTATTGACCAGGTCGAGAGACCGCTTATCAAGCTCGCGCTTTCGGTTACAGCCGGCAATAAGGTGAAGGCCGCGCAGCTTCTCGGCATGAACCGGAACACGTTGCGGGCGAAGATCAATGCCCTCGGAATTGCAGAAGACTGATTGACGAGACGACAAAGTGTGGTTTTAGTGCACCACTGTTGCGGATGCGACACTTAACCGTGTCACAAATGCAACGGGGCCGGGGTGGCCACGGTAGAGCAACGTCGAATTGTCAAACACACTGAGCCAACAGGCGACGAAGGCGAGTTGGGCCCTTTTCGAAGGGCTCTTCATTATTGCGGCGCTCGTTGCGGTGTTCGCGACCTTTATCGCCATTTCCGGGGCGGATCCTGACAATCCTACTGCCGGGGCCACACCTTGGCTGCTTGGACTGAACTTTATTGTCATTATCGTGCTCGCGATCATCGTGGCGCGGGAATACTTTTCAATCCAGAAAAACGGCCGCGGCGAAGGCAAGGGGCTGTTGGCCAAACGCTTCGTGCTGCTGTTCGGATTTTCGGCACTGATACCTGCCATGATCGTTGCCCTCTTCATCGGGGCGTTCATCACCCGTGGACTGGACAACTGGCTCGGTGAACGAGTCGACACGATCATGGAGAAGAACGCTCAGATCTTTCAGGATTATGTCGATAATTTCGAGAATACGCTGGACGTGGATATTCGGCTTGCGGCGCTTGATATCGAGAACTTTGCGCGGGATGTGAAAACGTCCCTGGCTGCCAGCGGTGAGAACGACGAAATTAATGCCGACAGCCTCGCCAAGGATGCTTCCAAAGCCTTCATAGATGGCCTGCGCTCTGAATTGGGATTCAGAGAGTTTCTTACGATTGCAGTTCTCGGACCTGACGGGGTCGAGTTGATCGCCGAACAGAGTGTACAGCAACCTATTCTCGTGCCGCCGCCCCAATCAGCCTTTGAAGAAGCGAATAGCGGCAATATTGCTACGACACTCTATGAAAACCGAGGGATCGCTACAGCGCTCATACGGATCGAAGAGCCGCTGGATGGCTATATCTACGCTGTCAAGAATTTCGATAAGAACGCCGCCGTTCAGCTGCGTGAAGCCGAGGCAGCGCTCGCCCAGTATAACAACGCCAAGCGCCGCAGCGGACGGCTGCAATACATATTCGCAATCGGATACACACAAATCGCCGCGCTCATTCTCCTGCTCGCAGGCAGGCTGGGCCTTGAAGCCGCGGGCCGCATTACAGGTCCGATCGGGCGGCTTGCAGTCGCCGCCCATACTGTGCGGGACGGTGACCTTTCTGTCCGTGTTCCGGTGTCTGGGCCACAGGATGAAGTCTACGCCCTGACGAACTCTTTCAATGCCATGACCGAGCAATTGGCTGAGCAGCGCAATGCACTGATACGCGCCCGGGAAGATGAAGAGGACCGCCGTAAATTCGTCGAGACCCTGCTGGCCGAGGTCAGCGCGGGTGTGATCCGTATGGATGGCGACATGGTTGTCACGCTGGCAAACCGGTCGGCAGGTGATGTTCTGGGGATAGGAGAAGTCCTGCCTGGTCAGACGCTGGGAGAGGTAGCACCACTATTCGAGCGTTATGCGCGCGACACCCTCGAGCGCGTTGCACCGGTGGATGCCTCGATTGATCTCAACATCAATGGCGAAGTGCGCCACATCCGGCTCAAGACAGCGCCAGATCCTGCGGGAGGGTGTGTACTCACCTTCGACGATACAACGCGTCTCGTGAACGCGCAGCGTCAGCTGGCCTGGCGAGATGTCGCTCGCCGGATTGCGCATGAAATTCGCAATCCGCTCACACCTATCATGCTCTCCACAGAGCGGATTAAACGCCGCTATGCTGATAAGATTGACGATAGTGACGGTGTTTTTGATCGCTGCATCGAGACGATCCTTCGGCAAGTTGGTGATATCGGCCGCATGGTGGAGGAATTCTCCTCCTTTGCGCGGATGCCAAAGCCGAACGTGGCTCCGTTCAACATGCGGTCGCTGCTGCAAGGGGCTGGCTTCTCTCAAAGCATGGTCTCGCCCGATGTCGAGATCGAGTTCGAGACGAATGCCGACGACGCAGTATATCGCGGTGATGAGCGCCTCTTGGGTCAGGCCTTCGGAAACCTGCTCAAGAACGCGGCTGAAGCCATTGAGGGGCTTCCGGAGGAGTCCGATATCAGCGGCCATATACGCGTCGTCTTGTCTGCCAACTCAGGTGGGGTCGAGGTCACGATTGAAGATAATGGCCCGGGGTTTCCCCAAGACGTGCGTGACCGGTTGCTTGAGCCTTACGTGACAACACGCGAAAAGGGCACGGGCCTTGGTCTTGCAATCGTCAATCGCATCATTGCCGATCATGGCGGTTCCATATCTCTGCAAAACCGGCTCGATGGTTTGCGAGGTGCGCGGGTGCGCGTCTGGCTACCGGTCAACGTGCCAGGGGTGGCTGATGACGATCTGAATATGAGCAGCGAAGAGGCTGCCGATACCCCGATATTTGAAAATGTAGAGGAGCCAGCATCATGGCGTTAGACATTCTGGTTGTTGATGACGAGCCTGACATTCGTGAGCTTGTTTCCGGCGTCTTGAGCGATGAAGGCTATTCTGTGCGCACAGCAGAAACAGCCGAACGAGCGTTGGAGGAAGTCCGCACACGGACGCCACGCCTTGTCGTATTGGATGTCTGGCTTCAGGGAAGCCAGATGGATGGCCTGTCATTGCTGAAGTATCTTAAATCGATTGATCCATTTCTGCCCGTGATCGTGATAAGCGGCCATGGCAATATTGAGACAGCCGTAGCAGCGATCCGCCGGGGCGCTTATGACTTCATCGAGAAGCCTTTCAAGACAGACAGGCTGCTGCATCTGATCGAGCGGGCGATCGAATCTGCGGCCCTGAAGTATGAGAATGCCGCCCTGCGCAATCGTGCAGGCGAGGATGAGCACTGGATCGGTAACAGTCAGGCCGCCGCGAACCTGCGCGCCGCGATCGACAAGGTCGCGCCGACGAACTCGCGGGTCATGATCAATGGCCCAGCAGGTGTAGGCAAAGAGCTGGCTGCGCGCCTGATACACCGGAATTCCCTGCGCGCAGGCGGTCCGTTCATCGTTGTGAATGCGGCGAGCATCGCGCCAGACCAGATGGAGAGCGCGCTCTTCGGGGAAGAGGACCAGCAGGGACGCACAGTTCGCGTCGGGCTGTTCGAGAAAGCTCACAACGGAACGCTCTTGCTGGACGAAGTGGCGGACATGCCCCTTGGAACGCAGAACAAGATATTGCGTGTCCTGACGGAGCAGCGCTTCCAACGTGTCGGCGGACGGTCAGATGTGAGTGTGGACGTCCGAGTCATGTCGGCAACGACCAAGGATCTTAAAGAAGAGATCGAACAGGGAAATTTCCGGGAAGACTTGTTCTATCGTCTGAGCGTCGTGCCGCTGAGAGTGCCGTCCTTGGCGGAGCGCAGAGATGATATCGGTGATCTCGTGAGCTATTTCATAGACCGTATCTCGGATTCATCCGGTCTGACGCCTCGCGCTTTTTCTGAGGAAGCCATGGCTGTTCTTCAGTCGATGGACTGGCCTGGCAATATCCGCCAGCTGCGCAACGTGGTTGAGAGAATTCTCATTCTCTCGCCATCGGATTCGAGCCGGCCGGTGAGCGTCGACGAATTGCCCCGCGATACCGGCTCAGGCGCCATGCAGAATTCCAAGAGTGGATCCGCTGAGCTTGTCGGTTTGTCGCTGCGGGATGCGCGCGAGCAGTTCGAGCGTGAGTATCTTGCGCTCCAGATCACAAGGTTTAACGGAAATATTTCGAGAACGGCCGAATTCATCGGAATGGAACGGTCCGCACTGCATAGAAAATTAAAAGCTTTGGGCGTAGGTTCCGGGTTCACTAGGCAGGACGGTTGAATGGCCGTCGGAAGGCAGTAAGAGATGCGCGTTCTTATATGCGGCGCAGGCCGCGTCGGGCACGGCATTGCCCGTCGCCTTGCGCGTGAAAAACACGACATCACCATTATCGATGAAGATCCGGACCTGGTGGACCAGGTTTCGACAGATCTCGACGTTCGTGGGATCACGGGACATGCGGCTCATCCTGACGTGCTGAAGCGCGCAGGTGCGGTCGATTGCGAGATGATCATCGCCGTTACGCACTTTGACGAGATCAATATGGTGATCTGCCAGATCGCCCATACGTTGTTCTCGGTACCCTACAAAATCGCGCGCGTGCGTGATCAGTCTTATATCGACCCGGCTTGGAAGAACATTTTCTCCCGTGAAGGCCTGCCAATCGATATGGTCATCTCACCGGAAGTGGAGGTGGGCGAAGCCATCCTTCAACGTCTTCGTACACCCGGCGCGGTTATGAGCGCGACGTTCGGCAAGGAGAAAGTCAAACTACTGGGGCTTGAGATTGACGCCAAGAGCCCGCTGCTCGACACGCCGGTCGACCAGATTCGTGGCCTTTTCCCCGATCTGTCCGCCAGGATTGTTGGCATCGGTCGCAAGGATGCTGTGCGGGCCCCGCGCTCGACGGACGTGCTAAAGCCGGAAGACCGCGCTTATATCGCCGTGCTCGACAGCCATGCGGACAGGCTCACCAGCATCTTCAACCGGGACAATGAACGGCTCGACCATGTCGTTATTGTCGGTGGAGGCAATGTCGGTCTCTATGTCGCAAAGACATTGGAGCGCGAGAGCACGATGCGCATCCGGCTTGTCGAAAACAGTGTCGCACGTGCCGATGCCGCAGTGGCTGAATTGAAGCGAACAATCGTTATTCAGGGCGACGGGCTTAGCCCCGACATCCTGGCTGAAGCAGGTGCGCCGAAAGCCGATTTCGTGATTGCAATCACGAACGACGACAAGACGAACCTGCTCATCTGCAATCTCGCAAAGCGAGCGGGTGCGAAGCGCGCGATGGCCCTGGTCAACGCAAGTGAGCTGGCTGGACTTGCGCGCGATATGCGCGTGGACGCTGTGCTGGATCCGCGCGCCCTGACGGTGTCGCAAATCCTGCTCCGTATGCGTCGCGGGCGTATTCTCGGTCTGCAGTCGATTGAAGACGGTTTGGCCGAAGTGGCTGAAGGGATAACGCTGGAATCTTCGTCACTGATAGGAAAGACGCTCGGCTATGACGATCTTCCTGACGGTGTGGCTGCAGCGGCCGTTATACGCGATGGCAACGTGATTATCGCAGGGCCGGATGTGACAGTGCGCGCCGAAGACCATCTCATCGTTTTCTACGAGGAAAGTATGGTCCGGAAAGTGGAGAAATATTTCCGCGTCAGTCCGGATTTCTTCTGACGCCATGAACTATGCCTCGATCGTTCGGGTACTCGCCTTCATCATGCTCATCCTTGCGGGTAGCGCGTTGCTGCCTGTGTTCGTTGCGGTCATTGCAGGCGAAATGAACCAGGTTGTGGCGCTGAGCGTCACGGCGATCAGCATTACGGTCCTTGCGAGTAGTGTTCTCCTCCTGACCCCCAAACCAAAACGGAAAGCACGTCCATCTGATGCGCTGGCCGTTGTCATTCTGTGGTGGTTTCTCGCCCCGCTCGCGGCAGCTCTTCCGTTTGTCGTCGGTGTTGCCGACGTATCGGTCCTGCACGCCATACATGAGGCGGCGGCTTGTCTGACAACCAGTGGGCAATCGGTGATCCGAATTGAAGGAAATAATTGGCCTGTCAGCCTGATCGTCTGGCGCGGCGTCCTGCATATCCTGGGATGTCTGGCCTCCATCACCATGGCTGCCAGCGTGCTGGCGGCCATCAACCTTGGCGGCCCCGGTATCCATCGGACCGTTCTGTTTACTGTGCCGGAAACAAGCTTTTTTGATGCGGTTCCCCGTGTGGCGAAGTCTGTATTCTATATGATGCTGGTGTGCTTCATCGTGCTTGTCGGATTGCTTATTCTTACGGGCGTGCCATTTCCACGGGCAGTGGGGGATGCCGTAAGCGCGATTACAACGGGCCTGGTTGATCCGTTGGCGATGAAGCGGGAGCTGCTTGCGCCATTCTCGGGTATCATCCTGGGTGCCGGTATGATTGTCGGTGCGCTTGGGCTGGCTGTCTGGCTTCCCCTTAAAGATCGAAAGCCGCGGACCGCGCTGTTCGATCCCGAGACCATAGTATTCCTTATGCTGGTCCTGGCCTTCGCTGTCCTTGTTTTGCCGACAGGTGTTCTTTTTGGAGACGGCATTGCCTGGTCGGTGTCGGCAATGTCGACCTCGGGACTGGCGCTTTCAAATCCTGCTGTGCGGGATCTGATTCCTTTGCCGATCCTTGTGTTGCCGGCTCTCATAGGTGGGTCGGCGTTATCGGCCGCGGGGGGGGTGAAAATCGCGAGATTGATCGTGCTCGCCAGGCGTGCAGGCCAGGAATTCCGTCAGCTGGGTTATAGGCGCTCGGTGCTTGGGTTCCGTTTCAGGGATAGAGAGCTCGACGAGCGCAGTGTAATCGGTGTGTGGGTTTATCTGGTTGCGTACATTGTCGCGGTATTTCTCGTCATGATCGGGTTCAGTTTCATGAACCTTCCTTTTGACGAGACGATCCGTCTGTCTATTGGTGGCCTTACCAACTCAGGTGGCTTGCTTCTTGGCCATACGGATGGATTGGACGCAGGGGCGACAAGCCTGCTTGTGCTCTCCATGGTTTTGGGAAGATTGGAGATTTTAGCAGTCATTCCGGCACTTTCACCCAGTTTTTGGCGGGGTTAAGCAGCGTTCGCACTTGCACAATTGGATCAATCCATTTAGCTCGCGACACATAACAAGAATAATTGCAGGAATGGCCATCTCCCATGTCTTCCGAGAAAAAACAGAACTTACAGGATACTTTCCTGAACGCCGTAAGGAAATCTCGTACACCGCTTACGGTTTTTTTGGTGAATGGTGTCAAGCTTCAGGGCGTCGTGACCTGGTTTGATAACTTTTGTGTATTGCTTCGCGGCGACGGTCGTCCGCCGCAGCTTGTTTACAAGCATGCGATTTCAACCATAGCGCCAAGCGCACCCGTTCAACTGTTCGATGAAGAGTTGGAGGGGCAATAGGTCCCTTTGACTGACAAGTTGATTGATCGCTTGCCAGAGCCCGAAATTGCGGGCGCCGTCATCCCTTGGTTCACGCCAGCCAATCGCCCATCTGAAGATCGCCTGCAGGAAACCGCAGGCTTGATCGAAGCGCTCGGCTGCGAACTCGCGTTCTTGCGGGGGGATCATGTTCGGGCGGTAAATTCGTCCGTACTGTTTTCCGGCGGTCTGCTGGATCGTTTTGCAGCGGATCTGGAAGAGCATAATTGCACTGTTGCGGTTGTCGATGGGGCGCTGACCCCTGTGCAGCAACGGAATCTCGAGACCCGACTTGGCGTCAAGGTGATCGACAGGACCGGCCTTATCCTCGAAATCTTTGGCCTGAGAGCGCGTACGAAAGAAGGCCGGTTACAGGTCGAACTTGCCCGAATACTGTACGAACGATCCCGGCTGGTTCGGACATGGACCCACCTTGAGCGCCAACGCGGCGGTGGTGGCTTCCTTTCGGGTCCGGGCGAAAGCCAGCTGGAAGCCGACAGGCGCATGCTTGATGACAGGATCGTACGCCTGCGCCGCGATCTGGAAGATGTTCGCCGCACGCGGGCCGTCCAGCGGGCAGGCCGCGCGCGCAGCGGCAAGCCGGTGATCGCGCTCGTCGGATATACAAACTCAGGCAAGTCGACCCTCTTCAATCGTCTGTCCGGCGCAAAAGTATTTGCCAAGGACATGCCCTTCGCAACGCTCGACCCGACGATCCGGCGGATCGATTTGCCGACACTCGGTGAAGCCGCCCTGATCGATACTGTTGGCTTCATTACGGACTTGCCGACCCACCTGATCGACAGCTTCAAGGCCACGCTCGAAGAGGCGATGCAGGCGGACCTGCTGGTTCATGTGCGTGATCGTTCGAGTGCTTCTGACCGGGAGCAGGCGCATGATGTGAGCGTCGTTCTGGAGCGGCTGGAGAAAGAGACCGGACTTCCGTTACCGCCGATGATCGAAGCATGGAACAAGGCCGACCTGTTGCCGCAGGAGCGAGCAGAGGTGCTTGCCTATTCCGCGCAAAGCGTTGGCGATACACCTGCCGTGCTGGTTTCTGCCCTGCGCGGCGAGGGCATGGAAGCGCTACTGGATCAAATTGAGCATGCATTGCTGCGAGGTGCAGTGGATGTTGCCGTAACGCTTGATCCCCAGGATGGCCGCGCCCGTGCCTGGCTACACCAGAACGGCGAAGTCAATTCGGAGACCAGTTTGAAAGATGGCAGGTTGGCCATCAGCGTACGCCTGCCCGTGGAGCGCGTGGGGCAGTTCCGGGCCGAATTTCCGGAAATCGATTTTGAAGCCTAGCCAGACGTCTTTTCAGTCCGTTTGACGCGCTGCCAGTATGATTCCTGCGCTTCTAGATCGAGGTCGGCGAATTCTGCGCCATCATCTGCAGCGGCCACTTCCATGGCCCGGAAGCGGCGTTCAAACTTTGCATTCGCGCGACGCAGTGCCTGTTCCGGGTCGATACCAAGTCGTCGGGCAAGGTTCGCGCCGACAAAGAGAAGGTCGCCGATCTCGTCTTCTATGTCGTCCTGAATACCGTTAGCGATGGCTTCACGGACTTCAGCTGTTTCTTCGATCAGCTTGTCGAATATGGGCTCTGCTTCCGTCCAGTCAAAACCGACACGGGCGGCGCGCTTCTGCAGTTTTTCGGCTCTTAAAAGTGCGGGAAGGGATAGGGCCACGCCATCCAGCGCGCTTGGGGCCGCACCCGTCTCAGTTTTTGCGGCGCGTTCCTCCGCCTTGATCACTTCCCATGCGCGAGTCTGATCAATGGCTGATCTCTGATCTGGTGCGTCGAACACATGCGGGTGGCGCCGAACCATCTTGTCAGCGATGCCCTGTGTGACGTCAGCGATATCGAAGGCCCCTTCCTCGGAGGCCATCTGGCTGTGGAAGACGACCTGGAAAAGCAGGTCTCCCAGCTCTTCCTTCAGATCGTTCATGTGTCCCCTCTGGATCGCATCGGCGACTTCGTAGGCCTCCTCGATGGTGTAGGGGGCAATCGTGGAGAAATCCTGTTCGACATCCCAAGGGCAGCCGGTGTCGGGGTTGCGCAGTCGCGCCATCACCTCAATCAACTTGAGGAAGGCGCGTGCGGAGGAATCATTTTGTGTGGTTTCAGCCATGGCTTGTCCTAACCCGCGGGCGAGATGGCGAAAAGGGCAGGGGGCGCATCCCCAACCTCATCCTCAGCAGAACACATTGACATTCCCCCCAACGCAAGAGACCTGAGCGGCATGCAATCTTCATATCCGGTTACTCGCGGTCAGCACACGATGTTGAAATTCTCCTCCGGGGCTGAGCAGGGAGCGTCGCTGTGAGCGCGCCTGTTTCCCTGATCGGCGTATCCTGGCGAGCCGGGCGGTTCGAAGCCTGGTCATTCGACGAGGAAGGCGAGGTCGTTGCGTCCCTCGCCCGCGATGGCGCAGCGGATCATGGCGTGACCTTGCAAGACATGACGCGTGCCTTGGTGGCCGAATGGTTGGGTCCAACGTTAACCGCGCCGATTATCGTTTGCGGCGAAACGCCGGGAAGTGCTGGCAAGCTGCTTCAGGTGCCTGCCTTGCTGAGCGACCTCTATGATTCTCTGACTGACTTCGACGGGGTTCACTTCGTTCCGGGGCTTCGACAGTTGGCGCCGCCAGACATCCTGCAGGGCCAGGAAGTACAGCTATTAGGATTGGGGCAGCTATCTGGGGCCATCTGTCTGCCGGGCCGCCATGCAAAGCATGTCGCGCTTGAGCAGGGCCGCGTGCTTGATTTCTCGACCGAGATGACGGGCGAAATACAGGAACTGCTCCTGTCCCAAGGGTCTCTGCGGGTGCCTGTTGGCATTGAGCCGCGTTTCGATGCCGGCATTTTCCGCGACTGGGTGGAGCGATCGCTCGATACAGACGACGCGGCATCGCCTTTCGCCGTGAGCGCTGCGCGGTTGATTGGCGTGTTGCGACCTGAGCATCAGGTCTCGGCACTGTCTGGCCTTTTGATAGGAGCGGACGTCGCCGCGCACTATGATCCCGGCGATGACGTGATCCTTGTCGCTGACGGCGAACTGGCGAAAGCTTATGGCATGGCCCTTGATGCACTGGGGGCGAGCGTGGAAGAGTATTCGGCAGAGGAAGCGATGCAGGATGGCCTGTTCGAAATCGCCGAAGAAGCAGGATTGCTGGATAAATGACGATAGCATCACCGTTCCTTGGCGTAGCGCGGTTGTTCGCATGATCGTAACGCCTGAATGTGTTGCGCCAACGGGGTGCGCTTTGGGGGAAGGGCCGGTCTGGAGCCCGACCGAGGGATTTCTCTGGTGGGTCGATATCAAACGGGCGAAATTGCATCGCTATAATCCAAAGACCGGCAATACGCGCCGATATGACCTTCCCATTCGTGCCAGTGCGCTGGCGATTCATGATGGATGCCTGTTAATGGCGGGCGATCAGGAAGTCGGTTTATACGATCCCGCAACCGAGGCGTATGAGCGATGGTGCACGTTGGCCGACGAGCCTGAATCCAATCGCACGAATGATGGCGGCATCGCCCCGGACGGGTCGTTCTGGTTCGGCACGATGGATGACCGCGAGAAGGATGCGCAGGGTGGCTATTTCAGGCTAACCCCAGACAGGAAGCTAACGCAGTTGCGTCTGCCATCCGTCCTAGTCACGAACACGATGCAGTTTTCGCCTGATGGACGGACATTCTACACCTGCGACAGCGCCGAGCAGGAGATACTGGCATTCGATCATGATCCCGAATCGGGGACGCTGACAGGGCGACGTGTTTTTGCGTCTACTTACGAATTTGGCGGTTATCCCGACGGTTCGGCAATGGATTCAGAAGGATGTCTCTGGACATGCCTTTGGGACGCCTCACGCGTCGTCCGGTTTCGCCCTGATGGAAGCGTGGATCAGGTCATCACGCTCGCAGCACCGCGGCCGACATCCTGCACGTTTGGAGGCGCGGACCTGAGAACATTATTCATTACAACCGCACGTGTGGGAATGAGCTTCCCTGCGCTGGATTCTCGCCCTCTATCGGGAAGCCTTTTTGCCATAAATGTCGATGTGCCCGGTCTTCCGGCACGGCGTTTTGGCGCTGGCGGCTGATTCGAGTCGTTTGGGCGCAGATTTGTAGCTCTCAAATGACTTGCGAAGGGCACTTTTCGCTATCACATGCCTTCACAAGTGAGCGTATGCACTTTAACCGTGGACGCGGCGGATCAAAACCGCTAACCCCCCGCCTTTCAAGAAAGTGTCGAAATGGCCGACAAGGACAAGAAAAAACGCGTTGGACCCGTAACCTTCATGCGCCAGGTGCGCGCAGAGGGAAACAAGGTCACATGGACCACTCGTGCCGAAACGATTCAGGCAACGATTTTCGTGGTTATCATGTCTGTTCTGATTGCGTTGTTCCTGTTCCTGGCCGACACGGCGATCAACTGGGTCGTAAGACTGATTACTGGCCTGTAAAATGCAGGCCGAGCAACACGTATTCAAGGAGCGCGTAGGCCCCATGGCTGAAGCCAAATGGTATATCGTCCACGCTTATTCGAACTTCGAAAAGAAGGTCGCCGCTTCAATTCTGGAGCAGGCCGAGCGTAAAGGGCTTCTCGAGCTCATCGAAGACATTCAGGTTCCGACCGAGGAAGTCGTTGAGATCGCTCGTGGCAAGAAGAAGACCGTCGAGCGTCGGTATTTCCCCGGTTATGTGCTGATGAAGGCGCAAATGTCGGATGATGTCTATCACCTCGTGAAGGACACGCCGAAGGTTTCAGGCTTCCTGGGGTCGGACGGCGGGAAAAAGCCGTTGCCTGTGCGCCAACGCGAAGTCGATCGTATTCTCGGCACGTCCACCGATTCGGCCGAGGAGCGTCCGCGTCCCAAGGTGTCGTTTGAAATTGGTGAGCAGGTTCAGGTTAATGATGGGCCGTTCCAGGGCTTCGAAGGTGCTGTCGAAGAAATCGACGAGGCCAATGGCCGTCTGAAAGTCACCGTTTCCATTTTTGGCCGGGGCACGCCGGTCGATCTGGAATTCGACCAGGTCGCAAAGATCTGATTCGGAGACGCAGTTTCTCTTATTCCTGCGCTTGAATCGTCAGGGATTGGGCTGTATCTCCACGAAATAGGCCGCCTTAGCTCAGTTGGTTAGAGCGCTGGTTTGTGGAACCAGAGGTCCTCCGTTCAAACCGGAGAGGCGGTACCATTCCCTGATGGGCCGGGTGATTTGTGACAACCTGGCCATCATTTTGCCACACCGTCACGATCTGTTGCAAATGGGTCGCGTTACCAAAAAATACCCTGAAATTAGGCATTTGAGTGTTGGAAAGCACTCGCCGCATCCGGGAAAAAAGTTTATCAGGAACTATGCGCAAACAAGCGCGTATGAACCTGCGGTCGAGGACAATCCCGTCCATCGGCACAAGAAGGGGATCAAGTATGAAGAAAACTCTTATGTGCGCGACAGCCGCGGCCGCATTTGCGTCTGCCGGTATGGTTGCTCAAGCAGAAGAAGGTTGGTACGGCCGCGCTGATGCGACGTATGCCTTCGACGGTAAGCTGGATCACGATCCAGTCGTCAGCGACGTCATCGGTTCTGTTGGCGGTAGCTCTGACATTGAAGAAGCATGGGGCGGCGACCTCGGCCTCGGCTACGGTCTGGCCAATGGTGTGCGTCTCGAAGGCGTTCTGGGTTACAGCTCGGGCGATCTCGAAGTGCCGCCTAGCGTCAATGGTGCACTTCCGCTCACGACATCGTTCCCACGCGGCTATCTGCAAACAACTGACCTGATGTTCAACGGAATCTATGATTTCAACCGTGAAGGTGCTTTCCAGCCCTACATCGGTATCGGTGTTGGTGCAGTTCGCGCGAAAGCTAAAGGTTTCAACCTTGTTTATCGTAACGGCACGGATATCGCTGCTGCCAACGGTTTCTCGGGCACTGACACAACTTTTGCTTACCAGGGCCTCCTCGGCTTTGGTTACAAGCTGAGCGAAAAGCTTACCATGGATGTCGGTTACAAGTACTTCTCGGCTGAGAAGCTTGACCTTGACGGCGTCAACGGTGGCATTGGTTACGACGGCGATCTGACGAAGCACACTGCTTCGGTTGGTCTGCGTTATGCATTCGGTGCGACACCTCCGCCGCCACCGCCTCCGCCGCCACCACCTCCGCCACCACCACCGCCACCACCACCACCGCCTCCACCACCACCGCCTCCGCCAACAACGGAAACGGTTGCACCGGAAGCTGTGTGCTCGGGCCTGAACCAGAACTTCGTGGTTTATTTCGAGTGGGACAAAGCTGACCTGACAAGCCAGGCTGCTGCGGTTATCGACCAGGCTGTTGCCAACATCACAGCCGGCGACGGTTGTGCTCCAAGCGCAGTGTCGATTGCTGGACACACCGATACGTCGGGCGCCAGCGCATACAACGAGATGCTCTCGCAGCGTCGTGCGGACATTGTGGCTTCGGCCCTCGTGTCCCGTGGCGTGGCTGCATCGATCATCACCGAAGAAGCTAAAGGCGAGAACGATCTTGCTAAAGCGACACGCGATGGTGTTCGTGAGCCTCTGAACCGTCGTTCGGAAGTCGTTATCAACGTTCAATAAGACCGTTTGATATGCAATTTGACGGCCCGGCTCTCCAGCCGGGCCGTTTTTGTTTGGGCCGCCAATACGTGACAGGCTTGCTCCTCAACCTCACATATGAAACCAAGCATACATGAACCAACTCTCCCAAATGACGCGCGAAGATGAAGCTGCGCGCGAACGCCTGGAGGCCGCTACGGCTGCCATGCAGGCCCGAACCTGTGCATGGTCTGACGTAAATACCGGCAGCTGGAATACGGATGGCCTTAAGGCTTTTTCCGGAGAGCTCGCAAACGCCTTTGCCGAACTGAAAGGCGACATTCGCCTGCAGGAAGCTCCGGGCTTCGAAACGATCGATTCGTCGGGGAAATCCGAGACCATTTATACCGGCCCCATTGTCCGCGTTTCCGCGCGGCCTTCTGCGCCCATCCAGGTTGTGATGACCGGTCACTACGACACCGTCTTCCCAAAGGGGACATTTGAGGGCGTGAAGGATATCGGCAACGGGATGCTCAACGGGCCAGGACTGGCGGATATGAAGGGCGGCCTCTGCGTTATGCTTGAGGCGCTCAAGGCGTTTGAATCAGGTCCCCTGATTGATCGTTTGGGATATCAGATCGTTATCACCCCGGATGAGGAAATCGGAAACCATGCAAGCTCTGGCGCGCTGACTGAGGCGGCCCGTTCGGGTGCTCATATTGGCATGACGTATGAACCTGCCATGGAGACCGGGGCCATGTCTGGCGGCCGCAAGGGATCTGCTGTTTTTGACATCGTTCTGCATGGCAAGGCGGCTCATGCCGGCCGCGCCAAGGAAGAGGGACGCAGCGCAATTGAAGCAGCAGCTGAACTCGTCGTTAGCCTTGAAGGCCTGAATGGCCAACGCGAAGGCGTAACTGTCAATGTGGGGGCGATTGAAGGCGGTAGTGCCGTTAACATCGTGCCTGACCTCGCTGTCGTTCGTTTTGGTGCGCGCGCGCCCGACGCAGCCGCCGCGAAATGGACGACAGAGCAGGTTGGTCGCCTTTTTGCGCGGGCAACTGGTCGTGCCGGTATCTCGGGGCACCTGCATGGGGGCTTTTACCGCCCTCCAAAGCCGCGCAACGACGCGCAGCAGGCCATCTTTGATGCTGTCCGTGCAACCGGACAGGCGATTGGGCTGGACCTCGAGTTTGTGGACACAGGCGGCGTGTGTGAAGGCAACAATATCTTCGCTGCGGGCGTTCCAAATGTCGACACGCTAGGCGTACGTGGCGGCCGTATTCACTCAAACGAAGAATTCGTCGTGATCGACAGCTTTGCTGAGCGGGCGACGCTTTCGGCCCTGATTCTAAATCGCCTTGCCGATGGACGTATGGATGGTCCCGGCATCAAGGCATTGATGGAGCGCTGACATGCCCGCAGCCTATGTGATGCGACCCTCACGGCTGGACGATCTTGGCGCCCTCATGGAACTCGCGCGTGAGTCGGGACCCGGATTCACAAGTCTCCCAGTCGATGAGGCCATCCTGCATGAGCGGCTCGAGAAATCCGAGCGGGCCTTCAATAGCCGCCAGAAGAGCATCGAATACGGCAAATACCTGCTGATGATGGAAGACACGCAAACGGGCCATGTAGTCGGTTGTTCTGCAGTCAAGGCGGGTACCGGGATCGACCAGCCCTTCTTCAACTATCGTGTCATCACGCTTGCGCAGGCCAGTCATGCAGCCGGTAATCTCCGCTTCGACATGGACGCCCTCATTCTGACAAATGAATATGTGGGGTATACGGAGGTTGGGACGTTATTCTTGCAGTCTGGGCATCGTGGTGGTGGGGCAGGTCGCCTCGCTGCACAATCACGCTACCTGCTGATGGCCGCCGCGCCGGAACGTTTCAGTGAGCACGTCCTTGCCGAATTGCGCGGTGTCGTCGATGAAAAAGGCAAGTCACCATTCTGGGAATGCCTTGGACGACATTTCTTCCGCATGGACTTTACCGAGGCCGACCGTTTGTCGGCTACGACCGACAATCAGTTCATTCTCGACCTGATGCCGAAATATCCTGTCTATGTTGACCTGTTGCCGCCGGAAGCGCGCGAAGTGATCGGACGTTGTCATTCCGACGGCGTTGGCGCCTACAAGCTGTTGCAATGGGAAGGCTTCCAGTTCGACAGGACAGTAGACATTTTTGATGGCGGCCCACTAGTTGCGGCGCAAAAGCGCCATATCCGCACAATCCAGGAAAGCCGGGTCGTCACCTTGCGTCCAGGTGACGTTTCCGGGCGCTCGGGTGTGTCTCAGGGGCTTGTGTCGAGCGACAAGCTGCCCAACTTCCGGGTTTCACTGGCGGATGTAATCGTGGATGAAGACGATGTCGTCATCGTTTCACCTTCGGTCATGGACGCCCTACAATTGGATCCCGACGCTAAGGCGCGGATCTGGCTACGGAGCAAATAATGGCACTGGGTGTCTATATTGACGGAAAGTGGACTGAAGGCAGCGGACCACGGTTTACGAATACCTGCCCTGCAAGCGCAGAGGTGGTTTGGGAGGGCAATGCGGCCGGCCCGGCCGATGTGGCTGCTGCGATAGCGTCAGCACGAAAGGCATTCGGTCACTGGTCAAGGCTGCCTCAAAGCGACCGCACGTTTGTTCTCGAGCGCTATGCTGAGGAAATTTCCAAACGTATGGACAGGATCGCTGAAACGATCAGCCGCGACATGGGAAAGGTTCTTTGGGAAACGCGGGCAGAAGCAGCAACCATGAAAGCCAAGGTCGCCGTTTCAATCGCGGCGCAGAATGAGCGTGCAGGCTCCAAGTTCGAGACAGCACCATTCGGGTCGTCGCATCTGACGCATCGTGCGCATGGCGTCATGGCGGTGTTTGGTCCCTTCAACTTTCCGGGACACCTGCCCAATGGTCATATTGTTCCGGCCTTGCTGGCCGGGAATACATGCGTCTTCAAACCGTCTGAACTTGCCCCGGGTGTCGCAGCATTAATGGCCGAGGCCTTCGAGGCCGCGGGGCTGCCCGAAGGTTGCCTTAACATCGTACATGGGACACGCGAAACGGGCGGTGCCCTGCTTAATGCAGAGATTGATGGCTTGTTGTTCACGGGCTCTGCGAAGACCGGTGTATTCTTCCACAAACACTTTGGCGGCCGACCTGAAGTTATCCTTGCGCTTGAGATGGGTGGCAACAATCCGCTTATAATCTGGGATCCTGCGGACGTTGATGCGGCAGCTGATATTGCGGCCCAGTCCGCATTCCTGACGACAGGACAGCGCTGCTCGTGTGCGCGGCGAATCATCCTGCCAGAAGGCAAATTCGGGGATGCGGTTGTCGACGCAATCATTGCGCGCGCCAAAGGACTGAAAATTGGCGCCTGGGATGAGGAAGGCGTCTTCATGGGGCCGCTTGTTTCGGAAGCTGCAGCTCAGGCGGCAACAGACTTTCAGATGATGCTTTCCAAGACAGGTGGAAAACCGCTACGCAGATTGAAGCGCATGGATCGCGGCGGTGGCTTTGTAACAGCAGGCGTCATGGACATTACGGACGCGCACCACATTCCTGATGAAGAATTATTTGGGCCGCTGATGCAGGTGATCCGGACAAAGACATTCGATGAGGCCATCCAGCGAGCCAATGCGACACGCTACGGGCTGTCCGGAGGTCTCGTGAGCGACGATGAAGCGCTCTGGGATCAGGCGCACCGCGAGATGCGGGCCGGCATCCTGAATCGCAATCGTCCAACAGCAGGCGCGAGTGGGTCCATGCCTTTTGGCGGTCCGGGCCTATCCGGCAACTTCCGCCCCGGCGCCTATTATGCCGCTGACTATTGCGCTTGGCCGCAGGCAAGTCAGGTGTCTGACAAAGCGGAACGTCTCGGCGCCCAAGGGTTCCCGCAATGAGTGCTTACGAAGTCAATTTTGACGGCCTGATCGGTCCGTCGCACAATTACGGCGGCCTGTCTGACGGCAATCTGGCCAGTGCCACGCACGCCGGCGCAGTCTCCAATCCACGTGAAGCTGCGCTGCAAGGGCTGGAAAAGATGCGCGCCTTGCTTCAGCAGGGCCTTATACAGGGCGTGCTTCCGCCATTACCGCGGCCGAACTTCGATTTTCTCGTGTCTGCCGGTTTTCATGGCACTGATGCGCAGATCATTGAATCCGCCGCGAAAATAGCGCCGCACTTGCTCAAGGCAGCGTACTCCGCGAGCAATATGTGGACTGCGAATGCTGCAACGGTTTCGCCTTCTGCTGACACGGCTGACAATCGGCTCCATTTCACTACTGCCAACCTGTCCACCATGCTCCATCGCAGCATTGAACATCCGGACACGACAGCAACGCTGATTACGCTGTTCGACAATGAGGAGCGCTTTGCTATCCATTCTGCGCTGCCGATGCATAGTGATTTCGCAGATGAAGGCGCTGCCAATCACGTCCGCCTGTGCGCAGAGCATGGCGCGAAGGGCGTTGAGCTGTTCGTTTATGGACGTAGCGCAGGAGAAAGCACGGTTGGCTTCCCTGCGCGGCAGAGCCTGCTGGCAAGCGAGGCAATTGCGCGTTCGCATGGTCTGGATGGCGGCAGGGCTGTCATGGCGCGGCAGTCAGCCGATGCGATCAATGCAGGGGCTTTCCACAATGATGTCGTCTGTGTTGGCGCACTCGACACGCTGTTCTTTCACGAACTTGCGTTTGAAGACACGCGCGGCACATTTGAGGCGCTCCGCCGTGCTGCAGATGGATTGTTCGCACTGAAGCCCGTCATGGTGCCGAATGGAGAGGTGTCAATTTCCGATGCGATCCGGTCTTACCTCTTTAACTCGCAGCTCCTGCAAATACCCGGTGAGGATCGACTTGTGCTCTTTGCGCCCGTTGAAGCGCAGGAGATGGATTCGACCCGCGAGTTTTGTGAGCGGATGGTTGCCGGGAACGGGCCGATCGGCCGCGTCCAGTTTGTCGATGTGCGTCAGTCCATGCGAAATGGCGGGGGTCCCGCCTGTCTCCGTTTGCGTGTCGTCATGACCGAGGCTGAGATTGATGCGTGCCATCAGGGCGTTCTGCTGGATGATGAAGCCATTGACGAGCTGCAGGATGTTGTGCGCGCAACCTATCGTGATCGTCTGGCGCCGGCGGATCTCGCCGATCCGGCATTCGCCGATGAATGTCGTGCCGCACGGGAGCAGCTGCTCGCCGTCCTCGATCTTGAGTCACTTGCCTGAACATCGGGAGTAATCGGATGCTGAAACTTTATGACTACTGGCGCTCCTCGGCGGCCTACCGGGTCCGCATTGCGCTGAACATCAAGAATGCATCCTATGACAGTATTCCCATCAACATCGCGCCCGGCAAGGATGAGCAGTTTGCAGAGTCATACCAGCGCCTCAACCCGCAAATGAGGGTGCCCTCAATCGAGGTGGATGGCCAGATCATCGGCCAGTCCATGGCCATCATGGATTGGATCAGCGAAAGCCTGCCGGGGCCATCCCTGCTGCCAGACGATGCCTGGACACGTCTTCAGGCAAGGGCATTTGCCAACACGATTGCCTGCGATATCCACCCGTTGAACAATCTGTCTGTGCTCGCCGCTTTGCGGAATGACTTCGGCGCCGACCAGGCGGCTGTGACACGCTGGTACCATGACTGGATCCGCCGTGGATTTGAAGCGCTGGAGCGTATTGCGCAGGACCTGCCGCCCGCGACTCTGCTTTTTGGAGATCAGCCGACGATCGCCGAAATCTGCCTTGTGCCTCAAGTGTCCAATGCCCGTCGCTTCGACATGGATTTGTCAGATTTTCCGCGCCTGCAAGAGATTGATGCTACATGTCGGACGATTGATGCTTTTGCGCGGGCAGCACCTGAGGCGCAGCAGGGATCCCAGGCCTAATTCTCTGCCGCGTCCCTTTTGGCGTCTGTATCGCCGGGCCGACGTATATCGATGATCTCGACTTCTTCGAGCGAACCAAGGGGCTCTGCAGTCTTGGCGACATTGGCTTCCAGCCATTCCTCGAGGCCTGTCAGATTGTCACCACCGATCGGTTCTTCCTGAGACACGATCATCATGCCGTCCTGTCGTCCTATTTCGACAACAGGTTGGCATTCAGGTGCTTCTGTGAATCGGTCCGGACAGTAGGCCAGCAAATCGCTCGCTGAATTTTCCGCGCCAGCAACGGACGCGAATAGGCCTGAGTCTCCGCGTGCGCGTGTCAGCCGAAGGAACCCCCCGAACCGCTCTCGAAGCGTTTCGTCAGCCATTATAGGTGCCAACATTGCCGGTGGCAGGGGATGGTCAGTGGCAATGACGAAGGCGCGGCCGCGATTATGATCGTCGACATAAGCCTTGAATGCCGCCGACAGGTCAGATGCGGCATTGGCGTCGCGATAGAGCGGCGCATAAACGGGTCCCACGACGGAGAGTGAATCCGCGAGGCGGCTTGATTGCTCAATCGCGCGTTCGGTTTGTGAAGCAATCTGTGCTGCCGATCGCGGAGCAAGCCCATCATCAGGCCCAACAAGAATTACGTCGACGGCCCAGCCTTCAGCCCAAACGGCTGGCGGCATTTCGGCAGGTAGCGCGGCCCAACTATCATTTGTCCTGTAGTCAAAGGCTGGCAACGCGATGACGTCGCCCTGATCACGAAACGTCCTATAGGCCCAAGGGCCCAAGCCGACACCGAGAACAACAATAATTCCGACGATCAATAGCGCACGTTTCATGTCGGTCCCTTGCCTCTCGCCAGACAATTAGCCGAGCTTGGAGAGCGCCGCCGCAAGTCCGGAATAGTTTGGTTGATCTATAGCCAACTGTGAGATTGTGGTGGTTTTTAGGTGCTTGAACAACCCAGGCGTCGCAGCATCGAACTCACCCTCTCGTATCCGCGTGCACAGGTCCCTGTTCATCGTGGCCAGGTCTTCATTATCAGGCGCGCCCAGCAGATCCCGAAGGCGTTCGGCTTCAGACGCTTCAGCAGCTGGCCTTTGCTCCAGCTCTCTTAAGAGCGTTGCAAGTACATTGGATGCAACGCGTGCATGAAAGGCCGCATGGCCTGTCAGCTTAGGCGCTGCGGCATCGTCAATGAAGGATTTTACCGCGGCGACCAGTTCGGACGGGGAGGGCGCATCATGCATATCAAAGAGCCCTTTCAAGAAGGTTCAGAAGGTCAATTTCGGTTTCCGAAACGCGTCGACCTATGGCCGCCCGCTCGACGCTAGGATCGCCGCCTGACCGAAACGCTTCATACATGATCATGCACATGATGCCCCATTTCAGGCTGCCCAGCATTTCCCACCAGTCGATATCGCGAGGTTCAAACCGGGTGCCACCGCTTGCAGCATAGGCATCGAGAAGCACGTCCAGTTCACCAAAACCTCCGACCCGGTTTTCGATCTGCCCGAAACGCCAGGAATTCACGCATATCCACGCAATATCCTCGCGAGGGTCCCCTATGTGCGCGAGCTCCCAATCGAGAACGGACGCGAGGCCCTTCTCGTCCACGATAAGATTTCCTAATCTGAAATCGCCATGTACCAGCACTGGAGACTGCGGGGCGGGTTGATGAGCTTTAAGCCACGCGAAGGCCAGTTCAAAGACGGGGCGTGGAAGGTCAAAATTCCGATAAATCGTCTCATATTTGCGGATCTGATCCATGCCGTCGCTTCGTGGCAGATCTGGCAGCGTGCCCATGTCGATGGCATGTATGCCGGCAAGCGCCGCACCGCATTGTTCCGAAAGCCTGGTGCGGGCGGTCTCAAAGTTCGCGTCGCGCAGGATCTTTCGGCCGATGGTTTCGCCATCGATTCGGCGCATGATGAAGGATTCGCCGAGGTCGCTGCCTGGTTCGAAGACACCAAGGACCCCGGGAACCGGGACGCCGGCCTGATCGGCGCATCCCAAAAGCATGGATTCCATGCGTAATGTTATGGCTTCCGATGACCTGGCAACAGCTTCTCCGCCTGGCGCGCGCCGCAGGATCAAGCGGTTGGTCTTGTCAGCCACGACGACTTCGAAGGCCCAAGTCTCCTGACTTGCACCTCCGGATAAGCGCTTCAGATCAGCTATGCGGGCGTCGTCGCCAAAATCGCGGCGCGCCCAGCTTTCCAAAGCTCTTTCAATTTGTTCATTACTTCCCATCTTGGCCACAATTACGCGGAAGAAGAGAAACGCCAAGGTCTGACCCAGAGTAACCTTGAGATTTGCCGATCGGAGATGCCTTATGGCGCGAAGGAAAGACCCTGAAGGTGGCCCACAGCCACTCGACAAACCCCCATCGCAAAGTCTGTTTGCATGGCTCAGGGGGCGTTTTTTTGCAGGCATGGTGATTGCCGCACCGATCGCGGTGACGTTTCTGATTCTGCAATTCCTGATCGGCGAGATTGATAAACGGGTTGTGCCGCTCATCCCGGCTGCGCTGAACCCAGAGACTTATCTCAAGTATGCGGTGCCTGGCTTTGGCTTGATTGTCCTGGTCGTTTTCCTGACGATCCTGGGCGGCATTGCGACCAACCTGATTGGGCGGTCTGTTATTGGTGTGGGCGACCGTATTCTCAGCCAGGTGCCAATCGTCCGCTCGCTCTATTCGGCATTCAAGCAGCTGGTCGAAGTTTTTGCGAAGGATAATACCGACCAGTTCAGTGAGGTGGTGCTGATTGAGTACCCCAAGGCAGGGACTTGGTGCCTGGGGTTTGTCTCATCACCCGCAAAGGGAGAAATTGGCGCCTTGCTCAGCAATGAGTTCCTCGGTGTTTTCGTCCCAACCACGCCAAATCCGACGTCTGGATTTCTTATGTATGTCGATGCAAAGGAAGTGATCAGGCTGAAAATGACGGTTGAGGAGGGTGCGAAGATGATTCTTTCGGCCGGTCTCGTCGTGCCTGAATTTCCGCCTGCGCCAAAAGCGGATCCCAAAGCGGCAAAGAAGATTCTGCCCTAGGCATTAAATCGTCCTAGCTGCCGCTGCCCGTTTCAATTTTTGGCGTCAGGAGTTCGCGTACGAGCCGGAGTGATTTGCCTCGTGGACCAATGAGGTCCGGGTCAGCTTCAACGACCGCAGTTGCATCTTTCTTGGCTATGGCCAGCAGCTCTGCGTGCCGCGACAGCTCAATGACCCGGTAGTCCGTCGCACCTGCTTGACGCAGCCCGAGCATGTCGCCTGGCCCACGCAATTTGAAGTCGGCTTCAGCTATTTCAAAACCGTCTTCGGTACGCCGCAGTGTTTCCAGTCTCTCGCGGGCTGTGTCGCCAAGCGGTGGGCGATAGAGCAGTAAGCAGAATGACGGTTTATCCCCGCGCCCAACCCGTCCGCGAAGCTGGTGGAGCTGGGCGAGTCCAAATCCTTCGGCGCGTTCGATTACCATGATCGTCGCTTCCGGGACATCGACGCCAACCTCAATAACGGTGGTGGCGACGAGTATTCTCGTGCGGCCTGTCCTGAAATCCTCAAGCGCGGCATCCTTCTCGGTAGGTTTCAGCCGGCCGTGAACCAAACCGATCGGTACGCCTAATTGGTCGCTGAGTGCGGCGTGGCGTCCCACAGCTGTCGAATCATCGTCATCCACGTCGACCTTTGGGCACACCCAGAAGGCTCGCTCGCCGCGCCGGATGGCGCGCCCGACGGCATCAATGACCTCGTCTATTCGCGTGTCAGGTATGGCGCGTGTTTCAACCGGTTTCCGGCCCGGCGGCTTTTCATCGAGGATGGTCACATCCAGATCGCCATGTACGGCTTGCGCCATGGTGCGGGGGATAGGGGTGGCGCTCATGACGAGCATATGCGGGGATACGCCCTTGCCCACGAGGCGCATGCGATCCTGGACGCCAAACCGATGCTGTTCATCGACAATGATCAGGCCGAGATTTCGAAAGGAAACGGACTCCTGAAACAGGGCGTGCGTGCCAGCCACGATCTGTATCGAGCCATCCCCCATGCCCATAAGTGTTCCCTCACGGGCGGCACCCTTGTCGCGCCCGGTGAGGGAAGCGACGGTATAGCCAAGTGGCGCGAGAAGGCTGTCCAGCGTTTCATATTGCTGGCGTGCGAGCACTTCTGTCGGCGCCATGAAAGCAGATTGGAAGCCCCCGGTAGCCGCCTGTACTGCAGCCATCGCCCCCACGAGTGTCTTGCCGGCGCCCACGTCGCCCTGAAGCATGCGCCGCATGGGGGATTGTCCCGACATGTCGTCGCTGATTTCGGCAACAGCCCGCACCTGCGCGCCTGTCTGCTGATAGGGCAGGGACCGCGCCAGCCGGGATTGTTCCACGGGGGCTTTGGGGATCGGCGGCGCTTTGCGGCGCTTGCGGCTAGCGCGGGCCAGCGCAAAGGCCGATTCCCGCGCAATCGCTTCATCATAGGCCAACCGCGTCCGGGCTGCTTCGAATGCGGCCTCATCATATAGTGGTGGCGCATGTAGTCCGCTCAGCGCACTCCGGAAACCAGGCCAGCCTTTTTGGGCCACGAGATGCGGATCACCCCATTCAGGCAGATCATCGGGCACGCTCTCAAGCGCCTGGACTGCCAATGTATGCACACGCTTGTTCGTGAGACCGGCGGTCAGCCCGTAAATCGGCTCGACCTCGGGCGGGGGATCTCCCCGTGCAGGATCAACAATGTAGTCAGGATGGGTCATCTGGCGGTCGCCATTGAAGTCATCGACACGGCCTGAGACGATGCGCCTGGAGCCGATCGGAAATTGTCCCTGAAGCCACCGTCCATCTGCGCGGAAGAAAGCCAGCGTCAGAAAGCCCGTGCCGTCGAACAGCTGGATCCTGTGGGGCGCCTTTTCCGAATGAGGTGCCTGATAGGCATGGACCTCGCCGCTTACGGTCGCGACTTCGCCAAAGACGACCTGATCAAAACCGTCGCGGACGCGCCGGTCTATCCAGCGCTCGGGTAAATGCAGCAGCAGGTCCCAAAGCGTATCGCCACCCACCAGTCGCTCCAGAAGCGGTTTCAGCTTCGGACCAACGCCAGATAGCGTTTCCAGCCCTGCAAACATGGGAAAAAGTCGCTCGTCTCGCATCCCAAAACTCTAGGCGTGCCGGCCCTTGCACACAATGCGTGGTTTACCTGTCCCGTTCGCAGCCTATATCGTTCAAGTCAGATTGGTCGGGAGCTATTCATGGAAACAAGACGCCGAAAACTAACCTTCCGGGCATGGCGGCGTGGGTTCCGCGAAATGGATCTATATATGGGGTCCTTCGCTGATCAATTCCTTCCGGAATTCAATGAGGCTGAACTCGACGAGTTTGCTCGCCTGCTGGATGTGCCCGACTGGGAAGTCTATGCTTGGCTCATTGGCCAGAAGGACGTGCCTGACAATCACAAGGGTCCGGTGCTGGACCAGCTCATCGCTTTCCGCTACGCCCCGCAGGCTGGCTGATCGAGTCAGCCCCAGCGCTTCAATCAAATTCTCTGCCAAAGATCAGGATGACACCCGCCGACCTTCTAAAGTCCTTGAGCGGCCCCGCCAGCTTTGCCGGCGCACCCTTTGGTGCGGACCTGATCGCGTTCTGCAACGCTCTTGCCGCACGAGGCGGGATTGGCCTTTATGTCACGCGCGACGACAAGAGCGCCAATACGGCCCGGCGCCTTGCTCAATTTATCACCCCCCGCCTGGACAGTATCGACATTCCCGGCTGGGACACGCTGCCCTATGACCGGATCAGCCCCTCACCGAGCGTCGCTGCGCGCCGCTGCGCTGGGCTTGCCCGGGTCGCCCGCCATGATGCCTCGCAAGGCCCGTTGCTCGTTGTCACCACCGCCACATCGCTCGTCCAGCGCGCTCCGCCTGTGGCGACCCTGCGCCGTGCATCTTTCTCAGTGTCCATTGGCCAGTCAGTCGCCCAGAAGGACCTCACCGACTATCTCGCCGTAAATGGATATGTTCGCGCCAGCACTGTGCGCGAGCAGGGCGAATTTGCCATCCGGGGCGGTATTATCGATATCTTCCCGCCAACCGCTGGCGAACCTTACAGGCTCGACTTCTTCGGTGACACGCTCGAAACGCTGCGCACATTCGACACTGAAACGCAGCGCTCGACTGGCGACGCACGGTCGGTCGCTTTCGCGCCGGTCAGCGAAGTCCTTTTCGACGATGCGATTCTCAGCGGCTTCCGTGAACGTTATCTGGCGACCTTTGGCCCGCCCTCCGGCGACCAGATGTATGAATCCGCCCGCGCCTCCATCCGCCGGCAAGGCGTGGAGGCCTGGCTTCCGCTCTTTCATGACCATCTTGAAACCCTGTTCGACTATGTCGGCGATAAAGCGCTCATTGGTCTCGGGCACCTTGCGCCTGAATCGGCTTTCGAAAGGCTCACACAAGCACTCGACTACTATAACGCCCGTCTTGATGCTGCCGGCGGCGATGCCCACTCCGCGCGCGTGCTCGCGCCATCGACCCTCTATCTTGAGCCAGATGAAATCGACCAGTTGCTCGCAACGCATGCCGTCGTCAAATTCAGCCCAGCTGAAGCGTCAGGCGGCGCCTATGATATGGGCGCCCGCATTGGTCGGGACTTTGCTCCTGAACGGCTAAGGGCAGACCAGAACATCTTTGAAGCCGCCATTGCGCATGCGCGTGCACTTTATGCTTCAGGCAAGCCCGTTGCGTTCGCTGCCTGGTCTGCTGGCTCTACCGATCGCCTGATCAATGTCATGGCGGACCATGGCCTGCCGGACCTTGCGCAAGTTCATTCGCTCGAAGCCGCACGCAAGACAGATTTCACGGTTGTGGAAATACCGCTCGAGTCAGGCTTCGTTACGCCTGACATTGCCATCATATCCGAGGCCGACATTCTTGGTGACCGTCTTGCGGCGCCGCGCCGTCGACGCAAGACTGCCAGCTTCATCACCGATGCGACTGCGCTTTCTCCTGATGACCTGGTCGTCCATGTTGATCACGGTGTGGGGCGCTATGTCGGCCTGAAAACGCTCGAATTGACTGGCGCGCCGCACGATTGCCTCCAGCTCGAATATGCTGGCGGCGACATGATCTTCCTGCCGGTTGAGAATATCGACCTTATCAGCCGCTATGGTTCTGAAGAGTCTGAAAGCCAGCTGGACCGCCTCGGCGGCGCAGGTTGGCAGACGCGGAAGGCCAAGGCGAAGAAACGCATCCTTGAGATGGCGGCTGAACTAATGGCTGTGGCCGCAGAGCGTGCGTTGAAGCGCGCCGAAGCGCTCTCGGCAGGGCAGGGGATGTATGAAGAGTTCGCCGCGCGCTTCCCCTATGAAGAAACGGATGACCAGCTGAACGCCATTGAGGATGTTCTCGGCGACCTCGCGTCCGGGCGTCCGATGGACCGTCTCATCTGTGGTGATGTGGGCTTCGGCAAGACCGAGGTCGCATTGCGCGCAGCCTTCATGGCGGCGATGAGCGGCAAGCAGGTTGCCGTCATCGCGCCAACAACCTTGCTTGCAAGGCAGCACTTCAAGACATTCACAGAGCGTTTCGCTGGCTGGCCGCTCAAGGTGCGCCATCTATCGCGGCTCGTCGGTCAGCGCGAGTCCGTGGAGACCCGCGACGGCCTTACCGACGGAAGCGTGGACGTGGTTGTGGGAACCCATGCGCTTCTTGCCAAGGGAATGGACTTCAAGCGGCTTGGTCTCCTGATCGTTGATGAGGAACAGCGGTTTGGCGTGAAGCACAAAGAGCGCCTGAAAGAACTGAAGGCGGATGTGCACGTACTGACGCTGTCTGCGACACCCATTCCGCGGACGCTGCAAATGGCACTCACGGGCATCCGCGACCTGTCCATCATTGCAACGCCGCCCGTCGACCGTCTTTCCGTCCGTACCTACATCACGGAAGAAGACACGGTCACTTTACGCGAAGCGCTGCTGCGCGAGAAATATCGCGGCGGTCAGGCCTTCTTTGTCGCGCCGCGCATTCAGGATCTCGACAAGCTCGAGCAGTTCCTGTCGACGCAGGTTCCGGAAGTGTCCTTCGTTGTGGCCCACGGCCAGATGGCGGCAGGCGAACTCGAAGACATTATGAATGCTTTCTATGAGGGCAAGTATGATGTGCTTCTGTCGACCACTATTGTCGAAAGCGGCCTGGACATCCCCCGCGCAAACACGCTGATCATCCATCGGGCGGACATGTTCGGTCTTGCCCAGCTCTATCAGCTGCGCGGCCGTGTCGGGCGGTCCAAGTTGCGCGCCTATGCCTATTTCACAACGCCGCGCGACCGCGTTGTGACGGAGATGGCCGAGAAGCGATTGAAAATTCTCCAGTCGCTCGACAGCCTCGGTGCCGGCTTCCAACTCGCCAGCCACGACCTCGACATGCGGGGATCAGGCAACCTTCTTGGCGACCAGCAGTCAGGACAGGTCCGCGAAGTCGGCGTGGAACTCTATCAGTCCATGCTTGAGGATGCTGTAAAAGCGCTTCAGGCGGGCGCCCGTGGGGAGGATGACGTGGTTGACGATTGGTCTCCCCAGATCAATCTCGGCGTGGCGGTTCTTATTCCGGAAGAGTACGTCGAAGATCTTACGATCCGGCTCTCGCTGTACCGGCGTCTCGCTGAAATCAGCACAGCAGAAGAGCGCGAGTCCTTCGCAGCGGAACTTATCGATCGCTTTGGCCCGCTACCTGAGCCAACCCGTCAGCTGCTTGAAGTCACGGCAATCAAGGTCCAGTGCAAGGCGCTCGGGATTTCCAAGCTGGATTCCGGCATCAAAGGCGCGGTGTTTGCGTTCCGCCCCGACACGATCATGGACCCAGCGCGTCTGATGGAACTCGTCCGGACCCGTCCTAATGTGCTGAAGTTGCGGCCTGATTCGAAACTGGTTCATTCCGGGCTTGGGGGAGAACCTGAACGCCGGCTATTAGCAGTGAGGGCTTTTCTAAAAGAATTGGAATCTGTCACAGGCCGAGTGTCGGCCTAGGCGGCTTCAAGGCGCATGAACGGTCCGGATAGTCCAGTCTCAAGAAATGTCCTTGCCGAATGGTAGGCGCGCTTTTCCACGACGCGCCAGTTCAGCACTACATCCGACAGGCCTTCCAGCTCTGCGACTTTAGTCGCTATGCGAGTCGCCAGTCTTGCGCCGCCACGATAAGGCGTGGCTGGCAGGGAGATGCCGAGGATACCTGCTGAGAGCGCAGCTGCGCAGTCTGTTTCGCGCAGCAGAGGACGCAGGCATTCTGCTACTGTTTTGAGAACCTGACGGTCAGTTCGGCGCTCACCGGTTAGCTTCAGCACGACGAGGCTAAGGGGATCAGCGCGCTGATTTGCGACGGCGATTTGGCGTTCGAGGTGGGATTCAAGAAAGCGTCGCGAAAAAAGGCCTGTCGCCAGGTCCCTTGCCGCCGGCACAAGTGCGGAAGAATAATCGACCGGACGCAAGGCATTGTATTTGCGCGCCAGTGCTTCGATCCGGTTGGCAACGAGCTGTGCCTGATCCTGGCACTCGATGATCTCGTCTGCATGCGCCTGGATTGTTTTCATGGCCTCGGATGCCTGGCTGTCCCCGTTCGCCAATGCGAAGATCGGCACGCTGCTAAGCATGTCACCCGCTTGCGGGCCTTGAATATGAATTGCGTCGAGCGCCTGTTCAGATGTCAGGTCGAATAGCGCCGCTGTGAAGCGTCGGCTCGAGAGGTAGTCGCGCACGGTGCTAGGGGAAATAGCTGCCGTCAGCGACAGTCCCCGGGCTTTCAGCGCGCCCTGCAGAGACAGAAATATGGGCGACCCCTCACCGACATATATCAGTTCAGGTGAGGTATGGGCTGAGCTATCAGGTGGACTCATTCCAAACGCGCGAGCGGTTTCTGCGCGGATCGCGACTTCCGCGTTACGGGATTCGCGCCGCGCGAGGGCCGCAAGCCGCCCCTTGAGCATCGTAAGGTCACGGTCGCGCCTTAGCGTGATGACGTCTGAGAGGTTTAGCCCGACGTCCGACACATCGAGGATAATCATGGGTCGCGACAGGCCACGCATGCAGGCACGCGCGCAATACTCCAGCGTCGTCCGCGAGACGCTCTCGATATCTACTAGCAGGGGGCCATTGGATTCAAAATCCAGTTGTTCACTGGCCGCATAGGGTCTCAATCCGCTGGAGCGCAGTCGCGACATGATTAACTCGAGGCGAGGACTGGTCGCAGCAATTTCGATAGGTGGGTCCAGATAGGACATATCAGACATGAAACACTCAAAACGCTTCGAAGGGCGACGCTAGGACACCCCTTTCTTTTGCGCGTTCGACACTTAATGTTCCGCTAATCGGGCCCACAGGGCCATAATTGAACGGGAGAGAATGATGGCAAGCGGGCCACTGGACGGCGTCAAAATTGTTGAATTTGCGGGAATCGGCCCGGGGCCGTTTTGCGGTATGCTGCTGTCCGACATGGGCGCGGATGTGATCCGTATTGATCGACCCGGTAACGGGAAGCCAGGACGTGCGGCTGATGTGATGAGCCGAGGCCGTCGCTCGATCAGCCTGAACCTCAAGGATCCGGCCGATGTCGAAGTTGCGCTCAAACTGATGGAGAAGGCGGATGGGCTTATCGAAGGCTTCCGTCCCGGTGTCATGGAGCGGAACGGCCTTGGTCCTGATGTAGCGCTCGCCCGCAACCCGAAGCTCGTTTATGGCCGGATGACAGGCTGGGGCCAGTTCGGCTCCCTTTCTCAGGCAGCGGGTCACGACCTGAACTATATCTCGCTGACAGGCGCGCTCTATGCGATGGGCCGTAAGGGTGAGCGTCCAAGCCCACCACTGAACCTCGTCGGCGACTATGGCGGCGGCGCACTCTATCTGGCCATGGGCCTTCTTGCTGCCATTGTAAGCGTCAAGAACGGTGGTAAGGGTCAGGTTATCGATGTCGCGATGACTGATGGGGCAGCTTCACTGGCAACCATGTTCTTTGGTATGAAGGCCATGGGCGTGTGGACCGACGACAGGGAATCAAACCTGCTTGATGGCGGCGCGCACTTCTATGACACCTATGAATGCAGCGACGGACAGTGGGTATCTATTGGCTCGATTGAACCGCAATTCTACGCGCTACTTCTCGAAAAGGCGGGGATCACTGACCCGGAATTCCAGGCACAGATGGATCGTTCCAAGTGGGGTGACTTGAAAGCCAAACTTACGACGCTCTTCAAGACCAAGACCCGTGACGAATGGTGCGCCGTCATGGAAGGGACGGACATCTGCTTTGCGCCGGTCCTCTCGATGGCGGAGGCGCCGCATCACCCCCACAATGCCGAACGCAAGACATTCGTCGAAGTTGAAGGCGTCATGCAGCCGGCACCGGCACCACGCTTTTCGGGTACACCGGCTGCAATCCAACGGCGTCCCGCAGGGGTTGGCGAACACACAGAGGAAATCCTCAGCGACTGGCAGGTCAGTCGCTGATCTTCTGAACCGTCACTCGCCTCGCAGGTGAACAGAAGATAACCGTCAGTCTTGGGGACGTTCAGGTTGGATTAGCTATTAATGTGACTGTCGATGCCGCGTTTTTAGGCTTTTTGCCGGAACAAAGGCTCGACGTCCTTCTTGCTTTACCTTGGCCGCCCTTTGGGGCGGTCATTTTCTTGCGCCCCGTTCGTTTACCGATAAGGTCAGCCCATTCAAATAAGAATGAGGGCTGTAAATTGAAAATCGCATTGACGAGCGTTCTGGCGCTGACACTGGTTGCCTGTTCCGAGAAGGCGCCAGCGCCAGTAGAGCCAGCTGCACCACCAGAAACCGCAGCTGAAATTCATGAGCGCATGCTCGTCCTGGATAGCCACCTCGACACGCCAGCCAATCTTTCAAATGCCGATTTCGACATTATCGCCGATAACCCCAGTGTGCTCGGAAGTGTTCAGGTGGACCTGCCGAAGATGGAGCGCGGCGGCCTTGATGGGGGTTTCTGGGTCACATTCACGCCGCAAGGCCCAATGGATCCGGCGTCGTATGAAGCTGCCAAGCAGGCGGCCCTAACCCGCAACCAGGAAATCCACGACATGGTCGCGGCGCATCCTGATTCGTTCGAGCTTGCTTACACATCTGATGATGCGGCCCGAATCGCTGCCGAAGGCAAACGGGTCGTCTATATGTCGATCGAGAACAGCTATCCGCTCGGCACGGAAATCTCGATGGTGGAGGAATTCTACAATCGCGGCGTGCGCATGATTGGTCCGGTCCACTTCCGCGACAACCAGTTTGCGGATAGCGCAACCGATCTCGGCGCCAATGATTACGGTGGTCTTAGCCCCCTCGGTGAGGAACTGGTCAAGGAAGCCAACCGGCTCGGAATGATGCTGGACGGCTCACACGCCTCTGATTCGACGGTTGATGACCTGATCGCGCTTTCGACCACGCCGCTCATACTGTCACACACCGGTGTGAAGGCGGTTTACGATCATCCGCGCAATATCGACGATGCACTCCTTCGCAAAGTGGCAGAGGATGGCGGCGTAATTCAGATCAACGCCTATGGCGGTTATCTCGAACAGCTGACCCCAACTCCGGAGCGTCAGGCGGCGCTTGATGAGATGCAGAAGGAGTTCGAAGGCATT
The DNA here is from genome assembly GCA_018827375.1 of Alphaproteobacteria bacterium. Classification (GTDB taxonomy): domain Bacteria; phylum Pseudomonadota; class Alphaproteobacteria; order Caulobacterales; family Hyphomonadaceae; genus Hyphomonas. Next base: position 159,617 of record JAHJYW010000049.1, read on the forward strand.
TCACCGGCGACGGCAGATGCCGAGACCCGGGATCGCTATATCGCCCGCATGGAAGAGATTGAAAACCAGTTTCCGGCACCGCGCTCTACGTTCGAAAAGTTCATGGAGCATATGAATCACGCGCTTGAGGTCGTGGGTCCGGACCATATCGGCATGGGTGCTGACTGGGACGGCGGCGGCGGTGTCGTGGGCATGGAGGACGTGTCGTTCCTGGCAAAAGTCACCGAAGCCCTTCTGGCTGAGGGTTATTCCGAGGAAGATGTCCAGAAAATCTGGAGCGGCAACATGCTGCGCCTGATGAAACAGGTCGAAGAGGCGAAGGCGGCGCCAAAAGCCGAATAGGGCGGGGGAAAGCATAATTCGCGGGTTTGGTGATCTTCAGACCTTGCAAAGCTTCTTGGGCGTCTGTATGAGGCCCGTTCCAATTCACACGCTGAAAATGCGCTTCAATCCCGGATACCTGTCATGGCAGTTCCAAAGAGCAAGATCTCCAAGTCCCGCCGCGGCATGCGCCGTTCGCACGACCGTCTTGATATGAACACCTATATCGAAGACGCCCAGTCGGGCGAGCTTCGCCGTCCGCACCATATTGACCTGAAAACCGGCGTATACCGCGGTCGTCAGGTTCTTGAGCCGAAGGACGACATCTAGTCAGGTTGCGCATTTGCGCGCACAAGACTAAGGCTTCCAGCGCCTCCCGCCGTCCGGCAGGGGGCGCTTTTTACATCCGACACACTGCCTAAGAGGGACACCAGACTGCCATGAGCGAGATCATCGACATTCACGCCCGCGAAATTCTTGACAGCCGGGGCAACCCGACAGTGGAAGTCGACGTCACGCTGGAAGATGGCTCGACAGGCCGCGCAGCAGTCCCTTCGGGCGCGTCCACCGGCGCCTACGAGGCGCACGAGCAACGCGATGGCGACGCGTCCCGCTACGGCGGCAAGGGCGTACTGGGCGCAGTGGATGCCGTGAATGGCGAGATTTCGAATGAACTCGAAGGCATGGACGCCACCGACCAGCGCCTGATCGACATGATGATGATCGATCTCGACGGCACGGAAAACAAGTCCCGCCTCGGCGCCAATGCGGTTCTCGGCGTGTCGCTGGCCGTGGCCAAGGCCGCCGCTGAAAGCGCTGCGATGCCGCTCTACCGTTATATCGGGGGCGCCAATGCCCGCGTCCTGCCGACGCCAATGATGAACATCATCAATGGTGGCGCACACGCTGACAATCCGATCGACATCCAGGAATTCATGATCATGCCGGTCAGCGCCGAAAGCATGGCAGACGCCGTGCGCATGGGCGCCGAGGTCTTCCACGCCCTCAAGAAAACGCTGCATGACGCAGGTCACAACACGAATGTCGGCGATGAAGGCGGCTTTGCGCCTAATATCGGATCGACCGATGAGGCAATCGGCTTCATCATGAAAGCCATCGAGAAGGCAGGCTACGCCCCGGGCGAAGACATTGCCCTCGCGCTCGATGCGGCTTCAACCGAGTTCTACAAGGACGGCAAGTATAACCTGGCTGGCGAGAGCAAGATCCTGGGTTCAGAAGAGTTCGCGAAATACCTCGCGGACCTTTGTGGCCGCTACCCGATTGTGTCGATTGAAGATGGCATGGCTGAAGACGACTGGGATGGCTGGGTCGCGCTGACCGAGATGATTGGCGATCGCGTGCAGCTCGTCGGCGACGATCTCTTCGTCACCAATCCTGAGCGCCTGTCGATCGGCCTTCAGAAGGGCGCCGCCAATTCGATCCTGATCAAGGTCAACCAGATCGGCACGCTTTCCGAGACGCTTGATGCTGTCGAACTCGCGCACCTCCATGCCTACACGGCCGTGATGTCCCATCGTTCCGGCGAAACGGAGGATTCGACAATCGCGGATCTCGCCGTCGCCACCAATTGCGGACAGATCAAGACAGGTTCGCTATCCCGCTCCGACCGAATCGCGAAGTACAACCAGCTGATGCGCATCGAAGAAGAGCTTGGCCCGATCGGCATTTATGCAGGTCGGTCCCGCATCAACGCAGCCTAGCGCAAACGCGCGGTTAACCAATCGACGTTACAGATCGGCCTCATGGTATCACGCCTTGAGGCCCTCGGGCTCAGCCTTCTCGTGCTCTACTTTGCCTACCACGCGTTTGCGGGGGAGAAGGGACTTGGGCGTTGGTCAGATGCCCAGCTGGAACTGGAAGATCGCAAGGTTGAATTTGGCAAGATACAGGCCGATATTACGCGTTTGCGCACAGATATTCGCAGGCTGACACCAGGCTCTGTGGATCCAGACTTTGTCGAAGCGCTCGCACGCGATAAGCTGGCGTTTGTATATCCAAACGAAATCGTCTTGATGACGTCAGAACGTAGCGTTGCAAATTGACATAGATGTTCTGACTTGTCTCTGCGGAAATGCGCGGACATAAGACCCCTAGGGATGGAGCAATATATGGCAACGAAACCGAAGGGTGCCAAAAAGGCACCTTCAAAAGCAAGTAAAGCAGAGCTGCTCGAATATTACCGGGCCATGCTGTTGATCCGTCGATTTGAAGAGAAAGCCGGCCAGCTTTATGGCATGGGCAAAATCGCGGGGTTCTGCCACCTTTACATCGGTCAGGAAGCGGTCGTTACCGGCATGCAAGCCTGCCTGAAGGATGGCGATCAGGTTATTACCGGCTATCGCGACCATGGACACATGCTGGCCTGTGGGCTGGATCCGAACGGCGTCATGGCCGAATTGACCGGGCGTAGCGGCGGTTTGTCCAAGGGCAAGGGTGGCTCCATGCACATGTTTAGCCGCGAGAAGAATTTCTTTGGTGGTCACGGTATCGTCGGCGCTCAGGTGCCGATCGGAACGGGCCTGGCCTTCGCTAACAAATACAAGGGCGGCGACAATGTCTGCCTGGCCTATTTCGGCGATGGTGCGGCCAACCAGGGCCAGGTCTATGAAGCCTTCAACATGGCATCCCTCTGGGACCTTCCGGTCGTGTACGTCATCGAGAACAACCAATATGCGATGGGCACAAGCGTTGCCCGTGCTTCGGCCGAGGTCGAGCTTTTCAAGCGCGGCATCAGTTTCGAGATTGAAGGCGAGGCTGTTGATGGCATGGATGTGCTCGCTGTGAAGGAAGCCGGCGAAAAGGCCGTCAAATATGCTCGCTCCGGCAAGGGGCCCTATATCCTCGAAATGAAGACCTACCGCTATCGGGGTCACTCGATGTCCGACCCGGCCAAGTATCGCAAGCGGGAAGAGGTCGACGACATTCGCTCCCATCACGACCCTATTGAAGGACTGAAAGCGCAGATTATCGAGGCTGGCCACGCAACCGAAGATGAACTCAAGGATATCGACAAGAAGATCAAAGGTATTGTGAAAGATGCTGCTGACTTCTCGCTCGAGAGCCCGGAACCAGATGCATCCGAACTCTGGACGGATGTGCTGCGTGAAGTGGAGGGTGCATAAATGTCCGTAGATATTCTCATGCCCGCCCTGTCGCCAACCATGGAAGAGGGCACCCTCTCGAAGTGGCTGAAGAAGGAAGGCGACAAGATCTCGTCCGGCGATATCATCGCCGAGATCGAAACCGACAAGGCCACGATGGAAGTCGAAGCTGTGGACGAAGGCGTTCTGGCAAAGATCCTCGTTGCTGAAGGCACCGAAGGCGTAAAGGTCAACGCTGTCATTGCCGTGTTGGCGGAAGAAGGGGAGGATGCTGATAGCGTCGAGCCCAAGTCGAACGGCGCTGCCGCTGAAGATGACAGCGCTGACGCAGATGCAGCGCCTGTCAGCAAGGAAGAGAAGCCAGAAGCCAAGCCTGAAAAGGAAGAAGCGCCAGCAGCGCCCGTCCTGTCGGATCCATCTATTCCTGAAGGTACGAACTTTACTGACACCACGGTTCGCGACGCCCTGCGCGACGCGATGGCTGAAGAAATGCGCCGCGACGAAACAGTGTTCGTCATGGGTGAAGAAGTTGCCGAATATCAGGGCGCGTACAAGGTCACCCGTGAACTGCTTCAAGAGTTTGGGGCACGCCGCGTTGTCGATACGCCGATCACGGAGCATGGCTTTGCCGGCCTCGGCGTGGGCGCTGCCTTTGGTGGCCTCAAGCCCATTGTCGAGTTCATGACTTTCAACTTTGCCATGCAGGCGATTGACCAGATCATCAACTCTGCGGCCAAGACACTTTACATGTCGGGCGGCCAGATGGGTTGTTCCATCGTGTTCCGCGGACCCAATGGAGCAGCATCGCGGGTCGGTGCCCAGCATAGCCAGGACTATGCCTCCTGGTACGGACATATTCCGGGCCTCAAGGTCATCGCGCCTTATGACGCGGCTGATGCAAAAGGCCTACTCAAGGCGGCTATTCGCGACCCGAACCCGGTCGTCTTTCTCGAGCACGAACTGCTCTACGGAACCAGCTTCCCCGTGCCGGATCTCGATGATCATATTCTTCCCATCGGCAAGGCTGCTGTGAAGCGCAAGGGTTCAGATGTTACTCTCGTTGCCTATTCCCGCATGGTCGGCTTTGCTCTCCAGGCGGCTGAGGAGCTTGCGGAGCAGGGGATCGATGCTGAAGTCATCGACCTGCGTTCCATTCGTCCGCTCGACACGGCAACCATTATTGAAAGCGTCAAGAAGACCAATCGCATCGTCACCTGCGAAGAGGGCTGGCGCTTCATGGGCATCGGGGCAGAAATATGCGCCTCCGTCGTGGCTGATGCCTTCGACTATCTTGATGCGCCACCTGCGCGTGTTCATCAGAAAGATGTTCCGCTGCCCTATGCGGCCAATCTTGAAGCTATGAGCTTGCCAGGTGTCTCCGACATCGTCGCAGCAGCCCGCAAGGTCTGCTACGTGGATCAGGAGTAAGGCCATGAGCATCAATATCACCATGCCCGCGCTCTCTCCCACAATGGAAGAGGGCACGCTGTCCAAATGGCTCGTCAAGGAAGGCGATACCGTCTCCTCCGGCGACATCATTGCCGAGATCGAAACCGACAAGGCGACGATGGAAGTCGAAGCTGTCGATGAAGGCACTGTCGCCAAGATCCTCGTGGCGGAAGGTACCGAAGGCGTGAAAGTCAACGCTGTGATCGCCGTGCTCGCCGAAGAAGGGGAGGATGCGTCCTCCGTGGACGCGCCGACGGAGTCTGAATCGCCTGCAAAGGTTGAGGCACCATCTAAGGAAGAGAAAAAACCGGACGACAAGCCGGCACCCAAAGCTGCCAAGTCCGAGACCAAGTCTCAAGCGCCTGCCAAATCAGAAGACGCGTCTAAAACCGAAAAGCTCGCCTCCACCCCACTCCCGAGCGCCAACACGGCTGATGGCCGCATAAAGGCTAGTCCGCTCGCCCGCCGCATCGCGGATATGAAGGATATCGACCTAAAGGCGCTCAAAGGCACGGGGCCGAGGGGCCGCATCATCAAGCGCGATGTTGAAAGCGCCCAACCCGGTGCCGCCACAGCCGCGCAGTCTGGTGCCCGTTCGGGAGGCTCGCCTGACGGTCTCATTCTGCCTCAGGTCCTGGATGACCGTGTCTACGCGCCTGACAGCTATGAGCTGAAGCCGCTGGATGGTGTCCGCAAGGTTGTCGCCAAGCGCCTCACAACCAGCTTTATGCAGGTGCCCCACTTCCCTCTGACAATTGATCTTGAACTCGACCATCTGCTGGCGAGCCGCACGGCCATCAACGCGGCCGCGCCTGAAGGTATCAAGGTCTCGGTCAACGACCTGCTGATCAAGGCCTGCGCCATGGCGCTGATGGATGAGCCGGACTGTAACGCATCGTACACGGACAAGGGGATTGCCTATCACAAGCACGCCCATGTCTCGGTCGCTGTTGCCATTGATGGCGGCCTGATCACACCGGTCATCTTCAATGCTGAAGATAAAGGCCTTGGCGAGATCTCAGAAGAGATGAAGGACCTCGCGGCACGCGCACGCGAGCGCAAGCTGAAACCGCAGGAATATAGCGGCGGCACTTTCTCGATCTCCAATCTTGGCATGTTTGGCATCAAGAACTTTGCTTCGATCATAAATCAGCCCGAAGGCATGATCCTGTCCGTTGGGGCAGGGGAGAAGCGACCAGTCGTAAATGCCAAGGGCGAACTCGCTGTGGCCACGATGATGACCGTAACGCTCACCTGCGACCACCGCGTCATCGGCGGCGCTGAAGGCGCCAAATGGCTGCAGGCCTTCAAACGCTACGTCGAAACGCCGGAGGCGATGCTCCTTTAACGCGCGCCAACACTCGAACGTGAAATGGAACAAGATATGATAAAACGTACCGGGCTTGTTGTGGCGCTGACCTTGCTGGCGGCTTGCTCCCCGCAGACACCTGAACCAGCAATAGCACCTGAAGCAGCATCAATACCCACTCCTGCGGTTCAGTTCGATCCAGACAGGCTCAAAGCCATTGCAGATGTGTTTGCGACAGAGCATGGCATGATGAACTTATGCGGTGATGGCGTGCCGGTCCGGCTCACATTGTTCATGGCCGAGCTGGGTGCATCGACAACGCCGCCCGAACTTGTGTCGAGCATGATCGCCGCGAATAATGCAAAAATCGAAGAATTGCGTGTGGCTGAAAAGGAATACGTCTGCACGCCTGAGATGTTTGAAAGCCGCGAGGCGAATTCCATGGCCGCTCAGGAAGAGTGGAACATGATGCGAGGTGCTGAATGACCACCCAATATGACCTTATCATCATTGGCTCCGGCCCCGGCGGCTATGTCTCGGCTATCCGCGCCAGCCAGCTTGGCATGAAGACCGCCATCATCGAGCGTGAAGCACTTGGTGGTGTGTGCCTCAACTGGGGCTGCATTCCGACCAAGGCGCTGCTGCGTTCCGCAGAGGTCATGCACTTGGCCAAGCATGCCAAGGATTTTGGGCTGAAGATCGATAAGGTCGAGGTTGACCTCGAAGCCGTTGTCAAACGTTCTCGCGGCGTGGCGGGGCAGTTGTCAAATGGCGTGAAGTTCCTGATGAAGAAGAACAAGATCGATGTCATCGAAGGCACTGCCCGTCTGGAGAAGGGCACGCCTGCACCAAAGGTTGTCGTCAAGGGCAAGGACGGCAAAGACACAACGCTTGAGGCCAAGCACGTCATGCTCGCCACCGGCGCCCGAGCGCGCGATATACCGCAGGCCGGCCTCGTCGCCGACGGCAAGCTGATCTGGACGTATCGCGAAGCCATGACGCCGGACGTGATGCCGAAGCGTCTCCTGGTCATCGGCTCCGGCGCCATCGGCATCGAGTTCGCCAGCTTCTATAACGAGCTTGGCTGCGAAGTGACCGTCGCTGAAGTCCTTCCGCGAATCCTCCCCGTGGAAGATGCGGAAATCTCGGCCATGGCCGAGAAGGACTTCAAGAAGCAGGGTCTCAATATTATCACGGGCGCGAAGGTCGAAAACCTCAAAGCTGGCAAGAACACAGTGACAGCCGATATCACGAACAAGGATGGCAAGAAGGAGTCGAAAGAGTTCGACCGCGCCATTCTCGCCGTCGGCATCGTTGGCAATGTCGAGGACTTGGGCCTCGAGTCACTTGGCGTGAAAGTCGAAAAGACACATGTCACGGTCGATGGATTCGGCAAGACAGGTGTGCCCGGTCTCTATGCCATCGGCGACCTCACGGGCCCGCCATGGCTCGCCCACAAGGCCAGCCATGAAGGCGTCATCTGCGTCGAATCGATCGCTGGAAAAGGGAAGGGCCAGCCCGAGCCTTTCGATGCTTCCAACGTTCCCGGCTGCACCTATTCCCATCCGCAGGTTGCCAGTGTGGGTCTCACCGAAGCGGCTGCCAAGGAAAAAGGTTACGACATCAAGGTCGGCCGCTTCCCCTTCATCGGCAACGGCAAGGCTATCGCCATGGGGGAGACTAATGGTATGGTGAAAACCATCTTCGATAAGAAGACAGGCGAGCTGCTCGGCGCACACATGATTGGCGCGGAAGTCACCGAGCTTATTCAGGGCTATGTCATCGTCCGCCAAGGTGAACTCACCGATATCGACCTCGCCCACACGATATTTGCACACCCGACAATCTCGGAAACCATGCACGAGTCCGTCCTCGACGCTGACGGCAGGGCACTTCACATATAGGGCAGGGCCTTGCCCAGAGGCATCGCGCCTTATACGCAGGAACCTGTCCAAATTGCTGGAGATGTTTAGCGTGCCCCGTCACCTGATTTTAGGCCTGACCTCCCTCGTGCTAGCCGCGTGTGCTCCAAACGGCCCGCCTGTAGAGGAGACACCTGTGCCAGCCCCCGAGATCGTCCTGCCTGAATCCCGAGAAGGCGTCGTTACAGACCGCTTTGCCCGTATGGCGCTGCAATGCGTCCACAAGGAATATCCCAACAAGATCAGCCACGTCATGAACAGCGACGTGGACGCGCAAACGCCTAGTGAGCTGCATCCAGCCTTCTACGGCTGCTTTGACTGGCATTCATCGGTGCATGGTCACTGGCTGCTCGTGCGCATCCTGAATACGGATCCTTCGACGCCCTACAAGGATGCCATCGTTGCGGCGCTCGGCCAGAGCTTTACGGCGGAGAACATCCAAGGCGAACTGGCTTATTTCAAGGGCCCAGACCGCGCGAGCTTCGAACGCCCTTATGGTGCCGCCTGGTTGCTGCAGCTGATGACAGAGCTGCGCGAGTCCGAGCTGCCCGAAGCGAAGACATGGGTGAACACGCTTGAACCGCTCGAGGCCTTCATCACAAATGAGACATCGAACTGGCTCACCAAGCTCGCCTATCCGATCCGCATCGGTACGCACAACCAAACCGCCTTTGCTTTTGGCCTCATGCTTGACTGGGCAAAGAGCACCAATGCCGGCGCCTTCAACGCACAACTGACGCAGAAAATCCTGGAATTTCACGGTAACGACAAAAACTGCCCGCTCGCCTATGAACCTTCGGGAGAAGATTTCCTGTCACCGTGCCTGATGGAAGCTGATCTCATGCGGCGCGTCATGACATCGGATGATTTCGCCAAATGGCTCACAGCCTTCCTGCCGCAAATCCCAACAGACGGTAGCGCCAACTGGCTTCTTCCCGGTGTTGTCCTGGACCCTACTGATGGAAAGCTGGTCCATCTCGATGGCGTGAACCTCTCGCGCGCCTGGGCCCTTGACGGCATCGCAAGCGCGCTGCCGGAAGGCGACGCGCGCATCCCGGCCTTGCTGGCTGCTGAAGAAGTCCACAAGCAGACCGGTATCGCCGCAGTCAGCGACGAACACTATTCTGGGAGTCACTGGCTTGCGAGCTTTGCGACCTATCTGGAAACGCGGCGCGGGATAGCCGCGCAATGAAACTCCCCATTGGCCCCGGTGCACTCGTCGCTGCGGCCTTTATCGGTCCGGGAACCGTCACCACCTGCACAATCGCCGGTGCCAGTTTCGGCTTCGCCCTGGTCTGGGCGCTCGTCTTCGCCACACTGGCCACCATGATCCTGCAAGACATGGCTGCCCGTCTCGGCGTAATGGGACGGGTGGGCCTCGGAGAAGCCCTGGTCGGCGGGGCAGGGAACCCGTTCTTAAAATGGGGCGCAGCGGGTCTTGTCCTCGCTGCACTCGCGCTTGGTAATGCGGCCTATGAGGCCGGCAACCTCGCAGGCGGCACGCTCGGCGTTCAGGCCTTGATCGGGGAGGGCGATGACTATCACAGGCCCCTGATACTCTTGCTGTCGGCCATTGCGGCACTCGTCCTGCTCATTGGGCGCTACAAGTTGATAGAGCGTATCCTCGTCACGCTCGTCATCATCATGAGCCTCGCCTTTGCTGGCAGCGCCGTTCTCGTCCGGCCAGATGTCGCCGTGATGCTCGGTGGCCTCGTGCCACGCGTGCCTGAGGGTGGCTTGCTCACGGCTATCGCCCTCATCGGCACCACAATCGTACCATACAACCTCTTCCTCCATGCCGCCTCCGCTCGCGAACACTGGCCAGATGCCACACCCAAAGCACTCAATGAGGCTCAGACAGACACCCGTGTGTCGGTCGGTCTCGGTGGACTCATTTCCATACTCATCCTCACCACAGCCGCTGCCAGCCTGTTTGGCAGTGGTCAGCAGATATCCAGCGCTGTCGGCATGGCTGGCGCCATCGCGCCCACCTATGGTGAGGCCGCCCGCTATCTTGTCGGCATCGGTCTTTTCGCCGCTGGCCTGACTTCGTCAATCACAGCGCCCCTCGCCACGGCCTACGCCCTCAGCGAGATCGCCCGTAAGCCACGCGGTGGACTGCTTTTCAAAGCCGTCGCTCTAGGTATCCTTGCCATCGGCACTCTGGTGGCGCTCATTGGCTACAAACCTGTCAGCCTCATTCTTGTTGCGCAGGTCGCCAACGGGATCCTGCTACCCATCGTGGCGATATTTCTGCTCGTTGCCATGAACCGTCGGTCGCTGCTCGGCGATAGAGTGAATGGTCCCGTGGCCAACATTCTCGGCGGTATGGTTATTCTTGTCACACTGGGTCTTGGTTTGCGGCTCGTGCTGCGCGCATTGCAGGTCTGGCCATGAGCAAAACCATCTGCCTTAACGCCGATATAGGAGAACTGCCCGGCATAAACGGGCGCGCGCTTGATCGCGCTATCCTTGATGTTGTCACTCGATGCAATATTGCCAGTGGCGGCCATGCTGGCGATCAGGAAAGTATGACAGCCACCGTCAAGGCCGCCTACGCGCGCGGGGTCCTTATCGGTGCGCACCCTTCCTACCCTGATCGTGAGGATTTTGGTCGCAAGCCAATGAGTATGTCGCGCGAGGCACTGACCTCCACGCTTTTACAGCAGGTCCGCTCCTTGGCCGCCATCACACGCGAGCGCGGCGCCAGCCTCTCGCACCTAAAGCCACATGGAGCGCTCTACAATATTGCTGCACGCGATGAGGGCATCTCTCGCACCATCGTTGACGTCACGATCCAGTCGCGCATCCCGCTTCTGATCGGCCCACCCAATTCCTGCCTGTCAGCCGCTGCACGCGAAGCGTGCCTCGACTACCTTGCTGAAGGTTTTGCCGACCGCGCCTACGAAGTCTCTGGCGGCCTGACACCCCGCACAGTCCAAGGCGCTGTCCTCGAGACCGATGCCGAACGCATCCAACAGGCCGTTCAGATTGCTTCAACCCGGCAAGTCACGGCGCGCACCGGCGAGACCATAGACCTTCCTGTGCGGACCATATGCATTCACGGCGACACACCCGGTGCCCTCGCCAGCGCACTCACCATACGCGATGCACTGAATGCCGCGGGCATCGAGATCACTGCCGTTGAGCCATGAGCAATACTCTAATCACGTTCTGCGGGGACGACGCCCTTCGCCTATATGTCCCCGATCGGGCAACACGCTTTACCCGGGCCCGTCAGCTTGAGGCCTCGGGTTACTGGGCCGAGGTCGTTCCAGGTCGACGCGACATCACTGTCCAGTTTGATCCTCACGCCCACACGCCCGACGAAGCAATGCAAATTCTGACGAGTGCCCTCCGCGCACCATTGCAACATGGACAGGAAACAGCCCAAACGGTCACGATTCCCGTCCAATTCGGGGGCGAAGAAGGCCCGGCCCTGGCTAGCATAGCGGCTAATTTGAATTTGACTGAGGGTGAGGTAGTCGCTCGTCTCGTTGAGCATCCGCTTGAGGTCGACATGCTCGGCTTTACGCCCGGCTTCGCCTATATGTCCGGCTTAACCGATGATTTGGAAATTCCTCGCCTCGCGCAACCCCGTCAACAGGTTCCCGGAGGTTCGATTGGCCTGATCACCGGTCAGTGCGGCCTTTATGCGCTTCCGGGTCCAGGTGGCTGGCCGATCATCGGTCGAACTGCTTTGTCTCTGTTTGACGGGCGTGCTGAGCAACCTTTTCGTCTGCAGCCGGGCATGAGGGTCACGCTTGTTGACGCGGGTTCGCCGTGAGTCTGTCTATCCTTAAACCCGGCGTTCAGATGACACTGCAGGGCGCCCCTCGCAAAGGTAGTCGTCATCTTGGAGTACCGACGAGCGGCCCAGCTGATCCGCTTTCCATGGCGCTTGCAAACCGCCTCGTCGAAAACAAAAGTGAAGCGACCGCCATCGAGATTACTTTTGGTGGCGCAGCACTGCGTTTCAACACACCAGTCAGCTTTGCTGTCACCGGGGCACTGTCTGACCTGACGCTAAACGGCGTCACTATACAGCCACATACCACGCACACAGCCCATGAAGGGGACGAGTTACAGATGGCGACGGCTGCGCACGGATGCCGCATTTATCTTGCCCTCTCTGCCGTACTCGACGCCAAGCGCTTCCTCGGATCCAGCTCGACCTATCTTCCGGCCGCCCTAGGCGGTCATGAGGGAAGGGCCCTCATGGCCGGTGACCGGATAACACTGGACTCTGTTCGACTTGTACCGGCACAGGCCACCCCGGAAGATCTACACCCCGTGTCTAGCAACAGCTACACGTTGCGGGCTGTCGAAGGACCGGATTTCTCGAGAGGCTCGGAACAGATTTGGGCGGAAATCTATACTGCCACCCAGCGGGCCAGCCGTATGGGCATCGAACTGAGAGGTATGTTTCCTGTTACCGAGCAGGTTGAGAATCGTCCAAGTTCGGCGATATGGCCGGGTGCGCTTCAACTGCCACCCGGTGGAAATGGTTTCCTGCTACTCGCGGATGCCCAGACCACGGGTGGTTATCCTCATATCCTTCAAGTCGCTCGCGCCGACAGGCACTTGTTAGGGCAAATCCGGCCCGGAGACAGGGTGCGGTTCCTGCACAGGACGCAGTCGCAGGCTGTGGACGCGCTACGTGCCAAACAGGCCTTGCTGGCCAATTGGCTACCAGAATTTACGCTCTGAACCATCAGGACAAGATCGTCTGACGCGCATCGACCTGACTAGTTTATTCCGCGGAGTCCTTCTCTCCATTTGTGGGCAAGGGGCGATCCTCATCCACAAGGATCCGGTTTGCAGCGCCATCCGGGTCATCAAACTGCCCTGAACGCGCAGCCCACAGGAATGCCACAAGCCCCACGAGGCCCATTCCCAGTGCAATCGGAATCAGAAAGAGAAGGCCAGACATTAGAGGTTCTCCCTCATTGCATTCAAACGAAGCGCGTTCAGCGATACGAGGATCGACGAAGCGGACATGGCAATGGCAGCCACCAGCGGTGTAGCATGCCCGGTGATGGCGACAGGAACAGCAACCAGATTATAGGCCGCTGCGAACGCAAAGTTTTCAAGCATGACCTTGCGCGCCTGTTTGGCCACGCAAATGAGGCGGGGCAGGGCGGAGAGGCCTTTGGAATAAACGGCATCGCTGGCCGACTGGCTGATATCCATTGCGCCGCCGGGCGCCAGTGAGGCATGCGCAAGGGCGAGCGCGCCCGCATCATTCAGACCGTCACCCACCATGAGTACGCGGTGGCCTTCCGCCTCCAGCTGCTCCAGTCTTTTCACCTTGTCGCGCGGTGAAGCAGCCGCTGACCAGTGATTGATCCCCAGCGTCTGCGCAACGCGCGCGACCGTTTCTGCTCGGTCCCCGGAGACGATCTCCATGCCATAACCCGCACTGTGCAGGCGCCCGATAGTAACGGCTGCATCGTCCAGCACATGATCTTCGAACTGGAAGCGGACTGGAGGCTCGCCCTCTTGTGAGAACCAGAGCGAGCTGCGCTCGCCGCTGCTCCCATCTGCCCCTACCCACTCGGACGAGCCGAGTCGGGCAGGTTTGCCTTGAACGGTTCCTTCCAGTCCCAGTCCGGCAAACTCCCGTACATCAGACGCAAGAGGACCCGTTCCAGCAGCATCAACTATGGCGCGCGACAAGGGATGGCGGCTTGCGCGGGCCAGTCTCGCAGCGGCCTCAAGTGCCTCTGGCGGTATGTTGCCTGATAATTGCGGCGTGCCGAGCGTCAGGGTCCCTGTCTTGTCGAAAATTATGTAGTCGCATTGCGCAATCCGCTCCAGCGCGTCACCTGATTTCAGGAACGTGCCTGATCGAAAGAGCCGCCCCGCCGCCACGACTTGCGTGACAGGTGCTGCCAGTGCCAGAGCACATGGACACGTGATAATAAGTGTCGAGACGCCAATCAAAAGGGCCTCGTTCACACCCATCCCTGCGAGCAACCAGCCTATGAAGGCGAGTAGCGCCGACGTGTGAACAAACGGGACGTAGAGTGACACGGCCCGGTCTGCGATGCGGCGATAAGTCGATCGTCGCTGTTCACCTGCGTCAAGCATGCGGGCAATATCAGCGAGAAGGGAATCGCTTGCCGCAGCGAGGGCCGTACCGGTCAATGGCTGGGAGAGATTCACTGCGCCGGCGAGCAGGTGCATTCCAGGCCCGGCGCTGCGTGTCAGGCTTTCGCCCGTCACAAGACTTTCGTCGATATCAGACTCGCCTTGAGTGATTCGCATATCGACAACAGCGCGCTCCCCCGGCGCCAGCAGGATGCGGTCGCCGACGGCGATATCACTCGCGCGGACTGACCGTGCTTTTCCGTCCGGATCCACGCGCATCACAGTACGATGCGCCATGGCCGCAAGATCGCGCGCAGAGGAGTGCGCTTTGCGGCGGACTCTTGCGTCAAGGAAGCGGCCGATCAGCAGAAAGAAGAGCAGCATCACGGAGGCATCGAAATAGGCCTGTTCACCACCGCGCAATGTCTCGGATACGCTGACACAGAATGCAATTATGAGTGCCAGAGAAATTGGCACGTCCATGTTCGCGTGGCCGTGTTTCAGCACGCTCCAGGCTGACTTGAAGAAAACACGTCCTGAAAAGATGATGGCCGGCAAGGCAATGATACCCGAAATGCCATGAAGCACCGTCCGGGTTGTTTCACCCATTTCGCCAATGCCAGCCCAGACGGATACCGACAGCAGCATGATGTTTGCCGTGGCAAAGCCTGCAACGCCTAGTGCAATCAGCAAACCGCGCTCTTCGCGCTGTTCGTCTGAGACACTCCTGTCATCGTCCCGCGGCGAAACGCCATAACCAAGCGCGCTGACGGCGGACACAATTCGCGGCGCCTTGAGGCTACCGCGCCAACCGATTTCGAGATCACCGGTCGACAGATTCAGACGCGCAGTCTCAATACCGGGCAGGGCGTTCACGGCGCTTTCGATACGGTTGATACAGGCACCACACTTGGCGCCACGAACAGTAAGGCTCAATCGGTTCTGACCATCAACCCGGCGGACGAAGGCTGACGGATCCGACATGATCGGCGCTTCCGACGGCGCCAGACCGCTTGGGCATCCTGCGCCAATATCGGAACCCAACTGGTTCATTGAACCATGATGCTTTTCATGGCCCGAAAAGGTGCGCTGCCCTCTCCATCGTTGATGTCGGTCGTGACCGCGACATGCCAGGCGCCTTCAGACAGCACTGGAAGGGCCGCGCGGTACTCGCCTGCGCCGACGGGTTCGAGTGTCAGGATTATGTCGCTATTCTGCGTCGCCGCGCGTCGGATCTCGGCCGTCACAGGACCTGCCGGCAAGGCGCTGCCATCAGCACCGAGAATTCGGCAGACAAGCACATCCCCGTCCTCATTGGCCAATAGGCCGATTTCGCCACGCCAGCCCATCTTCTCCTGATATTCCTGTGCCGAGAGCCTGTCATTGAAATGAATGCCCTGAAGGTAGGAGTGATGAACATCCTCGCCAGGAAACGAGGTGAGTGCCGCCCAGAGGAACACGCCATTGACGACGAACATCAGGCCGAAAAAACCCATTAGCCAAAAGAGCACATGGTGGCCTTTCAGGACTTTGGAAGACCTTTTCATTGAAGGTGAGAGACTGGCCATCATTTGGCTCCTGCAGTGACAAAGGCAGCTGTACTTGTATGGGTTTCACCCGTTTCCGGATCCCGGATACTGATATCCAGCGACGTGCGATGCGGACGGTCTGCCGGAGGTGCGGTGACCAAAAGTCGGAAGCGATCTACTCCATATTGCTCAAGGGGTAGCTGGATCTGCGCTAAGTCATCAGGTTTTGCCAAACCAATGATCTGGAATTGCGCGCCATCGACACCTGAAATCGAGATGACAGTATTCCTGGCGGTGGTTGCCTTGTTGACGAGTTTCAATGTGTAGCCGTTGCGGACACTGCCATCCGCCAGTTGTACAAATGGCGGCGACCGGTCTTTGAGAACACTCACCTGAAAGGTCGGTTTCTCAGCCAGACCAACTAGGATAAGCGCGCTGATTGCGATCATCAGAACTGCATACAGAATGGTGCGTGCCCGAAGCAGTTTGTAAACCGGCTTGCCTCCGGCTGCGCGTGTGGCGACAGCCAGGTCGGTATCATAGGCGATAAGGCCCGTGGGCCGGTCGACGCGTTTCATAATATCGTCGCATGCATCAATACAAAGCGCGCAATGAATGCACTCCAGCTGGGCACCATCACGAATGTCGATACCCATCGGGCAGACCTGGACGCATTGCTTGCAGTCAATACAGTCACCACGTCCTTCGAAGCCCTGATCCTTGTGAAGCGCTCCGCGCGGTTCGCCCCGGTCATAGCGATAGGTCACATTCAGCGCGTAATCATCAGTCAGCGCGCCCTGAATGCGTGGCCATGGGCACATGTAGGTGCAGACCTGTTCGCGCATCCAACCCGCTAGAAAATAGGTCGTGAATGTGAGGATGCCGGCAAAAAAATAGGCCGTCAGTGGGGCTTCGCCAACAAAGAACGTCCGGCCGATCGTGGGCGCGTCATGCCAGTAAAGGATCAAGGCACCGCCGGTCAGGAAGGCAATAACAATCCAGACAATGTGCTTGCCGATCTTGCGGGCCGCCTTGTTGACAGACCATGGCGCCTTGTCCAGCCGCATGCGGGCCGCTCGGTCGCCCTCGAATGCGCGTTCCACCCATATGTAGAGATCGGTCCACACCGTCTGAGGGCAGGTATACCCACACCACGCACGACCAATCAGCGAAGTTACAAGGAAAAGTCCAAGCGCAGCCAGGATGAGGAGGCCCGCAAGATAATAGATTTCCTGCGGCCATATCTCGATGAAGAAAAAGTAGAACTTCTCACCGGCAAAATCCGCCAGAACGGCCTGATCGGGAATACCCTCTCCACGTTCCCAGCGGATCCACGGCAAAGCGTAATAAATGCCGAGTGTGCACGCCATCACGATCCACTTCACCATCCGAAACTTGCCATGTGCAAGTTTTGGATAGATCTGCTTGCGACCTTCATAGAGAGAAGGTGGCTTCTGAGCGTTGTTTTTAGGTGTGGCCGTACTCGAGATGAGGTTCATGACAAAACCTATTCACCCCCGCCGAGCGAGTGCACATAAACGGCCAAAGCCTTGATTGTCGGATCATCAAGCCGTCCTTGCCAGGCTGGCATGTGCGCATTTCGAGCATTCGTTATCGTCGCACGAATATCGGCTGGTTCGCCTCCGAACAGCCACTCGGCGTCAGTCAAATTCGGCGCACCAACGAGACGGCTGCCTTTGGCGTCGACGCCATGACAGCTGGCACATTGTGCCGCAAAAAGCACAGACCCCTTAGAAGCTGACTCTGGGTTTGTTTGGCGGTCTGAATAGCTCAGGACATGCTGCACAAGATCGTCGATTTCAGCAGAGGTCAGCAGATTGTCACGGCCGAAAGCAGGCATGGCGGACAGGCGTGTGAGTTCGTCTGAAGTGTGCCGGATACCATGTCGTACGGTCTGCTCGATTCCATCCAGCGAGCCGTCCCAAAGCCAGACATCGTCGGCCAGCATCGGATAACCTTTTGCACCCCGGCCGCCCGAACCGTGGCACGTTGCGCAATTGTCGCCGAATGCACTCTCGCCCATAGCCATTGCGAACTGTTGCAGATTGAGATCATCCTGGATCTCCACCAGCGAAGAACTCATCAACTGCTGAGATGCCACGCTACGCTCCGCTCGCATTGTGGATACCTTTGCGGCCACTTCGGCGCGATCGGATTTGCCGAGAATGCCTGGTGTGTTCGTGCCGCCCAAGCCAGGCAGCGCGGGCCACGCGGGCATCAGTATCATATAGACGACGGCCCAGAAAATGGTCGCGTACCAGACAATCAGCCACCAGCGCGGAAGCGGGTTATTGAGTTCCTTGATGCCATCCCACGAGTGCCCGGTGGTTTCGACGCCGCTGTGTGGATCAATTTCTGTCTTATCGTCACTCATCGCCAGGCTCCTTGTCTTCGAGCGGCAGGTAGGCTGCTTCACGGAATTTCGACTTGTTGGTCGGCCAGAGCGCATAGCCGAGCGCGACGGCAAACATCGCGACAAACAGGGCCAGACCCCAGGTTTGAGCGAATTGGGAAAGTGTCTCGTACATGGGTTTCTCCTAGCGCCGGTTGCTCAGGTCGTCGGCTTCGTATGTCGAGAAGTCGACAAGGGTGCCGGTCATCTGAAGATAGGCAATCACGGCGTCCATTTCGGTGATGCGCGTGCGGTCACCATCAAAGTCGCCGATCGTGACGGTGCCTTTGCGGCCAGAGGCTTCTTCATAGCGCGCCACAAGAGCATCCTGGCTGTCATAGTCAGCATTGGGATCGACCTGCGCAATGAGGTCTGTCTTTGCGTTCTCAATCATGTCGTCGGTGTACGGAACCCCTTCAAACCGCAGTGTCTTCAGGTGGTCCGCGATATTCTCGATATGGAGCGTGTTGTCCGACAGGAAGGCGTAAGGCGGCATGATCGACTCGGGCACCACAGACCGCGGGTTGGTCATGTGATCAAGGTGCCATTCGTTGGAATATTTGCCACCGACGCGCGCGAGATCCGGTCCGGTGCGCTTCGAACCCCACTGGAAGGGATGGTCGTACATGCTTTCTGCCGCCAGAGAATAAGGACCATAGCGCTCAACTTCATCACGTAGTGGTCGGATCATCTGGGAGTGACATGTGTAACAGCCTTCCCGGATGTAGACGTTGCGCCCCGCCAGTTCGAGCGGAGTGTAGGGACGCATGCCCTGTACTTTCTCGATTGTGTTCTCGAGGTAGAACAGGGGCGCGATTTCGACGATGCCGCCGATTGCCACGACGACAAGGATGCCAACGGTCAAAAGCAATGAGTGTCGCTCAAGAGCCTGGTGTTTTTGGAAAAGTCCCATGATTCCGGCTCCTATTCGGCGGGTTGAAGGGCTGGTGCGAGGCTGGCTTCAGGGGAGGCGACATCTGCCGCCTCACCGTGTCCCAGCGCCGTGCGCACGAGGTTGTAAGCCATGATGAGGGCGCCGGTTAAATAAAGGCCTCCGCCCACCATACGGATCATGTAGTTGATGTGCTTGGCATCAACGGTCTCGATGAAGCTGTATTCAAGGAAGCCGTATTCGTTATAGGCGCGCCACATCAGGCCTTCGATGATGCCTGCGAAATAGAGGGCAACGATGTAAAAAACGATGCCAATCGTTGCGAGCCAGAAGTGCCACTCGACCAGGTTCTTGGAATAAAGCGCAGGGCGCTTCCACAGCCACTGCGTGAGGCAGTAAAGCGCGCCGAAGGAGATGAACCCGACCCAGCCCAGCGAACCGGAGTGGACGTGCGCGATACCCCATTCTGTATAGTGCGACAGGGCGTTGACGGCCCGCACACTCATCAACGGTCCTTCGAATGTCGACATGCCGTAGAAGGCCAGAGACACCACCATCATCCGAATAACAGGATCGGTACGCAGTTTATCCCAAGCGCCAGACAGGGTCATGACACCGTTGATCATACCGCCCCAGCTAGGCATCCAAAGCATGATCGAGAAGGTCATGCCCAGAGTCTGCGCCCATTGGGGCAGGGCTGTGTAGTGCAGGTGGTGCGGACCGGCCCAGATGTAGATGAAGATCAGGGACCAGAAGTGTACGATCGACAGGCGGTAGGAATAGACCGGACGCTGTGCGCGTTTCGGAATGAAGTAATACATGATAGCCAGGAAGCCGGTGGTCAGGAAAAACCCAACGGCATTATGCCCGTACCACCACTGCGTCAGAGCATCCTGGACACCCGAGAACAGCTGGTAACTCTTTGAGCCGGACAGGTTCACCGGGATCGACAAGTTGTTCACGATGTGAAGCATCGCAATTGTCACGATGAAGGACAGGTAGAACCAGTTTGCTACATAGATATGTGGCTCTTTGCGCTTCCACAGCGTACCTAGGAAGACGAGCAGGTAGGCCACCCAGACAATGGTCAGCCAAAGGTCTGCATACCATTCAGGTTCAGCGTATTCCTTCGATTGGGTCACGCCCATTAGGTAGCCGGTGCCGGCGATGACGATGAACAGGTTGTATCCCCAGAACACGAACCATGGCCAAAGACCGCCCGCGATACGTGTGCGGCTTGTGCGCTGAACAACATAGAAGCTTGTCGCGATGAGGACATTGCCGCCAAAGGCGAAGATTACTGCGGATGTATGAAGCGGGCGGAGCCGCCCGAAATTGCTCCACCCAAACTCAGGAAAGTAAAAGATACTCGGCCAGGTCAGCTGCAAGGCAATAATGACGCCGACGAGAAAACCGGCAATGCCCCAGAACATAGCGGCGACGACACCGAATTTGACGATCATGTCCTCGTAGAAAGACTCATCGAAGGGATCTCGGCCCGTCAGTCCGCCCGCCCATATGCCTATCGTCACCAACGCAAATGCGGTGAGGAAGAAGAATATCCAGGCATGCGCTTCCATCATGGGGTCGATCGCGTTGGCAGCGATCAGGAGCGATCCCAGGCATGCTATGGCAACGAGGGTCGCCACACCGGCAATACTGCCCGCAATTGACGACCGTGGCTTTGTGATTGTGCTCACCGAATTTGCCCCTTTTAGACCTGCTTCGAATTGGTCGCAAAATGCGTTGAGCCGCGCGCAGGTTATATACGGGTAGTTACGGATGGGCCGGGCTGTCGCACCTTCGTAGACAAGAGCTACAAACAAGGAGGACGCCATGTTCAGGATCGCGCACTTTTTGCCCGGAATCATCCTTTTGCTGGTGGGGCTGACGAAACTATGGACGCACACCCGGTCGTTGGAGGCATTCCTTGCCGTGCGTTGCGGGCCTGACGGTTTGACGGCGGCTGGTCACGGCTCTTTGTCTCTTTGGTCGATAATGCTGCGCGGTCACTGCTGGGGATGCCCAGTCGCCCTTACCGGTGCGGCGTTGATCGCTGCTGCGGCGGTATTCTGGGCAATGACGCCTACCGTGCTTAAATCATATATCCGCTAGGCAGAACGCTCTGCGCGTCTTACGGAGTCTAGACTTGCCCGGGCGCATGAAGAGAAAAGAGGACCTGATGAGCACCGAATCATCCGATGGTGCGAAGGTCATGCCGTTGAATTCTCCTGATCTCGCGACCTTACAATCTCACTTGGCCTCAATTCTGGACTCGGTGCCGGACGGCATGATTGTGATCGACGAGACGGGAAAGATCGTCGCTTTCAGTCGGGCGGCTGAAGCGCTTTTCGGCTATACGGCAGCGGAAATAATTGATCGCAACGTGCGGGAGCTGATGGCTGGTCGCGATGAAAGCAACCACGACAAGTATATCCAGAACTATCTGCAAACCGGCGAACGGCGAATTATTGGCATCGGCCGCGTTGTGACAGCAAGAAAGTCGGACGGGACACTGTTCACGATGGATCTCAAGATCGGCGAAGCGAAGATCGGTGAGCACTGGCTTTTTACGGCCTTCGTTCGAGACCTGACTGATCAGCGGAAATCTGAGCTGCGTATGCGCGAGATGCAGTCGGAACTCGTGCACTTTTCACGCTTGAGCGCCGTCGGGACAATGGCGTCCGCGCTGGCCCACGAGCTGAACCAGCCGCTGACTGCCGTGGCCAACTACCTGGAGGCAGGGCGTGATCTCCTTGATCGTTCCGGTGATGATTCACGCGAAATTCTGCGAGAGGCGTTGGATGAAGGGGCGCGCCAGGCTGTACGCGCCGGCGACATCGTTCGGAAGCTGCGCGGCTATGTGTCCCGCGGTGAAATTGATGGCCGGTCGGTTGATCTTGAGCCACTTCTCAATGACGCTGCGGCCCTCGCCAGATTGTCCATGACCATATCGGACGTGCCTATCTTACTAAGAGTGGCGCCAGGACTCGGCAATGTCATTGCAGATCCGATTCAGGTTCAGCAGGTCGTCATCAATCTTGTTCGCAATGCGCAGGAGGCGCTCGCCAGGATTGGCAGCCCGCAAATATCAATTGAAGCCGCCCCAGGCGCACCGGGATTTGTAAACGTCTCGGTTACCGACAACGGGCCGGGGCTTGATCCTGAAGTCCAGGCGATGCTGTTCAAGCCCTTCACGACATCGAAATCCGGCGGCATGGGACTTGGCTTGTCAATTTGCCAGACAATTGTCGAGGCGCACGGTGGGACAATCAGCGCCGAAGCTGTCGCGGGTGGCGGTACGTGTTTCCGGTTCACACTTCGCGTTGATCCGGCTATTCATGCCTTATGAGCGACCAGCGGTTGATACATCTTGTCGATGATGACGAAGCTATACGCCATTCGGCGAGCTTCATGCTGCGCCATGCCGGCTTTGCGGTGAAGACCTATCAGGATGGCGTGACGTTCCTTGAGAATGCCAAAGAAGCGCTGCCGGGTTGCATCCTGCTTGACGTTCAGATGCCTCACATGGATGGTCTGGAGGTTCAGGAGCGCCTCAATGAGTTGGGCGTCGCGCTTCCTGTTATTGTGTTGACCGGCCATGGGGACGTCGCAGTCGCTGTCAGGGCGATGAAAGCTGGCGCGGTCGATTTTGTCGAAAAACCTTATGAAAAACAGATGCTTGTGGGCGCTCTTGAGCGCGCTTTCGAGCGCTTGGAGGCCCGCAACCACCAGGACGTTCTGATGGATGAGGCCAAGGGGCGCGTAGAACGCCTTACACCGCGTGAGCGGGACGTGCTTGTCGGGCTTGTCGATGGCCTGACCAACAAGATGATTGCCGAAAAGCTGGATATCTCGCCGCGCACAGTTGAGATTCACCGCGCCAACCTCATGGAAAAGCTGGATGCAACAAGCCTTTCCGGTGTGCTGCGCATCGCGTTCGCAGCGGGCATTGGCCTCGATACAGCCGACGAAGGCTAGGGGCTTTTACTTAAAGACGAAGCTGTATTGCTGGGACATTCTCGAAGAATTGGCTCTGAAATGGAACAGCATGGCGCAACCCGTAGCGACCAAGACGCAACATTGGATTGCCATTGTCGATGACAATGAGGCGGTCTGCCGCTCGCTTTCACTCCTGCTGCGATCAAAAGGCCATGGCGTGAAGACCTTTCCCAACGGGCTGGCATTTCTCAGCCGAGCGCCAATGGAAACATACAATTGCGTCCTGATCGACTTCAAGATGTCCCCGCATGATGGTTTTGCACTCCTCCATGAGCTTCGCGCACGGGGAAATGATACTCCGGCGATCATGATCACGGGCTGGCAATCACCCGATCTTCTTCGACAAGCGCTACAGGCTGGCTTCAAGGATGTTATCTATAAGCCGATGCTGGATGACACACTGCTTGCCGCGATCGATCGTGTGCTGCTTATTTAAGCCGTTTAGCGATTAATAGCAGAGAAGGGGGGAGGGATGCGCGTTTGCCGTAGGGGGGGCTTAACAAGGTCCTAACGGGCATCTCGAGATGGTCGCCAGACAAAGCGCGTCGCGTGTGGGGACAGCGTGGTTGTGCGCATCCATCAGAGTCTAAAAATCAGCGCCACTAGCAAACCGTGTTGCCATGGGTGATATGAATCCTTGAGTCGCATAATCATCATTATGGGAAATAATGATGACCGGTTAGTCAGGCGCTGAACGGGATTTCCATACCGTCATAGCCTGGCTCCACGCCATCTGGCAGCTCCCCCTGCAACGTCCTGTAGTCCAGATCCACGTGCATGTTGGTCAGCACGGCCCGCGCAGGTTTCAGGTCTGCGATCCAGCCAAGCGCCTTCTCCAGATTGGCATGTGATGGATGCGGCGTGTAGCGCAGTGCGTCGACAACCAGAACATCCAGTCCCCTCAAATGCCTCAGGCTCGCCTCAGGCAGCTCATTCACATCGTTGCAGTATGCGAGCCCGCCAATCCGGAAGCCGCAGCACCGGATACGCCCGTGCTCCATGTCGACCGGCAATAGCGTGACGTCTCCGCCAGAACCGCTGACTGTAAATTGATCATAAGGAATGATGTCCGGCATTGTCTGCAGGATCGGCGGATATCCCCCCATGCCTTCAAAGCAATACCGGAAGCGCGCGGTCAACGACTGGCGCGTCACCGCATCCATATGTGTCGGTATGGGCCTACGCATGATGTTCACGAGCGCTCGGACGTCGTCAATACCGTGCGTCTGGTCTGCGTGGTCGTGCGTGAAGACCAATCCATCAAGTACGCGAACATTGGCGGCGAGCAGCTGTTCGCGCAGGTCAGGTGACGTATCTATAAGCACGCGTGTCATCGCGCCTTCAGGTCCCATTCGGTCCAGTAAGGCCGAGCAGCGGGTACGTCGGTTGCGAGGCTCATTCGGGTCGCAAACGCCCCAATCGCCGCCAACGCGGGGCACCCCACCGGATGAGCCAGTGCCCAGCAGGGTCAGGCGATGGTCCAGTCCGCTCATGCGTCCACTTTCGCAAACAAACGCCGCGCATTGTCCTCAGTGATGGATTTCACGGCATTCACTTCAAGGCCTTTAAGCTTTGCAAGCGCTTCAGCCACATGTTCCAGATAGGCAGGCTCGTTGCGTCGTCCGCGCATCGGCATCGGCGCAAGATAAGGACAGTCTGTCTCCAGGATAAGTCGTTCCATAGGCACGTCGGCGATCACATCGCGCACCTCACTCGCGCTCTTGAACGAGAGGATGCCGGAAACGGATACAAACGCCCCCAGTGCGAGCGCCCGCTGGGCCAGCCGCGCACCACCCGTGTAGCAGTGAAGCAGCGGCACGAACGGCGCATCCGCGTATGCCTCTTCGAGCATGTCCCCCATCAGGTCGTCGGCGTCCCGCGTATGCAGGATGAGCGGCAGACCCGATTGCCGCGCTGCCTCTATATGTTTGCGCAGGCTGGCGATCTGCGCATCCTCAGCGCTGTAGCCATAATGGAAGTCCAGTCCTGTCTCGCCAATCGCCACGACGTCTGGTCGTGACGCGGCCTCAACGAGTTGGCCAACGGTCAGCTCAGGAAAATCCTTCGAGTGGTGCGGATGCACACCGACCGAACACCAGATGTCATCATTCGCCGACGCAATGGCATGCACGGCTTCAAAATTGTCCAGCCGGTCACAGATAGCCAGGAATCGGCTCACCCCTGCGGTGCGCGCGCGCGAAAGGACTTCATCGAGGTCCTCGGCGAATACATCGCCGTGCAGGTTCACATGTGTATCGAACATGTGAGATGCCTTAGCCTTGCCCAACCACAGAATAAAGGCCCGCGATCACCTTGGCGGCTGTCTGTGACGCCTCCATGTTGAGTTCGTCTGCTTCGCCGAGCAGCCGCGATGTTCTAAGCCATGCGTCGGCGGCGGCTGGATTATCCTCAGCCTTGTCCGCCAACCAACCCAGCACTTCAGCGCTAAACGCCTCCATGGCCACTGCGTCGGCATTTGCCGTCTGGAGCGCAGCCGTCAGCAGCGCATCATTCGGTTTCGGCATACCGCGCAGCATCGCCCGCGCTGCATTGGCGGCCTGCAGGCCGGCCGGACTGGACAGCCGGATGCCGAGCCCGGGCCGACCGCGCGCGAGCCCCAGCGACTCTTTTGGTGCCTCGACCAATTTGAGCACATCGGCTGTGTCTTCATCCGTCAGGCGCTTAAGACGTAGTATGCGGCAACGCGAGCGAATGGTCGGCAAAATGGGTTTCGAGCCGTGATTGATCAGGAACATGATGCTGGAGGCTGGCGGCTCCTCCAGCGTCTTGAGCAGCGCATTTGCGCCGTTCCGGTTCAACTCATCCAGTGCGTCAATAATGCCGACGCGCCACCCGCCCATGGCAGGTCGTAGCGTGAAGAAGTGGTTCAGATCGCGGATCTGGTCGACAGTAATGTCCTGACGCGGCTTGCCCTTGTCGTTCAGCTCGATCTGCACCGTACGCTGGTCCGGATGGCCGCCCGCGAGATAGGCTTGCATCACTGGATCGGCCGGTTGCGCATCGAGCGGTGTATCGCCGGGCCCGCGTGCGCCAAGCATGTAAGCTGCCAGACGCATGGCCAAACGAGACTTTCCAATTCCAGCCGGTCCCTCGATCAGCCAGGCATGGTGGAGCTTGCCACTTTCATTGGCTGCGAGAAACGCGGCTTCAGCGTCTCCGTGACCGATCAGGGGCAAAGCAATCGTCATTTGGAGTTCGCCTGTTGCGTAGAGATCAAACGTTCAATCTCCAGCCACGCTGAGGCAGCGACGTGATCGGCAGTCTGTCCCGCATCAATCAATCGGCATCTGTCGGCATCTCTTCGTGCCAGTTCCTGGAACGCGCTGCGCACGGCGGAGTGAAACGCGTCTGGCCGCGACTCGAACGCATCAGGCTCAGAGCCGCGTCCCGTCCGGCGTGCATTTGTCGCCGCCTGAGGCGCATCAAGCACTAGCGTAAGATCCGGCCGGGTGTCTCCGATCACGGATTCTTCGATTTGCAAAAGGACGACCTGTGGCACGCCTCCTTTTACGTTTTGGTAGACGCGCGTTGAATCAGAAAATCGGTCAGAAATCACCCATTGCCCTTTCGCCAAAGCAGGCCTGATGAGTTTGTCCAGATGATCGCAGCGGGCCGCGTTCATAAGCAAGGCTTCGGCCAGAGGCGACCACGCCTCACCTTCTGGCGGGCGCAAGGCGAGTTCGCGGACGCGTTCAGCCAGCTGCGTACCGCCTGGCTCGCGCGTGGTCACAACCTCAATACCCATGTCGCGCAACCGGCTTGCGAGCGTAATTTGCAAAGTGGATTTGCCGACGCCTTCGCCGCCCTCAAGGGTGATAAAGCGCCCGCGCAACGTGTCAGCTACCATTGCCCGAGATCAACGCGCTCAGACCTTCGACAGCTTTGCCGAAGAAGCCGATCTTCTTGACATCAGCCTCAGCGATGATCGGCGCATCAACTGGCGCCCGGCCTTCCAGCGTCACAACCAGCCGGCCCACGCGGTCGCCCTTTTTCACGGGCGCCTCGAGAGGCTTGTCGAGGACAATCTCTGTTTTGGCATTCTCGAAGGCTGCTTTATGGCCTGCGATCAGCATCGGCTCGGCAAGCGACACGGGGACCAGGCCTTGCTGGCCCAGCCACACTTTTTGTTCTGGAAGCGTCACGTTTCCAGGTGCGATGGTTTTCAATTCGAAGCTCTGGAATGCCAGGCGCAGCATGCGTTCGCCTTCGGATGCTCGGGCAGCCATCGACTCCATGCCATTGATGACGATCGTCCGGCGCACGCCGTCACGTACAGCCGAGCCTGTCAGGCCGTATCCGGATGCCTCCAGATGGCCCGTCTTGACGCCATCTGAGCCTTCGGTGGCGAGCAAAGGATTTCGGTTCGGTTGCGTATATTCGCGCCAGCTATACGAGGGCAGGCTGTACCATTTATAATATTCCGGAAAATCATCGACGGTCATCTTGGCAAGAAGCGCAAGGTCCTTGGCCGAAATGACATGGCCGACGGCCTCAAGGCCTGTCGAGTTCAGGAAGTTGGCAGACATGAGGCCTTTTTCGTGAGCCAGATCGGTCATTCGGCGTGCGAAAGCTTCCTCCGATCCTGAAATGCCTTCTGCAAGCACAATACACGCGTCGTTGCCGGACATGATGATTACACCATGCAGCAATTCTTCAATCGTCGGCGTATCCTTTGGGACGAGACCCATTGTGGACGTACCGGAAGGGAAGCCGCCGCGGCGCCATGCGTCCGCACTGACCGTCAGGCGGTCAGTCATCTTCAATTCGCCACGCTTGACCATGTCAAAGACCAGATAGGCCGTCATCATTTTGGTCATCGAGGCAGGAATCATCGGTGCCTCGCCATCCTTGGAGAAAAGGATTTCGCCAGTGGCATTGTCCAGAATGACGGCATGTTCCGCAGGTGTGTCTATGATCTGGGCGCCGGCCGGTCCAACCAGAAAGGCAAGCCCGAAGATGGCAGCAAGGATAGGTGATCGGCGCTTCATTAGGCGAGGGCCTCCATTATAAAATCAGAAGGCCAAACGGCGTTCGGCCCTTATTCCCGTTTAATTGGGAAAAAGGGCCGGTTTGTGGTCAGCGTCAATGGGGCGTTCTGTAGCCGGGCCTAGTTACCTGAGACAATTCGGCCATTGGCGATGCCGCTGCCGGCCAATCGATCACGCGAATCAGCCGCCAAATCTCTGGTCGTAAATGGGCCGACACGCACCCGAAAGAAGTCTGCTCCATTGACCCGAGCCGGAACAATAACCACCGGTAGCGAACCCCCAAGGCTTGCTTCGAAGTCCTGCGCGTTCCCGATGTCTGAAAACGCACCCACTTGCACAAAGTAGTCGCCCTGCCCCGCCGGTACGGTCATTGAGCGGGCAGGCTGCGGCGCAGACGCGTATATGACGGGCGCGCTAGCAGGCTGTGAATGGTCCGGCTGATAACTTGCCAAAACAAGGCTATCAGTTGTTGTGGCGGCTTGCGCGGCCATGATGGGGCCACTGACCGGCGCAGGTCCGAGGTAGCGGATACGTACATTGGCCCGGTCATCTGGTCCGAAAGACAGAGCACTGGCGGCCGTCTTCGACAGCTGCAACATAGCGCCGTCTTCAAACGGTCCGCGATCATTTACGCGCACCACAACAGCCTTCTGGGTGTCGATGTTAATCACTTGTACGAGGCTCGGCAGCGGCAACGTGGGGTGCGCCGCGGTCATGCCCTCCTGCGCAAACACTTCGCCATTGGCAGTAGGAAGGCCGCTAAATTCGTCACCATAGATCACGCCAATTCCTGTTTCATCGAAGACCGGTGTGGATCCCGGCGTTGCGGAATAAACCGCCGCGGGCCTCATGGCCACAGGCGCGGGGCTTGAGCTCCCCTGCCCTGTGACAGGCAAGGCAGGTTCCAGAGATGCGAGTGGCTCAGTGGCGACAACCGCAGGCTGGCGTGTCGCTGCGATACGCTCAGCCGTAGCGGCGGCATCAAATGCATCCGGCGTAATGGCTGCTTCGGTAATCTGCTGAGATGCCGACATTTGCGGCGTATCAAGGCTGGCATAATTACGCGCACTCGGCTGCGGCGCCGCAGAAACCAATGATCCGGGATAGCGGAATGCAATACGCTTGCCCTCTTCCCCAGGGGCCGGCGCGGTGATGCGGCTTTGTGTTCGCGTAGGCGCTCGGGCCGTGTGCCCTGTTTGCGGCGCCTGGCCGGCATAAACAATCGGGGCCGGGCTATTCTTGCCGGCCTGTGCGGGTGGAACCACGACGAGTGCTACAGCGCTGGCGATCAGAACGCTCTTGAGTCTGGTGGCGTGGACCTTTGTCTGGAAACGCATTGCGTTAATTTTACCTCGTTCTGCGGTTTCGAAACGGGCTATTCTGCCGTTTCCAAGCGGCCATTCTGCCGCGTTCAGAGACTATGGTTACCAGAATGAGGTGGATGCCCGATGAACCGGGACTGTTGGTTTCGACGGAACAGGCAAGGTGTCGTTAATGGTTTCGTTGCCAAGCAGTCGGATACGACACGCATATCAGGACTTGCAAAGCCCCCACTGATATTCCAAACACGCGTCGCCGGAGGAGTGGCAGAGTGGTTGAATGCGGCGGTCTTGAAAACCGTTGAGCCTTCGCGGGCTCCGGGGGTTCGAATCCCTCCTCCTCCGCCATAAAACACCCATAGGCATCAGTAGTTAAAACGTTTTTACAACGGCTAATTATTGACCGCCATCCGGCCAAGGTGCCCCTGGCAGGATTGTATCCAAGCTCTCCAAAGGAGTCGGAGCAACATCTGCCGCGGACTCGGTAGACCTTTCTGGCCCGGTCAGAAACGCACTTCCAACCGATTGTGACGCCTGTGAAACGGTGAGACCACGACCAATTTCTTGCACTGCCACGGCTGGATCAAAGTTCTGGACCTCTGTGCGTGCAGGTGCAAGAATCGTCATCTCTTGAGCGGTCGCGCACCGGCGGCATGTGTTACCTGGTGCTGGCCGAGCCTTTGGTCCGCAGCGTTCAATATTATTCGGTTCCGTAACGCAGGGATCATCTGAACCCAATACGGGTTGCATATAGCCAGCCGCAACGCTGTCGGTCTTTCCGACTTGTGCCACTCCCATTTTTTTAATGCCGGCCGACCCATCCGGGTCTTGGGAGTTGACTTGGTCAGCGCGCGTTTTGGCGGTTAGCGGGGAGCTCTCGGGGCGCAGATTCTCTGGAATGGGTGGAGGCGCCTCGTCCTGCGGAGCGGCGTTGTCCAGCTTGAATGCCTGGCGCAGATCCGTCGTAAAGTTGGCTGTGCATGCGATTGTGCCCGGCAAAAGCAACAACAGGAATGGAACTGCAAAGCGCAGGCTCTGCCTGGTGGATAGCCTGACTGTTTCGTTCAAATCACGTCCTCCGGGCATGTCGTCAAAAAGGTGCCCCGAACCGGCAAACCGGTTCGGGGCGATATGCGCTATTGTGAAATCGAGGCCGAGTTACCGGTTCCGGTTTGCGTGATGGAGCCCATCGCGTTACCGGCAGCAGTCTGGCTGATCACAGCCAAATTGCCGTCCCCGCCACTCTGCGAGATCGTCGCGAAGTTGCCATCGGTCGATTGCAGAATAGACGCTGTGTTGCCATCACCACTGAGCTGGAAAATGGACCCTCCATTATCGGTCCCGGTCTGTGCGATATCGGCAGTCAAGTAGCGGCCGCTTGGCTGGTCAATAGATGCGACGTTGCCATTTCCAGACTGGAAGATCGTTGCATCGGCATCGCCAGCCTGCTGCGTGATCGAGGCATCATTGTCATCGCCGGTCTGAGTAATCGTGCCTTCGACGCGGAAACCCGACTGACTGATGCTGGCTGTATTGAAGGCGGCCCCATCGATCTGGTTGATAGTCGACGCGTTCGTCTTTCCGTCCTGATCGATGCTGGCAAGGTTGTCATCGCCAATCTGCGTGATATAGGCGTTCAGGCTCAAATCCGGGAATGCCCGGCCTTCCTGGCTGATACTCGCTCCATTGCCACTGCCGACCTGGTTGGTCGAAGCGAAGACGTCCTTGTCTGGTCCACCAGGAATCACACCCGCATTATTGTCAGACTGGACGATCGTGGTGTCGTTACCGGACCCGTCCTGAATCACATCGGCGGAAAAGTTCATGCTTCCATCCCTGTTGAAGGTCTGGGTGACAGAGGCTTCGCTTATGCCATCCTGGACGACCGTTGCGAGCATGTTTGATGCCCCATCAGCCGCAATCGTCTGTGTGACATCGGCCGATGCCCCATTGTCTTGCGTAATACTGGCTGTAACGCCGGAGGAGGCATTGCCAACAATGGACTGACTGACGGTCGCGGAAGACCCGCCGTTCTGGGTGAGCGTAGCGAGCACACCGCCAGACTGCGTGGCGGCTCCGTTGCTGGCCGAGGTGTTGTCGACCGATTGGCCAACAGACGCGTCAGAGCCACCATCCTGCATGATATTGGCGGTAAGGCCGACCGCACGCGGACCGTTAGCTGTTTGAGTGACATCCGAAGTTGATGCACCAGCCTGGTCCACACGCGCCATAAGGTTGTTGGCATTGCCCACAACGGCTGTCTGCTCGATCGTTGATGTCGACCCTTCGGTCTGAGTTACGTTTGCCCGAAGCGTGCCTGTGAAACCGGGGCCTTCGCCCGATTGCAGAACGACGGAGTCGTTTGCATCACCCGTTTGCGTGATGTTGGCTTCCTGGTTGAATCCACCACCCAGGTTGTCCTGTGCGACCATGGACGTGTTGTCACTACCAGTTTGGAGCACACGAGCTTCTGGGTCATAGCCCGGAATTCCGGTTGAACCGTTCCCGGACGTATCCGCCTGGGTAATCGTCGAGTCGTTGTTGACACCATCCTGGACGTTCTCGGCGCGGGCGCTGATGCCATTCTGCTCGATGTTCGATGAGTTATCCATGCCCAGCTGATCAATGATTGCCAGGTCTCCACTGCCATCCTGGTCAACGCTGGCAGAGTTGAATGTTCCGTCCTGGGTGACCGATGCCGTGTCGAGATTGCCGTCCTGCGCAACGACCGTGCTGTTGTCGCTGCCTGTTTGCGTGACGGTAGCGAGTTCGCCCCCCTGATCGTCGTCAAGACCTTGTGCGACGGTGGCTGAGTTGCCCGAACCACCTACTTGCGTGACGTCAGCAGTCTGCGCTTCGGTACCTGCTGTGGCCTGATCGATGTCTACAGAGTTCGGTGCTGAACCCGCCGCCGTGTCTGTAAATTGGGTCACAGTGGCAACGTTGCCAACGGTTGCACCTGATGCGCTGGTCTGGTCCACGTCAGCAGAGTTCGCTGCGGTGACAAAGTTGTCGATGCCGGCCGGCGTGTGTCCCTGAAGAACCGTGGCTTCGTTCTCGTCTCCCGTCTGGTTGACTGCGGCAAGATTTTCGTTGCTCGCCAGACCGGTTGGAGTCAGCGAGGCGTCAATCGTCTGGTCTACCGTGGCCGAGTTGTTCAAGCCATCCTGATTGACAACGGCTTCTTCGGAAAATGCGGTGCTTCCGAAGCAGATTGCCGCGATCGCGGCAGAGGCCAAAAGTTTCGTGCGCATGATTGTTCTCCTGTTCATTGCACTTCTCGTTTGCCCGTCCGTTCTCAGACAGGCCGTACTGAAGGCCAATCTGGGTTTCTTACCCATCTGGCTCCTGTCACACCCCCGCCGTCACCCAGCCAAGGCATGTCTGCATGAGACGCGAGCGACTAAGGGCTCGTCTGCGTCACCGAAACGGTGCCGCATCCGGCTGCCAAAACGCAGCCCGTCTGATTGATCGTGTATTCGAGTGCGCTTCCAGTCTGCGCTAGGAAGGCCGAGAGGCCGGTCCCATCCTGTCGGATGGTCCCTTTGTTAGATGATCCGGTTTGTTCAATGGTCGCCAGATTGTCGGCGCCTGTCTGTTCGATCTCAGCCTCGTTGGACGTGCCGTCCTGGCTGATTGTGGCGGCGTTGCCGCCAGACGAAATTGTACGTGGGTCGACCTGCTGACGGATCGCCGCAATATTTGCCGTGCCAAGCTGCAAGAGCTGAGCCGAGTTGTAGTAGTCGGCCCCAAATTCGTTGCCTTGGTAGATGGAGGCTGAATTCAGATCGCCCTCGATGCGGGTCGTAGCAGTATTGTTCGACGGTCCGTTGCCGCCCTTTTGAACAACTAGGAACTGGTTCTCGTCGCCAGATACCTCGACCTCAGCGCGGGAGGCCTCGCCCGTCTGGACAACACGATTGGCGCTGTCACTAGCCTTGTTTAGTTGTCCGAGAATGTAGATATCTGCCTCAAGGTTTCGGCCCGCCTGAAGTACTTCGACCTTGTTCGCCACACCAACCTGTTCGACGCGCGCCCGGGCCACATCGGAAATCTGGTCGATTATCGCAAAGGATCGCTGACCCGTGCTTTCCGCTGCTGCTGCGGGCACTGCAAGAAGCACGACGCCGGCTGCGAACAGCCCGCGGGCCACCCCAAAGCGGCGCCATGCACCCGTGCGAAGGCGACTGAAATCCGAAAGCAGTATTCTGCGCAAATGCGCCTCCTGAGTTGCGGCCTTCAACTGAAGGCACTAAAGACTCAGGGTCAGCCGTGATGGCTGGCCCCGGGGGAGAGGCCGATACGAGCGCCAACTTGATGCCGGCTTCTCCCCCACCCATCCGGCTCGCGCCGGACAATTATGGCTCAGACGTTCAACCCTTTCGGGCCAAATTCTGAGCGCTGATCCTGGATCTATCGCTTCGCTGCATTCCCCTTTGCTGCATCCAGGAATTCCTTTGGGACGCCCTTCATGGCGTCCTTCGAGAAATCACTCTTATAGTTTTCATCAAAGAACCGGATCGCCGTCTCGCCATCCGCTTTGTCAGCAAATTCCCAGAGTCCCGTTTTCGCGCCCTGCACTACCAGGCCGTACACCGCTTTCTCCAGAGCCTGTCGTACTGCGAGGTGACGAGGCTGGTTCAGCGTGATACCAGCCTCGGCTTCGAGCAATTCTCGATATGCGACATACTTAAATGCATTGCCCTGCCACGCGACGGACGCGACGCGCTGCTCAGTTGATACTGACAGCAAGACCTCGCCTGTCTTTACACTCACGGCGCGCAGGTAAACCGACACGGCATCTTCTCGATACTGTGTGCTGGCTCCAATGCCGAGATACTGAGCGCCTGCCCCGCCCGTCTGCGTGTTCGTGTCGTACCCTGTAATTGCGCCTTCGATCAGAATTCCCGCGAACAACAGCGCCGGTAGAGCGTGGGAGTCCTTTGCAGACTCGCCTAGATACCTCTGGCGCATTTCCAGTATGATCTGGCGCTCCTTGAGCAGATTATCTAGCTTTTCGCGTTCGATTACAGTGAACCACGAGCGGTCGCCGGCATCGTGTAGCGCCTTTATCAGGATTGGGGTCGCACCTTGTGTAACGGCACGCGAAAGCGTCTGAACAGAGTCGCTCGACTTGAAAGCACCCGTCTCATCGTTCACGCCGTAGACTGCCACAGGAATCTGCTCGAGTGGCTTGGGTAGCCACAGCAAAGCGTACTCGGTCTGCGTCGTCGGGTTCAACACTGGCTCAGCCATCTTCTGCTCTATCTTGGGCGGCGTTGCGCATGACACCAAAACTGCAACAAGGCCAAGTGATGCCAATCGGCACACCACCCTTCGGTACATTGGCTGACTGCCGCGTTCCGCGTCTTCAGCCGCCTTTACTTCAATTGCTCTCTTCACCCGCCACCTGTCGTGAAGATCGGAACAACGATTTCAGTTGTTGTTCCGGTCGTTGCGTCAAGAATATTGAGCGTGATCGAATCCAGACCACGGGTGAATTCAATCGTCTGGTCACCGAAAACGACACGGCCGTAATCCTGTGGATCATCGCCGAAAATGGCTTCTGCCACTTGCGACGCCAATCCGGACAGGAGGCGGCTCTGAAGTTGGCGAACGAATAGGTCCGCCTGGGGATTACTTCCAGAGTTCCCGGATGATGGCGCTTCGGTCTTGTCTTGCGCATTGGCCACAGCCAGCAAGTGCGCAGAATTAAAGGGGTTTCCCCCGAATGACGGATTCACTGGCGTGTAGACGAGCTCCTGAGCTTGCGCACCAGCGCCTATTGCCAAGGTCACAGACGTCGACACCAGGAACCACCGCATATTGCGGGACATTCTCATGATCGTTTCCCCTTTTTCATTCCTGTTTTTCATCTTCATAGCCACACGTCGTCCCCTACGCCGTGCTGCAATCTAGATCCCTTCGTCGCGCCATCTTTCACCATTGAGCGTGAGCCGTCCGGCACGCAGCAGCTGAACGTCCTGCAATGATATTTTGCCAGAGGCGACCGCGCGCGCGGCCGAGCGGATGTCAAACGATGCTCTCAACACGTCACCTTGAAAGCCAAAACGCGACGCTCCGTCCAAAGTCACGTCAAGCGTGTCCATCCGCGCCATCGAAACCAGAACCTGGCTCGAACCCGCTTGAACAAAGCGCGAGTCGCCATCGATCTGATCCGAAAATAGCCTGGCGGTACCACCAAGTCGCGCTTCAAGTCCGTTCGTCACGGTTTCGACATTGATCATTCCGCCTTGGGTGGCATCAATGGAGGCGCGAACGACCCGCCCGACCCGAACCTGGGCACTCCCAGTCGTGCGCAAATGAAATTCACCGTTCACGGTCCCGGCGTCGATAGAAGTGCATCCGCCGACAATAGCATCCAGCCTGCCAGATTCACCGATGCTTACGTCGCCGGCGCGAACGGACAGTTCAAGGTGGGAGGAACGCGGTGCTGAGATGACGATTTCGGGTAAGGCAGACACCGGAACGGCCGAACTATTGTCGATGGAAACCTGTAATTCACCATTTTTTCGGATGCAGTTCATTGATCCCGGAGAGACCGTGCCGTGAACGCGAACAGTCGCATCATCAGTGTGATCGATTTCGAAGCCGAAGACGCCAGACGTTCCCTGGCTTGCGGATAATATCTCAAGTTTCGCTGCGTCGCTTTCGACGAACCGGACAGTTCCGATAAACTCCGAGATCGAGACGAAGTGCTGCATTGTGGTCCCCGGTCGCGTCTCGGCCTCGGCTCTGGTGGAGAGACCAAACCCGACTCCTGTAATCATCAGTGCAGCTATCGCAAGCATGCTCCAGCCGTTCATTCCGAACTTGAGATTGCTGCTCATGACGTTCAGCCATTTCAACGTACAGCCGCCCCACGCGACCGTTGCCTACGTTAACGAAGCGTTAAAAAGATGCCGCGTCATCCCCCATTTGGGGGACGTGGCCTGAACTTATTCTATGTGTTACAAATATCCGACGGAGGCGGAGTTTGTTGGCCGCCGACGCGTTCGAATTCATGCTCAAGGCCTGGCGGGAAACGCAAGACGCGACAGCTTGGTAACGACTTCTGCTTGCCGTCGGCTTTCGGTTTTCAGCATGATCGATTTGAGCATGGTCTTGACGGTGCTCGGCGCTACGTTTCGGAATGCGGCGATTTCCTTCAGTGTATCGCCGATGAAAAGGCGCTCGGCGATTGAGCATTCTGCATCGGTCAAACCAAATGCATCCATAAGCAGGCCAGGATCGAGTTCCCGCTTCTGGAATATCGGCTCAAGGATCACAATCGCTTCACCAGACCGGTTAGCGATGTCATTCGTCTTCATCAGGGGCGTGACGACGCACATGTAGCCGTCATCAGGACGAAGCCGCGAGAATGCAAACCGGCCACCGATCACTCCGTCAGGCGACCTGACGGCCATCGCCAGCCTGCGATTGGCATCATCGGACATGAGGTCGAGATGTCCAAACCGGTCGACACGTATTATACCCGCGGACAAGAGGCTCTCGAATGCTGCTGACCGATCGAGCACAGTTCCGTCTTTCTGGAGTATCGCGACGCGCGCACTCGCGCCAAATGACGAGACGATTGCCTCATTTCTGGAGCGAAGAATTCGGCTTGCGAGGTCCAATACCGGGCGCGCAGCATCCACAGCGCGGCTCAGTCGTTCCGTTTGCGCATCAGATATCGCGCCATCGCCGTACGGCTGTGCGAGCGCGAGAGCTGCAAGCGATCGGCGGTCTTTTTCCAGGATCACGCCAGCAAAATGCCCGACCCTGGCCGGGATCAGTAATTCCTGATACGTCGCGTCCCGCGCAATCTCTTCCGGCGTAATGAAGTCCTGCTCGCGAGCGATAACGCCGACATCAAGGTCATTCAACAACCTGGCCCGCGGGTTGATTGGCCAGTAGTGGTTTTCGAGCCGAAAAAGCTCTGCATCGACCGTTCCCACGATCGTTGACTGAAGAATGCTCTTACCACCACCCACAAAAATAATCTGTGCCGTCTGTGCACCACAGAACGTTGTAAGAAACTCCATCGCGACAGGAAGAGCCGAGGGATCAGATACGCCCTCCAGCAGCAAATTCTGGAATGTAGTTATTGGATCGTGCAAGGTCAAAGATATCACCCGGACATACCAATCTGTGGTCGGTCCACCCCCAATTAT
Source organism: Alphaproteobacteria bacterium (assembly GCA_018827375.1). GTDB lineage: Bacteria > Pseudomonadota > Alphaproteobacteria > Caulobacterales > Hyphomonadaceae > Hyphomonas. Next base: position 197,171 of record JAHJYW010000049.1, read on the forward strand.
GATTATTTCTTATCTTTCTATGGAAACAGTATTTCTCGTCAAGGTTTTATCTTTGCGTCCCAAGGTAGGGGATCAACTTCCGGGATACGCAATGTTGGAATGCTCGACGAAGCCCGTTCCGATGACGTCTACGACCGTTTTCAAGCGGCAAGCACTCCGACGTGCTCGGGAGAACGCGGCGCGGTAACGCACGAGTGGCCCAGCCCATCTGTCAAAGGATGAAGCATGTGAAGAAAGGCGCGACGGACAGCCAAGAAAATCGTGCCTGCCTCGAAGCTGGCTGAGCGGCAAGCCTCAATCGGCACCGATCGCATAATCCAGTGCTATTTCGACTGACGCGCCAGGTCACATACTCAGCGAAAATAATCACATAAAGTGTCGACCACGGCGTGGCCGATTCCGCCATTGCTGCGGTAATATATGGTCTGGGCTTCGCGCCGCGATTCCACTAGTCCCGCTGCCCGCAATTTTGCGAGGTGTTGCGACACGGCTGAGGCCGATTGGCCCGTGAGTTCAGCGAGCCGGTTCACCGGCATTTCGTCTTCGCTCAATGCGCACATGATTTTGAGGCGGGTTTCGCTAGCCATGGCCTTCAAGACTCCGGCAGCTTCCTGGACACGGTCTGACAAAAGCACAAAGGCATCGGGCGTACTGGACTTGGGTGTAGACATCGTGCGACGGAATCCTTTGCGGGCAATCATGCGTCTGGCTGGTTTGCAGATGCCGGCGACGGCGTCCAGTCCGGCCCTCGCAAGGCGACATAAATCGCTGGAATTACCAAGACTGTAAGTGCAGTCGACGACGCCAAACCAAAGAGCAGCGATATGGCGAGCCCTTGGAAGATCGGATCCGACAGGATGACGGAGGCCCCGATCATGGCGGCCAGAGCGGTCAGAAGGATCGGCTTGAAACGCACAGCACCAGCGTCCAGCAATACGTCCTTCAACTCGCGATCGCCCCCCTGCCCGTGCCGGACAAAATCAACAAGCAGGATCGAGTTGCGAACAATAATGCCCGCAAGCGCGATGAATCCAATCATCGAGGTGGCTGTGAAGGCCGCGCCGAACATCCAGTGACCAATCATGATGCCGATGAGGGTCAGCGGCACAGGCGTCAGAATGATCAATGGCACCCGGAACGTGCCGAACTGCGCCACGACCAGTATATAGATGCCGATGAGGGCGACGCCAAACGCAAGGCCCATGTCACGGAAGGTAACATAGGTGATTTCCCACTCGCCGTCCCACAGCAACGTCGTGTGCTGTTCGTCTTCCGGCTGGCCATGCATGCTGATGGCAGGTTTCTCAAGGCCGGCGCTGGTCCAGTCATAAGCGTTAATGCGGTCCTGGATTTCAAACATGCCATAAATTGGCGCTTCGAAACGGCCTGCGAGCTCCCCCATCACCATGTCTGTAAAATAGCCATCCCGTCGGAAGATGTTCGGCGAGCCGGATTCTTCTGACACGTCGACCAGTGTACCTAGTTCTACCGGCGTCGTATTTTCGCCCGCCAAAGTGCGCGGCACGGGAATAGACGCCGTTTCCTGCGACCAGTTTCGCGCCGATTTCGGCAACCGAATTCGAATGTCCAGCGGATTGCGACCTTCGCTTCGAGGACTGACACCAACCGTTTCGCCGGTAAAGACAAGCGCGATCGTGTCGAGAATATCCTGCTGCGCGACACCATAATCAGCGGCCTGAGGCTCGTTGATACCGATCGTCAGTCGCGGCTGAGGGTCTCCCACCGAGTCATCGACATCAACGATAAAGTCTGTCTCCTCAAAGAGCCGGCGAACGACCCCCGCCGTCTTGCGTCGGGTTTCCGGATCGGGTCCGTAAATCTCAGCCATCAGCGTTGCTATGACCGGTGGCCCAGGCGGCACTTCAACCACTTTAACGCTTCCGCCAGCGGGAAGCGGCAAGGTCAGAAGTCGGGCCCGCATATCAAGGGCGATCTCGTGACTCGCGCGCTTGCGCTCGGATTTTTCCGAGAGATTTACCTGCAGGTCTCCCAGCTCCGGTGAGTTTCGAAGGAAGTAGTGGCGCACCAGACCGTTGAAATTGAACGGAGCCGCTGTGCCGGCATAGGCTTGCAGGGTCTCCACTTCCGGCACATCGCGAATGAGGTCTGCCATGGCGAACAGCGTACGCTCAGTGTCTTCTACCGACGCCCCTTCCGGCAGGTCGAGGACCACCTGGATCTCTGACTTGTTATCGAACGGCAGCAACTTCACCGTCACCGCTTTCGTCGCGAACAGGCTGACCGACAACAACGTCGCCACACCGACTGTGATCAGGAATATCCACGCGTTGCGACGAGAGGCAATAATGGGGCTCGCGACCCGCCGGTAAAAGCGCCCGAGCCGCGTATCGGCGCTGTCATGCCCGCCTGCATGCGCTGCTGTTTTGACCTTGCCGGCAACACGAACGAGCAACCAGGGCGCAATGGCAACAGCAACGAAGAACGAGAACACCATGGCTGCAGAAGCATTTGCGGGAATAGGCGCCATGTAAGGGCCCATAAGCCCCGAGACGAACATCATCGGCAAGAGCGCCGCAATCACGGTAAGCGTAGCAATCACTGTCGGATTGCCAACTTCGGATACGGCATTAATGGCTGCCGCCACACGGGTGCGGCCATCATTCATGGCCCAATGACGCGCGATATTTTCAATCATGACGATCGCGTCGTCCACGAGGATGCCGATCGAGAAGATCAGTGCAAATAGGCTGACACGGTTGATCGTGTAGCCCATCATCATCGATGCAAAGAGAGTCAGCAGGATCGTTGTGGGAATGACCACGAGCGTCACAAGCGCCTCGCGCCAGCCAATGGCAAAGGCGATGAGAATGACAATGGATACCGTCGCCAGCCCTAAGTGATAGAGCAGCTCATTGGCTTTATGATTGGCCGTCTCGCCATAGTTTCGCGTGACTTGAACACGAACCCCTTCAGGTATCAGGGCGCCATCAAGCGTCTCCACGCGTGCAAGGATCGCCTTGGAAACCTTCACCGCATTCGCGCCTGGCCGTTTGGCCAGCGAAAGCGTCACGGCCGGTGCGGCCTGAAAGCCGTTGCCGTCCTCGCGATGATCAAGCGTCCATACGCGTGACTCGGTCTCTGCCCCCGTCACATGGATGGTCGCGACATCCGACAAGTAGACAGTCCGCCCGTCGCTGCCGCGCAATTCCAGACGCTGCAGCTCGCGAAGTGAAGTCACCCGGTTCCCAGCCTGCACAAGCAGGGATTCCCCGTCGCTCCGCGCGATGCCAACTGGATTAACGTTGGCGGCCTGCCTCACCGTCTCGACAAGAGTCTGCAACGGCACGCCATAGGCCGCCATGGCGCGGATGTCGGGCTCCACGCGCATCTCCAGCGGCCGGCCACCGACCAGACTTGTCAGGCCGACATTATCAACCTTGATGAGTTCCTTCTGAAGCTCTTCTGCGAGCATCCGAAGCGTCGTGTCGTTCCAAACATCCCCGGTCCACGGCTCGGGTGACAGCGTGAGCGTGACAATTGCCACGTCATTGATGCCGCGACCGACAACAAGCGGCATGGGCACGTTCGTTGGAATGCGATCGAGGTTTGCCCTTATCTTTTCATGGACACGCAAAATGGCGTCATCCGCGTCCGTGCCGACATTGAATCTCGCCGTTACAAGAACGCTGTCATCTTGGCTCTGGGAATAGACATGCTCCACGTCAGGGATGGCCTTGATGATTTCCTCAAGCGGCTTGGTCACTTGTTCGACCACGTCCGGTGCGCGAAGCCCGGGTACCGAGATCATCATGTCCACCATGGGGACGGAAATCTGAGGCTCCTCTTCGCGGGGGATCGTCAACAATGCGATGAGCCCGACAGCCAGCGCCGTCAGCAGGAAAAGCGGCGTCAAAGGCGATCGGATCGTTGACCGCGTAATTGATCCGGAAATATCGGGTTTCATTCTGCCCTACTCCGGCTTCTCGATCTGATCGCCACTCTTGAGACCGGACAGGACTTCAAATTGCCCGGCGTCATTTGCCAATGGCACCGAAAGCGCCACAGGCGCGTCGACAAACCTGTCGCCAACTTTCACGCGAATGAAGTCGACGCCGTATCGTGTCGAAACATAGGCGACCGGCACCAGCATGGCCCGCCGCTCGCCGACAGGTGCCAGCACGTCCACCCGTTCGCCAACAAGCGCATCAAGGCCGCCTGTCACCGTCGCGTCGGCCACAACGGCGCCATCTCGCAGTTCCGGATAGATTTTCATGATCGTTGCCGTGCGCACGATGCTGTCACGCGAGGGCATTTTCAGCGTAACGGTCTCGCCTTCCTTGAGCTGAGCTGCATGGCGCTCCGGCAAGGACAATCGAACGATCCCGCTCAGCGTGGCAAAACTTGCAATCACATCGCCCGGCGAAACGATGGATCCGGTCACGACATTGACGGCTGTCACTTTGGCGTCGGCCGGTGCCAGAATGCGCCCTTCAGCCTTACGCGCAGCCAGCGCCCGCTGCTCTGCCTCGGCCGAAGTTATACTGCGTCTGAGGACATCAAGCGCCGTGCGCTCTGTGTCCAGACGTGCCGTTGGATAGAAACCTTGCGCGGCCAGTCCTTCAGCGCGGGCAACGTCCTCTGCGCTTTGCTTTGCCTGCGCCTTCAGTCCCGCGGTCCGGGACTCCAAAGACGCCATTTGGGGATCGATCGTCGCATCTGTGATCACTGCGATCAGGTCACCCGTTTTTACCACGCTTCCTTCATCCACGAGCAAGCGCGACACCACGCCCTGGAGCCGCGATCGCGCAGTGGCAGTGTCTGCGGCTTCAACCCGTGCGACGACGGGTCGGTAGTCCACGATCACTGATTCATTGACGGTCATCACCTCTGCGCCAGCGCTCATGGCGAGCAAAAGACTTGCACCTGCAACTGCCGCTGCACGAAACATTCTAGTAGTGTCCATTGTCTACGACGCGTCCTGTTGCTGGATCGATCTGGACGCAAGGAAGCCCCTGTTGGCGCCAGGCACCTATTCCGCCGTCCATGTGGGCAGCGTCTGCGCCGGAAGCGGCCATGAACTGGTCGAGTGCCATACGGGAGCGTTTGCCCGATCCGCATTGGAACACGATGCGCCGGGCACTATCGATTGGCAGCGCTTTCGGTTCGAACGTCGACAAGGGCATGAGCAGCGCGCCATGGATGCGCTGATTGGCAAATTCGGAGGGTTCGCGCACGTCGACCAGAAGAATGCGTCCTGCTTTCAGGTCGTCAAATATGGGGTTGGGTTTCAGATCTCTTGCGTCGCTCATGAACTTTCTCCTGCAAGCATAAAGTCGCGCAGCGCACGACGAACCAGAAACTAGGATCGGTAGGGGGTGGATCCCATCCGTATAATTGCGTATTTTAGAAAACACTAAATTAAATCACCTTTTGCCCAAGACAAAGGAGAGGTCAATGGCGAGAGTGGTTGTACTGGGAGCCGGTTTGGGGGGCGTGATCGCCGCCTACAATCTTCGCAAGGAACTTCCGAAGCAGCATGATGTCATCATCATCAATGAAACTGACTTCTACCAGTTTGTGCCGTCCAACCCCTGGATTCTCGTCGGTTGGCGCGAGCGCAGCGACATCCTTGTCGATCTCGTAAAGCCCATGGTCAAGCGGGGCGTCCAACTCGTCGTTGGGAAAGCCGAAAAAGTCTGTCCCCATGAAAAGTGCGTTCGCCTCAGTGATGGCAGCACGCTTGCCTATGACTATCTCGTCATCGCGACGGGCCCTGAACTCGCCTTTGACGATATTCCTGGTCTCGGACCCCACGGTGGCTTCACCCAGTCAGTTTGCCACGTCGATCACGCACAGGCCGCGAACGACGCCTTTGAGGCATTCTGCAAGGATCCAGGCCCGGTTATTGTCGGGGCAGTACAGGGCGCGTCCTGTTTCGGACCCGCCTACGAGACGGCCATGATCATCGAAACGGAGCTTCGGCGCCGAAAGATCCGCGACAAGGTCCCGATGACCTTTGTTACATCCGAGCCTTATATTGGTCATCTAGGTCTTGATGGGGTCGGCGACACCAAAGGTCTTCTCGAGAGCGAAATGCGCGAGCGTCACATCAAGTGGATTACCAATGCCCGCGTAAAATCGGTCGAGGCAAACCGAATGGTCGTGGAAGAACTGAATGACGATGGATCGACGAAAGCCGAACACGACCTGCCGATGAAATATTCCATGATGCTGCCGGCTTTTCGTGGCGTGGCGGCGGTTCGGGATGTTGACGGCCTAGTCAATCCGAAGGGCTTCATCCTGACTGACAAGCACCAGCGGAACCCGACCTATCCGGAGATTTTCGGGATAGGTGTCTGCATCGCCATCCCGCCTGTCGGCAAGACAGCCGTACCCGTCGGCGTTCCAAAGACTGGTTTCATGATCGAGTCCATGGTCACAGCAGTGACGGGAAACATCGCCGCCCTGCTCCGCGGAGAAGAACCGACTCAGGAAGCGACATGGAATGCCATCTGCATCGCAGATTTTGGCGATGGAGGTGTCGCCTTCATTGCGCAACCGCAGATCCCGCCACGCAACGTCAACTGGTCAGTTTCCGGAGGCTGGGTTCATGCGGCCAAGGTTGCCTTCGAGAAATACTTCCTGCGCAAGGTCAGGACAGGCCATGCTGAGACGTTCTATGAGAACGCAGCCCTCGGGCTATTGAAGACATTCAAGATCAAATCCTGAGAGGCCCCATGTCTTCGTCGCAAGAATCCACCAGCACGCTCGTTTGCCATCATTGCGGCGCGCTCAACCGCGCCCCGGTGGGCCGCGCGCTGACGTCTGGAAAATGCGGGAAATGCGCCGCCTCTCTCGCCACGCCCGAACCCGTTGCAATTGATGGTGCGCTTCTCGCCAGGCTTCAGGCACGCGATACGGGCGCCTTTGTCGTTGATGTCTGGGCCACGTGGTGCGGGCCATGCCGAATGATGGCGCCAGCCTACGAGAAAGCTGCGAGCGCCTTTGCTGACCGCGCCCGTCTTTTCAAACTCGACTCGGACCAGAATCAGGCGGCGGCTGCCGGTCTTGGTATTCGCGGTGTGCCGACGCTGATTGCCTGGCGCAACGGTAAGCAAGTCGCTCATGAGGCGGGAGCGCAGACGGGTTCCACGCTTTCGCGATGGATCGAGACCGCCCTCTCCAAATCCTGAAACATTCAGCCTTTATCAAACCAAGGACTTGACCCATGAATATTGATCGCGCCGTTTTTGCATTTGCAGGTATTATTGTTTTGCTCGGAGTCGGCCTTGGCTACTGGTTCTCGCCCTGGTGGCTGCTGCTAGCCGCCTTTGCCGGTCTTAACATGCTCCAGGCATCGATAACGGGCGTTTGCCCCGCAGCAATGATCTTCAAAGCTGTAGGTCTTAAAGCAGGTTGCGCGTTTCCTTGAGGGCGCGGAACATGATCGCGTGCGATCGCATTTTCAAGTCACCGCCGGACGGCTGCACGTCATTCAGGCAGGGCCGCACAATAGTCGAGCGCGTTCAGGCCCGCGTGCTGCAAAGTCATACACGCTGAGCACGCTCCGAGGCGCACGGTGCTAGCCCCTTGCAACATTTCTGGTTTTGGTGCGTTGTCGGGCTATGGGAGGCACTCCAATTTTCTTTGATGAAATGCGCGGCGACGGCGAGTCAGCACGTCAGCCTTATGCTGAATACTGTGCCTGGCTCGAGTCGGTAAAAACTAGTGAGCTTCAGAAGAAGTCTCGTGAAGCTGAAACATTCTTCAGGCGCACGGGAATTACATTCAATGTCTACGGTGACAAGGACGCGGATGAGCGGCTGATCCCGTTTGACCTCGTTCCCCGCATCATCGACGGCAAAGAGTGGCGCCTGCTTGTTCGCGGCATCGAACAGAGGGTCAAGGCAATTAACGCCTTCCTGCACGACATCTATCACCGTCAGGAAATCCTGCGTGCCGGCCGGATACCGGAACATCTTATCGCTCAGAACGAGGCATTCCTGCCTGAGATGATTGGCGTTACACCACCAGGCGGGGTTTATACCCATATTGTTGGCGTAGATCTGGTGCGGACGGGCGCAAATGAATTCTATGTTCTGGAAGACAATGCCCGTACACCATCGGGTGTTTCATACATGCTCGAAAACCGCGAAACCATGTTGAAGATGTTCCCGGAACTCTTTTCACGGATCAAAGTGCAGCCGATCAGTAACTATCCGACCCTGCTTCGGCGCTCGCTTGGAAAGTGTGCGCCGACGCGGTGCGAGGGCCGACCGACCGTGGCTGTCCTTACCCCCGGCCTTCATAACTCCGCCTATTTCGAACATGCTTTCCTGGCTGACCAAATGGGCGCTGAGCTGGTCGAAGGGCATGACCTGCGTGTTGTCGATGGCCGCGTCGCTATGCGCACGACCCAAGGGTACCAGCCCGTTGATGTCCTCTACCGCCGCATCGATGACGAATATATCGATCCGCTCAACTTCAACCGGTCGTCCATGCTGGGCGTCCCGGGCATCATGGATGTCTACCGCTCTGGCGGTATCACGCTAGCAAACGCACCTGGCACGGGGATCGCTGACGACAAAGCAATATATTCCTATATGCCTGATATCATTGAATTCTATACCGGGCAGACCGCTATCCTGAAGAACGTTCCCACCTATCGTTGTTCTGAAGCGGACTCGCTCAAATATGTCCTCGAAAACTTGCACGAACTCGTCGTAAAGGAGGTTCATGGCTCAGGCGGCTATGGCATGCTCGTCGGGCCTGCTGCCAGCAAGCGTGAGCTGGCTGCATTCCGTGCGAAATTGATCGCCAAGCCCTCGAATTACATAGCACAGCCGACATTGGCGCTATCGACAGTCCCGATCCTGACGCGCAGCGGACTGGCGCCGCGGCATGTTGATCTCAGACCCTATGTGCTCGTCTCGCCCGACAATATAGATATCACACCCGGCGGGCTGACACGTGTTGCCATGAAAGCAGGATCGCTTGTGGTCAATTCCAGCCAGGGCGGAGGCACCAAGGACACCTGGGTGCTGGAGGAGTAATGTGATGCTAGGCAAGACCGCAGGCGGGCTCTTCTGGCTATCCCGTTACCTTGAAAGAAGTGAGAACACGGCTCGCCTTGTCGAAGCTGGATTTCGTATGGCGCTCACGCGCGCCGCCGCCGGAGAAGATGAATGGGCTTCTGTCCTGACAACGGTGGGGTGTCTGAAGGCTTATCGGGATAAGCACGAAACAGTCGCCCCCAACACGGCCGTTGACTATCTACTGCGCGACAAGACCAACCCCATGAGCGTGTACAGCGTCATGCAGCTGGCGCGTGACAATGCACGTGCCACGCGCACCGCCTTGACGCGTGAAGTGTGGGAAGCCGTGAACGACGGCTGGATGGTGCTGAAGGAAATGCTGCGCAGGCCTGTGCCCCAAACCGACCTTCCACATGTGCTCGCCACGGTTCGACAGCAAAGTGCTTTGGTTCGCGGGGCATTGCAGGGAACTATGTTGCGCAACGACATCTTCAGTTTCTCGCGGATAGGCGCCCTGATTGAGCGCGCTGATAACACAGCCCGCATTCTCGATGTAAAATACTATGTCTTGCTGCCCACCGGTGCGCCCGTAGGCTCTTCACTCGACAATGTGCAGTGGGAAATGATTCTCCGGTCTGCATCCGCGGATCGCTCATTTCACTGGCTCAATGCAGGCAACGTCAACCCAAAGGCCATCGCGGAATTCCTTATTCTGGATTCGCGCATGCCTCGCTCTCTCGCGTTCTGCTACGATGAGGTCATAACTTGTCTGCGCGAGCTTGAAATCGAATATGGTGACAGGCGCCCGAGCCATGACCTTGCAGCCAAACTCGAAGCGCGTCTCACGGGCCGAACCATTGAGAATATCATCGAACTGGGTCTCCACGAGTTCATTAGGGAGTTCATCAAGGCGAATGCGGCACTCGCATCGCAGGTGGAACAAGATTACAGGTTTTACGAATAGATCATGCGACTGCACATCCGCCACGCGACACGCTATTCCTACGATCAGCCAGTCCCATACGGCCTGCAGCAGATCCGGCTTAACCCCAAGCCGTGTGACAGCCAGTCAATCGATAACTGGACTATCGACATTGAGGGTGGCCGTCAGGAGTGCGCTTTTGACGACCAGCATGGAAACCGGGTTCAGCTGATAAGCCTCGATTCTGGTCAGACTGAAATCTCCATCACATGTACGGGCGATGTGGATACGAACCCGACAAACGGCGTGGTGGGTCTTCACTCCGGGCACGCGCCGCTATGGTATTACAAGCGCCAGACTGCGCTGACGCAGCCAGGAAAACTGATCCGCAAGCTGGCTAGCGACATGCCCGAAAACCCGAACGCAATCGAACGACTGCATAAGTTGTCTGAGACAATTCGTGAGGCCATCGGCTATGAAACCGACAGGACTGACACTGGCACGACGGCCGAAGAAGCCGTTAAGGTTGGCCATGGCGTATGCCAGGATCACGCGCACACCTTTGTCAGCGCAGCCAGAATCCTCGGCTTTCCGGCGCGCTATGTCAGCGGCTACCTGATGATGAATGACCGCGTCCATCAGGAGGCAAGTCACGCCTGGGCTGAAGCTTATGTTCCTGATGTCGGCTGGATCGGTTTTGACGTTTCGAACGTGATTTCGCCCGATGAACGCTATGTGCGCATTGCGACAGGACTGGACTATGAAGAAGCGGCTCCGATAGCGGGAATAGTCTTTGGGGATGGCGCTGAATCCCTGCTTGTAACCCTTCAGGTCCAGCAGTAACCCTTGATGACTAATCAGGGAAAACTAGCGGGAATCGTATGACCTACTGTGTGGCGCTGCGCCTCGACAAGGGGCTTCTGTTCATGTCCGACACGCGCACCAACGCGGGCGTCGACAACATTTCCACATTCAAGAAGATGTTCACCTGGTCAGTCGAAGGTGATCGCGTGATCACTATCATGACAGCCGGTAACCTTGCCACCACACAAGCCGTGATAAGCCTGCTTGATGAACGCTCAGTGGTGCCTGCAGATCGCAAGCAGACTCTCTTGGCTGCGCCCACCATGTTCCAGGTGGCGCGTCTTGTCGGCGATACGCTGAAAGAAGTCATCCATACACAAGCGGAAGGCCAGCAGGACGCTGAGAACACGTTCGGTGCGACCATTATCGTCGGCGGCCAAATCAAGGGCATGGAGCCCCGCTTGTTCCTGATCTACCCGGAAGGCAATTTCATCGAGGCCAGCGCCGAGACGCCATTCTTCCAGTCCGGTGAAACCAAATACGGCCGCCCGATCATCCTGCGCGCCTTTGATCCGGGCATGAGCTTTGAACAAGCGGTCAAGCTGCTCTATGTGTCATTCGACTCAACCCTTAAGGCGAATCTGGCCGTGGGCATGCCGCTCGATATGCACGCTTACAAAATCGATACGTTCGAAACAGGCATAGTGCGCCAGGTCGCGCCGGAAGATCCCTACTTCAAGACAATCTCGTCGGGTTGGGGCGCCGCCCTGAAGGAAGCATTCGACAAGTTGCCCGATTTCAAATTCTGACGATTTGGCCGCAGCCAGGCCATTCTAACGCTGCGTCAATCATCTCCGGTGCGAGCTCAGGACTTCCCTTTTCATTTCCCAGCGTCCAACCTCGCGCCAGAAAATTGAGAAAACGGCGCAAGGACTGAGGAATGCTCGAAGGATTGAAAGTCATTGAATACGCGACCTACATGGCCGCGCCGGGTGCAGGCTGCATCCTTTCTGACTGGGGCGCGGAAGTTATCAAGATCGAGCCACCGGGCGGCGACCCAATACGCAATTTCTTCCGCACGATCGGCACAGACTACCAGGACAACCCCGTCTTCGATTTTGATAATCGCGGCAAGAAATCCATCGTTGTTGATACAACGACGCCAGAAGGCCAAGAGATCGTCCGCAAGCTCGCGTCCGAGGCTGATGTCTTCCTTACCAATGTCCGCCCCGGCGGCCTGACACGCTCAGGCATGGACCATGAGAGCCTGCGCAGCCTGAACCCCAAGCTCGTCTATTGCTCCCTCACGGGTTACGGCCTTGAAGGCCCAGATGCCGACCGGCCCGGCTTTGACATTGCCAGTTTCTGGAGCCGCACGGGCGTTGCCCGCCTCACAATCCCCAAAGGTGAAGACCCCTACGCCTTGCGCACGGCATTTGGTGACCACACAACGTCCATGTCGGCCGCTGCGGGCATCTGCGCAGCGCTCGTTGAGGCCCAGCGCACCGGCAAAGGGCGCCTCGTGGAAGCCTCCCTCTTCCGCACGGGCCTTTACGCCATGGGCTCGGACTTCGCGATCCAGCTCTTCTTCGGCCGTATTGCTTCCACCAAGGGCCGTACAGAGCAGATCGTCCCGATTTCCAACTTCTACCAGACAAAAGACGGCCACTGGATCTGCACCGTCGCCCGACAGGGAGACGTCGACTGGGTGCCAATGTGCAAGGTAATCGACCGCGAAGACCTCGCCGAAGACCCCCGTTTCACCACGTCCAAGGCCCGCCGCCAGAACATGGGCGAAGTCATCGCCCTCATCGACGAAGGTTTTGCCAAATACACCAAGGCAGAAATCTCCGAACGCCTAGACGCCAATTCCATCGCCTGGGCCCCGGTGCAAACGCTCGGTGAGGTCGCGGAAGACCCACAGGCCTTCGCTTCAGGCGCTATTGTACAAACGCCAAGCTCCAAGGGTGACGGTTCAACCTACGCCTCGCCGGCGTCGCCGGTGCGATTCCCGGGCGCGGACGATGGACCCAAAGGCCCGTCCCCGCGCATGGGCCAGCATACTCGCGAAGTCCTCGCCGGGCTCGGCATAGCCGAGGCCGAGATCGACGCGCTGCTCAAATCCTCCGTGGTGGCGTGATGCGGAGGGCGGATCAGAATTCCGTCTGACGCTGCTTGACCAGGTCAGCGAGATAATCAGACAGGACCCTGATCCGCGCCAATGAGGCCACATCCTCGTGCACGGCGAGCCAGAACGACCTTTTGACGTCAATCTCATGCATCAGAACGGGCACGAGCTCCGTATGACGTGCTGCAATGAATTTCGGCAAGATGCAGAGCCCTGCCCCCGCCCGCGTCATTTCTGTCTGCGCGATGATGCTCGGGCTTGAGAGCGCATGATTGAGCCCCGGCAGAACATCGTCAAAGTATCTGAGCTGCGGCGAATAGATAAGATCGTCAACATAGCCGATCAGCTTGTGCGCCCCGAGTTCGTCTATGGAATTGATCGGCGGATGGGCGGCCAGGTAGGTCTTGCTCGCATACAGCTGCAGCGAATAGTCGGTGAGCTTGCGAACCTTCAGCCGCCCCGCCTTCGGCCGCGTCAGTAGCACTGACATGTCAGCTTCCCGCTTCGGAACACTGACCAGCCCCGACAGCGCGATAAGGTCAATCGCAATGCCGGGCCACTCCGCCACGAAATTTGCCAGCGCGGGCGCCACAAACGCCGTCCCGAAGCCCTCCGTCACCCCGAGCCGCACCTTTCCGATCAGGGATCGCTCGCCATCACCGGACTCGCCTACCGCCAGTGCGAGTGCCTCCATGGCTTCCACCCGGGCCGCCAGCGCTTCACCTTCGGGTGTAAGTACGTGTCCGCGGCGCGTGCGCTCGAACAGGGTTTGGCCCACATTCGATTCTAGGCGTCGCAGCCTCCGGCTCAACGTTGTCGGATCCTGCTGGAGTTGGGCCGCCGCGAGATCGAGCTTCTGCTGCCGGCTCACCACAAGGAAGAGTCTCAGGTCGTCCCAGTTCATCGATCGTTACCTGCATAAACGCAGCCACAAGCTGCAATTATGTACATTTACCAGATTATACACGGGTCTTAGACTGGCCAAATCAGAAGACAAAGGGAATTCAACGCATGCGCGACGTCCACCATTTCATCGACGGCAAACAGGTCACCGGCACATCGGGCCGCTTCGGCGACATCTACAATCCGAACACCGGAGAGGTTCAGGCGCGCGTGCAGCTGGCGACAGAAGCGGAACTCGATGCCGCCGTGCAGAGCGCGCAGGCCGCCTTCTTTGGCTGGTCCACGACCAATCCCCAGCGCCGCGCCCGCGTCATGTTCGAATTCAAGCGCCTGCTGGAAGCCAATATCAACGAACTCGCTGAAATGCTCTCATCAGAGCATGGCAAGGTTGTTGCGGACTCCAAGGGTGACGTTCAGCGCGGTATCGACGTGGTCGAATTCGCCTGCGGCATCCCTCACCTCCAGAAAGGCGAATATACCGAAGGCGCAGGCCCCGGCATCGACGTCTATTCGATGCGCCAACCGCTCGGGGTCGTCGCCGGCATCACGCCGTTCAACTTCCCGGCCATGATCCCCTGCTGGATGTCCGCCGTCGCCATCGCCTGCGGCAACACATTCATCTTGAAACCCTCCGAGAAAGACCCGTCAGTCCCGCTTCGCCTGGCCGAACTCTTCCTCGAAGCAGGCGCACCAGCCGGCGTCCTCAACTGCGTCCACGGCGACAAGGTTTCTGTTGATGCGATCCTTAAGCATCCGGACATCAAGGCGGTCAGCTTCGTCGGCTCCTCGGATATTGCCCAATACGTCTACAGCCTCGGCACAAGCCACGGCAAACGCGTCCAGGCCATGGGCGGTGCAAAGAACCACGGCATCATCATGCCTGACTGCAACATGGAACAAGCCGTCAAGGACATCGTCGGCGCGGCCTACGGTTCGGCAGGAGAGCGCTGCATGGCCCTCCCCGTCGCCGTCACGGTCGGCAAGAAGACAGGCGACGAGTTCGTCGAACGCATGATTGATGCGGCGCGCGGCCTCACGGTCGGTATCTCCACCGATGCAGACGCGCATTACGGCCCTGTCGTCTCTGCTGCCCACAAGGCCAAGATCGAATCCTACATCCAGATGGGCGTCGATGAAGGCGCTGACCTCCTTTTGGACGGCCGTGGCCACACGCTGCAGGGCCACGAGAATGGCTTCTTCGTCGGCCCTTCCCTGTTCGACAATGTGAAGCCGCACATGCAATCCTACAAGGAAGAGATCTTTGGTCCCGTCCTTCAGGTCGTGCGCGCTGAAACACTGGAAGAGGCTGCCGCCCTGCCCTCTAACCACCAGTACGGAAACGGCTGCGCGATCTTCACCTCCAATGGCCGCGCCGCGCGTGAGTTCGCCGCGCAGGTCAATGTCGGCATGGTCGGCATCAACGTGCCGATCCCGGTTCCGGTGAGCTATCACACGTTCGGTGGCTGGAAGCGCTCGGCCTTCGGCGACACGAACCAGCACGGCCCCGAAGGCGTCCGTTTCTGGACGAAGATCAAGACAATTACCCAAAGATGGCCGGAAGGTGATATCGGGGACCAGGCATTCATCATTCCGACAATGGGGTAATTTTCATGGCAAAATTTGACACGATCACCTTTGAGCATAACGGGCGCGTTGCCCTCGTCACACTGAACCGGCCGGAAAGCCTCAATGCGCTGAACCAGCAAGTAATGGCCGAGGTCGCAACCCTTTTTGCTGAGATCGACCGCAATCCCGATATTGCTGTCACCGTACTCACCGGCGAGGGCCGCGCCTTCGCCGCCGGGGCCGACATCAAGGAGATGCAGCCGCAGGGCTTCTCCGACATGTATGTCGAAGACTATTTCGCCGGCTGGGACCGTTTCGCCGCCTGCCGCAAGCCGGTCATTGCGGCGGTCAACGGCTTCGCCCTTGGCGGCGGTTGCGAGCTGGCCATGATGTGCGATTTGATCATCGCGTCAGAGAAAGCCAAGTTTGGCCAGCCCGAGATCAAGCTCGGCGTGACGCCCGGCATGGGCGGCTCTGTCCGCCTCACCAAGGCTGTCGGCAAGGCCAAGGCCATGGACATGGTCCTCACTGGGCGCATGATCGACGCCGCTGAAGCAGATCGCATTGGCCTCGTCTCCCGCGTCGTGCCCCATGACGAGCTGATGAGCACGGCTATGGAAGTTGCCAAGACCATCGGCACTTATTCCCTGCCCTCGATCATGGCCGCCAAGGAAATGGTCGGCCGCGCCCTCGAACTGCCCACAACAGAAGGCGTCCGCTTCGAGCGTCGCCTCTTCCAGGGCCTCTTCGGCACGCATGACCAGAAGGAAGGCATGGAAGCCTTCACCGCAAAACGCGACCCGAAATTCACGGATCGCTAGGAGTACAAATGACACGCATTGCATTCATCGGCTTGGGCAACATGGGCGCTGGCATGTGCGCCAACCTCGCAAAGGCAGGCCACGCCGTCCGCGCGTTCGACCTGAGCAAGGACGCCATCGCCAAGGCGGAAGCGTCCGGCGCCAAGGGCGCGGCCAGCGTTGCTGAAGCCGTCGCTGACGCAGACGTCGTCGTCTCCATGCTCCCCGCCGGCAAGCACGTGCTCAGCGTCTATTTTGGCCCGGATGGCGTCGCCGCTCATGCGCCAAAGGATACGCTCTTCCTCGATTGCTCCACGATCGCCGTCGAGGATGCTCGCGAAGCTGCCCGCCAAGCCGAGGCTGCAGGCTTCAGCATGGTCGACGCGCCCGTCTCCGGCGGCACAGCCGGCGCCGATGCCGGCACGCTTACCTTCATGTGCGGCGGTCCTGATGCCGGCTTCGCCCGCGCCAAGCCACTCCTCGAGAAAATGGGCAAGAACATCTTCCACGCAGGCGCCAGCGGCAACGGTCAGGCCGCCAAGATCGCCAACAACATGCTGCTCGGCATCTCGATGATCGCCACGTCTGAAGCGTTCAACCTGGCCGACAAGCTCGGCCTCGACGCGCAGACCTTCTTCGACATCTCGTCCACGGCTTCGGGCCAGTGCTGGTCGATGACCTCCTACTGCCCTGCACCAGGCCCGGTGCCCACGTCGCCCGCCAATCGCGACTACAAGCCCGGCTTCGCCGTCGCCATGATGCTTAAGGACCTCCACCTCGCAGCCGATGCCGCCCGCGCCGCCGGCGCCGACATCCGGCTCGGCGAGATGGCCGAAACCATCTATGCCAAGCTGGATGAAAAAGGCTTCGGCGGTCTCGACTTCTCCGGCGTCATCAAGGACGTGCGCGGCGAGATCTAGCGGCCCTTGAACTCGGGCTTGCGCTTTTCGAGGATCGCGTTGACGCCTTCAATGTGGTCCTCGGTCTCGTGCATCAGCGCTTGTGCCGAAGCCGACAGTTCCATGATCGTGTCATAGGATGCCATGTTGGCCTGACGCATCAGCGTCTTCGCGAGGCGCAGGGCTTGCGGCGGCTGCTGCGCAATGCGCTCGGCCAGTTTCATTGCCTCATCCATCAGCTGGTCTGCCGGATAGATTTCGGACACGAGACCCCATTCCTTCGCCGTCGCCGCGTCGATCACGTCGCCGGTGAACAGCAACTGCGCCGCGCGCGACGCGCCGATCAGGCGCGGCAACAGCCAGGCACCGCCATCACCCGGAATCAGGCCCAGCTTCAGGAACGTTACGCCTAGCTTCGCATGGTCAGCCGCAATACGGATATCCGCCATACACGCCACGTCACAGCCAAGGCCGATGGCAGGCCCGTTGATGGCCGAAATCAGCGGCACTTCCATATTGTAGAGCGACTTCACGATCACGTGGATATTATCGCGATACCCGCTACGCACGTCATAGGGAGAGCCGCCAAACGCGCCGGACCGTTCCTTCATTGCCTTCACATCACCCCCAGCCGAAAACGCGCGGCCTGCGCCTGTCAGCACGGCGCAGCGGATCGAGGCATCCGCCACGACTTCCGCACATACGGCGGCAACAGCCGGGCCATCGCCCGCCTGCCCCAGCGCATTCATCATGTCCGGGCGGTTAAGCGTCAGAACGGCAATTGGGCCGCGTTTTTCGAGAAGGAGGATCGACATGTCTTTCAGGTCCCTTGGTTTCTTGCCTTGTCCGCTGTGCTGGCAGGCAGCGCCGCGTTTGTCTACTGCTGCGGCGTCATCGTGTGGCGCACGCCCGGTGCAGGAGGGTTCTCTGGCGAGCCCGCAAAGCACTGCGCAAAGCCCATCCATTGCGTGGCGACTGGTCCCGTCACCTTCAGCTGCGTATCATCGATATTGCGCGTCTGCGTCACCACTTGGGCAAACTCGTCGGCGCGCCCCTCGATACGCTCTGCCGCGTTCGGCTCGCCGTAGGTCCATACTTCGCCAGATGGCGCCGTCAGCGACACAAACGGCATGGGCTCCGGCACATCCAGCTTGCGGTTTCGGAACGTCCAGCCAAATGTATTGATGCCCAGCACGACGATATTACGGATACGATCTGCGTTCTCACGCACGACGCCCAGCTGGTCATACACTTCCTGCCCGTGCGCCCAGGTTTCCATAAGCCGCGCTGTGATCGACGAGCGCGCGCTCATGTCCGGCCCCGCCCATTTCAGGCGCGCCTTTGGATCGGCCATCGCGAATACGTCGGCGGTCCTCTCGGCCTGAGCCCTCCAGAGCGCGACCAGCGCCTGCCCCGCCGCGCCATCCACATGCGCCGTCTCAACAGGCCGCATGCCGCCAGCGCGCGCAATCTCCTTCATCTGGGCCACCAGCAGCGCTTCGTCATTCAGCTGCAGCCAGGCCATCCAGTTCCAGTAGTGGAGGTGGCGCAGCACATCATTGATCGTCCAGCCCTTGAACGCCGTCGCCTGCCCGAACGCGGCATCATCCAGCGGTGCGATCAGCGCATGCAGCGCCTTGCTCTCATCCAGGAAATCCTGAGCCTGTTCCATATAGTCTCTCCCGCTTTACCCTCACATAGGATGAGAGTAGGAGAAAATACCAGACTGCCCCCGCGAGAGGCCTACTCCCACTCGATGATGAAAGAGCGGAAATTATTGTTTTGAATCAATAATTTGTAAAAAAGCTGTGGAAAACTACCGTCGCCGATTCCGGCAAGATCGCTCCGTAGGCAAATCGAATGATGCACGTATGACGCATCGTTGCAGTTGACACGGTTCCGGTGCACGCACTGACCGTAGCTGAATTTCGGTGTCGGCTCCAGCTTGCGATCGCATCATGGCCGGACTGCTCCGATCACCCACTCGACGAATATCAATCGACGTGTTACATAACCTCGGACAGAAACGCGTCTTGTCCGAGATTATGAAACACACTCCATCACCCTCTGCAACGCAGCAGGACAGGCTCCTCGCCTATCTCCGCGATCACGACATCGCCCGCGCCTTCGAGCTGCGGGAGATCGGCGTCAGCGCAACCGCGATCTCAAGGGCGGTCGAAGCCGGCGACGTGGTCCGGATTGGACGTGGCCTTTATCAAGCTGCCGATGCGGAGGCCGACCTCAACACCAATCTGGCGGAAGTCGCCAAGCGGGCCCCGCGTTCGGTCATCTGCCTCGTGTCCGCACTGGCCTTTCATGGTCTCACAGACCAGCTCCCCCGCAAGGTCTGGTTCGCGATTGGCGCGAAGGACTGGGAGCCGTCGATCGCCTATCCACCGGTGCGCGTCGTCAGGTTTCGCGAGCCCTATTTTTCGGACGGCATCGAAATATACAGGATAGGCGGTACACAGGTGCGGATCTATTCCGTGCCAAAATCAATTGCGGATGCTTTCCGCAATCCGAAACTGGTTGATCGGTCGGTGGCCATCGAGGCGCTCAAGGCGGCCCTCGATCAACGCAAGGCAGCGCCAGCCGTCCTGATGCAGGCCGCTGCTGACTATGGTGCGGCAAGAGTCATGCGCCCCTATCTGGAGGCGCTGACCTCCAATGGCTAAGACACCGACGAACATCGCAGCTTCGGTGCGCCAGCGCCTCCTGAACTTTGCCCGGTCAGAGGGCCGCGACTTCCAGACACTACTTGTGGCGTTTGGCCTAGAACGGCTGATCTTTCGCCTCTCCAAATCTCCGCACCGCGACAAGTTTGTCCTGAAGGGCGGAATGCTGGTCACCCTCTGGACCACCGATTCCGGCCGCTTCACACGCGACATCGATTTCCTCGCCTTCGGCGAAACCGAGGATGCAACGCTGACCTCCATCTTTGCCGAAATCTTGTCGTTCGATGCCGGCGACGGTCTCGAGTTCAGCATCGACACGATAACCACGACCGACATCCGTGAGGATCAGGTCTATGGCGGCAAACGCCTCCGCACGGTGGCCCATCTCAACAAAACAGAGATTCCGATCACCATAGATCTTGGCTTCGGCGACGCCCTGCCCGACCCACACTATGAGATCGAATACGGATCGATCCTCGATTTCGAGCCTGCGCGCATACGCGCCTATTCACCTGCTACGGTTATCGCCGAAAAGTTCCAGGCTGTTGTCGCGCTCGGCCTCATCAACGGCCGCATGAAAGACTTTTACGATCTGTGGGCTATCCCGAAAGCGACCGAGATCGATCAGGCAGACCTGCGCGCAGCCATCGCGGCGACGTTCGAACGCCGAAACACACCCGTGCCGACTGAGGCGCCACCAGGTCTCTCCGCGGCGTTCGCAGAGGACCCAGCAAAGGCCCGACAATGGCTGACTTACGCCGACGGCACGGAACTCAAAGGCGTTCCGCTGAGCACGGTCGTGGCCGATATCTGGACCTATCTGAAAGCAGCCCTCGATACAAACTGAGGTCGACGGCTCAGCGTCAGCGTAAAGAGATTCCTGAATGTCCTCTTCGTGACCCGCTAAAGCACCCTTGAGGGTCTCGCAGGTTACATTCCACCCGCCCCTCATCAAACAGACCTTGGTCGGCCTCCGGTCGAAGCGCGCATTTCAATGCAGCGTCATCAAACCGGCCTGGCCCTCACTGGGAAACCGAAAGGCCTCGGACCAAAGACCGGTCGCCGTGTAGACACGGTCTTCAAAATGATGTCGCTCGTCTGATGTCGTCTCAGCCAACAGGCCGAGCCAGCACAGCGGCTCAAGCACCTGTAACCAGATCATTCCCGGCATGCGGTCATAGGGCTGATCGGCGTACGGAGGACCGTAAAGGATTTCCCGAAGCGCAACGCATGTCACGCCCTGCGCCGCCTCGGTGTTCAGCACACCGAGAAACACATCGCAGTTGCCAAGCCTCGGCTCGGGCATCCGGGATGAGGCGGCATGATCGACTTCGAACAGCCAGAACGGCATCATCAGGTTGAAGAGATCGCCGGTCTTGTCAGCAATGTCCCTGCCCGCCTTGGTGAGCCGGCAGGTCAGCTTGTAATGCCGGATCAGCTTGAGTTTCAGCAAAACGAAATGCAGCGCCTCCAGCGGCGGGAAATCGTACTCATTCAGCACCTTGTTGACGAGGAACAGCTTGTCTTCTTCCCAGCCCGGCCAGTCGAACTCTGCGGCCGCCCAGTGAACGAACTTGCGCTGGAACGCCTTGCCCTTCGTGAGGCCGATCGCGTCATGTTCGGCAAGATAAGAAAGAACCTTCTGAGCTGCGCAGATCATGGGCGCGCCTGCAAGTGCAGGCTCATCATTCTTCACGGGCAGGAGCAGAAACGTCATCGCAAATTCATCGTCAGGCTTGTTGCCAAGCAGGGTAACGACGAAAGCACGGGATGCCTATTCGCGGTGTTCAAGGTTCGAGCCCCGAATGTCGCGCCCAACCCAGAGCAACAAAGATCGTCGGATTTTTTCTGCTTCTAAATCAATGGCTTAGATAGTTAAGTTAGGCGCGAGTGACGTGCCACGATCCATATTACTTATCCAATATATTCAAACACATACGTGCATGAAAGTCAATTTTTGGTCCTCAGTTCGGTCGGATTTTGGTCCACAGTTTTGCGGACCTCACTAGTTCGACGCGCGGTTAGGCGTCGAACTAGCTGATAGCATAGAATTCCAAGATTAGGAGCCCAAACGAAAAGCCTTGCCTATTTCATAGTCTCAGATCAACCAGTTCTGTGTTTAGGTGGTGTCTCAGTTTGAATCTTCCGCTGCAGCTTGCGGCCGGAAAAGGCCTCAGGATTGCCGTTCGCAATGGGACCGGTGTGAGGCGGATATTCGCCGGAAGGTGCCGGTCACAACTGATTGCCGATTCCGGTCGTTCGATGTTCTGCGGTATCATTGTAAATCGGCGTCAAATTGGGACCCCTGCACCTCTAGCAAAATCAACTGGATATTGCGGCGATCGGCGTCGGTTCACCGCGCTGATTTACATGCATTCATACAGTGTGACCTGATATCCATTTGGTCCCGCATTTGAATGGAGAGCCTGTCGCAACGGAGACAGACAATGCGCAAAAGCAAATTCACCAGGGAACAGATCATCGCGACCCTGGCTGAAGAGGAAAGAGGCATGGCAGCCGCAGACGCGTGCCAGCGTCATGGTGTCAGCTCGGCTAACTTCTATATCTATGGACGGCTCTCCCGGTGCAAGCGATTTGAGTCCTGATCGAACGGGTGTTGGATGCCAACATCTACTGGCAACGCCCCGCAACGTGACAGCATCGCCTGGTGCCCAGACACATGCCCTTGCGCTTCTCCACCATCCGGACATGCTTGCGCCGGGCGGCATGGCGAAGGGCCTGGACGACCTTGAAGACGACCGAATTGCGCAGCGTGGCATCCCTCGCGTCAAGTCGGCGCTCGATCATCACCCGCTCAGCGAGATCCCGGGTTGTGAGTTCGCCATCGACCTCAAGATGGCGCACACAGATATCGGTGAACAGCCGGATCGACGCATTTATATGAGCCAGGTCTTGCTTCGCCTGCGCGATCTGAGCCTGGTACGCCGTGATCCGCCCGTGGATCTCGGCGCGCTTGTCCTTCACGCACTCCTTGGGTGTGCCTGCTCCTCCCAAAGGGAGAGAATGCTTCTGAGTGCAGCTAAAAAAGCTAATGGCTGATCGAGCATCAAATGGTGGCGCGCCTCAGGTACGGCGATTATCGGAATATCACCGCCCCCTAGCTCGCGGATGTAGTCAGCCGAGTCCCTTGTAAAGAGCTGGCTCTTTCCGCCATGAACGATGATCTTTCGGCCCGGCGCATTCACGAGTCGATGGCCGATTGTGAGCCATTCGTCGGACTTATTGCTTCGTCGGAATACCTCGGGTGAGAACTTCCATGTCCAACCGTCTCCGTCGCGTCGCATTGAATGATACGCCATGTAATCTAGGAGGAACGGCTCGCCGACTTGCTGGGGCGGGGAAAGGACGTATCTTTTGCGCGCCTCTTCATAGCTCGCATAGAGCCGGTTGGGCTTGTCAGGATCACCTGATCCCGGGCTGGAGCGGCGATGGTTCCAGTATTGCTCTAGGAGCTCGGCTCGCATGACCATCAGATCGCAAATCACGACGCCGGAGAAAGCATCGGGCGACAGGGTCACGGCTGTCAGCGCTGCGCCCGCGCCGAAACTGTGCGCGATGATGGTGGGTTTGTGGCCATCTGTAAACAGATCGAGTGCCTCGGCAATCTCACCAAACTCGCCCCCCCTTGCCGCGGGATCGGCTTGCCCGCGCATCTCCGTGTCGCCCATGCCGGCGAGATCGAACGCCACCACGTCGTAATCTTCTGCGAGAAACGGAGCGATGAAGGCAAAGCAACGGGCGTGGGAGAGAAAGCCATGTGTCATAAGCACTTTCGGCTTTTTCCGGTCGCCCCAGCGGAAGTAGTGCGTCCTGGCACCGTCGATCTCAACATAACCTTCTTCGCGCGGCACCTTGAGGGCCGACACAAACCATTCCGGCAGATGCGAACCATCGCCGGCCCAGACAGGGTCGATGTCGTCGGGAAAATCTCCAATCTTGGACAATACGTTCATTTCGTTAAGTGTTCCTTGCTAGTGGGTTTGTCGATCACGAAGCCGCGATACCCCTCGTTCGCTACATCTTCGCAGAGTGCGACATAGCCAGACACGCTTGGAAAATTGATCAGTTGACGCGTCTTGCCCGGGATGTTTGCGCCCATGTACCAAGAATCCGCTTCGGGAAAGAGCGTCATCGCGCCTGCTTGGGCAACCATTTCGGTCCAGCCCGTTTCAGCTGCCGGATCGGCTTCGAAAAGATCGACACCATTTTCCCGCATCCAGACCAGAAAGTCGCAGATCCAGTCACCCTGTATCTCTGCGCTGGTCGGGCCGTTTGAGAAACCCGACGGGCTGAGTGGCCCGTATGTGAACAGCATATTGGGAAAGCCAGACACCGCCATTCCCAGATAGGCGCGTACTCTGTCTTCCCACGCATGGGACAGTGATAGGCTGTTCGTCCCCCTGATGTTCATATCGATCAGCCCGCCGCGCCCGGCATCGAAGCCGGTGGCGAAAACGATGAGGTCGCATTCCATCTCGCCGTCTTTGGTCGTAATAGCGTGCGGTCCGATCCGGATGATCGGAGTTGCCTTGAGATCGACCAGCGCGACATTGTCTTGCGCGAAAATTTCGTAATATCCCTGTTCAAGCGAAGGCCGCTTCGTGCCGAATGGATGCGGCGGTTCGGATGGGGCGAGTTTCTCGGCCAGATTGGGATCGGCGATCCTTGCGCGAACCTTGCCGCGCCAGAAATCATAGGCGTGGCGGTTGGCTTCGCGGTTGGTAAGCAAGTCAGCGAAGTTGTGATACCAGAACCTGAGGCCGCCCTGTTGCCACAGATCTTCAAAGTGCGCGGTGCGCGCTTTCTCGTCAACTTCGAGCGCCGATACGTCTAGCGATTGGCATTCGAACCCTCCGCTCGTCTGCTTGCGCGTTTCGAAGATCGCGGCATAGCCCTTCTTGTCCCGTTCCTGGTCTTCTGCCGAAAGCTTCTTCTGCTGCATAGGCAGCGCCAGGATGGGAGTTCTTTGAAAGAGGGTCAGCTTCGATACGGATTTGGCCGCTTCTTGCGCGACCTGCACACCACTTGCACCGGTGCCGATCAAGGCAACCTTACGTCCGCTGAGATCGACACCCTGCTGCGGCCAGCGCGCCGTGTGAAACCATTGGCCTTCGAAATCCTCAAGGCCGGGAAAATTGGGGACATACGGCTTTGATGCGAAACCAAGAGCGGGCAACAGGAACCGTGTCGAAACAGTTTTGTCGCTGTCGAGTTGCAGACGCCATTGCTTCGTCTCCTTCTCATAGTGCGCGCCTTTGACCCCAGACCCCATGCGCATCATGGGCCAAAGGTCGAGCGTATCGCAAACATGCCGGAAATACGCTCTGAGCTCTTCCCAACCGGGAAATCGCTCGCTCCAGGCCCATGACTTCCACACTTCAGGTATAGAGTACTCGTAAAGCGGAACCTGTGAATCCACTCGTGCACCTGGATAGCAATTCCAGTACCAGATGCCGCCGGGCTGGGCCGCAGCATCCACCAGCAACACGTTGAACCCGGCGTCACGCAACTTGTGGAGCAGGTATATCCCGCTGAAGCCGGCACCGACGATTACAACGTCGTAATCGGGAGACCCCCGATGGCTCACGATGCGACCGTCAAACGTTCGGCGATTGCTTTCGCCGTTGCATAGTCGGCCTTGCCGTTGGATGCACGCAGGGGTTTTTCCGTCGGATGTATGGCCTTGGGCGTTTTGTATCCCGCCAGCTGATCGCGCACATGGTCCTTGACAGCTTGCTCGTCGAACGGGACGCCGTGGTTGAGGTGGACGACGGCCGTGACGGCCTGGCCCCATTTTTCATCCGTTACACCTACGACCAGCGCGTCACCGATGGCAGGATGGGTCTTGAGCACTTCCTCGACTTCTTCTGGGTATACCTTCTCGCCAGCAGTGTTGATGCATACGCTGCCGCGGCCTAGCAGGGTAAGGCTTCCATCGGCCTCTACCCGGCACCAGTCACCCGGAATCGAATAACGCACGCCATCGATTGTGCGGAATGTCTTGGCGGATTTTTCGGGATCTTTGTAATATCCTATGGGGATGGCCCCCTTGCGGGCGATAAAGCCAGGCACGCCGCTTCCTGGTTCGACTTTCTGATCGTTTTCGTCGAAGACATCGCAGAATTCGCCAATCCCGAATTTCGCGGTGTTCGTACCGCCCTGTGCAGTCGTGACGGAGAGGCCGAAGCCGAGCCCTTCGGAGGCGCCGAAACTATCCATCAGCACGACCTGGGGAATGTGCTTGCATAGACCGGCCTTAATCTCCTTGCTCCACATCACGCCGGACGAGATGATGGAGACGAGGCTCCTGGTATCCCAGCGGCCCGCGTTTTCTTCGAGCGCGCGAAGCATTGGCTTAGCAAAGGCGTCGCCCACAATTGCGATGCTTTCCACCTGGTGCTTTTCGACCGTTTCCCACAATTCTGACGCTTCGAAGGAAGGGGCCGTCAGCGTGATGATCGCGCCGCCCGACATTAGCGCACCTATCGCGGTGATGAAGCCCGTCCCGTGCATGAGCGGGCAGGCGGAGAGAGTGCGCCTGCCGGGCCCCTCTTTCTCGATCAGCGCAACATTTTCTTCCAGCGTCCGCGGAACCGGGCCCAATAACTTCTGGGCGTCCAGCTGGGCCTTGCGCATGTCGTCGTGCCGCCACATCACGCCTTTCGGCATCCCGGTCGTGCCGCCGGTATAGATGAAGAGCAAATCGTCGGGTGAGCGTTCGATGCCGAGCGCCGATCCGTCCCCTTTTCCCGCCAGCGTCTCATAGGGACTCGCAAAAGACGCGATTTCGGAAGGGTCGCCAATTTCGACGAAAGTGTGAACCTTCTCGAGCCTATCCTTGAGTTCGACGATGCATTCGCGAAACTCCGAACTGTAAACAATCACTTCGCTGTCAGAATCTTGGAAAATGTAGAAAACTTCTTCGGCGCGATAGCGGTAATTGATGTTCACATGGGTCAAGCGCCCCTTAAAACAAGCCGCCATCAGCTCGCCATATTCGGGGCGGTTGCGCATGTAGAAGGCCACCTTGGCACCATCGCACGCTCCGCGTTGACGCAACGCGCGCGCGATATTATTCGAGCGCGCGGACATTTCGGGCCAAGTGACGATCCGGTCGCCGTGTATCAGCGCCGGAGCGTCCTGAGGCATGGCGGGCTCGACTGCATCGAGAATGTCACCGAGGTTCCAGTCGATCATTTTCCCTCTCCCTGCCGGACGGGGCAGCCAGTCTCGGACGCCCCCTCAACGAGTGTGTTACGCGGCCTTGATCCAGCCTTGCAGTGCTGCCGCCTCGGCCCGCACCGTTTCGGGTCCGCCAAGCACCTGCCGGTCGAATTCAATGCGTTTGAACCAGTAGTGCAGACCGATCAGGTCCGTGAATCCCATCCCGCCATGCACTTCGGTGGAAGTGCGGGCGACAAAGCGATGGACTTCGCCGGTGTGTGATTTCGCGTGGCAGGCGACGAGCGATGCCTCTGTCGGAACTGCGTCAAAGGCGTGGGCGGCGTACCAGACGAGCGAACGGCACGGTTCATGCCGCGCGGCCATCTCGGCGCACATGTGCTTTACGGCCTGGAAACTGCCGATAAGGCGACCAAACTGTTCGCGCTGGCCAGCATAATCGACAGCCTTTTCGATCATGGCCTGACCTGCGCCAAGACTGTCGGCGGCGAGGATCACACGCCCCGCAGCGCGCAGCCGGGCCACTGTAGCTCCCCCATCATCAGCCAGTGGTTCCGCTTCGGCCCCGTCAAACCGCAATTCCCCGACGCTGCGGGTCCGATCGATGGTCGTCAGCGCGATAGCCTTCAGGCCCGACGCCTTGGCACCGACAAGGTGCAGCCTGCCGCCGGAATCGGCGACGATGAAGGCATCGGCTCCTTCGAAATCGAGTGCGAACAGGGCGGTGCCGTTGAGCTTCCCGGCAGCAGAGGAAACCCCCGCGCCGTCGCGTACCTCGATTGTCTCGGAAATCGCGACACCGATACGCGCCTCGCCGCTCGCGATCTTTGGCAGCCAGTGGGCCTTTTGCTCCTCGCTGCCTGCCTCGCTCAGCGCGATAGGCGTCAGAACATGACTGGCGAGAAAAGGTACTGGCGCGACCGCATAGGCGAGCTGTTCCGCAACTATGGCAGCGTCGAGAAGGGTCATGCCGAGGCCGCCATGCTCTTCCGGTACCAGCATCCCGGGAATTCCCAGGTCCTGGACGGCGCGGAGCACGTTGTCGCTAAGCGGATTGTCACGCTCGGCACATTCGCGGACTTGATCGAGCGGGCAGGTATCCGCAAGACACCGCGCAACCGCATCGCGCAGCATCCGCTGGTCCTGAGAAAGTCCGAAATCCATTAGGCTGATCCCTGTTTGTGACGCGGCATGTCTGCGGTTGCTTTCGCCGCATCCGAAATCTTCGCCAGCTTCGGTTCGCGCGGCATTTCGAGGCCACGTTCAGCGATGATGTTCTTCTGGATCTGCGCGGTGCCGCCGCCAATGATGAGACCGAGCTGGAACATATAGTTCCATTGCCACGCCCCCCCTTCCCGCTCACGCGGGCTGTGGTGATAAAGAATGCCCAGTTCGCCCATGGCGTCGATTGCCAGCGCGGATATCTGATGAGCGAGTTCGCAGCTTTGCAACTTGACGATCAGTTTCGCCATGCCGCCCGGCTCACCCCTGAGGCTGTTCGAAAGGATCCGCATCCCATTGTATTTCATCGCCGCCACTTCGGCCTGAAGTGCCACCAGCCGGTCGCGCAGTACCGGATTGTCGATCGCGCGACCCTGGCCCAAACGCTCTTCCTGCATCAGCGCGATCAGTGCCTGCAGCCGGTTTTCAAGCGCGTCGGGATCGCCCAGCATTCCGCGCTCATGGCCAAGAGTTGCGTTCGCCACGAACCAGCCTTGGCCCCGCTGGCCGACGATCTGGTGCATGGGGACCCGGACATCGGTAAAGAACACTTCGTTGAATTCGGCATGACCGGTCATCGTCTTCAAGGGGCGAACCTCGATGCCCGGCGTGTCCATCGAAAAGATCAGGTAGGAAATGCCGCCGTGCTTGGGCGCGTGAGGTTCGGTCCTGACCAAGCAGAAGATCATGTCGGCCTGCTTGGCGGTGCTGGTCCAAATCTTCTGGCCATTGACAACAAATTCGTCGTTCTCGATGTGCGCGCTGGTCTTGAGATTGGCGAGGTCGGACCCGGCACCGGGTTCGGAATAGCCCTGGCACCAGACAACATCGCCTTTCAACGTGGGTTCGATCCAGCGCCGTTTCTGTTCCTCGGTGCCGAGTTCGAGCAGGGTCGGCACGAACATCGAGATTCCCTGATTGGAAAGCCCGCCCGGCACCCTGGCCCGCGCAAATTCCTCTGCGATGATGCGCGATTGGAGAATGTCCGGCTCCGCTCCATAGCCGCCATACGCCTGCGGGATCGTTCGAGCGGTATACCCATGCTCGATCAACAGCTTCTGCCATTCGACCGCCTTGGACGAAGGTCGGGCCGCCCGGTCAGAAGAAGGCGGAGCGAGATGGCTGTGCGCTTCGATAAAGGCCCGCACCTGCTTGCGGAAGACATCGTATTCGGGTCCATATTCGAGATCCATGGCGCTTCTAACTTTCACTCAGGCGGAAAACAGGAAGGCGGAAGTCCTCACCGATCAGTTCGAACTCCACGACCACCGGAAGGTCGAGCGCAAGACGCTCGTGATCGCAACCAACCAGCCGCGTGGCCATGCGCACGCCCTCTTCCAATTCAACCACCGCAGCCACGAAGGGGATGTCGGCGGCAAAAGCCGGGTGGAGGGCCTGGTGGGTTACGGTCCAGGAAAACAACGTGCCCCTGCCGCTGCTGCGTTCCCAGGAAAATTCCGGCGAGCCGCACTTTGCGCACATATAGCGCGGCAAGTGGCGGAAGCTGCCGCAATCGCCGCAGCGCTGGAAATAGAGATGGCCGTCCTGGCACCTCTTCCAGAATTCCTGCTCAACCGGGTCTTGCGGGCGCGGTCGCGGCTTGGGTGGCACCATCTGCGCGGAAGGCCGCATTTTGGGGGGCAGATCGCTTTCGCTGCTCATGCAAACCTCCTGAGAATGGCGATGCTGCCGTCGCCGAGGTCACCCCAACCGGTCACGAGGCCGGTCTGGGCTCCCGGCACCTGGCGCTCGCCGCAGTCGTGACGAAGCTGACGCACTGCCTCGACCACGTGGTTGAGGCCCCAGACATGCGCCTCACTGAGCAAGCCGCCATGGGTGTTGATCGGAAAGCGGCCACCCAGCTCAATCTGGCCGTTGGCGACGAATTCGGCCTGTCCGCCTGGTTCGCAATACCCCATCGCTTCCAGTTGCAGCAAGACGACATAGGTAAAGCAATCGTAGATCTGCAGGAAATCCATGTCCTCGCGCTTGACGCCAGCCATATCGAAAGCGCGCGGGGCGGCATAGCTAAGGCCGATCTTGAAGGGATCGGGCCGCGACGGGATGTCGTCGGCGGGATAGGGGTGGCCTTCCGCGGCACCGGCGATGCTGACGGGCACATGGGGCATATCCCTGGCCCGATCCATTCGCGATATGACAACCGCGCAGGCCCCATCGGTTTCAAGGCAGCAATCGTAAAGGCGGAACGGCTCGGATATCCAGCGCGCTGAATGATAGGTTTCCGCGTCGAGTGCGCGCCCATAGGTAAAGGCGCGCGGATTCAACTGCGCGTGACGACGGCAGGCCAGCGCGACGGCCGCCATCGCATCCGCACCCACGCCGTAAAGTTTCGAGTGGCGGGTCGCCAGCCAAGCATACATCTGCACCGGCAGGAACACACCATAGGGGATGTAATAGCCCTGGATGGTATTGGTCAGCGTGTTCATGTTCATCGCCCGAGTGGGCGGGGCACCCGGCTTGGACCTGAGGGCGGAATAGCCGTTCCAACCGAGCGTGACCAGCACGTGATCGCAAAGCCCGCTGGCAATCGCCATCGCAGCGTTCTGCAGCGCCGTCGTCGGGCTGGCGCCACCCATGTGAACGGTGGCCGCATAACGCAGCACATCAATGCCGAGATTGGCGGCCATTTCCTCCGAGGTCGTATAAATCGGCGGCGGCACCATGCCGTCGATATCGGAAGGTTTCAGGCCGGCATCCGCGATGGCGCGGCGCGAGGCTTCCAGCATCATGTCCACTGCAGTCCGTTCCGTGCCCTTCACGAATACGGTTTCGCCCACACCGGTTATGGCGGCCTTGTCGGCAAAGGATAAGGTCTGTGAAGCGTTCATACCGCGTCCCCGTCCTGCCAGAATTCAGGAATAGAATCTGGCATCAGCCAGCGCCCTTTCGGCCCCGTCGACAAGATCGCGCATGACCTCTGCCGCTGGACGGATCGAATGGATCAGACCGATTCCCTGCCCCGCGAAGCCGGGCATGATATCCTTGCGCTGAGCCTTGATGCCCGAAGCCATGACCGGCCCTGAAATCATCGACTGGTAAGGCATGGGAAGCGGCTCCTTGCCCGCCGCAACCCAGGCATCGGCCCATTTGTTGCGGATCATGCGCGCGGGCTTGCCGGTCATCGAGCGGCTGACGATGGTATCTGCATCGCCGCTTTCGGTGATTGCTTCCTTCTGGAACCGTTCGATGCCGGCTTCATCGGTTGCCAGGAACGCCGTGCCGACCCACGTGCCCAGAGCGCCCAGCATCATCGCCGCAGCGACTCCGCGGCCATCGGAGATTCCACCCGCTCCGATCACCGGAACCCGGTCCCCCACCGCATCGACCACTTGCGGAATCAGCGAGAAGGTTCCGATCGGGGAGTTGTGTCCGCCGCCATCGTGACCTTGCGCAACAATCATGTCGACACCGGAATCAACCACCTGTTGGGCATGTTTGACCTTGCCGATCACCGCCATGACCTTGGTGCCATTCGAATGAAGACGGTCCATCCACGGTCCGGGATTGCCGAGGCCGGCGGCATAGACTGGCACCTTTTCCTCGATTACAACTTCCATCTGCGCCTCGAAAAACTCCCGCGAGAACAGCTGCGGCCCGCCCTTGCCCATTTTCGGCGCGCCAGCCGCGCGCATGGCCATTGCGGCATCCACTTCGGGCAGATCCTCGCGTTCCATGAAATCGCGGGTGAACTGCTGGTATTCGCCAAGCAATGCCATCGGGTTTTCGGGCACGGCGCCGCTTTGCGGGGCCGAACCGCGCCTGACGGAGGCAGGCAGAAGGGTATCGACCCCAAACGGTTTGTCGGTCAGCTCGCGGGTCTGGCGGATCCAGCTACGCAACTGGTCCGGCGAGCAGGCCGCAGCGCCAAGAACGCCAAGCCCCCCCGCATTCGATACTGCAGCCGCGAGCGCGGGGACACTGGCCCCGCCCATCCCGGCCAAAAGGATCGGGTACTCGATCCCGAGAATTTCGCAAATGTGGCTCTTGAGTGCCATCGTGTTACCTTCTCCAAATTGCGCCATCCACGGGCGCCTGTTATTTTACGTCTGCACCCACTTGACCTTCTGGGACACAAGCTCAGGGCTTCTTTCTGCGAGATAGGAGGCGGAGCCCACCACGAGACGAGCCATCGACTGCCGCGCTCCTTCGGCATCGCCCTTGCGCACAGCTTCAAGGACGCGGCGCAAGAAGCGCAACTGGACCGCACGCTCTTGCGCCGAATACCCCAGCGAGAGCGAAAATTCGCGGGTAAGCATGTGCAACGCGGAAGTCAGAAGGCCGAAAAGCGGATTGCCGCTGGCCCAGCCGAGCATATCGTGAAAACGGCGATTCAGTTCCTCGAACTGGCTGCTGGCTTCGTTGCGCTCCAGCTCTTTGAGGCAATCGGCGAGTGCGCTCAGATCACCCGTGGTCGCGCGCTGGGCGGCATAGGCTGCAACATTCGGAGCTATGGCTTCGCGCAGTTCGAGCAGGCCCCTGAGGTCTGCTTCCATGAATTGCAGGATTAGAGAAAGATTATTCGCAAAATCACCGGTCTGCGGGCGGGCGACCACCGGGCCGCCACTACGGCCCAGTTGAAGATGGATTACGCCCTGAAGCTCAAGGAAGCGGAGCGCTTCGCGCAAAGTCGCTCGAGCGACATCGTATCGCGCAAGCATTTCGTCCTCGCGCGCCAACCTGTCGCCCACAACATGCGCCCCGGCTTCGATATCGCGTACGATGTCTTGCGCAAGCGTGAGCGCACGCTTGGCTTTCCTGGAATCATCGACCTTCGGTTGCATCTCCAGGAATCGCTCCTCTGATAATTCCTTATAAGGGTTTATCGGCAGATATGTCTAGAGCTCTCATAAGCAATTCACAGTTTGACCGGATTATACAATAATCCTTATAAGCTTTATTGACTACGGCCTGCAAATTCCCTACCTATCCGCAAACGAGGTGAGTCTGCTTGCTAGGCATGGAGGACAAGACATGAGCATCGACACGATGGAGCTGGATACTGCCGAAAAAATCGCGGCCATGCCGATCGACGAAATCGATGTCTCTCGGCCGAGCCTTTTTCAGCAGGATACGATCGGCCTGTTCTTCGACCGGCTGCGCAAGGAGGAGCCAGTCCATTACTGCCGTGAAAGCCATGTCGGACCCTTCTGGTCGATCACCAAATTCGACGACATCATGGCCGTCGATACCAACCACAAAGTCTTTTCATCGGAGGCAAAGCTCGGCGGTATCGCCATCCAGGACATGCATAGTGCGGAAGGTGCGCTCGAACTTGAAATGTTCATCGCCATGGATCCTCCAAAGCACGACCAGCAACGCAAGGCCGTCACCCCCGCTGTGGCACCGTCCAACTTGCTGTTGCTCGAACCGACGATCCGCGAACGAGCGTGTCAGATTCTCGATGATCTACCGATCGGCGAGGAATTTGATTGGGTTGACAAGGTCTCGATCGAATTGACCACGATGACCCTTGCCACCCTGTTCGATTTTCCGTGGGAAGAACGCCGCAAGCTCACCCGCTGGTCCGATGTCACAACCGCTGCTCCTGAAACCGGCATCGTCGCATCGTACGAAGCGAGGCGCGAAGAGCTCATCGAGTGCGCGATGTATTTCAAGGGCCTGTGGGATCAGCGCGTCAATGAGCCGCCAAGGAACGACCTGATTTCCATAATGGCGCATGCCCCGGCGACAAAGGATATGCCTTTCCTCGAATTTCTGGGTAACCTCCTGCTGCTGATCGTGGGCGGCAACGACACCACGCGCAATTCAATCAGCGGCGGTGTGCTCGCCCTCAATCAGAACCCCGACGAATATCGCAAACTGAATGACGACCCATCGTTGATCACCAGCATGGTGCCGGAAATCATCCGCTGGCAGACGCCGCTGACTCACATGCGCCGCACCGCGCTTCAGGAATGGGAGATCGGCGGCAAACAGATCAAGAAGGGCGACAAGGTCGTGATGTGGTACCTGTCGGGCAACCGCGACGACACGGTTATCGACCAGGCCGACCGGTTCATCATTGACCGCAAGAATCCGCGCCATCACCTGTCATTCGGCTATGGCATCCATCGCTGCATGGGCAACAGGCTGGCAGAACTGCAGTTGCGGATCATCTGGGAAGAGATTCACAAGCGCTTCGCCAAGGTCGAAGTGACCGGCCAACCCGAGCGCCTGTATTCAACCCTTGTGCGTGGGATCACCAAGCTGCCGGTGCGGCTGCACGCCCGCTGATTTACCAAAGCAGAAATACGGAGTTTATGATGGTCAAAGTGACGTTCGTATCCAGCGATGGAACGCGGCGGGAAGTCGAAATTGCTGAGGGCGAAACAGCGCGCGAAGCGGCGCTTTTCAACGGCGTGCCGGGCATCGACGGCGATTGCGGCGGGGCCTGCGCCTGTGCGACCTGTCATGTCCATGTCGACCCGACCTGGATCGACAAGGTGGGTCGTCTGAAGGAAGGCGAAGCGGAGGCCGAACTCCTCCAATTTGCAGAAGGGGCCAGCGAATACAGTCGCCTCGCCTGCCAGATACCCATGGAAGCTGCGATGGAAGGTTTGGTTTTGCACGTTCCTGCGCAGCAGTACTGACCAGCCAGAGCGCGGCCTTGTCGTCCGAGTGGGGTGCCACGAATTTGATTTTTGAACGGAGGTTTCCATGCCGACACAAGTAGAATCCGATGTCCAGACGAGCGAAGACGCATTTCGCACCGAAGTGCGGCAATTCCTCGCCACCAATTTCCCTGACGAACTCAAGGGCACGGGCAATATGATGGCCGGGCTCGACGGTCCGACCGACGAGAACCCTGTCCAGAAGAAATGGCGAGAAGCCGTGGGCGGGCGTGGTTGGGGCACGCCAACCTGGCCCAAGGAATATGGCGGGGGCGGACTGACCAAAGGCCAGGCCAGAATCATCGAGCATGAGTTCGCCAAGGTCGGCGCCTACAATCCGATCGGCGGAATGGGTGTGATGATGTTCGGCCCGACCCTGCTCGAATACGGCGACGAAAGGCAGAAGCTGGAGCATATCCCGCCAATCTGCCGTGGCGAAATTCGCTGGTGCCAGGGCTACTCGGAGCCGAATGCCGGATCAGACCTCGCAAACCTGCAGACCTTCGCGGTCGACAAGGGCGATCACTACCTCATTAACGGCCAGAAGACCTGGACCAGCGGTGGCCAGTGGGCTGACAAGTGCTTTGCCATCGTCCGCACCGACCGGTCAGACAAACACAAAGGTATCAGCTTCATGCTGATCGACATGGACGCACCAGGCGTTGAAGTCCGCCCGATCACAATGATCAGCGGAACCAGCCCGTTCTGCGAGACCTTCTTCACCGATGTGAAGGTGCCGAAGGAAAATCTCGTGGGCAAGGAAGGCCAGGGCTGGACTATCGGCAAGCGCCTGCTTCAGCACGAGCGCACGAACATTTCGGGCGGAGGGCGCCTCGCCGGCATGATGGGCCAGAGCCTTGGCGATATCGCCAAGAAGTACTGCGAAACCGGCGGTGATGGCGCGCTCGTCAACAAGGTCCTGCGCGACAAGATCGCCGATCTTGAGATCCGCTGGAACAGCTTCCTGCTCACCGCGCGTCGTGCGGTCGAGGAAAGCAAAGCGCAAGGCGGCGTTTCGGAGATCAGTTCGGTTCTGAAAAAGGTCGGCACCAAGTTGGCCCAGGACCGCAGCGAGTTGCTGATCGAAATCCGCGGCTTTCAGGGCCTCGGCTGGGAAGGCGACGAGTTTGGCGATGACGAACTTGAGGATGTGCGCGGCTGGCTCTTCGGCAAGGCAGCGACGATCTATGGCGGTTCGACCGAAGTCCAGAACAACATCATTGCCAAGCGGGTGCTTGGCATGCTCGACCACCAGTAAGCGAGGGTAGCAAGGACAATGGCAGTTCTCAGCGAAGAACAGGAAATGCTGCGCAACATGGCGCGCGACTGGGCGACCAAGGAAAGCCCGGTATCCGAGTTCCGCAAAGTCCGCGCAGCAGGCCAACCGCAGGCCTACAACGCTGACGCCTATGCCGCGATGGCCGAAATGGGCTGGGTCGGGATCATCATTCCCGAGGCCCATGGTGGATCAGATTTCGGGTTCTCGTCGGCCGGCCTCGTGGTCGAGGAACTCGGCAAAACGCTGACCGCAAGTCCGCTGGTGGCCACGACCATCGCGGCGAGCGCAATCCTGCTCGGCGGAAGCGACGCGCAGAAGGCCAAATGGCTTCCCAGGCTCGCCAGCGGCGAAACCGTGGCAACGCTGGCTATCGATGAAGGAGCGCATTGCGATCCCTCCGCAATCGAGACCAGCGTTTCGGGCGGCAAGCTGACCGGCAAAAAGGCATTCGTGCACGAGGCGCATGGTGCCAGCCTCTTCGTGGTCGCAGCCAAGGACGGCCTATACCTGGTCGAAAAGGGCGATGGCGTTTCACTGACCACGCGCAAGCTCACCGATCAGCGCAGCCACGCCGATATCCAATTCGCTGGCGCTGCCGCCGAGAAGCTCGAGGGCGGAGGCGACAGTCTGCTTGGCGACGTGCTCGACCGGGCGCGCGTGCTTTCCGCTGCCGAAATGCTCGGCATGGCGCAAGCTGTGTTCGACACGACCCTCGACTATCTGAAGCAGCGTGTGCAGTTCAATCAGGTGCTCGCTACTTTCCAGGCGCTGCAACATCGCATGGCGGATCTGTTCGCCGACCTCACGCAGATGCGCTCCGCGGTCGAGGCGGGTTTACAGGCAGTCGACAGCGGTTTTGGAGTCGCGCGTGCAGCGACCATCGCCAAGGCCGAGGCAAATCGCGTACTGCACGCGATCAGCAATCAGGGTATCCAGCTGCATGGCGGCATCGGGATGACCGACGAATTCAATGTCGGCTTCTACCTCAAGCGTGCTCGCGTGCTCGAGGCGAGTTGGGGGTCGTCAAGCTACCTCAGGGACCGTTTTGCACGATTGTCCGGTTACTGACGACGAAGGTTTCTCGCCACTCGCAGCTTGCCGTCAGCCCACAATTTCGTAGGCCGGGCCGTAACCCGCGTCTTCGGGAATAGTGAGGACATTCTTCCCGTCTCGCTGAATGATTTCAGGCAGAACCGTTACGATATCGCGGGTTTCAGCCTGCGCCACGCAATCCGCTGCGCTCGCAGATTTGGCCAGCAGTTGCAGGTTCAAGCGTGTAGGAAATATAATGGTTCGCTCGCCGCTGGCTTCCATTTCCAACGCCTTGTGCGGCGAAAGCCATTCCGCATCGACGGTTTCGTATCCATCGCATGCGGCAATCTGGCGTTCGGGCGCGCGAACAACGAAGAAATGTGTGTCGAAGCGCTTGTGCATGAAGGTGGGCGTTATCCACCTCGCGAAATTGCTTAACCGATCGAGGCGTAGGTGCACACCGGCCTCGCGAACGACGTCAAGAAATTCGCGCTCCCCTCGCTCCACCGCTTTGCGGCTTTCAAGATCACATGTATCCTCGAACGCGCCGCCGTCACGATAATCGCCTAGCAGGATGCCGGCTTCCTCGTACGCTTCGCGGATCGCGGCAATCCGCAAAGTGCGCTGCGTATCGTCGAAAGTGCTCCAGCCCTCGCAATGATTAGCCCATTCGAGAGCTTCATCACCGGCCGAAGGCTTTCCTCCGGGAAATACCAGCGCGCCGGAGGCAAAATCGATCTGGTGATGGCGTTTGACCATCAGGACCTGAAACTCCGGCGCGTCGCGAAGTAGGAGCATGGTCGCCGCGGGGACGGGATCGACGGGCTTCTGCATGGTCATCAGTTTCTCCAGTAGTCTAGGTTCGGACCCAAACGATTTGTTGTCGCACAGGGCCATTTGCAGAGGCTACGCCGCTGGATTTGCATTCTCAAGGCCGTTTGCCCTGACACTGCCATCGGACGAAATGAACTCGTCGATTCAGGTGAAAAAGTTCTAAACCGCAAAACATCGCCTCAGCCGTCCGAATGCAGACGCAACGCAGCACTAGTATCTCACAGTTTGTTATTCGGCCTTCTCACTGAATTTGCGAACTTTGATTTGTTCAGCGCAATCCGCCAAGATTGACCAAATAAAATCCCACCCACAGTGACCGGCACCAATAATTCGCCATCAAATGACGTCTTCTGTTGCCCCGCCGGTAAGGGCGGCCGATCGTGCAGCATCCTCGCCGCGTCTTAACCGCGTGAGCGGCCATAGGAACAGCCGCGTTAGCTTTCTGACGACGTTGGCAACATCACTAGGGATCATGAAGACCGCTGGAATGACGACAAGCGTCAGGATCGTTGAAGAGGTCAACCCTCCAATGAGAAGCGCGCCGAGCGCGTTGCGCCACTCAGCTCCATCCGAGGTCGCCAATGCGACTGGCACCATGCCAAAGATTGCGGAAAAGGCAGTCATGAGAACGGGGCGAAGTCGTTCAGGACAAGCTTGAAGGATCGCGTTTCTTTCTGTCATTCCTTCCGCGATCAACTGGTTTGCGCGGTCGACGAGCAAGATGCCATTCTTCATCACGATCCCCATCAGTCCGATCAGGCCAATCTGTGCGAACAGGGAGGATTCTAGTCCAAAGTAATATAGCCCGGCGAATGCTCCAGAGAAGCTGAGCGGCGCCGTTACCATGATCAGAAGCGGCTGTACGAAGGAATTAAATTGGCTCGCAAGCACCATGTAGAGCGCCAGCAAGGCGAGCAGTAACGCGAAGCCGATCGCGCCGGCGGTCTCCTGCATGCGTTCCGACATGCCGCCGACCGAGTAAGTGATGCCAGCCGGCGGTGGGTTGACTTCAAGCACCTCGATCAATGTGGTTGTCGCCTCACCCAGGGAAACACCGGTTGCAGAACTGGCAAGCACCGAGATCTTCCGGGCGCGGTCTGATCGATCAATTTGCGACGGGCCGGAAGCGAACTCAACACGTGAAACCGCTCCAATATCTACCAGTCGCCCGTC
Source organism: Alphaproteobacteria bacterium (assembly GCA_018827375.1). Taxonomy (GTDB): domain Bacteria; phylum Pseudomonadota; class Alphaproteobacteria; order Caulobacterales; family Hyphomonadaceae; genus Hyphomonas. The sequence continues at coordinate 236,259 of JAHJYW010000049.1, forward strand.
TGCACCGCGCACTTGAATGCGATCAAAATCCCGCACGCTTTCCCTCTGGTCTTCCTCCAGACGCAGGCGCACATCATATCGCTTTCCGCCCTCTTCAAAGGTTCCTGCATCGAGTCCGCCCAGGGCAATCCGAGCTGTATCCGCCAAGGCACGAGCGGAAACGCTCTGGTCCCCGGCCCGCGTTCGGTCAAACAGAATCTGTGCTTCCGGTCGACCGCTCTCGAAGCTGGTTCTGACATCAGCAAAATCAGGTCGGGCACGCATCTCACGCACGAGATGATCGCCATATTGCGCAAGGGAGTTGAGGTCAGATCCCTTTAACAACAAGTCGATGTCCGAGCTACCGGAGGTCGTCCCGCTGACCCACGGAACTTCAAGGACGGATATCTTAACCGCCTCAGGGGATGCAATGCGGATGGCTTTCCGCGCTTGGTCCATGATTTCAAACTGACCCGTTTGGCGCTCCTGTTTCGGTGTCAAGGAAGCGTATAGATCGATGACACGGGCGTCCGCTTGCGCGCCTGCCCCGATCGAGACGAACACTTCTTCAACGTGCTCGATCTTGCGGAGTTCAGCATCAATCTTTTGCGCGGCGTCGAGCGCAGAAACAACGCCAGTGCCCAGCGGCAGCTCGATCGAACCCTGAAACTCGCTCCTGTCGGCGCGCGAGGTAAAACCGGAAGGAACGCGAGCTGCATACCACGCACCGGCAAAAACCGAGGCACACGCAATAAGAATCACAACTATGCGAAATCGAACGGCCAGCTTTACGAGACCTGCATAGGCCCGGTCAGTTGAGTCCCAGAAGGCTTCGAGCGGCCGAAAGACGGGTGAAACGCCACTGGATGTGAGGATGCGCGATGCAAGCATTGGCGTGAGTGTCAAAGCAACGAGCAAAGAGACCGACACCGAAAACACGATCGTCAGACCGTATTGGAAAAAGAAGCGTCCTACGATGCCATCCATGAAGGCAATCGGAACAAAAACGGCAAGTGTGGCTGCTGTGCCTGCAACCACGGCAAGTCCCACTTTACGTGTACCGTCCAGCGCGGCCTCAAGCGGTGGCTTCCCCTCTTCCAGCTCTTTCATGATCGCTTCAATAACGACGATGGCGTCGTCTACGAGCAGTCCGATGGCAACGGTGAGTGCAAGCAGCGTCAGGACGTTGATCGAAAACCCCAGAAGATAAAAGCCAAAAAAAGTGGCCACAAGGGATGTCGGGATCGCCAGGGCCACGATGATCGTCGCTCTGAAATTCAGGAGGAAAACAAAGGTCACGGCAACGACAAGCCCGATGGCAATCACGACGTCATGGGTGACGTCCTCGATTGAGCTCTCGATAAATTTCGACACATCTCTTGTCGCGACAATCGTCACTCCGGCGGGCGCAAGCGCGCGCAAGTCTTCTGCGGCGGCCTTGACCTTGTGCGAGACCTCGACAGTATTCTGACCTGATTGTTTCCTGATATCGAGCGAGATACCTCGTCTGCCATTCAGGAATGCCGCTGAGCGCTCATCCTCCAGGCCGTCCTCCACGCGGGCAACATCAGAAATTCGGATTGTGACGCCATTTTCCCGATAGGCGACTGGCAAGTCTGCAAAGCCATTCGCACGGGTAACTTCAGCGACAGTTTTGACACCAAACTCCCGCGTGCGGGCATCAGTTTCCATCCGCCCGCCGGGAAGCTTTGCATGCTCACTCTGGATCGCACGCCGTACATCATCCGCCGTGACGCCAAACGCCCTCAGTCGCTCATTGTCGAGCCAGATGCGCACCGCGCGCTCACGACCCCCGACCAATTTCACGGCGCCCACACCGTCGAGGCGTTGAAGACGTTCCTTGGCCACATCGTCGGCGAACGCAGTCAACTCGGCGATTGGCAGATCGCCGGCGATCATGACGGAGATGATCGGCGCCGCGTCCGGATCGACCTTGTCCACGATGGGTGGATCCATATCCGCAGGCAATTCTGCCAGGGCAACCTGCACCTTGTCCCGAACATCCTGGACCTTCTCGCGGGCATTGGAGCTCAGATTGAACTCGATCAGAATTTGTGCGCGCCCTTCACTGGAAAAGGATTGCAGCGTTTCAATTCCGTCGATCGTGTTGATGTACTCTTCCAGGATGTCGGTGACTTCCGACTCCATGGTTTCCGCAGAGGCCCCGTCCAGCGTCGCCGTCACATTGACATACGGAAATTCAACATCGGGAAACAAGTCGACGCCCAATCGTCCCATCGACATAAGGCCGAGGCCGACCAAGGATGCGATGAGCATCACGGCAAATACAGCGCGGCGGATCGAAATATCGACGAGCCACATCATGAGGGTGTGAGCTCAATCCTGACGCCGTCATACAGCGGCTCCGAGGCTGTCAGCACGACTGTTTCTCCGATCGTCAACCCGTCAAGAATCTCTACACGATCAGCATCGATGTCTGTGATTTTTACGGGACGACGCTTAGCTTGCGCGTTTGTGACAAGGTAGACGTATCGATCTTCGCCCGTACCTTGAATTGCTCTACGCGGCAGGACGGTGGCAGACCGGGGATCAACTTCGACCTCGGCGCGGACCGACTGCCCGGCTTTGACAGCGCAATCGGGGTTCGCAAATGCCATGCGGAATTCTACCATCCGCGAAGTCGGATCAACTCGGTCGTTCAAGATGAGGATCTGTGATTCTATCGGATCACTGCGGCCATCGACGTAGAGATGACCTTTCAAGTCGAGCCGCAAACGCGCGAGCTCGGACTCAGGCGCAAACAAGATCGCCGCAGCAATCCCGCACTCCTGAACCTGAACAACGGCGGAGTTGCCCATTCCGGAGAAGCGGTTGGCCATGAACACGCCCTCATCGATATAGCGAGCTGTGATGGCGCCATCGAATGGCGCGCGGACTGTTGTATCCCCGAGCGCCTGCTTGGCGGTTTCCACTTTTGTCTCCCCGAGTCGCAGGTTGGCGCCGGCAACCTCCAGGGCGGTTTTGGCATCGTCAAAGACCACAGGGGACACGACGCCTTTGGTTTCCAGTGGCGTGTAGCGGTCCACGAGTGTCTGTGCGCGTCTAACTTCGGCCAGGGCAACGTCCCGCATTGCTTCGGCTTCGACGAGGCTGCGCTGATAATCGACCTGCCGGGTTCTAAAGAGCGGATCGCCCTTACGAACCCTGTCACCCACCCGGACGAATATCTGTTCAACGACCCCCTCCGCCAACGCGCCGATATTGCTGGTTTGCTTGGCGGCAATGGTCCCGGATGCAATCAAATAGTCGTCCCGCATGACCGTTTCTGCGGATACCGTTTCAACCTGGACAACCCGGGTCTCGACTTCAGCGGTAACGCCGGCCGCCGCAGGGACGGCTTGCCCTTCAGGCTCTGCGTCCCGGCATCCCGAGACCAGAATCAAAATCACGCAGAGAGAGAGCGTCGTGCGAATCCTCACGAACGCCCCGGCATCAGGTAGGCGCCGCGCCCGCTCGAAAGCAGGGCTCCGTCGGCGTTCATTACAGTGGCTTCGGCGACGGAGAGAGTTGCCCCCAGACGGACAATTCTTCCCGTTACACTCAGCGCTCCTGGCGTGGCCGGTTTGTGATAATCGACCCGCAAGTCCGCCGTCGCGGCAGGCATGTTACCCGAGGCGAGCAGGGCATAAAATCCTGTAAGATCAATCAGCGCCGCAATTACACCGCCATGGGCGGATTGTATCCGCGGATTGGAAACCACTTCCTCTCGCCATGGCATTTCCAGCACCAGCTTTTCCGGGTCCGTTCTGATCGCCTTCAACCCTAACCAACGATGGAAGGGTGCCGCTTCGAGTGCAGCCTGCACCTGTTCCAGACTGAGCATGGAATCACTCATACAGGGGTCTGCTCTCGTATCGTTCGAAGAAAGGACACAACCGCTTCGATGAACACATCGTTGCGATCGCCGGCCACCATATGTCTTGCGCCTGCAACGTCAGTGTAATGTGCCTGGGGCGCGAGGGATCTAAACGCCGCGACGGAGTCTTCTGAAACCAGCTCGCTCATACGCCCACGGATCAGATGAAGCGGCACACGGATGTCCCGAACCGCTTGCTCCAGATCACCGGTGTGAGCAACTCCGGAGCGGCGCATGACGCCGGTGATAAAAGCAGGGTCCCAGTGCCATCGCCAACGCCCATCTTCGCCCTGCCGAAGGTTCTTGCGCAGCCCTTCAAGGTCTTTCGGCCTGGGACGGTGTGGTAGGTAGGTGGCAATCACATCAGCGGCCTGTTCCAGCGAGTCAAAGCCTTCGTGAACATGCGCGCCCATGAACCCGACAACCTTGGTGACACCCGCGGCGTCCATGTTCGGCGTAATGTCGACCAGCGTAACCGATTCAAACGCATCGCGTGACAACATGCCTGCGGCAACTATGGCTGCTAGTCCGCCAAGCGAAGCGCCGACCACATGCGGTCGCGTACCACCACGCGCCACGTGTTCACCAACCTCAATAAGGTCCCGCGCGATAGCTTCCAGAGAGTAGTCACCATCTGCAGCCCAATCACTTTCACCGTGTCCGCGAAGATCCAAGGCAATAGAGCGATAGCCTTCAAATGCCACCGTCTTTGCGGCGCCGCTCCAGGCGTGGCGGGTTTGCCCTCCGCCATGGGCAAAGATCACCGGCGGGGCAGCTGGATCGCCAAAAGAACTGAGCGCCAGTTTCAACCCTTGTGCATGAAGATACCCGTCACGACTGCTCAAAATACCCATCCGCTTTGGCTACTTGTAAGGATACTCTTATTAAGTTACCTTACAAATATCGTCAATGGAGAAACGTATGACGTCGCCCGCTGCCGTCCTTCAAGGAGATCCCAGAATAGATTTCAGCTTCCTTCTTGGTGACGTCACCCGCCTAGTGCGCCGGGCATACGATCAGGAAATGGCAGCGATTGGCCTGACGCGATCACAGTGGCACCTGCTTGTTTACGTGATCAGGCTGGAGAGCCCGACCCAGACGCAACTTGCGGAAGCACTCGATATTGCGCGTCCATCTGTCGGCACGCTGATCGATCATCTCGAAACCACAGGTTACGTCTCACGTGTGCGCGATGCTGGCGACCGACGTGTCTGGCGGATTATTCCGACCCGTTTGGCGATCCAGCGCGCAGAAGAGTTTGCGCGAGCGGCCGAGCGTGTTGCATCGCAAGCCTTCGACTCGGTCGCGCGCAATGATCTGACCAAAGCAACGGCTTTGCTTTTGACAATTAGCGACAATCTGAAGTCCTGACTCGTCTTTGGCCGGACTGAAATGAGGAACTCCCGCGAAAGTCGCGGATCGGCACACAAACGAAACACTGCGGCACCTGACCCGCCACTGAGTTTCTGTCCGAAAGGGAATGGCGTATTTCGGCGCCAAACTCCAAGCAATTGCTGGTTCAATGTCGCGTTTGGGCCAACACTGCTCTACCAGCAGGAAAGGAAAACCGAGGGCATCTAGAAAACACGGGGCTATCAATATTTTCAAAGATTATTACCAAATCGTGCCGCCTTTCCTGTGACCTCTCTTAGTGTTGCGCCTCGGGAAGGAAAATTCGAACGCCCTCGAGCTCAACTGAAATTGGAATCTGACATGCGAGGCGTGAATTCGGTTTTACGTTTTCAGCAAACTCAAGCATGGATGCCTCCATGCCCGCACGCGCTCCGATGTCGGGGAACCTGTCCTGTTCAATGTATACATGACATGTCGCGCAAGCACAGGCACCGCCGCAATCGGCATCAATACCCCGAACGTCGTTCGCGACTGCGGCTTGCATCAGGGACTGGCCCACTGAGGCATCTACTATCTTTTCATCCCCATTGAATGCGACAAAAATTATTTTCACCACTTCCTAATCTCCCTCAAGCAGACATAAACGCTCTGCTACTTGCATTTTCAGCGTCATGGACAGTTCTAAAGCCATTACAGCCACCTATTTTTTCGCCAACCTATTCCGAAATACGTACCATCAACTCTTCATAACCGCGTACGAAGTTTGAAGAGACGCGAACCGGATCCTTCACAACTTCGATATTCTGAAAGCGCTTCATGATCTCTTCCCAGAGTATGCGGATTTGCATTTCAGCGACGCGATTTCCCATGCAGCGGTGAATGCCGAACCCGAACGAGACGTGATGACGTGCCCTATCGCGGTCGATGATCAACTGATCGGGGTTGTTGATAACTTCTTCATCGCGATTGCCCGAGACGTACCACATGACGACCTTGTCGCCCTTGCGGATCGTCTTGCCCCCAAACTCTATGTCACGCGTTGCATTCCGGCGCATATGGGACAACGGCGTCTGCCAGCGAATTACTTCCGATACCATGTTCGGGATCAGGCCGGGGTCTGCCCGCAGCTTATCGTACTCGGCCGGGAAGCGGTTGAGACCGTACACGCTGCCCGAAATCGAATTGCGCGTTGTATCGTTCCCGCCCACGATCAGGAGCATCAGATTGCCGAGGAATTCGAGCGGGTTCTTGTTCATATCCCGTGTGTCCGGGTTGTGCGCGAGAAGCGAAATGAAGTCGAAGCGCGGCTCGGCATTGGCACGCTCGTGCCACAGCTTCATGAAGTATGGCAGTGTCTCCTCGGCAAGAATACGCTGACGCTCTTGCGGCGCGCGCGCTGCATTGCCAACCTGATCGCTCGATGTTGCCACATCCGACCAGTAAGGTAGAAGATGTCGATCTTCGAATGGCACATCGAAAAGGGTCGCCAACATCTGCGTTGTCAGCTCGATCGAAACGCGCTCAACCCAATTGAACTCCTCGCTTCTTGGCAGGTCATCCAGAATCGTGCTGACGCGCTGGCGGATCAGAGATTCCAGATCCGAGAGCCGACCGGGTGCCACTGCAGGCGTAGCTGCCCTACGTTGCTGATCATGGCGCGGCGGATCCATCGCGATGAACATGGGTGTGTTGAAGTCTTCAGGGTTGTCACCGATCAGAATTGTTCCATCGGATGAAAACGCTTCATGGTTGCTGTCCACCGCGAGGATGTCGTGAAACTTCGTAATTGACCAGTACGGTCCAAAATCGCTCTTCTCGCAAAAATGAACCGGATCTTCTGCGCGCAGGCGCGCGAAATACTGAAGGTGTTCGTCACTTTCGAACAGCCTTGCCTGACTAACATCAATCGCCTCGAGAGGAATGGTGTCCACACGTGCAAAATCGGCATTTCTCATAAAATACTCCTCTCCAACCAGCATAGACCTTGCGACCTCATTCTAGGCTAATGACCCTAAATTTTTGCTCCAGTCAACCTTTCATGTTGACAAAGCGTATCCTTTATCCGCAAAATTAGGGCAACGACCCTAAATATTGGGCGCGCACCCTAAATTATAGGGTGGCCTTCTGGAGGAGGAACACCATGGGAATATCATTGACGCGGATGGGCAAATGCTCGGCGGCAGTCGCATTTGCCTGCAGCACCTTGGCCGGTCAGGCTTGGGCGCAAGAAGACACTGATTCTGCAACGAGAACGCTGCAAACAGTTACCGTGACAGCTCAGAAGCGCGAACAAAGCCTTCAGGACGTGCCGATCTCAGTTGTTGCCAAGAGCGGCGCTGACATTGAAACGCGCGGCATCCAGCGCATAGAGGACCTTTCGCTGCTCGTGCCGAATTTTTCGGTTCAGCAGGATCCGATCGGCGACAAGATCAATGTGCGCGGAATTCAGTCCGGCAACAATGCAGGTCTTGAGCAGTCGGTCTCCACTTTCGTCGATGGAGTGTATCGCGGGCGCGCAGTTCAGTCGCGCTTCTCTTTCCTGGACATTGAACGACTAGAAGTCTTGCGTGGCCCGCAGGGCACCCTCTTCGGCAAGAACACGATCGGTGGGGCGGTTAACATCACCGCTGCCAAGCCGACCGATGAGCTTGCCTATTCTCTTGCCGGAACTTACACATTCGAGGGTGTTGAAGAGCTCAAGTCCGAAGGCTTCGTCTCCGGCCCACTGTCGGATGCGGTGCGCGGCCGTCTCGCCTTTATGTATCGCGACCAATCGGAAGGCCACGTCTTCAACGAATTCTATGGCGAAGACTCACCGCAAATTGAGGACGGTGCGGTTCGCGGCCAGCTGGAGTTTGACGCAACCGATAGAACGCTCATCCTGGTGCGCGCTGAACTTGGCGACTTCCAGCTTGATGCGCAACCTTTCGGTATCAAAGAAGCAGGCCCGCTCGCCATCTTCGAAGCTGCGGGCGCGTTTCCTGTATTTGCCGGTGACTTCGGCCGCACGAACATCGGTTCCGTCAATCCAAGTCTGGACTTCGGCTCTAACGGCAAAATGCGTGGCGACAGTAGCGAGTATATGATCCGCGTTGAACATGAACTTGACAAGGGTGAGATCACGGCGATCGCCAGCTTTTCCGAATACGGTTTTGACCGGTTCCTTGATGCCGACTTTAGCGCGCTTGACATGCTCCGTTTCGACGAAAGAGAGGAGTACGAACAAACAGCGTTTGAACTGCGCTACGCCTCTGATCTGGACGGTCCGGTCAATTTCCTTGTCGGCACCTACTATCAGGACGCGGATCTACTAGCTGAGGGCCTGACTTACTTCAACGTCCGCCAGGATGGTGCAACAAACGAACTCGCAATTGACACGTTCTTTAATTCGGCCTGCAACTTTGTGGTCAACCAAGGTGCAGATCCGACCACGGCCACCCCTTGTCTGTTTAGCGGCGCGATCCAGGCGTTCGACGGAACGCCGCTGGCCTACACAGATGTCAACCGTATCAACCGGCTCGACCAATCGTCAGAACTCTACGCCTTGTTTGGCCAGGTTGACTGGGAGCTGACGGACACGCTCGAATTATCTCTCGGGCTGCGTTATGCAGAAGAGGAAAAATCTGCGAGACAGCAGGCTTTCGCAACCGATTTTGGCACTCGCAACCCTAATGTTGCCCTGTCTGACGACGCCACTTATCTGGCGGCATCAGGCGGCCAACTGCCCTCGATCTTCCGCCTGGTTGCCGAGGCGACGGCGCACGAAAACGATCTCGGTCGCAATGAGGATTCCTTCACTTGGTCGGCCAATCTGAGCTGGACCCCGAACAGCGACACTCTGCTCTATGCGCGAGCCGCAACCGGCTTCAAGGCGGGCGGCTTCAACAGTTTCGCTCTGGGCTCTGATCCGGACGAAGCCGAATATGAGGAAGAAGAAGTTCTGGGCTTCGAGGTTGGCGGAAAGCTGACCCTGCTCGACGGTGCCGCCGAGTTGAACGGCGCTGTCTTCACTAGTGAGTTCGAAAACATTCAGTCCGCCATCTTCACTGGTTCGACATCGTTCATCGTGCAAAACGCAGCCAAGGCCACGTCAAGCGGGATCGAACTCGACGGGCGCTGGGCCGCGACGGATGCACTGACAATCGTTGGGTCCGTTGCCTATGTCGATTTTGAATTCGACGAGTTCCCGCGAGCGGCGTGCACCAACGCCCAGCTTCAAGTGTTTCGCATCAGCCTCAGCCAGCCCCTGGCAACGCTGCAGCAATGCAGCGCCGCAGGCGTGAATGAACTGTCCGGTCAGGGGTCGGAGAATACGCCGGAAATCAGCGCGTCAATCTCACTTGACCACCGCGTGGAACTCTTCGGTCGTTACGAACTTAACTCGGTGCTTGACGTTGCCTACCAGGACGATCAGTTCCGTTCGGGAGATCTCGATCCTCTGGGTCTTCAGGAAGCTTACACAAAGGCTAATCTCACCTTGGTGTTAGGCCCAACGGCTGGAAACTGGGACATTGCCCTGATCGGGAAGAACATCTTCGACGAGGAAACCTTCTCCTACTTCAATGATACGCCGGTAATCGAGGGGAGCCAACAATTTATCCCGGATCAGCCACGCACTGTCGGTCTGCGGCTCCGTATCAGAAACTAGGCTCGCCTCTGGCGAGACCTAAGGACCCGCGCTCGACGTTTCCTCCCGATTTCTCTTAAAGCGCGGGTTCATTTTGCAATTGGATTAAATGGAGCATTGAAGTGAAATTTGACTATGTCATCGTTGGCGCGGGTTCGGCCGGATGTGTATTGGCTTCGCGGCTCTCAGAAGACCCGAATATTCATATTTGTCTGATCGAGGCAGGAGGAAAGGGCAAGAGTATATTCGTTCGTGCGCCTGCGGGAGTTGTTGCCATGATGCCCGGTCGGCACCCCCGCATCAATAATTGGGCGTTCGAAACCGTCCCTCAACCCGCCCTGAATGGGCGACGCGGATATCAGCCGCGCGGCAAAGCACTGGGTGGCTCGAGTGCCATCAACGCCATGCTGTATGTCCGTGGACAGAGGGAAGATTATGATGGTTGGGCCGAACTAGGATGTGAGGGTTGGTCCTTTGACGAGGTCCTTCCCTACTTCCTGAGAGCCGAAAACAATATACGCGGCGACGGTCCGTTTCACTCCTCCAGCGGGCCGCTGAATGTCAGCGAACAGCAAAGTCCTAGTGAAATAACGGAGGCTTTCGTAGAGGCGGCCCAATGTCTTCAAATCCCTTACAATAGTGATTTCAATGGCGCACATCAGGACGGCGTGGGCCTGTACCAGGTTACTCAGTTTCATGAGCATGAGCGGCGTGGCGAGCGCTGTTCAGCTGCGGCTGCCTACCTCCACCCGGTTATGGACCGCCCCAATCTAACCGTCATAACCCATGCGCAAGTCACACGCGTTCGTTTTGACGGCAAGCGCGCTGTTGGCGTCGATTATCGTCGGAAGGGAAAAATTATTAGCGTGGACGCTGGGCGAGAAGTTCTCCTCAGCGGCGGCGCCTTTAACTCACCGCAACTTCTGCTTCTGTCAGGCGTCGGCCCGGCTGCAGAGATTGCCCCGCACGGGATCGAGCCTATTCACGATCTGCCTGGCGTGGGCAAAAACCTTCAAGACCACCTCGACTTTATTCTCGCCTACAAAACGAAACGTCCCGTTACCTTCGGCATCGGGCCGCGCGGTGGCTTGCAATTACTTAAGAGCATGCTTCAGTGGCGTCGCGATGGCTCCGGGATGATTGCGAGCCCGATGGCCGAAGGTGGGGCCTTCATTCACTCAACCCCAGGCCTTACGCGACCGGACCTGCAATTGCATTTCGTCATCTCTATTGTTGATGACCATGCGCGCAAACTACATTCGGGATTTGGATATTCCTGCCATGTCTGCGTGCTTCGTCCCCATTCGATGGGCGATGTCATGCTGGACAATGCCAATCCGTTCTCCCCACCCCGCATTGACCCGAAGTTCCTGTCCGATGAGCGCGATCTGAATCTTTTGGTTAAGGGCGTTCGGATCATGAGGGAGATCATGGAGACCTCGCCAATCAAGGAATACAAGACTGAAGAGATCTACACAGCCGACGCTAAAACCGATGAAGACCTGGTAGCGCATATCCGCGCTCGCGCTGACACGATCTACCATCCTGTCGGAACCTGCAAGATGGGGGTCGATGACATGGCCGTCGTCGATTCTCAGCTTCGCGTTCATGGGATGGACGGATTACGCGTTGTGGATGCCTCCGTTATGCCAACGCTTGTGAGCGGCAATACCAATGCACCAACTATTATGATCGCGGAAAAAGCTTCGGAAATGATTCTGAAAGCGCACGAAAAAGCGTGAGCTTTTCTGACTGCAATTAGAGGGGAGACAGACGCCCATGAAGGGATTGATGCAAAATTGGCCGTTGACGGTGGATAAGATCCTGGACCATGCGAACCGCAATTATCCAGACCGCGAGATTGTTTCGCGCTCGGTTGAAGGTCCCATAGTAACCACGACCTATCGCGAAGTGTACGACCGCTCCAGGCAGCTCACGGCGGCGCTTCAGGCGGACGGAATCGTACTGAGCGATCGCATCGGGACAATTGCCTGGAATACGGCGCGCCATATCGAATGCTGGTATGGTACCATGGGCATGGGCGCGATCCTGCATACCATCAACCCACGACTGCACCCTGATCAAATCGCCTGGCTCGCAAATGATGCCAACGACCGCATCCTGATCGTCGACCTTACTTTCGTGCCCATAGTCGAGCAGATCCGTGACAAGCTGCATACGGTCGAAAAGGTCATCGTCCTGTGCGCGGACGACGATCTTCCCGAGTCCAGCATTGAACTCACCTCCTATGAGGCGTGGATTTTCGGGCGCGATACGTCAAACGTGCGATGGGGTCAGTTTGATGAAGAGACAGCATGCGGCCTGTGCTACACGTCCGGCACGACAGGCAATCCGAAAGGGGTTCTGTATTCTCACCGCTCGAACGTCCTACATGCCTTCATGTCGCTGCAGCCTGATGCGATGAATCTGTCGGGTGCGGCGACCGTACTGCCGGTCGTACCGATGTTCCACGCAAATGCCTGGGGACTGGCCTTTTCCTGCCTAGCTGTTGGTGCCAAGCTCGTTCTTCCCGGTCCACGCATGGAGCCTGACGCGATCTATGAGTTGTTATGCGAACATGACGTTACCTTTACTGCGGCCGTCCCCACAGTTTGGATGTTGTTGCTGAACCATCTTCTTGAAAATGATCTCGACCTGCCGGCGCTGAAACGGGTGGTCATTGGTGGCACCGCAGTGCCCGAACGCATTCTCAGAACGTTCGAGGAGAAATTCGGCGTGGACGTCATTCATGCCTGGGGCATGACTGAAACCTCTCCGATCGGCACAATAGGCACTCTTCCCGCACAGCTGCGCAATGCCCCGCTTGACGAGCGAGTCGCTCACAAGCTGAAGCAAGGACGGACGCCATTCGGTGTCGAAATGAAACTCGTCGATGATGCGGGTGCCCGGTTGCCGCATGATGGCAATACGCCGGGCCGTGTTATGGTGCGCGGTCTCGCTGTGGTTGGGAGTTATTTCAACGGTTCTGGCGGCAACATCCTGGACGGCGACGGTTTCTTCGACACGGGCGATATCGCAACTGTTGACTCCTTGGGTACAATGCAAATCACTGACCGCGCCAAGGACGTGATCAAGTCCGGCGGAGAATGGATATCCTCAATTGATATCGAGAATATAGCTATTGGTCATCCCGAAGTCGCAAATGCAGCGGTGATCGGCGTCTACCATCCAAAATGGGATGAGCGCCCAATTCTCATCGTCCAGCCCGTCAGTGGCCGCAGCCCCACAAAGGACAGCGTTCTTGCCATTCTGGAAGGTAAGATCGCCAAATGGTGGATGCCGGATGATGTGGTGATGGTCGATGAGATTCCGTTAGGTCCGACGGGCAAGAACAATAAGCTGGCATTGCGAGACCAGTTCAAGGATTTCGAACTGTCCACCTGATCGTGGCGGGCGTTCAATGAAGATCCGGGGTGCTGAATCGCTCCGGCTTTTTGATGGTTCACGCGTCGGAGCGCCGAAGTTTCTAGGGGTATGCCAGTTACTTCGACAGTTCAGGCGAGCTCAGCTTCTTGAGTAGAAGCGCCTCGAATTCCTCGACATACTGGCGCGGCATGAATCGCGAGAGCACCAAGGCTTGGAACCGCACGCTCATCGTTATAGGGCCGGCGTCGCCCGGCAGCTTGATGTGACTTTCACGCAGAAATTCGAGCCCATATCGGAAAATTAGAACCAGTACGTGACACAGCATTTCAACGTCCGGCGGGCTGATGCCGATAATACCGTCGTCTCGCATTTTCAAGATGAAATTACGATACTGCTCGATTGTCCGATCGTATATCCTTGGCAATTCTCGCTCGAGTTCCGGTGTATGCTGACCATAATCGGCTTGATCCCGATACATAAAGCGGAATTTCCTGACTTCCTTCGACAGCTCGATCTGGAAATCGACAAACTCATCCAGTACGAAACCGTCACCTGGATTGATCGCCATTCGTGCTTCTGAACAGCGGATAAACTCCAGGTTAATCGCTTCCAGCAAAGCTCTCTTGCTTTTGAAATGGTACCAAAGGTTGCCTTCGGCAATACCGACAGTCTGAGCGATCTCCGAAGTCGTCACGCCGCCAAATCCGTTCCGATTGAACAGTTCCTGAGCCACCTCGATAATTTTGTCGTGAGTCGCTTTCGCCATTTCATCACCCAGAATTTGCGCTTACCACCCGGTTTGTTGCTGTGGGCTGATTGGATGTCAACGCTTTCTGGCGGTACAATGTCAGTCCGCCGGGTCGATGACCGGCAGGTTGTCGAACGGGCTCGCGGCGTCCTGCAACATCTTCGGCGAGACCCGCGTGTAGATGGAGGTGGTCTCGAGCTTGGCGTGGCCGAGCATGACCTGGATGACGCGGATATCGACGCCTGCCTCGAGAAGGTGCGTGGCGAACGAATGGCGCAGCGTGTGAAGGGTGATCTTCTCCGGCCTGTCGATCCCGGCGGCCTCCACGGCAGAGCTGAACTGGCGTGAAAGCTGGCGTGTGCTGATCGGGCACATCAAGCCCTTCCGGCTGGGAAACAGCCAGTACTGCGGCCGTGCGATCTGCCACCACTTGCGCAAGGTCTCGAGCAGCTGCGGCGCGAGCTTGGCCTTGCGGTCCTTGTTGCCCTTGCCGTGTTTGATCCGGAGCGTCATCGACGCATTGTCGATATCCGAGACCTTGAGGTTGGCGGTCTCCGACGCCCGCAGTCCTGCGCCGTAAGTGACGCTGAGCGCCGTCTTGTACTTGAGCCCCGGCGCCGCGATGATGCGGGCAACCTCTTCAGGCGTCAGGACTGAGGGCAGCGACTTGGCCCGCGCCATCAACGGCACACGTTCAACGTCCTCACGCCGCCCCAGCGTCACGCGCAGGAAGAAGCGCAGAGCTGTCGCCTGTCCGTTTATGGTCATGTAGGAAACGTCCGTTCCCTGAAGGTAGAGAAGATAGCTGCGCACCAGCTCGCCGGTCAGGTCACCGGGCTTGATCCCGAGATGAGAGCAGCATGCCCGAACGGTGCGAATATAGTGCCTCTGCGTGCCGGGACTGTGCGCTGGTCCTGTTTTCCGGGCGACCTGTGTAGACGCCATCGACATAGAAACCGACACCGGTCTCAAGACCGACAAAACGAACCAGGGTTGAAATACCTCTAATGGAAATCAGACCTTGAAGATTGCCACCACCCCCCCGATTGGCCTGCATTTGGGACCGTGCTTAGCACTTGATCAAAGGAGACAACGCCCTGTGCTTCTAACTGATCGCCCGTAAATGCAGAAATAGAGAGTGGAGCGGATAGAGCACTTTCTTCTTTCTTTCGAGCCGTGACTGTCACCGGGGCTAGGCGGCGATCGGTATCCGCACTTTGCCCGTCGTCAGCATCCTGCGCGGCGGCACCGCTTATTGGCGCCGCTACCGAAAACACTGTCGCAATCGCAATGGCTGCGACTGATTTGCATGCCTGTCTTCTCATAGATCCACTCCCAGCAAAAATTAGAAATGGAACGCTAACTTTCACACGGTTTCCCGTATTTCGTGGGGCACATTTTTTGTTGAAGATTGCACGGTCAGCTACACGGGTCGCAGATAAGAAAGTCCCTACTCTAAGCGCCGCAGTGAGTGTCCTGTTTGGGCCAATCCAGCTCTGATGGCCAGAACATTACGACCGGCTGGTTCGCTCAACAAGCGCCGTTACGCCCAAGGGTGGGAGGCTGCTCGATTTCAAACTGAGGCACAACCGAACTGAGACCCACAAGGGCTGACATTCTCAGGAACAATTGGTTGAGGCGGCGACATGATCCTTCGGGAACATTCTTGGATGCGGCAATACGTCGGCCATCTCGGTTGTCGCTCATCACGACGTCGACCGCTTTCGGATCTGCAGATGCCGATCC
Source organism: Alphaproteobacteria bacterium (assembly GCA_018827375.1). GTDB lineage: Bacteria > Pseudomonadota > Alphaproteobacteria > Caulobacterales > Hyphomonadaceae > Hyphomonas. The sequence goes on from JAHJYW010000049.1 coordinate 251,997, forward strand.
CTCGTTTCCACTTGCTCCTCCCCCTTACCGCCGCGGCGGCGACTCGACTCTTCATGGGCGGTGTGAAGGCAACCTGGCCTGCCTATCGATATCCCGTGTATCGCGACCTCCAATCTTCCGCGCCACCTGACCGATGAAGTGGTCAAACCGCTTCTGGCCGAGGGCGTGGGCGATATCGCGCTCACCTTCCGGGATCGGTTCGGTGCGGGTCAGCCAATAGTAGATGTAGTGGGCGAGCGTCTCATAGGTGAAGGCGACATCGCGTTCGATCTCGGCCTGTCTGCGATCAAAGGCATCTACCCTTGCCAGCAGCCGTTCTTCCAAAACCGAGCGCGCCTCGGGGTCGAACCACGCCCTGAGCGCATCCTCGACGATGGCGGTCTTGGTCGCGCCGGGCCTGTCTGCCGCCTCGCAGAGCTGGGCGTATAGCTTTGTTGAAATCCGTATGTTTACGCGTGGCTTGCCCATGGGCTCAGAACTCCGGCAGGAAATCAGGATCACCGCGATCGGCGGCGACGGCGCGCCGGACGGTTTCGAGGTTGCGGTCATCGGACGGATCGGCGGCGTCCTCCGGATCGGGCGACAATTCCGGTTCAGGTTCCGCAGAAAGCGCGTCAGCCGTGATCTCATGTTCCGGCTCGCGGGTGCGTTTCAGCGCGAGGCCATCCGTCTCGCCGGGGAACGGTTCTGCTGCCTCGGTAGCAACCGGCGCGGCAACGCATGTCGTCCAGGTGGCGGCGGAGGCATCGCCGGTCCATTCGACGGACGCAGGCGGCAAGACCCGCCGCGTAAAATTTCCGTCCTCATAATAGCGCAGCTTCTTGGCCAGAACCGGCGGGCTGCCTGCGACCATGACGATCTCGTCGGTCGATGCGAGCTGCATGACTTCGCCAGGCGTGACCAAAGCGCGCTGGGTCTCCTGGCGCGAGACCATCATGTGGGATAGCCAGGGCGCGAGCCGGTGGCCGGTATAGTTCTTCTGGGACCGGAGTTCCGTCGTCGTGCCGAGGGCATCGGAGACCCGCCTTGCGGTGCGCTCGTCATTCGTCGCAAAACTGATCCGCACATGGCAGTTGTCGAGGATCGAATTGTTTGGCCCGTAGGCCTTTTCGATCTGGTTCAGCGACTGGGCGATGAGATAGGCGCGGATGCCATAGCCCGCCATGAAGGCCAGCGCGCTCTCGAAGAAGTCGAGCCGACCAAGCGCCGGAAACTCGTCCAGCATGAAGAGAAGCTGCCTCTGTCCCTTGACGGGAAGCTGTTCTGTTAGCCTGCGTCCGATCTGATTGAGGATGAGCCGGATCAGCGGCTTGGTGCGCGACAGGTCCGAAGGCGGAACAACGAGATAGAGCGACAGGGGTTCACCTGCCCCGACCAGATTCTCGATGCGCCAGTCCGAACTGGCCGTCACTTCGGCAATGACCGGATCGCGATAGAGCGACAGGAAGCTCATCGCGGTCGAGAGAACGCCTGAGCGTTCATTCTCCGACTTGTTCAGAAGCTCCCGCGCCGCCTGCGCCACGATCGGATGCACGCCCCGCTCGCCGAGATGCGGTGTCGTCATCATGGCGCGCAGCGTGACGGCGAACGAGCACTTCGGATCAGACAGGAACCGCGCACACCCCGACAAGGTTTTGTCCGCTTCGGCATAGAGCACGTGCAGGATGACGCCGACCAGAAGTGCATGGCCGGTCTTTTCCCAGTGATTGCGCCGCTCCAGCGAGCCTTCGGGATCAACGAGAATGTCGGCGATGTTCTGAACGTCGCGCACCTCGTGCTCGCCGCGCCGGACCGCCATAAGCGGATTGTAGCGGGGAGATTTCCGGTCGGTCGGATCGAACCGCACACAGCGCGAGAACCCCGCGCGCCAGCCTGAGGTCAGGTCCCAGTTCTCGCCCTTGATGTCGTGAATGACCGCGCTGCCGGTCCAGGAGAGGAGCGTCGGCACAACGAGCCCGACGCCCTTGCCCGAACGTGTCGGCGCAAAGGCCATCACATGCTCCGGTCCGGCATGGCGCAGATACCGCCCGCGCCATCGCCCCAGGAACACACCGTCCGACCCCAGAAGGCCCGCGCGTTTGAGGTCTGCACCATTGGCCCAGCGCGCCGAGCCATAAGTGGTGACGTTGCGCTCATGGCGGCTGCGCAGGACCGAACCTACAATCGCCGCAAGAAATCCGAGCGCCGAACCGGACACCGCGATCAGGCCGCCACGCGCGAAGACCTCCGGCGCATAGGCCTCATAGGCATACCACCACTGGAAGAGCCGCCAGGGTTTGTAGACCGGCGCGTCCCCGACGAAGAACCAGGGCGCGCCGAGCGCAGGCTGAAATCCCAGAGCCTCCGCCGTCATCTGGGTAGCCAGCCAGACCGCCCCGATGATGAGCGCAAACACCACCGCGATCTGGCCGATGAGGATTTTCGTGCCGGTCATGTCGGGTCCTTCCGGGAGCAGGTTTTGTAGGCTCCCAGAATGGTCGCGCGCGGGCGGGTGCGCCCAGCCGCAAAGCGCGCCAAAGCGCGCAACGCCCTGCAAAGGCGTGCATGGAGTCAGCGCGACAAGCCCCGTGCGCGCTCGATGCCGAGGCTCCAGGAAAGGCCCCGCTCTGTTCGCTGGATGCTCAGCTCACGGCCGATCTGTCGACCGAGCGCCTCGCGCCAGGGCACGAGGGTGAACTCCTTGGCATTGCCGACAATTGCCATGCGTCCGGCCCCGAGATCGACATGGCCTTCGAGCGTGCCCTCGAACCCGTCGCCGGTCTGAACCGTGACTGCTTCACGGCTGGTGCGCGCCGCAATCGCGGCGCTGGCGCGTGTCAGCTCCATGACCCGAAGACGTGCACGCTGATCGTCTGACAGGCGGTCCTGCCCCTCCCCGAGATAACCTTGTTGACGGAGCCATGCCTGTCGCTGCGCCCGGAGCGTGCCGATCTGCGTTTCGGCTGGCGCTTCCGCATCTGTCGACCGATCGAGCCAGGTCTCACCTCGAAAGCGAACCTGACGCTCGGCTGGCACCCAGGACAGAACAGCAAGCCGGACCCCGCCTGACGCTCGCGCCTCGTGGCTCGCGGCTCGCTCCAGAAAATCCTCGCCAATATGCCATTCGCCGGTGGCAAGCCGCGCACCGATCCCGGCCCGGCGCAGGGCTTCGAGCCTGCGTTTCAGGGAGAGCCGGTAATCCGGTTTCGAGCCCGGATCGTGGCGCGCATGCAGCGCCTCCGACCAGATGCCGCCCGCAGCCTCCGCTACGGCCGCGATGGCCCGGTCGGAGGCGCGGGCCACGGTGCTCGCCCGCTTCAACTCCACCACCGCGCCTTCAACAGGCGGCGCCGCCTTATCGACTGCGCCTGCCGGGACATGCCAGACCCGGCCATCGAAATCCTCGACCAGCAGAAAGCGCGTGTCGCGCAGCTCATCTTCCGGGCCGTAAGCCTTCACAAGCCCCCGGATCCGGTCAGTTCCGGGCTTCAGCTCCTCAATGAAGGACACGGCCCGTCCCTGCCGCGTGTACTCCGCCGCCAGCGTGCGGATGATGTCGCCCCGCCGGGCCTCGCGTTTCAGTCTGTCCTGCCAGCCGGTCTTCATCTCGAAAGATCGCTCATCGAGCCGCCTTGCAAGGCCCAGGGATTCCAGATGCCGCAAACGCCTCAGTTTCAGCGCGCGATTGAATCGAGCCCCGCTGCCGCTCGCCTCGCCAAGCTCGATGCGCCCGCCCTCAAGCGCCGCGTCGATCTCCCGATCGAGCCCGGTCCAGCGGTCCTGGCCAACTTCCCTCTCCCGCGCCTGCGCGATCTCCAGCGCCCGCCTCGGACCGAGCCGTTGTGTGACGAGGTCCTCGGCGGTTTCGCGAAGGCCGTGCATCAGATAATCGCGGGCAATCACCACGTCGCGCATACGCGCATCGCGCCCGCGAATGACGATATGGGTGTGGGGATGACCGGTATTGTGATGATCGACCGCGACCCAGTCGAGACGCCTGCCAAGGTCTCGCTCCATCTGCGCCACGAGTTCGCGGGTGGCGCTTTTGAGATCGCCAAGGCGCGCGCCGTCTTCAGGTGAGACGATGATGCGGAACTGGTGCCGGTCCTGCTCGCTGCGCTCAAGGAAGCCCCGCGCGTCGACACTGTCGCTCTCCCGGTCATAGAGCACACCGCCTTCGCCGCCCTTGTCCACACCGTCGCGCTGCAGATAGCCAAGATGGGCGCGGTAAAGGCCCGGCCCGGAGCGCCCGCCGCGCGCGATATGAACCTTCACCACGACGCGGCGCGTATGCAGGCGTGAAAGACGCCCGCTCTTGCGCCCGCGCGTGCCGGCGGCGCGACCTGCTCCGGAACGCGCGCCTGTGAAGCTTGCCCTCGTCGCCCTGGGCAGCTTCGCGATCGCCCGGCGCAGCTTGCGTGAGGCCCGCCGTCCTGAGCCTTTCCCCTGATCGCCGATCCGCCCGAGGCGCGGCGTGAAGGGCGTCTCCTCGCTCATGGCGCGGCCTCCGGCCCGTGCACCCGAAAAACCTTCAATAAATCTGAGACTTGCCGGAAACCCGTGCACCGCAATGCTGTGCAAAAGGTTCCAAAAAAGAGATGTGCAGACAAGGCGTTAGGTGGCATGTGGTGCCACTGCTTCAATCTCGCCCTACCGGGTTCGCTTATCTGTTCGCTGCACCGCCTTGTATCGCTTTGCATACGCTTGCAGTCCCGTCACTATTCCGAAGTCATGAGCGGGCGCGCCACGCCGACGAGATCGGAGCGCTGCATGGCCCCGAAATAGCGTCCGTCGAGGGAGTCAGGATGCGGCCCGAGCAGGAAGACCTGCCCTTCATCGAGCAGCACGCAGCCCTGCCAGACCGGCAAGGCGCGGCCCATGGAATCGCGTTCCCGGGCCATCGCGACGGGCTTTCCATTGATCGAAACCTCAGCACTAGAGCGGCAGATTTCATCGCCGGGAAGGCCCGCAATCTGTTTGAGCAACGGCCAGTTGCGGCCAACAAATCCGTGCTCCTCTGCCCATTGCGCTTCATCGCTTCTGGCTGAGACGACGACCGATCGGCCAGGGGTGAATGGCTCGTCGCTCAGCCAGTACAGCCCTTGAGGCGCGCTGCCGGTCCGGTTCCAGATCAGCCTGTCCATGGGGGAGAAGACGAGGCCGAACAGAGCAAGGCCGATGCCCGCGCCCGTCATCAGAAGCGCGCGGCGTTTCATTTGGTGTTCCTGATCTTCTCAGATGTGGAAGCATAGGCGTTGCGCTCCGACCAGGCGATGAGATCGGGTTTCGGATAGAAGACCCGAGCGCCATGTTTGCGATAGATGGGCCCCCGTCCTTCGCAGCGATAATGATCGAGTGTGGAGCGTGTCAGGCGCAGGAATTCTGCCGCCTCGGTCACGGTGAGAAGCTCCGGCCAGTCATCGTCATGTCGTCTGTTTCGTGTCATTGCAGCCGCTCCTTTTCTTTCTGCAGGCTTGGCAAAGACTTGCCGCGAACTGCGCCGGTTTGGACGGAGAAAATCGCGCCCACGCATTTTCTCCCCCCTTCCTGAGCACGCAAGAACCGCCCCGGAGCTGATCTCCGGAGCGGCTCAAGGGCGATGGATCGACCCCCTAGTCCCGCGGGTTCCAGAGGATCACGTGGCGGCCTTTCTTGCCTTTCACGGGGGCGAGGTTCGCGTAGATCTTGCGCGGGCCGATCTGCGGGTCTGCGAGCGTGATCGAGACATATTCGCGTCCCGAAGCTTTGGCTTTGCGAAGCCATCCGCCGCCGATCTCGGTCGAGGTCTCGCCGGCGAAGATGCGGTAGTCGGGCTGTCCGTCGGCGGCTTTCTCCGCGTTCTTCTCGATGCGGATGGCAGCCGAGAGGTTCATCATTGCAAGAGCGCCTTCGAAGCCGGTCTTGGTTTCGCTAACATATCCGAGTGCGTTGGCCATGGTGTGGTTCCTTTCGTTTCCATGTCGCCTGAGGGACCCCTTGTCCCCGTCGACGCCGGACCGAAAGGACGGCGCAGGGCGAGCCTGAACCGGCACGGGCGAAACGCAGTGGAGCACCGGACAGGACATGAAATTTGCCTCGCGGTGAATGCGCGCAGCGCAGAGGAAATTTCTTGGCTTGGCCGGTTTCAAGGCCCGACAGGCGTCGTCCAGGTCACACGGCATGAGACGGGAACAAGGGGTTCGGTGCGCATCATTCGGAAACGGATGGACCAACGCTGGCCGACATTTCGGAAAGCCAAGCGAGACCCAAAGACGGGCGATTTTTTTTCGGTGCGGTTCAATCAATGAACCCTCTGCCTGCGCCCAGGTTGCATCCATCAGTGCGCGGAAAACCGCCCGGCGACTGTCACCGGGCGGCTCCGTCATCCGCCTGACGGGGAGACTGAAAGGTCAGGCGGCATCCTGCTGATCGAAGGCTTGCACCCGAGCTCCATCAATGTCTTCGCCGCGCTCGAACAGGCCCGCAATCCGTGCCCATGCGTCTGCGGGCGGTGAGCTTGCACCCTCGACAAGGCGGGTCGGCGGGGTCTGCATCCATGCGGGCCGCCAGTCGGGATGGGGCTCGCATCCATTACCCATGATCCGGTTGCCGATGATCTGTTTCTGGACCTTGGCGGTGTCGCTGGCGCAGCTGTCCGCCAGCGATGTCGAGCCAATATCAGCGACCATGGCATTGATGGCGCGCTTGTCTCGCAGGAGGTCGAAGAAGGCCGGTTCCGGCTCCCAGTAGGCGGACAAATCCGTCTCGCAGACATGCAGCACGGCCTCGGCGACCGGCCCGCCTGCTTCCAGCGTCTGCGCCATGGTGAAGGCCAGCACTTCCATGACTTCCTTGTCCGACATGGCAAGCAAGGCAGCGAAGATTTCGCAAAGGCGGTAGGCGTCGCCATTGCGCCTCGCCTCGGCTGACACGCCCAGCGCCTCCAACAGGGCGGCGATGCGGGCGCGCTTATTTTCCAGTTCGCCAGCGGCTTTCGAGCCTTCAAGGCTAGCGCGCGTCTCCTCCTTGCGGCTAGCGCACTCATAGGCGCGGACTTGCCAAAGGGCGCTGCCGGTCATCGCATGAGCCACCATCAGGCGCAGCGCGATGGCAGGCTGGCCCGCAAGGCTTGCCGACGCTGCGCCATGCCGATGCAGGAGAATGTATTCCGCTAACGGGCCGGACATTTCGGGTTTCACGGGCGCGGCAGGAGCATCGTCCTGACTGAACTTTGCCTTCTCCGGCCGCCGTGCCTCGGCCTGCGAGATAAACCCCTCATGGAAGGTCACGGTGCCGTCATGGCGTAGCTCGACATAGACTTTGCCGCCTTGGCGTTTGGTACGGGTCTGGTGGTCCCAGCGATGGAAGAATGCCCCGCGCTCAAGACAGATCACGTCTCTCCAGCCATTAGCGATATAGGCCTCGATGCGCTGCGCCACGGCGGCTGACTGCGCCTTCCAGAAGGCTTCGGGATCGGCGAACACGCCATGCTCGCCAAACAGGTCGGCGGTGATCTGGCCTTCATATTCGGCGATGTCGAACAGCGCCTTGTCCGTGGTAATGATCGCCCCGCCGGTGATCCATGCCTTGCAGTTGCGGCCACGCGGCGCACGCTCGTCCTCGCTTTCATAGAGCCGCAGCCATTCGGCCTGCTGCTCCTCTGTGGCGAGCGTCAGGGCGCGGATCGTCTCGCGGTCGATCTCCTCCTCGGCGTAAAGCTTGCGGATAGGTTCTGCGAGCGAGGCGAGCGCCAGAACGCGCCGCACCAGTAGCTCGGTGATGCCAAAGAAGGCGGCGATTTCGTCCACACTTCGCCCCTCATCGTGCAGGCGTTTGAAGGCTGTGTACTGCTCCATTTCAGACGCTGGCAGGCGTCCGACATTCTCGATGACGGACGCCGCGATGGCGCTCGCGGCGTCTTCCTCGGTCATGATCGCGCAGGGGACAAGCGGCGTCTCGCCTGACTCCTTCTCGATCTCTTTGAGGGCGAAGTAGCGCCGCCGTCCGGCGACGACGCCATAGTGATCGTCCTCCTTGCGGACCAGCAAAGTCTGGCGGATTCCGCTCGCACGGATCGAGGGCAGGATGTCCGACACGTCCGGCTTCTTGCGACTGTGGCGCATATTGAGTTTTGAAATCCGAAGCTCGGACAGGGGAATGGTTTTGAGAATGGGCTGGGCCATGATCTGGCTCCTTTTTGATTGAGGGGTTTGTGGATTGGGGGCGCGCCGTCAGGCGCGCGCTCCGCTGGTTTCCAGTGCCGCGCAAAGGCGTCGGGCGGCGGCGCGGCCTGCGTCCAGCGCCTCGGGCAGAAGCTCCTGCGCGACCTGCGTCAGATAAGCGTTGTCGCTGCCGGGATAGTTCGCCTCGATGCCCCAAAGGCTCGCGGCATGGGCGTCCAGCGTGACGCCCTCCAACGCCACGAACAGGACGATCCCGCAATAGAACCATTCGTCCTTGCGCCATGCTTCCATGACGGCTTCGGCCCTGGCCTGCGCCTGCGCAAACCGCTCGCGCCAGTTGTTGCCGGGACCAATAAATCCCGGCGCGTCCTTGTAGAGCGAAGGCCAGAATCCGTCCTGGCGCTCGTCGGGCGCGTCGGGGCAATCATCGCGCACGATCTGCGCGGTGATCTCGAAGCCTGCAACCTCGCAAGAGATGTTGTCGCCTTCGCAAACGAAGGTCGGAAAGCGTTCCGTGAACGTCATGCCGCGCCCTCCTTGAACAGTCCGGCAATGGCGATCCAGTGCGGGCCGTAGACGGCATGTTCGCCGCATTCGTCGCATGGATAGGCGCTCGCATCGGGTTCGCAGCACTCGCGCGGGGCGCGGCAGGCAAGGCAGAAGCCTTCTGACCAATCGTCAGCCTGCTGCAATTCTTCCAAGGTGAAGCGATAGCGGGTGGTTTCGGGAGTCATGTCCACGCCCTCCGCCTATCGTGACCAGAAAATGTGGACTTCATCAAAGCCCGTCTGGAACACCATGATCTCGCCATTCAGCGCCATATCGCGGGCCAGCGCCTGCCAGCCGATATAGTATCGAAGGCTCTCCGGAATCTCGGTGCCGGTGTCCTCGTGCAGGCTCTCGGCGAAGTCCGCCGCGCTGCGGTACTCGCCTGCATAGTCCTCGAAGGCGGCGCGTGCCTCGGCGAGGTCATCGCCGAAATGGCTCAGGACTTTGCCGCCAAGCTCGCCATGCTCCTCAATGAAATCGGCAAGCGCGCACACGGTTTCGAATGAGGCGTATTCGGAAAGGTTCGCGCCCTCGAAGCCTTCATAATCGTGGATCGCGTGTTCGTCCGCGTCCGGTTCCGGCGATGCCGCCAGCATGGCGCGAACCTGTTCCCAAATCTCGTCGGGGGTGGTCGCGTCGATCCATCGGCCGTGCAGGCAGCCGGAATTGTAGGCTGCAAGGCAGGCCACGTAGATGCGCGGTCGCTCGGCTCGCGCGGGTTCAGGCGTTGCCGCGTGCGCGTGGGTGCAAATCTGGTCCGTCATGTCAGTCTCCTCTCCCGCCCGCGTTCTTTTCCCGACAGTCGGGTGGGCGGCGAGGAGGTGCTCAGCCGGAGCGCACCAGGGCGGCGCGCAAGGGGAAGCTGTAGGTATGACGCCTGAAGACGATCATAGATCACAAGGACCCGCCCCCTTGCGCGGCGACCGCGCTCTGGCAGACGCACCGTCCGCCCACCTGACTGATGGGAACAGATATTGAGGCGGAGGGAGATTGTACTGGTCGGGCGAGCACGCTGAAGGCGAGCAACACCGCGACGCCGTTTCCCGGTTGTGCTATTTCCCGATTCTGCCTAATTTTCTCAATCAGGCTGATTTCGGCTCAAGGGGCGGTCATGGAAACCGACATTCTGACCATCAAGGAAGTGGCGGAATATCTGCGCATTACGGAGAAAACAGCCTATCGGCTGGCCTCCGAGCGCAAGATACCCGGCTTCAAGGTCGGCGGCTCCTGGCGGTTCCGCAAGGGTGAGATCGATGCCTGGATTGACGAAGATGCGCGCAAGCGCGCCAAGGGGGACAAGGATACATGACGGCCAGTGCAACACCCGACATTAAATCGCTCAGCGGGTTCGTCTGGTCGATCGCTGAAATCCTGCGTGGGGATTTCAAGCAGTCCGAATATGGGAAGGTGATCCTGCCCTTCGTGGTCATGCGGCGACTGGATTGCATCCTGGAGCCGACCAAGACGGCGGTGCTCGCCGCTCAAAAATCGCTGCCCAAGAGCGTCGATGAAGAGACGCAGGACATGATCCTGTTCGGAGCGGCCGGCGACGGGATCAAGGTTTACAACACGTCAGAGCTTACCTTTGACAAGCTGCGCGGACAGGACGCCCGGCAGCTGCATGCCAACCTCATCGACTATATTCGCTGCTTCTCGCCCAATGTGCGTGACATCTTCCTTGAGAAGTTCCTGTTCACCGAACAGCTCAAGCGGCTGAATGACGGCAAGATCCTCTGGCAAGTGTTCGAGCGGTTCTGTGAGATCGACCTGCACCCATCCGCCGTCACGAATATCGAGATGGGCTATCTGTTCGAGGAACTGATCCGGCGCTTCTCGGAAATCTCCAATGAGACGGCGGGGGAGCATTTCACGCCGCGCGAGGTTATCCGGCTGATTGTCGAACTTCTGATCGCCAATGACGACACCAAGCTGCACCGGCGCGGCATCATCAGGCAGATTTACGACCCGGCCTGTGGCACAGGCGGCATGCTGGCCCTCTCCGAAGAAGCCCTGAAACGGTTCAACGATTCAATCCGTGTCGAGCTATTCGGCCAAGAGCTCAACGGCGAATCCTTCGGCATCTGTAAGTCCGACATGCTGGTCACCGGGCACAATCCCGAGCAGATCGCCTTCGGCAATACGCTGACCGATGATGCGCACGGGAACCGCAAGTTCCACTACATGCTGTCCAATCCGCCCTATGGCGTGGACTGGAAGAAGTACCAGGACCCGATCAAGGCGGAAGCCGCCAATCAGGGCCATGCCGGGCGGTTCGGCGCGGGCACGCCGCGTATTTCCGACGGCCAGCTCCTCTTCCTGCAACACATGATTTCCAAGATGCGTGACGACGAGGACGGCTCGCGCATCGGCATCGTCATGAACGGCTCGCCCCTCTTCACGGGCGGCGCCGGGTCCGGGGAAAGCGAGATCCGTCGCTGGATGCTTGAGAATGACTGGGTCGAGGCGATTGTCGCCCTGCCGACCGACCTTTTCTACAATACCGGCATCCAGACCTATGTCTGGCTGCTGACCAATCGCAAGCCGAAGGCGCGCGAGGGCAAGGTCCAGCTGATCGACGCGTCGGGCGAACGCTTCTGGACCGGCATGCGCAAGTCGCTCGGCTCCAAGCGACGGGAAATTCCCGAAACGGCGCGCGACCAGATTGTCCGGCTCTATGCGGACTTTCTCAATGGTGAAAGCGGCGAAGGCGACGTCGCGAAGATTTTTGACACCAGCGACTTCGGCTATCGCGAAATCCGCGTCGAGCGGCCCCTGCGCCTGCGATTCGATGTGACCGAAGAAACGCTCAACGCCCTCAGCGGCCAGAAAGCGTTCGAGAAGCTGGACGCTGCCGAGCAGGACGCCATCCGCAGCGCCATCGCCAGCGCCCTTACCGGTCAGAGTTTCACTGACCGCGCTGTCTTCCTCAAAGCGCTGAACAAGGCGCTGAAAGCGAAGAGCATAAAAGTCGGTGCGCCGGTGATGAAGGCCATAGTCGAGGCGCTTGGCACGCGGGACGAGACGGCCGAAATCTGCCGCGACAAGGATGGCCATCCGGAGCCGGACACGCAGCTGCGCGACCATGAGCTGGTGCCGCTGAAGGAGGACTGGCGGGACTATTTTGCCCGCGAGGTCAAACCCTTCGCGCCCGACGCCTGGGTCGATCAGAGCTATGCCGATGACAGTGACAAACAGGTCGGGCGGGTCGGCTATGAGATCAATTTCAATCGGTATTTCTACACCTACACCCCGCCGCGCCCGCTCGAGGAGATCGACGCCGAGTTAAAGACCCTCGAGGCCGACATCGCCGCTCTCCTGAAGGAGGTGGTGGCATGAGGTCGCAGAATTTTGATGCGCGAGCTTATTGCGATTTTAACCGGGCTGGGCCATATATCGTCGTAATAAGACCCGCCACGCCTCGGACGAAGTTTCGGCTTCGCACTGCGCACCCTGGCGGGTTTCTTCGTTTTAGCGCCTTGTTTTCATTGAAAGCGGGGCGTGCATGAAGTTCACCAAACCCGCCCTTTCCGTCGCCGACCAGATCGCCCTAATCGAGCGCCGGGGTATGGCTGTGCCGGACCGCGCGCGGGCGGAGCACTATCTGCGCCATATCAGCTATTACAGGCTGCGTGCGTATTGGCTGCCCTTTGAAACTGCCGCTGAGGCCGATGGCGACCACGCGTTCAAAAATGGCGCAAGCTTCGACGACGCCGTCGCCCTATATGTTTTCGACCGGCAGCTTCGCCTGCATGTCATGGACGCGGTGGAGCGGATCGAGGTCTCGCTGCGCGGCGCCTGGGCGCATCACCTTGCCATGAAGTATGGACCGCATGGCTATATCGACGCGAACCTCTACGGCAGGCCGGAGCACTATGCGCGGGCCCTCAGCAGCCTTGATGAAGAGATCAAGCGTTCCCGCGACACCTTCATCGAGCACTACCAGAAAAGGTATAACGATCCCAAATTGCCGCCGATCTGGATGGCGGCGGAGGTTATGTCGCTCGGACAATTGTCAAAATGGCTCGACAATCTGAAACTCCGTGCGGACCGTCAGGCCATTGCCAAGCCCTATGGGCTGGATGAGAAAGTTGTCGTCTCGCTCGCCCACCATCTCGCCCATGTCCGGAACATCTGCGCCCACCATGGCCGTCTGTGGAACAAGCAGTTCACGGTGACGATGAAGCTGCCCCAGTCACCCGCAGCGCTGAAGCTCGCCATGAACGCGAACGCAAGCCGCCGTCTCTACAATACGCTCGCCACCATCGGCTATCTCATCGGTATTATCGCGCCCGGCTCAGACTGGCGGCGAAAGCTCATCACGCTGATCGACGACACCCCGCTCGCAGATACCGCCGCCATGGGCTTTCCCGCAAACTGGCAGCAGATGCCAGCCTGGAGGGTAGCGGCATGAGGACACTTCAGGAACGTGTACATGGGGCACCGCCGCCAGAGCACTGGAATCTAGACAAACTTCATCGTGTCCTACGGGTCCGAAAAGGTTTCAAGAATGAAGGGATGCAGGAAGAAAATCTTCTGTCTCTCAGCTATGGCAACATCATTCGGAAGGACCTGAACGCGACTGACGGTTTGCTTCCTGAAAGCTTCGAGACGTATCAGATCGTCGAAGCCGGCAATATCGTGATGCGGCTCACCGACTTGCAAAACGATAAGCGCAGCCTGCGCCAAGGTCTCGTAACGGAACGAGGTATCATAACATCCGCATATGACGCGCTGGAGGTTGCGCCGGATAACGATCCTCGGTTCTGGGCCTATGCACTTCTCGCGCTCGATCTGGCCAAATATTATTACTCACTCGGCGGCGGCGTGCGCCAATCCATCAAGTTTGCAGATTTTCCAAATGATTGGGTACAGCGCCCCGACCGCGACACCCAGCGCGCCATCGCCGACTTCCTCGACCGCGAAACCGCCCGCATCGACCAGTTGGTGGCGAAGAAACAGAGGATGGCAGGACTTCTTGGCGAAAAGCTCGACCGAACGGTGCGCTCATACGTTTCCGGCGAAGCCGATTACCCAGCTGACGAACAACGGCGCGCAACCGGCATCGGGTATCTAACAACTGTGCCGAAGCATTGGTCTGTCGAAAAAATCGGATGGCGTTATGAGATTCAGCTAGGAAAGATGCTCGACGGTGCCAAGCAGACTGGCCAAAACTTGCGGAGGTATCTGCGCGTTGCAGATGTCCAATGGGGTAAGATCAACACAATTGACCTACCCGTGATGGATTTCTCTGCTAGCGATAGAAAGAGGTTCCGTTTGCTACCCGGTGATTTGTTAGTAAATGAGGGTGGTTCATATGTCGGACGTTCTGCCGTTTGGCGCTCGACCGAACGAGAGGTCTACTATCAAAAAGCGTTACACCGCGTCCGTCCGAGGCAGTCAAAACGTGATACGGCCGATTTTCTTTATTATCTCATGTGGTTCGCTACGAAGTACGGAGTGTTCATCGCGGGAGGCAATCAGACCACAATCGACCACCTGACAGCAGAGGCATTTAGTCGCTATCGCTTTGCATTTCCAACGCTTGAAGAGCAATTCGAGATCAGTGAGCGTCTCCAGTCCGAAGAAGCAAAGCACACCAATATTTCTGCCAAGGTCAATGCCTCTATTGCCAGCCTGCGCGAATTCCGCGCCGCCCTGATTACCGCCGCCGTCACCGGCCAACTCGATATTTCAGGACACGCCCGCAAGGGAGACACAGACCGGCGCCTCGATGCCATCGAAGCGGAGATGCGCGCATGAAACTCTCCGCCAAGACCATAGAGAAACTCGTCGGCATCATTACAGGCGACTCTAAAGTCAGCCCGTATCGTTCCGGGCCGCAACTCATTGCGTTCTTCCGCGACTTTGGCGAACGCGACCTTTACGGCCAGGGCGTCCCCTCGCGCGGTGCCTACACCAAGGAAAAGCTCGAGAAGTTTGATGGCATGGATGTCATGCGCGGTATCATCTCGAACGCCTTCGATTTCTTTGATGCTGATGGCCTGGACCCGGAAGCCGCAGCTGAAGACTTCAACCGCGCGCTCGTCCGCGATGGTTATCGCCTGACCCTAGAATACCGCCGCGGGTGGATGGAAGGCGACCGCCATGTTGAGGCAGACCCCTATTTCGATGTGGTGCCCATTTCGCCTCTGACTGTTGCACCGACTTCACTTGCGGCCGTCAACCACGACGCGGTGCGCGAACAGATCCAGAAGGCAAACCGCAAAATTGACAGTGGCGACTACGCTGGCGCAATCGCCAGCGCCTACACGCTGGTCGAGCAACTTCTGAAACTCCTGCTCGTCAAGACATCTACGACGTACAAGGAAAATGACGGCGATATCCGATCGCTATACAAAGCGCTGCGTACGCCGTTGCGCCTCGATCCATCAGAAGAGTCCATTGATGCGCCCCTGAAGCCAATTCTTGATGGGTTTCAGAAACTGATCGCTGGCCTTTATGAGATTTCCAACAAGGCGAGCGACCGGCACGCCCGTATCTATAACCCCGCCGCCCATCACGCGAAGCTCGCGGTGAATTCCGCCTTCGCCCTCTGCGAGTTCCTGGTCGAAAGCCATGCCTATCAGGAGAGCCGCCTGGAATCCGATGCGCGCAAGGAGGCCAGCGCATGAGCGAATGGGTTGTCGACGTCGATGCCGGTCTAGCGGAAGAGCTCGCTGAAAGTATTAGGCAAGGCCCTGTCCTGGAGATCAAAGACGGCAGGGCGATACGAATGCTGACCGAGGAAACGGTCGCGCGCATTGAAGGGTTGAAGGTTGAAATCTTCGCAAATGAACATCCACCACCGCATTTTAGGGTCAATTATCAAGGCAGCACTGCAAACTTCACCATTGAAGATTGCACACGCATGAATGGTTCCGGCCAGATTCTGCGTTTTGAAAAGAATGTGAAGTACTGGTGGAGCACCAACAAAACGAAACTTATTGAGACATGGAATCGTCTGCGCCCGTCAGATTGCCCTGTCGGAGAATATAAAGGCGATTAGGGGGACCGATGAAAGACGCTCAGAAACCAGACCATGTCAGCCTCAACACGCTGATTGGCCGCATGCGCGAAGGCCGGTTCGTGATCCCGGACTTCCAGCGTGAATTCGAATGGGCGCCCTGGGACATTCGCGACCTGATGCGGTCAATCTTCTCGGACTATTACATCGGCAGCCTTCTTCTCTGGAAAGCGAAAGACCAGAACATCAAGCTGCTCGCCTGCGAAGGCCTCTATGGCTATGCGGGCGGTGGCGCGCCCGAATACATCGTTCTTGATGGCCAGCAGCGCCTCACGGCGATGCATTATGCTTTCTTAGCGCCCGACATGCCCCTGCCGAACCGCAAGAAGCCGGCAATCTATTATATACAGATCGACAAGTTCATGGCGGGCGAAACCGATGATGCGTTCGGTTACGAATGGATGTCGCAAAAGAGCTCGGCCCTGCTTTCGACGCCAGAACTTCAATTCGAACGAAACATCTTTCCACTGAGCGTTATTAGTGAAGGGGGTTACGAACTTTTTGAGTGGGCAGAGGCATATGGAAAGTACTGGCAGCGCCGAGCGGATGAAGCAACCGACGAGCAAAGCCGACAAGTCGCTTTGCAAAATGCGTCCAACGCGAAGCCCTTTGGAAAAGACATCAACGACACCCTAACGAATTATCAGATTTCCCATGTCGAACTCGACAAAGAAATCGGTGTCGAGAAGGTCTGTGACATCTTCACACAGATCAACAGCAAAGGCATTCAGCTCGACGTGTTCGACCTGCTGAATGCGCTGATGAAGCCAAAGGATATTCAGCTCAAGCACATGTACCGCGAGGCGCGGGACCGGCTTGGCTTTGTCGAAACGCCGAAAATGAATGTCTACATCCTTCAGGTGATGTCGATCCTGCGGCAAAGCTATTGCTCGCCGAAATATCTTTACTTCCTGCAGCCCGGTGTCGAGAAGCCGGTTCGGTTGCCGGACGGCACGCGCAGGCAAAACATTCTCGTCGCGGACAGTTCAGAATTCGTCGCGCTCTGGAACCAGGCGGTTGATGCGCTGGAACGGGTGATCGCGCTGCTTCGTCATCCTCAGGAGTATGGCGCGGTCGGCCAAGCCTATATTCCATATGCGTCGATCGTTCCGGCGTTCGCAGCTATCAACACACTCGTCAGCGCGCAGCCGGCCAAGCGGCAGTTGTCGGCGCGCCGCAAGGTCCGGCTCTGGTACTGGGCCTCGGTCTTTCTGAACCGCTATTCGAGTTCAGTGGAGTCGACCGCTGCGCGCGATTTCGGTGCCATGCGCGAATGGATGGCCAATGAGGACGCCAAGCCGGACCTGATCGACGAATTTGCGCTGTCGTACCGGTCCATCGATATGCGCAGCGAAGTGAAACGCGGCTCCTCGATTTACAGCGCCATCTTCAACCTGTTCGTTCTGGCAGGCGCTCGGGACTGGATGAGCGGCGATGTCCCCCCCTATGGCGATCTCGATGACCACCATATTGTTCCGGCCTGGTGGGGGCGCGAGAACAAGGTCGGCCCAGCAATCAATTCCATTCTCAACCGCTCGCCCCTCACCAGCGACACCAATCGCAATGTGATCCGCGAGAAGCTGCCGAATGAATATCTACCTGACCTGATCGATGAGAATGGCGAAGCGGCAGTGCTCGCAATTCTTGAATCTCATTTCATCAGCAAGACGGCGCTGGACATTCTTCTGCGTGATCCCTTCACCCCGGAAGACTATGAGGATTTCATCGCCGAACGTCACCGGACGCTTCTGAACGGCATCGAGAATCTGCTCATCAAGGAGCGGCTGGACCTTCCAGCAAACCTAAGAGCGCTTGATGCCTCGATCGAGCAGATTGAACTCGCGCTGCGAAGAGTGATTGTTGAAGCCATCGAAAACGATCCGTCGCTGCTCCCGCCGCACCTTCTCGGTAATGCGCAAGAGCGATTCCAGAGGGCGCTCCGCAAGAATGCGGCGCTCAGTGCAGACCGGTTCGACAGGGCAGAAGGCGTGCTCGAACACTTCGATCTCCGCGAAGTTCAGGACACGATCCTCGCCAAAGCGCTTTGGGAACGGTTTGCTGACAGGTTCAAAACAAAGGAAGCATTGAGCCAGAAATTCTCCCAATTGGCAGATCTTCGCAACACCATCCGTCACAGTCGCACCGTCGATGAGGTCACGCTCAAGGAGGGTGAAGCCAGCGTGCTCTGGTTCAACAAGGTGCTGAACTCATGACCACGTACACCCCCGACAGCGCCCACCGCGAAAAGGTCCTGCAGGACCATCTCATTGATCAGCTGGTCAGCGGCGAAGGTTACCTGCGCCGTGATGCGAAGAGCGACTATGACCGCGCGCTGGCGATGGATCGCGACCTGGTGGTTCGGTTTCTGAGCGAGAGCCAGTCCGAGGAATGGCAGAAGCTGACCGCGCATTACTCGGACTCCGCTGAAGACACGCTGTTCACGCAGCTGACCAGGGCGCTCAAGGATCGCGGCCTGCTCGATGTGCTGCGCCAGGGCCTCAAGATCGTGCCCGGCATCAAGTTCTCGCTTTGCTACTTCCGGCCTGCGAGCACGCTCGAGCCCAAACGTGTGGAGGAATATAAGGCCAATATCCTCAGCGTTATGGACGAGGTCGCCTATAGCGGCCGTCATGAAAGCCGGATCGATGTGGTCCTGTTTCTGAATGGCCTGCCGGTCGCGACGCTTGAGGCCAAGAACCTCCTGACCGGATCGACCTTCCGGCATGCCGAGAAGCAGTACCGGAAAGACCGCTCGCCCGCAGGCGAACCTCTCCTCACCTTCCAGCGCGGCGCACTCGTGCATTTCGCGATGGATGAGGACAATGTCTCGATGACGACGCGGCTCGCCAATGGCAAGACGCGATTCCTGCCGTTTAATCGCGGGCGCGAACGGGGCGCTGGCAATCCCGATGTCGCGGACGAATTCCGGGTTGCCTATCTCTACCGCCCCGGCGATTGGGGCGAGGCGATCTTCTCGCGGCGCGTCCTTCTCGAGATTATCGGCCAGTTCATGCATGTCGAGAAGACAGGCAAAGACGTTGTGATGATCTTTCCGCGCTTCCAGCAACTGGACGCGGTGCGCCGGTTGATCTCCCATGCGGGCGCAAATGGTCCTGGCCGGAACTATCTGA
Organism: Alphaproteobacteria bacterium; assembly: GCA_018827375.1. GTDB lineage: Bacteria > Pseudomonadota > Alphaproteobacteria > Caulobacterales > Hyphomonadaceae > Hyphomonas. The sequence goes on from JAHJYW010000049.1 coordinate 270,842, forward strand.
TCCAGCACTCGGCGGGTTCGGGCAAATCGAATACGATTGGCTGGCTGGCCCATCAGGCCATCAATCTGCATGACGTGTCGAACACCCCGGTGTTCAACACGGCGATCATCGTGACCGACCGCGTTGTTCTCGACCGCCAGCTTCAGGAAACTGTCGCCCAGTTCGAACAAACCAAGGGTCTGGTCAAAACCATAGACGGAACCTCGAAGCAGCTGAAAGAGGCGATCGCCAAGGGGGCACGGATCATCGTTACGACAATCCAGAAATTCTCAACCGATCATCTCAAGGCAATCTCTGGTCAGGGCACGCGGACCTTCGCCGTCATTATCGACGAAGCCCATTCCAGCCAGTCCGGCAAATCGGCCCAAGCGATGACGGATGCATTGACCCGCGATGAAACCTCCAGCGCGGATATCGAGGATCTGATCCTCGACTATCAGAAGTCCCGCGGGCCGCAGGTAAATATCAGCTTCTTCGCCTTCACCGCGACGCCGCGAAACGTAACGCTTGAGCGATTCGGCATTAAAGGTCCAGACGGGTTGCCGGTCGCTTTCCATGAGTATTCGATGCGTCAGGCCATCGAGGAAGGCTTCATTCTGGACGTCCTCCAGAACTACATGACGTACAAGGCCTATTACCAACTCGAGAAGACGATTGAAGACGATCCGGAACTGAGCGGCCGGCGCGGGCAGCGGAAAGTGGCGCGGTTTGCATCCCTGCATCCGACCGCGATCGGCCAGAAGGTCGAGATCATTGTCGAGCATTTCCGCCGCCATGTGATGGGCGAACTTGGCGGTCAGGCAAAGGCCATGATTGTCACCCAAAGCCGCGAGCATGCACTGCGCTATTATTTCGGGATCAGGGCATACCTCGATGCTGAGAACTATGGCGACCTTCGCGCGCTTGTCGCCTTCTCCGGCGAACTCACCCATGAGGGCGAAACCTATACCGAAGCCGACCTGAACGGATTTAGTGAAACAGAGCTACCGGGACGGTTTGACGGGTTCAAGCCGGACGGTACGCCTTATCCTGACACGTACCAAATCCTGATCGTCGCGGAAAAGTACCAAACCGGCTTCGACCAGCCAAAGCTCTGCGCCATGTATATTGATCGCAAACTTGCCGGATTGCAGGCGGTACAGACACTGTCGCGGCTCAACAGGACGAAAGTTGGCAAGGAGAACACCTATATTCTCGATTTCCAGAACACGATGGAGGATATCCAGACCGCGTTCCGGCCTTTCTATGAAGCGACCTCGCTTGAGGCGATGTCGGACCCCAATCAGGTCTACGAACTCGAAGGCCGCCTTTTCAAATTCGGCTATCTTGATCGTGGCGAGGTCGACCGCTTCGCAGAGACATTCTATTCAGGCGCACTCAGCGGCAGCGACCGGGCGCGCCTTGAGGGCCTTGTCCGAGAAGCGGTGCAGCGTTTCGAAGCCGACGAGGATGAAGGCCGCCAGGAAGAATTCCGTCAGCTTCTGAAAAGCTATATGCGCTTCTACGGCTTCGTTGCGCAGGTCATCCGGCTCGAGGATACCTCGCTCGAAAAGCTCTACAGCTATGCGTCCTGGCTTTCGCGTTTATTTCCGAACCGTGAAGTGCCGCCCGACATAGAAATCACACAGGACATGCTCCGCCTGCAGGCCTTCAAGGTCGTGCATAAGGAACAGGGCAGCGCTTCCCTCTCGCCGGGCGACAAGGAAGCGCTAAAGGCGATCAGCGAGTTTGGCGCCAAGCCTTATACCGAAGATGAACAGCGCGAGCTCTCGGAAATCGTGAAGGCTTTCAACGACCGTCATGGTACGGAGTTCACCGAAGATGACTTTATTCGTTATGAGCCGACCTATCAGGCCACGCTCGACGACGACATGACGGACATGCTTCGGAACAATGCGCCTGATGTGGTCTATTCCGCTTTCTCGCAAGCGTTCTTTCAGGGCGCGATCCGCATGTTCCAGCGTGACAATGACATGCGCGATATCGTACTCACCGATCCAGCAGCCCGGGACAAGCTGATCCGCTTCTTTTTCAACCGGGCGCTTCGTGAGGTCAAAGGCGACGCAGCCTAATGGCCTGAACCATCAGCGCCCGCGACCCCTCTGGCCGTCAGGCCAGTGGGAAGCGCGGGCGCGCGGCCAGCCGGCGAGACCCAGAGCCACGATTTTCGAACAAACAACCGGACCCTCACTGAGCCTCGCCGGGCCGGTCGGCGCATGAGGGCTCCTGCGGCTCCGGGGCGAGCGCCGGGCGAAGGTCGGCGATCACCCCGGTCCGCCCCGATGCCTCTCAACGGCCCCTACAGCCGGGCGAACAGGCCCGCGCCACCGGCGCGGGCAGGCCGCAAAGGACTCAGGCTGCCTGACGATCTCCGCCCAGACGCGCTCCGAGGAGTTCCACGAGATAGCCACCATCGCGCAGGCCTTCGGCTTTGGAGATAACATAGCGGATGGATGCCCGCAGCGAACTGCCATCTACGCCCCATTCCTCGGCTACCGTTTTCGGCCCGTGGAGCAGTGAAGCGATTTCTCTCTGGCTCATTCCGGCCTTGAGGCAATCAAGCGCAATGACGCCATTGCGCAGGATCTGGGTGGTCTTCGTCCAGCGCGCCGCCGATGTATTCGGCCCCTTTCCATAAAGCCGGAAGGCTTCCTTCTGGAATTTCAGCTTGCGCTCATAGGCCTTCATATCCGAAATTTGCAGCTTCATACGCACGGGTTCGAATCCAAGCAGCGTCTGGCCCGTGCAGCGAACCTGCACGACACAATCATTGCCGCGAAGCAGAAGATATTCGCGGGCTGAGCGGTCCGTGATGTGCGTGATGCTGCAATGGGGCACGGTGCGATCCCAGATATCGCAGCTCTGGCCCGGCTTGCGCGGCGTGCAGTTCACCTCGACCTGGTCGGGGAAGACATAGTGGCTCCACACGGCGTCCGCGTCGAAGCCGTTCAGGTCCGGATCGGGCATGAAAACAAGGCCCCAGCGCTCAGCCAAGGTCTGAGGCACGCGCGAACGCAGGATGCGGATGTCGGCGCAATCGGCTTTCTTTTCGGAGATGTCGTCATCGCTGCGATGCGCCGCATCATCGCGAAGATCGTCATTGCGTCTTGCGTACTCCCAGGCCCAGCGGTCTGAAGAAAGCCGGGAGAGATAATCGTAAGCGGCTGTTTCCGCATTGGTTTCAAGTGTGAAGGTCTTCATGTCCTTTTCCTCCTTTCCCAGAGGCGACAGCAAAATTCGTTCCACACGCGATTGTGCCATTTCGAATTACTCCAATGACGGGAAATTCAGTTCGGTCTTGTGACATCGATCGGCGCTAAAAGCGCAATCGTCCGCAGGTCAATTATTGGCGCTACGCCTGACGTGGATTTGCAGAGGACTGCGACAGTCTGCAGTCGGTTGCGAGCAATGGCCCGTTTTCGAACTGATGCGACGGCGGTGTTGCTGGGATGATTGAGGGGTCCACGAAAGGCCCCGTTCATGTCCCTATCCGCGCAACAAACGCAAACACAAACCCGGCGCACCGCGATGCTGCGCACGGCCTTCTGCCCGGTGGTGCGGGAAGCGCTGGAAGCGCCGGATACGATCGAGGTCATGGCCAATCCGGACGGCTCGGTCTGGATCGAGAAGGCTGGCGTGGGCGTCGTCATTTCGCAGTACACACTTGCTCCTTGCGACCGCGAGCGCGTTATCCGCCTGGTCGCCTCCGGTGTGGGAGAGGCCGCAGGCCGCGCTTCCCCGATTGTTTCTGCCGAACTCCCCGGCAGCGGCGAGCGGTTTGAGGGGCTTCTCCCTCCTGTTTCAACGGCGCCGTGCTTTTCGATCCGCAAACCTGCGACGACGCCTTTTTCAATGGGCGACTATGTCACCCAGGGTGCGCTCGCGCCTGCGCTGGCTACGGCGCTGAAAGACGCCATCGCCAGCCACGCCAACATTCTGATCGCGGGCGGCACGTCCTCCGGCAAGACGACGTTCACGAACGCGCTGCTGGCAGAGCCCTCTCTGCGTGGCGACCGCATCGTCATCCTAGAAGACACGCGTGAGCTGCGCTGCGCCGCGCCGAATGTCGTGCAGCTTCGCACCCATCGCGGCAGCACCAGCCTGCAGGACCTTGTCCGCTCGACGCTGCGCCTGAGACCAGACCGGATCATTGTCGGTGAGGTGCGCGGCGCTGAAGCGCTCGATCTCCTCAAGGCCTGGAACACCGGCCATCCCGGCGGGATCACGACGCTGCATGCCAACTCCGCCTACGGCGCGCTGACCCGGCTGGAGCAACTCGCCATGGAAGCAACACGCCGTCCGCCCTTCGACCTGATCGCAGAGGCGATCGACGTGGTCGTGTTCATGAGCCGCGCAGGCGGCCAACGCCGCGTTGAAGAGGCGCTGCGCGTCACAGGCTTCAATGGCGAAGCCTATGACACGGCCCCGCTGATTTCCCGATCCTTTTCCCTTGTCCAACACGGAGACTTGCCATGCGCACCACACTTCTAACCCATACGAGCCGAGCGGTTCATATCGCCGCCGCGATCAGCATAGGACTGCTCATCGCTGGCCCTGCCCATGCCGCGGGCTCCGGCATGCCTTGGGAAGGCCCACTCGATCAGATCCTGACCTCGATTGAAGGGCCTGTCGCCCGGATTGTAGCGGTGATCATCATTACGCTCACCGGTCTGACCTTAGCGTTCGGAGAAACCTCCGGCGGCATGCGCAAGCTGATCCAGATCGTGTTCGGCCTGTCGATAGCGTTCGCTGCGACCTCGTTCTTCCTGACCTTCTTCAGCTTTGGCGGCGGAGCGCTGATCTGATGTCTGCCGACGGCTATGAAATCCCCCTGCATCGCTCCCTGACCGAGCCGATCCTGATGGCGGGCGCGCCCCGCACGGCCGCCATCGCCATCGGGACGCTCGCGGCGGCTGTCGGTCTTGGCCTGCAGCTCTGGATACCGGGGCTCGTCCTCTGGGCCGTCGGGCATTCGGCGGCGGTGTTCATGGCCAGAAGCGATCCGGATTTCATGGCCGTCGCAGGCCGTTCGACGCGCCACAAGGAGCATCTGACATGCTGAACCTGAAAGAATACGCAGAAACCCCGGTCCTCCTCGCGGATTACCTGCCCTGGGCCTGTCTCGTTGCGCCGGGCGTCGTCCTCAACAAGGATGGCAGCTTCCAGACCACGTTCCGCTATCGCGGGCCTGACCTTGAAAGCTCGACGGAGGAAGAACTCGTTTCCGTCATGGCGCGGGTCAATAATGTGCTGCGCCGGTTCGGTTCAGGCTGGGCGCTCTTCTTCGAGGCGCAGCGCCATGAGGTATATGACTATCCGGAGACGGAGTTCCCGGACGCGCTGACCTGGCTCGTCGATCAGGAACGCGCCCTCCAAGCCGAAGGTGAGTGGTATCAGAATTCGCACCGCGAATTCACCACGAACGGGCGCGGCTTTGAAAGTGCTTATTACCTCACGCTTCTCTGGCTCCCGCCTGCCGATGCCACGGGCCGAGCAGAAAAGGCCCTGATCCAGCGCGCCGAGACGGAAGACGCCGCGACCTGGCGTCACCGGCTGGAGACCTTCCAGCAACATGCGGCCCGCGTCTTTGATCTCCTCTCCACCTGCCTCGCCGAGATCGCCAAGCTCGATGACGATGAGACGCTGACTTATCTGCACTCGACCATCTCGACCAAGCGGCACCCGGTCGTCACGCCGGAACTGCCGGTCTTTCTCGACGCCATTCTCGCCGATGAGCCCTTCGCCGGTGGCCTCGAACCCATGATCGGCGAGGCGCACTTGCGCACCCTGACCATTCTCGGCTTTCCGGCCTCGACCCTGCCTGGCATCCTCGATGAGTTGAACCGTCAGGGCTTTGCCTATCGCTGGGCGACACGGTTCATCGCGATGGACAAGGCCGAAGCTGAGAAAGTGCTCGGCAAGAAGCGCCGTCACTGGTTCGCCAAGCGCAAGTCGATCGGCGCGGTCCTGCGCGAGACCCTGTTCAACGAACAGGCCGCGCTGGTTGATAATGACGCCGACAACAAGGCCGCCGATGCCGATGCGGCGCTGCAGGAACTTGGCAGTGATCTTGTTTCCTATGGCTATGTCACCACGACCATCACCGTCGCCGATCCCGACAGACGCACCGTCGATGAACATATCCGCGTGGCAGAGCGCATTGTGAATGGCCGCGGCTTCACCGCGATCCGGGAAACGCTCAACGCCGTCGATGCCTGGCTCGGCTCATTGCCGGGTCATCCATACGCCAATGTCCGCCAACCCATCCTGCACACGCTCAACCTTGCCCATATGGTCCCGCTGTCAGCGGTCTGGGCCGGCGAAGACACCAACCGCCACTTGCAAGCCCCCGCGCTCATTCAGGCGCAGACAGATGGCACGACACCGTTCCGGCTCAATCTCCATATTGGCGATGTCGGGCATACACTCGTCGTCGGCCCGACCGGCGCAGGCAAGTCCGTGCTGCTCTCGCTCCTCGCCCTGCAATGGAAGCGCTATGAGGGCGCGCAGGTCTTCCTCTTCGACAAGGGCCGCTCGGCCCGCGCCGCAACGCTCGCCATGGGCGGCGCGCATATTGATCTTGGCGGCGCCCGCGCCCCGAGCCTCCAGCCGTTGAAGGATATCGACATCGAGCATGGCGCGAGCTTTGCCGCCGACTGGCTGGCCGGGCTCTGCACCAATGAAGGCGTCGCGATGACGCCGGACCTCAAGGCAAAGCTCTGGGAAGCCATCCAGTCTCTCAGCTCAGCGCCTGAGCGCGAGCGCACGCTGACCGGCCTCAGCCTGATGCTGCAGGACGACACGCTCAAATCCGCGCTGCACCCGTTCACGCTGGAAGGCCCGCACGGGCGGCTTCTCGATGCCGATCATGAAAGCCTCAGCCTCGCGGGCACTGTCTGTTTCGAAATGGAAGAGCTGATGCACGCAAAGGGCGCGGTCGCGCCTGTCATCACCTATCTCTTCCACCGGCTTGAAGCGCGGTTCGATGGACGGCCAACCCTGCTCATCCTCGATGAGGCCTGGCTCTTCCTCGATGATCCGATGTTCGCCGCGCGCATCCGTGAATGGCTGAAGACCCTGCGCAAGAAAAACGTGTCCGTCGTGTTCGCGACGCAAAGCCTTGCCGACATTGTGAACTCTTCCATTGCGCCTGCGCTCGTCGAGTCCTGCCCGACACGGATCTTCCTGCCCAATGAACGCGCGCAGGAACCGCAATCCCGCGAGACCTATCAGCGCTTCGGCCTCAACGCGCGCCAGATCGAACTGATCAGTCGGGCGACACCGAAGCGCGATTATTACTACCAGTCGCCGCTTGGCGCGCGCGTCTTCGACCTCGGCCTCGGCCCGATTGCATTGTCCGTCTGCGGCGCGTCCTCGCCCGACGATCAGGCCCGCATGGACCGCATCTGGGCCGAGACCGAAGGCGACGGGTTTGCCGCCTGCTGGCTGATCGAGAAGGGCCTGCCCTGGGCGGCTGAGCTCCTCATCCGCTGGCCCGGCCATGTGCCGGACGAAGAGGCGCACACTTCCTTCCATCTCTCCCAGTTCCTCGCCGCCGAATAGGAGCCCGCCATGAGACGTCGCCCCGCTCTTCTCGGATCGATTGCCATCGCCGCCCTTCCCCTTGCCGGGCTGACCGCACCTCCGGCGCAGGCTCAGTTTTTCGGGGGCGGGATCGTCTACGATCCGGCAAATCACGCGGAAAACATCGTCCAGGCCATCCGCGCCCTGCAGCAGATCAACCAGCAAATCCAGCAGCTCACCCATGAGATCGAAATGCTGGAGAACATGGCGCGCGATCTGGAGGCTCTGCCGGATTCCATCGCCGACGATATTCTCCGCCGTATGCGCCGCATCGAGGACCTGATGCGCGAGGCCGAGGGGATCGGTTACCGCGTCGAGGAGATCGAACGCGAGTATGAAGAGGTGTACCCGGAAGATTATGGCGCAGAGCCGCCGCGTCAGGCCGTGCTCGTCGAAGAGGCCCGCGCCCGCTGGCGTCAGTCGCGGACGGCTTACCGGGAAAGTCTTGAGGTTACAGCCTCCGTCGTTTCATCGGCGCGCGAGGATTCAGAAAGCCTTGACCGGCTGATCGCGGGCAGCCAGTCCGCCATCGGCAATCTCCAGGTCGCGCAGGCCGGCAACCAGATCGAGGCGCTGCAGACCGAGCAGCTGATGCAGATGGAAGCCATGATGGCCGCCCATTACCGCGCCGAAGCGCTGGAGCGCGCCCGCCAGCTGGCCGAAGCCGAACGGGGCCGCGCCCGCACCCGGGCCTTTCTTGGGTCGAGTGACTGATGGACGTGATCGACACCTTCCTTGGGGTTTTCATCGCATACATCGACAGCGGGTTCGGCCTGCTGGCGGGCGATGTCGCATACCTGTCGACCACGCTGATCGCCATCGACATCACGCTGGCGGGCCTCTTCTGGGCGCTCTCCCAGAACACGGACGTCATCGCCGGGCTCCTCAAAAAAGTGCTCTATGTCGGCTTCTTTGCCTTCATCATCGGCAATTTCTCTCTGCTCGCAGGCATCGTCTTCGACAGTTTCGCCCAGCTTGGCGTGACTGCTGGCGGCGGGACCATGACCGCTGATGACCTGCTCCGCCCCGGCTTCATTGCAAGCGTCGGCCTCGATGCCGGTCAGCCGCTCTTGGAAGAGATCGGCGACATGCTGGGGCCGATTTCGTTCTTCCACAACTTCATCATGATCGCCGTCATGTTTGTCGCCTGGGCGGTGATCATGGTCGCCTTCTTCGTGCTGGCCGTGCAGCTCTTCATCACGATCCTGGAGTTCAAACTGACCACGCTCGCCGGGTTCGTGCTCGTGCCTTTCGCGCTGTGGAACAAGACCACATTCCTGGCCGAACGCGTCCTCGGCAATGTCATCACCTCGGGCATCAAGCTGATGGTGCTCGCCGTCATCATCGGCATCGGCTCGACGCTGTTTGCTTCCGTGACCGACGCGTTCCGCACCGGCGAAGATGTGACACTGGCGCAGGTCATGGGCACGGTGCTTGCCGCGATTGTCTTCTTCTGGATGGGCATCTTTGCCCCCGGCATTGCAAGCGGGCTGATTACCGGTGCGCCGCAGCTTGGCGCGGGATCCGCTGCAGGCGCGGCAGCCGGTGTCGCTGCCGGGACTTATGTCGCCGGTATGGGTGGCCGCGCCGCGGTCGGCGCTGTGGCAGGCGGTGCTTCAAGCGCCGTCAAAGCCGGCGCCAGCATGGCAGGAGCCGCGCGCACCTCCTATACACTGGGCTCGGTCGCCTCCGGCGCAAGCGGCGCAGCAGGTGTGGCCGCAGGTCTTGCCGGTGTCGCCCGCGCTGGCGGGGACGCCATGCGCCGTGCTGCGAGCCGTCCTGCCCAATCCATGCGCGAGGCTTACCAACGCGGCAGTCAGGGGGCCTGGCGCGCCACCGGCGGCTCGCCGACCGCGTCCATGGAAAGCCCTGCCTCCGGATCATCCTCATCCCAAAGCCCCGGTTGGGCGCGGCGAATGCAGACCAGCCAGCGCATGGGACAGGCAAGCCAGATGGCCGCCCATTCGATCCGCGACGGCGACCGCGGGTCCTCCGGCGCAAACCCAACCCTCAAAGACAAGGACGATTAGACGATGGCTTTCAAGCGATCCTCCTCAAGCTATGGGCCAAGTCCCTTTCCGGAAACGCCCTACCAAAAGGCCGGTCAGGTCTGGGATGAAAGAATGGGCTCAGCCCGGGTGCAGGCGAAGAACTGGCGTCTCATGGCGCTGGGATGCCTCGGACTTTGCTTTGTCACCTCCGGCGCTCTGGTCTGGCGCTCAATGCAATCGACCGTCACGCCCTATGTGGTCGAGGTGGATGAAACCGGCGCGGCGCGGGCGGTCGCTCCGGTGACGGAACGTTACACGCCCACAGATGCCCAGATCGCCCATCACCTCGCGAACTTCATCGAGCGTGTGCGGGGCCTCAGCGTCGATCCGGTCGTCGTGCGCGAGAACTGGCTGCGCGCCTATGACTTCGTGACAGACCGCGCCGCCACAACCCTCAACGAATACGCCTCTGCCAATGATCCGTTTGCAGACGTGGGTCGCAAATCCCGCACCGTGGATGTCGTCAGCGTCGTGCGCGTCTCCGATGACAGCTTCCAGGCCCGCTGGATCGAGAAGACCTATGAGAATGGCGCGCTGGTTCGCGCCCAGAGGTTCACCGGCAATTTCACACTCATCACCCAGCCGCCGACGGACGCAGAGACCCTGCGTGCCAATCCGCTCGGCCTTTACGTCCATGCCCTGAACTGGGGCCAGGATCTTGTTACAGGAGAATGATCCCCATGCTTCGTACTCTGCTTGCCACTTCGGCCCTCGCACTCACCACGGCCTGCGCCACGACTGAGATCGAACCGATTGATCCGGCAGCCTTCGTTGCCGCAACGCCTGTCGAAGACCGGGCCGATTACCCGGTCGAGATCGTCGAAACCGCCGTCCCGCTGCCGCTGCCCGGTCAGATGATGCCCGTTGGTGCACGCGTCACCACCAATGCCGATGGCAGCGTCACTCGGACCTATACAAGAACCGTCAGCGCGCCATCAGTTTCACCGGCAGAAGCGATAAGACAAGGCCGCACGAGCGCCCTGATCGAGCCCTCGGTCGATGGCTATGTGAACGCGATCCAGGTCTATCCCTACACTGAAGGCGCGCTCTACCGCCTCTATGCCAGCCCCGGCCAGGTCTCCGACATCGCCCTTCAGCCCGGAGAGGAACTCGTTTCAGTCTCAGCGGGTGACACAGTCCGCTGGGTCGTTGGGGACACGATCTCCGGTTCGGGCGCGACAGCCCGCGCGCACGTTTTAGTCAAACCGATTTCCTCCGGCATCCGCACCAACCTGATGATCGCCACCGACCGGCGGACCTATCACCTTGAACTGGAAAGCACGAACGGCGGCTATATGGCGGCGCTCTCGTGGCGCTATCCGGCTGATGAGCTGGCAGGCCTGACGGCCCGCAATGAACGCGCCATCGCACGCGACGCCGGAAGCATTGAGCGCGGCCTGACACTTGAGGGCCTGAACTTCGACTATCGCCTCTCCGGCGACAGCCCCGACTGGAAGCCCGTCCGGGTCTTCGACGATGGGCGACAGGTCTTCATCCAGATGCCGGAAGACATCGCCACCACCGACATGCCGCCGCTCTTTGTGCTGGGCGCGGATGGCGATGCAGAACTGGTGAACTACCGGGTGCGCGGTAATTACTACGTCGTCGACCGGCTGTTCCGCGCGGCGGAACTGCGCCTCGGCGAGCGGAACCAGACCGTTGTGCGCATCAGTCGCAATGAGCGTCGCTCGCCTCTGGCCGCGATCTTCGGGAACTGAGCCGATGTCCGAGCCCATTCCTTTTGACGAGCATGCCGAGCGGCTGAAGATCCGCTCCAGCCCGAAGCCGGTCACGCGCATCAACCGTAAGGTTCTGATGGTCGGCGCAGGCTTGGGCGTGCTCGGACTGTTCGCGGCGATGAGCATAGCCCTCAAGCCGCCGACCGCCGTCGATCCGGACGCCCGCCGCGAGCTTTACAACACGACGAACACACGAAAGCCCGAAGGCCTCTCCACGCTGCCTGCAAGCTATAGCGATATTACGCCGGTAGAGGACCGCATCGCCCGTCTCGGCCCGCCGCTGTCGGGCGATCTCGGCGCCACTATGCTGCGCGCTGAGCGAGAGCTTGGGATCGAGCCGGAATATGTCACCCGCTTCGAGGACGATTTCCGCCCGAATCCGGCCGACGAGGCCGAGCGTGCAAGGCGCATGCGCGAAGCTGCTCTTGCCGATGAGGCCGCCCGCGCACCGGTCTTCTTCCGCCTCGACTCTCAGAGCGGCCCGGCAAACGCCACCGAGGCTCGCCCCGCTTACCGCGACCCCGCGCTTGATCTCGGCTCGGAGCTTCTCGCGCTCGCCGCGCTGCCACAAGGCGCACCATCCGCGTTTGGCACTGCAGCCGACACCAACCTTCAATCGCGCAAGCTCGCATTCGCGAGCGAAAGCGCAGGCACCGATATTTACAACGAACATCGCGTCGAAGACCCGGCCTCGCCGTATCAGGTCATGGCGGGCACGCTAATCCCGGCCTCGCTGGTCACCGGCATTAACTCTGATCTCCCCGGCACGATCGTCGCGCAGGTCACCCAACCGGTCTATGACACGGTCACCGGGCAATATCTTTTGATCCCACAGGGCTCCCGTCTCATCGGGCGCTACCAGTCCGAGGTCTCATTCGGTCAGGATCGCGCGCTCGTCACCTGGGACCGGATCATCTTTCCTGATGGGGCCTCCATCGTCATCTCCGCGCCGGGCGCAGACGCGCAAGGCTTTGCAGGTCTCTCCGACCGGACCGATCACCACTGGGACCGCGTGTTCATCGCGGCGGGTCTTGCGACCATTCTCGGCGTCGGCGCAGAGCTTGGCGCGGACGGCGATGGCGACTTGGAACGCGCCATCCGACGCGGCACCACCGATACCGTCAACCAGGCCGGCCAGCGCGTCGTCGAGCGCAATCTTGGCATCCAGCCGACCATAAGCGTGCGGCCCGGCTGGCCGGTGCGCGTGGTCGTCACCCGCGACCTTATCCTCAGACCCCATCCCCAAGGAGCCCCGCGATGACCCTTCGCCTTGACCGTCTTCCCGACCGCACGCCCGTGCGCATGAACCTCTCGGTTGATCCCGAGCTTGCGAGCGCGCTCAGCGACTATGCCGAAATCTACCGCCAGACCTATGGCGCGGAGGAAAAGCCCGAAACGCTGATCCCCGCCATGATCGAAAGTTTCCTGGCATCAGATGCCGGGTTCAAGCGGGCGCGCCGCGCCCTTCATGCCAACGCAAGCAACGAAAGGTAATCCAATGGCACAGATCGGCACATTCACTCTCAAGGATGGCGCCTATACCGGCACCATCCGTACCATGACCATCAACGTCAAAGCGCAGCTTGTTCCCAACATGGACAAGGCTTCAGACGGCGCTCCCGACTTCCGGCTCTATGCCGGCGGGGCCGAACTCGGGGCTGCCTGGCGCCAGGAAAGCAAGCAAGGCGAAACGCCCTACCTCGCCGTCAAACTTGATGATCCAAGCTTTACCAGCCCCATGCGCGCCGCCTTCTTTGAGAACGAAAAGGATGGCACCGGCGTCATGGTGTGGAACCGGGCAAAGACGGGATAATCGGAGTGCGTCATGTTGCATCGCGTAAAGGAGGGCGGGCGCACGGGGCTTAAGGATTTCGCGCGGGACCTGAACCCGCCCCCAAAGGCCCCTGCCCCCGTCACGTCAACCGATCCTGAACGGATCACGCCTGCGGATATTTTCCGGCGACGAACCGTCAGGCGGCCGGAACTCCGCAAGCTCGTGCCGCTCTCCGACACGACAATCTACGAACTCGAACAGAAGGGTGAATTCCCGCAGCGGTTCTACCTCACACCCCGATGCGTCGTCTGGCCCCTCGCCGAAGTCCTTGAATGGATCGACGCCCAAAGGCGCAAGGGTCGCGAAGGCTGTGGGCCGCATCCTGATTATCGGATGCGGTAAATTGGCTGAATTACACTCGCGCAAATCGCCTCCACATTGTCGATATGCGCAATGCGGAAGATTTTACCGAGTCAGGTCTTTGGACAGAATTCGTCCCGCCCTCAAACGTAGAATCGGTAGGACGGGTTTGGAAGGTCGTCTTCCCCAAGTTCTGCCATCAGTTCGCCAACCCGGCGTGCAAACAGAAGCGTGATCGGATAAGCGCCGAGCGCATCGCTCGAATTCCAGTTCATCTTGGACAACGCCAATATCTCCCTCGCTCTCGCCTCTATGTCGGTGTCTCTGGGCGATCCAATCTCTAAGGGAGCGGGGATATGCGGTCCCGGATATTGATTCCACCAAGGCACATATCCGCTCGTATAGAGATATGTATGCTTGTCGAACGAACAAAGCGTTCCGCGCCAAGGCTCGAAATTACCGCGCCTCACCATGCGGAAGGCCGTGCTCCGCACCCAGATTAGATCGAGGAAGGGGGCAATATCTTTCGCCGCAGTGTCAAAACCTTCTAGCTCTTCCGGCTGATACTGCGTCGTCTTGTGAAGCACGATCCGGGTCGGCGCGACGCCGGCGCGCTTTTCGTAGTTCTCGGCGACATCCCTCAGCAAAGCTTCGGCCTGCTCGGCGTTCAGAAAAATTTGACGATCCCGCCGCTGATTGTGATCGATGTTCGCGCCCTTCAAGGCGAACGGTTCGACATCGCGGGAATACGCTTGGGCAATGCTCGCATAAACAAGATGCCCGCTGCGCCGTTTCATGTGGTGGAAGGACACCCCCACAAAGCAGACATCTTTGGGCAATGCCGTCGGACGCCAAGGCGTACCCTTGGATTTATAATATAACGACACGGCGATGTTCCAGGCGCGCGTCGCATGGCTCTGACCGGTGTCATTGCCCTTTTCGATAGTTTCGCGCCTCAGCACCTGGATTGGCACCGCATCGTCATGCGTCATGACCCGCGCCTTCAAGGCGCGATAGAAAGTGCGGAACAGCAGATCATCCGCCATCGAATAAAGCGTCTCTGCAGCCTTCAGCTCGTCCGGCGACGGCTGGAACAGCGCGAGCTGGTCGCTTTCCTCTTCCGCCCTGAGCGTTTCTAGAAGAGCGCGCTCCTCCGCGGTCAGCCCCGGATTTGAGACCCTGAGATCGCCAAGCTCATTGGGGATGCAGACGACAATGCAGTGCGGACTGTCGTCGCCAAGCAGAGAAGCGACCTTGTCGTCGAAAACCTGGACGAGTTCATCGAAGACCGGACCATTATGCGCTCTGGGAAACCGGGTCCGATACGCCTCATCCGCAATCGGCCTCACATATCGATCATCCAGATCCAGCTCCACGCCAAGTGCGTCTTTGAAGCCAGGCCAGTCGCGATACCGGCTGGCGTTGGATTCATAGGCCGGATGAAACTGCGCAAGCTTGGCAAACCAGGACCTCGCGGCGTCGATATCCTCCTGTAGCCCGACAAAGCCGATTTTGAGCTGTTGATCCCCATTATAGTCGGCGGGCTTGTTATCCGCGAGGCCACGACGACCGTCGACATCTTCCGCATTGTTATAGAAAGAGACGGTCGGTTCAGGCAGTACGTTTATGATCAGCGGCTTCGTCATCATACAAGAGTCCAATTTCTTCTGTCTCGACCGAAAGGAAGGCGCCCTCAAGAATTAGGTCGTCCGTGACGCCAGCGCCGAGGTTGATCGCCTGCTGTCCACCACGCAGGAATTGTTCGAAAAATCCCAGATCGCTGTTCACCGCCGCGTTTCGGTCGTACTTGTAGCGGCGTGTGGAGAGCTTCGTACGGACATAACCTGGGAGTGGTGTTTTCCCGTCCTTGTCGAGGAACATGTAGAACGGCTTGATCCGTAACGCCCATGTCTCGCTCAGGCGCACGACATCGTAGCCGAACCCTTCGCATTCGAAGAATCCCTTGCTCTCGTCGCCGCGCCTCTTGACGACGGTACGGGTAATGCCGCGCTTTTGCGGCGTATCGTACTTGATTGCCCGGTTCCCGCCCCTCAATGCAGTGAAATAAGCGCGTTTCGTGGGACGGCCTTTCGGAGTGCGTTCGATGAGGAGGCCGGACGCTTCAAAGCCCTTGAGATAGACTTCAACGTGTCGCCGCAGCAGCCAGGTGATCTTCCGCTGGATGTCTTCATCCTCGCCGATGTCGGCAAGCGCGATCGGCTCCGCCTCGCCATTAAGCGCGTCGCGAAAAGCGTCCTCAACGCACTCTTGCGTTGCGAAGGTCCACAGCCTCTGAGATTTCGGTTCAAATACGCAAGGCTCAACGGCCCGCGCGCCTTCCGTCTTCCAGAAATCCGTATGCGTCAGATCAAGCGTTGCACATGTCACATGCGTCGGCATGGACGAGAACATCATCATATTGACCGTATAGATGCCGACCGGCCGCAAATCCTTGGCGATGCGAGCCGATCCCGCCGACGCACTCGGCGGACATAACCGTGCGATATAAGTGTCGGCGCCGGGCGGGAATGCAAAACGCGACACGCCGCCGTTCTTTCTCGTCAGTTCGTCAGCGTCGACAAGGCCCGTGCCCCCTTGCTCCATTGCGCTGATGCCGAAGAACACATCACACAAGGACCTGTTCCGTAAATCGGTGACTTCCGCCACGGGGCGGAACGCGCCTTCCTCGTCGAATTCAATCTCGCTTCGCAGGGACGACGACGCATCCCCCGGATTCCTGAACTCAATCGCAGAACCCGGCAGTACATTGACTGTCGAAACAGCCGACGCCTCATAGTCGCGATGAACGAGCAGGTTGACGGCCAATTCTGTCAGTGCACGGTCATGATACGAACGACGGTTTTCATGTTTACGCGCGCCTTTGACTTTAATCGACGGATTGACCCTGTCGCCGGACAGCCATTGCAGGAGTTCATCATACTGCGTCAGCAGGTTGCCCCGAATGTTCCGGCGATCCTTGCCGTCTACGGTTACGCTGATCATAGCGTGAGGAAAGAAGCGGTTGGCGTCACGGCCGAATAACAGGATCGCCCCGCGCGTCGGGCGAAGCGCGCCGTCAATCCGCTTCAGAAGGCCCCGATCCTCCATGAAACGCTGCAATTGGTCCGACGTGAGCTCCCCGAACTCAAGTTTCTCACTATAATCCCGCAACGTCGCCAGCGCTAGGCTATGATCAATGTCGCCCCAGACGGCACCCTCCATTACGGTGTCGTCGTAGCTGAGATCATCGTTTTCGGCGCTGACAGCATAGCGCTGGACACCGGAAAGACGCTTGTTGAGGCCCGTCATCAGCTCGTCGAAACCGTCGATTTCGAGCCAGGTGAAGTTTCGGCCGAGCCGGTCCGCCAATGCCTGCACACGGGGGTGCGGCGTTTCCCCCTTTCGGTGACACCAATAGATCCCGCGCCGAAAAGCCGGTCCATCTTCTGATCCGAGCAGCGAGTCCGTGATAGATTTCTCTGCGCCGCGATAGCCGACCACGACGAGCGGCGTATTCTCGATGAGCGGGCGCATGCGTTCGACAAGTTCGGGCGCGAGCGCTTCGGTCTCCTCGGCGAGATTTTTGTCGCTGTAGAGTTCTGCTTTGCCATGCAACCAGACGATTTGGGCGCGGCTGTAAGGAGAAAATTCCGCGAAATCGCCAGGTTGCCGGTTCACTTCGTCCACATGCGCCAAATGCGGGCGCTTGGCGTCCAGCGCCCGCGGCAAACAGGGATCGAAATTGGTCGTCAGAATGGTTGACGCCAGCCCGCGCAAGACCAATTCGGCGAGCGCTTTATAGCCCGAGCTGACTTCGCCCGGTGGCTCCACAAGATCGACGATGAGCCTCCGCCGATAGGCTTCCGGCGAGAGCAGATGATGGATGATGAGCGGGAAGTTCTCCGCCAGCCGATCCGGATCGGCGATGAACCAATCCTGTTGGTTGAGCCAAGATTTCCACTGCGATGTCTTGATCTTGTCGGGTGTCATGCCACCACCGGCGACACGCTCGGCATAATACTGACGAGCAAGCCGGTTCACGCTTTCAGCCGCCAGCGGAACACCCGAAGAGTAGGACGCGCCGGCTCCCAACAGAAAGGTCGGCGGCGCCTCCTGTTCGGGGCGCAACAGCGATTCAAGCAGTGCGATGGTGTTTTTGTGGGACATTATATCCCCGTGGCATGAGTCGGGAGAACGAAACAAGCACAAAATTTGGCTAACCGTGTCTTTTCCACCGATTTCGTGCCACTGGCAATCCCATCAATGAGGCTTGCACCCGGCTTAGCGACGGGCTGAGCGCAGCATGGTCTGGGGACGGTCGGACATTTCTGTGTGCTGGCGCCGTGCGCCATTGGCTCGATCTCTCGAAGTCTGAATTTCGAAGTCGAGTGTCGGCCTGCAGCATTTCAGCCAGGTTACTTTCACCCCACCCGGGGATCGGCCGCATAGACCGCCATGCTCTCCGGGATGATGTTCGGCTTGCGGCTTTCGCCGGCGGCCCAGGCGTCGATCATGTCAGCCCATTCCTGCATCATGTGGCGGCGCTGGTCGGCATATTCAGCCTTGTTGTAGACCCCGCGCGAGGAGCGCCGGTCCTCATGAGCGAGGCTCTTCTCGATCCAGTCGCGGTTGAAGCCCAGCTCATTGAGGAGCGTCGATCCGGTGCGACGCAGGTCGTGAACGGTGAAGGGCTCCAGCGGCAATTCCATCTCGCTCGCCAGCTTGTGAGCGCTGTCGGTGATCCGGTTGAAGGTCGCATTTGAGATTGGGCGGAAGGTGTCATAGCGCGACGGGAAGACGTATTTCGATCCGCCTGCGCAGGTTTTCAGCGCCACCAGAATATCGAGCGCCTGGTTCGACAGATAGACATTATGATCGAGGCCCGTCTTCATCCGCTTCTTTGGGATGGTCCAGACCGCATCCTGGAAACTGACCTCGTCCCAGGTCGCATGGGCAACCTCGGTCTTGCGCTTCATCGTCAGCAGGATGAATTTCACGCCAAGCTTCAGCGTCGGATTGGCGGTGATTTCTTCGAGAACGCGATAGAGGACCCGGATCTCCAGCGGCGTCAGCGAGCGATCGCGGGGACGGACACGAGCGATCGAACGGGGATCGACCTCCTCGGCGGGATTCTCGACGCGGATGCCATGCAAATTGGCGAAGCCGTAGATCAGCTTGATGAATTCACGAGCGTGCAGCGCCGTTGAAGGCGCGCCCCGCTTCTTGATCCTGTCGCAGAGCTGACGGACATCCTCGCTTGTCACTTCGCGCAATGTGTAATTGCCCAACGCCGGGATCAGGTCGCGATCGACAATGTGACGACGCATGTCGCGGGTCGAGTCCGACATCTCGCTCTCAGCAAGCCAGCGCTGAGCAAGCTCGCCGAATGTCCCCTCGGATTTCGCCTTGGCCTTGGCCCGCTTCTTTTCCTTGGCGGGCGAGACGCCCTCATCCACGAGCTTCTTCGCATCGATCAGCTTCTCGCGCGCAGCCGCGAGCGTGATCCCATACTTACCATACCGCCCGATGGTCAGCGTCTCCCGGCGCCCGTTCACACGGTAGTCGTAGCGGAAGGTCTTGGTGCCCGTCGGCGCGACGGACACATAGAGACCGTCCCGGTCAGCGACCTTGAAGGGTTTATCCTTTGGTTTCAATGACTTGATTGCAATATCGGTTAGCACAGAGGGCCTCCTTCCCACCAAATTTACCGTCAGGCCAAAATGGCCATTTTTCGACAAGGAAACGCTTGTTTTTCAATGCGTTATGCCGAAAAAATACCGTCAGGCCGCCAAAATGGGCTGACGGTATCTTGACTTTAGGCAGGAAGAGGCAATTTGTATACCGTCAGGCGATACCGTCAGAACGTCCCGTTGGCCCGCGATAGAAGGCGATAGACGCCGAACGATAATCGGTATCAAGTTATTGATTTTATTTGATTTATTGATCGTTCGCGATAGGCCGCGAAGGACGCGGAATCATTCCCACTCGATCGTGCCCGGGGGCTTGCTCGTCACATCATAGACAACACGGTTCACGCCCTGCACTTCATTGATAATGCGGGTCGCCACACGGCCAAGGAAAGCGTGCTCGAACGGGTAATAGTCCGCCGTCATGCCGTCCGTAGACGTCACTGCGCGTAGCGCCAGCACTGCCTCATATGTCCGCACGTCGCCCATCACGCCAACAGTGTTCACCGGCAGCAGCACGCTGAACGCCTGCCAGATCTCATCATAGAGGCCGGCTTTCTTGATCTCATCGATATAGATCAGGTCTGCCTTGCGCAGCGTGTCGGCCTTCTCGCGTGTAATCTCGCCTGGAATGCGGATAGCGAGGCCCGGCCCAGGGAACGGGTGTCGACCGATAAAGCTTTCCGGCAGGCCAAGCTCGCGGCCAAGTGCGCGCACCTCGTCCTTGAACAGTTCGCGCAGTGGTTCGACCAGTTTCATGTTCATGCGTTCCGGCAGTCCGCCCACATTGTGGTGGCTCTTGATCGTCACGCTGGGCCCACCGAGCGCCGACACGCTCTCGATCACGTCCGGATAGAGCGTCCCTTGCGCCAGGAAATCCGCGCCGCCGATCTTCTTGGCCTCTTCGTCGAACACGTCGATGAAAAGTCCGCC
>JAHJYW010000050.1 GCA_018827375.1 Alphaproteobacteria bacterium
GCGCCGATCAGCAGCGGCGTATGCGCCATTTGCGGGGCAGTGCCGCCGAGCGCGAGGAAGATCTCGATCTGCGCGCCGGAATTGGTGACGTGGTCTTCGCCGCGCACGACATGCGTGATCTTTGCGTCGATATCATCCACAACCGATGGCATTGTGTAGAGATAGGAACCGTCCTCACGGATCAGCACCGGGTCTGACAGGCTCGACGTGTCGATGCTCTGCGGGCCGCGTACGAGGTCGTCCCATTCCACGCGGTTGCCGGACAGCTTGAAACGCCAGTGTGGTTTCACGCCATCGGATTCGAGCTTGGCTTTCTCGTCGTCACTCAGGTCGAGTGAGGCGCGGTCATAGACGGGCGGGCGGCCGCGCGAGAGGGCGATCTTGCGCTTGCGCTCCAGCTCGTCGGCACTTTCGTAGCAGGCGTAGAGCAGGCCCATCTCCTTCAGGCGCGCGGCGGCTTTGTCATACTCGGCAAACCGGTCGGACTGGCTGAACGTATCGGCCCAGACGAGGCCGAGCCAGGTCAGGTCTTCGCGCAGGCCGTCTTCATAGGCCTTGGTCGAGCGCTCGAGGTCCGTATCGTCGATGCGCAGGATGAATTTACCGCCCTTCGCGTGTGCAAACAGCCAGTTGATCAAGGCCGTGCGAACGTTGCCAACGTGGAGGCGCCCGGTGGGCGAAGGGGCAAAGCGGACAATCGGGTGGGTCATAGGCGTGGTTTTCCAGTCATCAGAAGGGGCTTTCGACATCAAATTGCCTAAAAAGCCAAGGCATGGAGATCACAAACTTGCTATTGTTTGTGCTAATCAGCGAGACTCAAAGCGAGTCGCCCGAAGGAGTCGGATATGAAATATGGCTGGATCCTCTCCGCCGCCATTGTGCTGGCAGCCTGTGGACAGTCCAAGGACGTGCCGCAGGAAAGCGACATTGTGCCTGTCGAGGACAATGAAATGGCTGCGCCGGGCTCCCTGAGCGAAACACCGCAGGGCAGTGACTATGTGGCGCCAGACTTTGAAAAGCTCTCCGGCTATGGCGAGGGCTGGTATATTTCACCCGGCTGGCCGGGCGAATATCCCGCCGGCTTTGTCGTGCTGGACGAGGGCGTCAGCGTGATGGGCCGCGCCAAGCCAAACCCTGCTTCGCCGCAGGACAAGGCCTGCATCCTGCCACAGCTCGCCAATTACCAGCTCTGGAACAATCCACGCGTCTCGGCCGACGAGCTGGAATTCTTTGTCGCCACGAAAACCTTTCCCGTCACGCTCAACCAGGATGCCCAGATCGAGTATATCAGCGACGCTGGCAGCATGCAGATGCTGGACCTGAAGCAGGGCGAGCAGCTGAACTATCTGCGCTATCTTGGTGAGGGATTTGCGATCCTCTCCTATGGCGGCACGGAATATGACATCAACGAAGCCGAGCTGATGAACATCACCGATATTCAGGCCACGAAGGGCCAGGAAGACGAGTGGCTGCGTGTTACCTGTACGGATGGCGCGAAGGCGTGGCTGCTCTATGATGAGGTCGTTACTGTGCCGGGTATCGTCCCTTCGCCGATCACCGGTTATGGCGATGCGTCCGATATCACGCTGGACCAGGTGGAAGGTATTCGCGCCGAAGCGGAGCAGAACGCTGCGCTAGCAGCCAGTGTCGGTGAAGGCCCGATCGAATAGGGCTCAGTCGTCACGAAACCGATTGGTGATGGGGTAGCGCCGGTCGCGGCCGAAGTTCTTGCCGCCGACTTTCACGCCCGGTGGCGCCTGACGGCGCTTGTACTCGGCGATATACAGCAGGTGCTCGATGCGGCGGACCGTGGCTACGTCGTGGCCGCGCGCGAGGATGTCGTCGATGTCTTCCTCAAGGTCCACAAGCCCGCGAAGGATATCGTCCAGCACGTCATAGGGCGGCAGGCTGTCATCATCGCGCTGGTCTTCGCGCAGTTCCGCCGATGGCGGCTTGGTTATGATCCGCGCAGGGATGACTTCCCCGCCCGGTCCCATCGCGCCGCGCGGGATGGTCGTATTGCGCCACTTGGCCAGTTCGAACACTTCAGTCTTGTAGAAATCCTTCAGCGCATTGTAGCCGCCGCACATGTCGCCATAGAGCGTCGCGTAGCCGACGGCCATCTCGCTCTTGTTGCCCGTCGTCACCACCATGTGGCCAAACTTGTTCGACAGCGCCATCAGAGTCACAGCGCGAAGGCGCGACTGGATGTTTTCTTCCGTCGTGTTCGGCTGGGTCTCGGCGAACTGGTCGGCCAGCATCTCGTCCAGCGCATCCACGCCCGGACGTATATTGATGATGTCATACTTGCAGCCCAGCATCTCGGCGCAGGCCTTGGCATCTTCCAGGCTGTCGCTCGACGTATACTTTGACGGCATCATCACGCACCAGACGCGCTCGGCTCCCAGCGCGTCCACCGCCATCGCCGCCGTAAGCGCCGAGTCGATCCCGCCGGACATGCCCAGCACCACGCCGGGAAACTTGTTCTTGTTCACATAGTCGCCAAGCGCCAGAACCGCGGCGCGGTATTCTGCTTCCCAGCCCTCTGTCAGCGTGGCCTTTGGCCCACTCTGGAAGCTGCCCGTCGCGCCATCAAACGAGACCATGGCCGTGCCCGTCTCGAAATCACCGAGCAACTGGTGCTCGGTGCCATCATCGTCGACTGCATAGCTTGACCCATCGAAGACGAGTTCGTCCTGCCCGCCGACCTGGTTGACAAAGAGGTAGGGCAGGCCCGTCTTTCGCCATGCCGAGAACGTGCTGTGCCGTTCGGCATGCACCGTCCGGCGCCAGGGCGATCCGTTTGGCACGATGAGCATGTCAGCGCCCGCTTGCTTCAGCGAAAGCGGTACCCGCTCAAACCAGATGTCCTCGCAGATCGCGACCCCCACTTTCACGCCCTTCAGCGTGAACACGAAAGGGGCGCCTTCGCCCGGCGCGAAGATGCGCTTCTCGTCGAACACGCCATAGTTCGGCAGCTCGCGTTTGTCGCAACGCCCGACCACCTTGCCATCTTTCAACAGCACCGATGAATTGTGCACTTTCCCGTCCACATCCCACGGGCAGCCGATCAATATGGCCGGCCCGCCAGCCGTCTCGCCCGCCAGCGTGTTTACGGCGGCCATGGACAGCTCCACGGCGCTCGGCTTCAGGACGAGGTCTTCCGCCGGATAGCCGAGGATGAACAGCTCGCTCAGCACCAGCAGGTCTGCGTCCCGCTCCTTCGCCTCGGCATAAGCCTCACGGGCCAGCGCCAGGTTGCCATTGATGTCACCAACCACGGGGTTCAGCTGCGCGGCGAGAATATCCAGTACTTTGCTCATAATGAGCATTTAGGCGGGGTTGGAAGGATAAGCAATCGATGCCCATCGAATGAAAAAGGGGACGGAACGAAAATCATCGACGCGGATTGCTTTATTAATCCAGCCATAAAGGACCCCCGCCAATGGGCTTTCTCATGACTCTCTTCATCGGCCTCATTGCCGGTGTCATCGCCAAGTTCCTCCACCCCGGCAAGAACGAGCCGAAAGGCTTCATCCTCACGATGCTGCTCGGCGTTGTCGGTGCGTTCGTGTTCACCTTCCTCGGTCAGGCGCTCGGCTTCTATGGCGAAGGTGACGGCGCAGGCCTGATCGGCGCCACGCTCGGCGCGGTCATCGTTCTGGTGATCTGGAACTTCTTCTCACGTCGCACTCACGCGTAACCCCGAAAACGAAAAGGACTACACCCATGTCTAGCAAGTCATATCCCTCCACCATCGCGCTGATCGGCCTCGCTGCCGTTGCCGGCTATGCCAATCGTAAGAAACTCGGGCGCTTGTTCTCGAATGTCAAAACCGAAGCCGACAAGCACCACCTGATTGGTGAAGACTCCGTACTTGGACGTCTTACGGATACCGTACGTGACAGCCTTCGCGGTGACGACAGCACGTCTCGCAAACCCGCCACAGGCCAGGTGCCACCCGCCCCAACCGGCGCCGCCTGAGGACTGGGCGCTGCGATCGGCCTCCGTATCCCCCTCGCGGACCCGGCCGGTCGCAGCGCTTTCCTACTTCAGCACCTGTAATTGCGTCGCTTCGATATTGTATTGGCCCGGATTGAAGTTAGGATCATTCGTCAGGATGTAGGTGTCGTCATTTGTGACACGCCACGCATTGTCGTAAGTCGCGTCCAGCTGAACGTTTACCTCGCCAATTGGGTCGTGATACGTCTCGACGCCCCGAATGCCCTCAATGCTTTCGCGCTGTATCCGGTCATCTGTTTCGTCCGTTGTGGACCTTGTCGGGTAATCGGCGGTCTTTATCGGGTCGGGCATGCCATTGGCGCGTGTCGCTGCCGTCATACCCTCAAATGCCGCTATATTTTTCCGGGTCGCCGCTGCGCCGCCCGCCACGATCATGGCTGCACGTTTCTTTGTGTCCGCCACGGCGATCTTGCCCAGCTCGTTTTTGATGCCGAACAAGTGCTTCAGCCATTCTGGATTCGGCGTAACCGAGCGGCGCACGGCCTCGGCAAGTTCCGGATTAAAACGCTCTTCCGGCATAACAGCGCCGAACGTGCCGAGCGTATTGCCCGTCAGGGTCTGCATCGGAGGACCGCCCATCGGATTGTAGGCCGATGAGACGAAGTACATCCCCGTTACCGCCAGCATTCCCTTCATTTTCACCCCGTCGCGACTGAACGTGAAGGTCAACTCACCGCCATCAGCCCAGATCTGCATGTCGATGCCGTTCTGCTGTGACATCTGCTGCATATCGCTGGCATAGTCGGCGGCAGCGCGGGCGAGGTCGTCTCGTGGCCGGTAATTCTCGATCCGCGCGCCGGGGAACATTTGCCCTACACGTGTCGACAGGTATTGCTGCGAACTCTGGAACTCGGCCGGCGGGCACATAAGCTGGATCATGGTATTCGTCGCCTGCCAGCCTTCCGTTGGAAAGATGAAGACGACGGATTTGCCGTCTGGCGACTTTGCGCTCCAGTCGACGCCGAAGATTTCCGAACATCGGTCGCGAGATGGAACGAGGCCACCTTGCGTGGTCCAGTCCTTCGGCACCAGAATGTTCAGCGCGTTCATTTGCGCAATCACGCCAGGGTCTTCGATCTGGGTGCGACTCAGCACCAGCGCATCGGCCGGCAGGGCCGTCATATCCATGGGTGTCACGGCTGTCTTGGCTTTCTCATCAGGGGCCTTGGCATCAGCCGGCCCGCCGCACGCCGTTGCCATCCCCAGCGCAACCAACGCCATTGCAAACCGTCGCATCACCCAAAACCTCATCCAAGCGCAAGGCGAACCATTCGCCTTTATGGAGACAAGCGTGGGATTTTGCGAAAGGAGGCCATGGTAAATCCATGGCCAGGGCGGCTCGGCGTTAAAGCGCTAGATATCCAGCTCGTCGACGAAGGCGGCATTGTCCTGAATGAACTTGAACCGCGTTTCGGCCTTCTTGCCCATCAGCGTGTTGATGAGTTCGGAAGGCTTCATTTCCGTCAGTTCGTCCATCGAGTCCGGCAGCGTGACGCGCGCGAGCGTGCGGGTCGCCGGGTTCATCGTGGTTTCTTTCAGCTGCGAGGGGTTCATCTCGCCGAGACCCTTGAAGCGCACCATGTCGACTTTCTGGTTCGGCTTGAAATGCTTGGCCATTACTTCGGTCCGGTGTTCCTCGTTCATCGCATAGGCAATCGTGCCCTTGTTCGACAGGCGGAACAGCGGCGGCTGGGCCATGAAGAGCCGTCCGCTCTCGATCAGGCCCGGCGTCAGGCGATAGAAGAAGGTGATCAGCAGCGCCGCGATATGCGCGCCGTCGACGTCAGCATCGGTCATGATGATGATGCGCTCGTAGCGCAGCTCGTCGAGGTCGAACTTGCGACCGAGCTGTGTGCCGAGCGCAAGGGCGAGATCGTTGATTTCCTGGTTGCCGGCCAGCTTGTCGGCCGACGCGCTTTCAACGTTCAGGATCTTGCCGCGCAGGGGCAAGATGGCCTGCGTTTTCCGGTCGCGCGCCTGCTTGGCGCTGCCGCCAGCGGAGTCGCCTTCGACAAGGAAAAGCTCGGTGCCTTCCGGGCCCTTTTCGGCGCAGTCGGCGAGTTTGCCCGGCAGGCGAAGTTTCTTGGTGACAGACTTGCGGCTGATCTCTTTCTGCTTGCGGCGGTTGGCGCGCTCTTCGGCCCGGTCGATCGCCCATGTCAGCAGCTTGTCAGCCTCTTTCGGGCTGCCGGCCAGCCAGTGGTCAAACCGGTCGCGCACCGCGTTTTCGACAAGACGGAACGCCGCCGTGGTCGAAAGCTTGTCCTTGGTCTGGCCAACGAATTCCGGATTGCGGATGAATACCGACAGCAAGAGGCCCGAATGGCCCATAATGTCTTCGGCCGTGATATCGGCACCCTTCTTCTGGCCCGTCAGTTCAGCAAAATTGCGCAGACCCTTGGTGATGGCTGACCGGAAACCGGCCTCGTGCGTGCCGCCTTCAGGCGTCGGGATCGTATTACAATAGGAGCGGGCAAAGCCGTCTGCCTCGCCAAACCCGGCGCGCGTCCAGGCAATCGCCCACTCGACCTTGCCTTCCTTGCCGGCATCGACGAGGCCGGTGAATGCTGTTTCCGTGATCGTCGCCTTGTCGGCGAAGACTTCGTTGAGCTGGTCGGCGAGACCGTTCGGATAGGAGAGCACGGCTTCAGCCGGTATCTTGGAATCTTCCGGCAGCAGGCTCGGATCACAGCTCCAGCGTACTTCGACGCCGCGATAGAGATATGCTTTTGACCGCGCCATCTGGAACAGGCGGGCCGGACGGAAGCGCAGCTTCTCGCCAAAGATCTGGGTGTCTGGGCGGAACTTGACCGAGGTGCCCCGGCGGTTCGGTGTGGCGCCAACCTTTTCGAGCTTTCCCTGTGGCAGGCCGCGGGAGAAGGTCTGGCGGTAGAGAATCTTGTCGCGGGCGACTTCGACTTCCACCAGTTCGGACAGCGCGTTCACCACTGAGATACCCACGCCGTGCAGTCCGCCAGCGGTCTCATAGGCCTTGTCGGAGAACTTGCCGCCCGCGTGGAGCGTCGTCATGATCACTTCCAGCGCCGATTTCTTGGGGAATTTCGGGTGCGGGTCGACGGGGATGCCGCGGCCATTGTCGACGACTGTCAGGAAGCCTTCAGTGTCGAGGTGGATTTCGATCCGGTTTGCGTGGCCGGCGACAGCTTCGTCCATCGAGTTGTCGAGCACTTCGGCAAAGAGGTGGTGATAGGCACGCTCATCGGTGCCGCCAATATACATGCCGGGCCGTTTGCGGACCGGTTCAAGGCCCTCAAGAACTTCAATATCTTTGGCCGAATAGCCGGAAGAATCTGGTACCATAGTGTCGAACAGCTTTGCTTGATTGGCGGCGGCCATAGTTTGGTCTCCCTTAAAGGGCGCACGACTCAGTGTCGATATTGGGAGAACATAATGCCTGCCACGATTAATACGCCGTTAACCCTGTCGAGTGGGCTGACCTTTCCGAACCGTCTTGTGAAAGCAGCCATGACAGAGGGACTCGCGGATCCGCGCAACCGTCCAACTGAGGAACATGTCACCCTCTATCGCCGCTGGGCAGAGGGCGGGGCGGGCGGATTGCTGACGGGAAACGTGCAGATTGACCGAAACCACCTGGAGCGCGTCGGCAATGTCGTGATTGATACGAAGTCCGGCGATGACGAGCTGGATGGCCTTTCCCGCTGGGCCGAAGCGGCCAAATCACATGGCGCGGCCTTCATCATGCAGGTCAGTCATGCCGGGCGGCAGACGCCCAAACTGGTCAATCCGCGCCCTGCCGCGCCAAGCCCGGTCGCGCTTGGCCTGCCGGGCGGGCAGTTTGGCGAGCCGCGCGCGATGACGGCCGATGAAATCAAGGCTGTGGTTGAAGGTTTTGGGCGCGCGGCCCGCATGGCTCAAAAGGCCGGGTTTGACGGCATTCAGGTCCATGCCGCCCACGGCTACTTGCTGAGTTCCTTCCTTTCGCCCCTTGCCAACCAGCGCGAGGACGACTGGGGCGGCCCGCTGGAAAACCGCGCGCGCCTGCTGGTCGACAGCGTGCGGGAGGCCAAAGTACAGGGCGGACCGGGCTTTTCGGTGTCGGTGAAGCTTAATTCGGCGGATTTCCAGAAGGGTGGTTTCAGCCATTCCGATTGTCTGGCCGTGATCGACATCCTTAATGGGCTCGGCGTTGATTTCGTGGAGATTTCCGGCGGCAATTACGAGCAGCCCGCCATGATGGATATGGAAGGTCTTGAACCATCCTTCGAGGATACCCGCCGCGGTTCGACCCGCGAGCGGGAGGCCTATTTCCTCTCCTATGCCAAATCTGTTCAGGAGCGCGCCACGATGCCCCTGATGGTGACGGGCGGTTTCCGCACGCGATCAGCAATGGATGCCGCGCTTGCGGGCCACGAAGCTGATCTTGTCGGTCTCGGACGTCCGCTCTGTGTTGACCCAGCGACGCCGGCAAAGCTCTTGTCCGGTGAGGCCGATGCCACCAAATGGGAGGCTGAGCTTCGCATAGGGCCAGGCATATTCGGGCCGAATTCGCCGATAAAACTGATCAAGGCGCTTAACGGATTTGGGGCCCAAGGCTGGTATTATGAACAGATAAGGCTGCTCGGCGACGGCAAGCCGGCAAATCCGAAGCTGGGTGTCCTGAAGGCGTTCATGGCGCATCAAAAGAAAGAGACGGAAAGTGCCAAGGAATGGCGGGCCGCGATGCCTTGATTTCAGGCGGTTTTTCAATTCCCCAGATTCTTCCACATTCTTCGGCTTGAAGCACCGGCCCTCGCGATCCACATCTTAATTATCCGCCCGACTCTCGTCATGATTGACGGGCAGGGTACAAAGAGGGGTCGCCGCCATGCGGGGCCCGAATTCCAAGGAGGCATTACAATGCCAAAACTGAAGAACCTTCCGGTGTTGCCGCTGCGGGACATCGTTGTGTTTCCGGACATGGTCGCACCGCTTTTCGTGGGCCGTGACAAGTCCGTTCGTGCCCTCGAGATGATCGATGAGGGCGACAATGAAATCATGCTGGTGGCCCAGCGCGACGCCGCGATCGATGATCCGGGCGCCGATGACGTGCATCCGATTGGCACGATTGCCACCATCCTCCAGCTTCTGAAACTGCCTGACGGCACCGTGAAAGTCCTCGTTGAGGGCCAGACCCGTGCGCGCCTTAATGCGCTGCATGATCGCGGCGACTATTTCGAAGCTGAAGTTGAAACCATTCCCGAAGCCGACACAGACGGCGGCGATGTGCAAGCGCTGATGCGCGCCGTGCAGGAGCAGTTCGAAAACTACGTCAAACTGAACCGCAAGATCCCGCCGGAATCCGTCACCACGATCAGCCAGCTCACTGAGCCTGGCAAACTCGCTGACGCCGTCGCCTCGCAACTGTCAGTGAAGATTTCCGACAAACAGGAACTGCTCGAACTGTCAGACATCAAGGACCGCCTCGAAAAGGTGTTTGCCCTGATGGAAGGCGAAATGGGCATGCTGCAAATGGAGCGGAAGATCAAAAACCGCGTCAAACGGCAGATGGAGAAGACCCAGCGCGAGTATTATCTCAATGAACAGATGAAGGCGATCCAGCGCGAGCTGGGCGAACAGGGCGGCGACGGCGGGGAACGCGACGAAGTAGCCGAACTCGAGCAGAAAATTGCCGACACGCCGTTCACCGAGGAAGCCCGCACCAAGGCCGAAGCCGAAGTCAAGAAACTGCGCCAGATGTCGCCCATGTCGGCGGAATCCACGGTTGTTCGCAATTATCTCGACTGGCTGCTGGCCCTGCCATGGGGCACGCGCAAGGATATCCAGACGGACCTTGTGAAGGCCGAGAAGCAACTCGATGACGACCATTACGGCCTCGAGAAGGTCAAGGAACGGATCATTGAATACCTTGCCGTGCAGAAGCGCACCGGCAAGCTCAAAGGCCCGATCCTCTGCCTCGTCGGCCCTCCGGGCGTAGGCAAGACCTCGCTCGGCAAGTCCATCGCCGAAGCCACGGGACGCGACTTTGTGCGCGTGTCTCTTGGCGGCGTACGTGACGAGTCCGAGATCCGCGGTCACCGACGTACGTATATCGGCTCGATGCCGGGCCGGATCGTGCAGTCGCTGAAGAAGGCAAAGACGGGCAACCCGCTCTTCCTGCTGGATGAGATCGACAAGATGGGCATGGACCATCGCGGCGATCCCGCATCGGCCCTGCTCGAAGTGCTCGACCCGGAACAGAACTCGACCTTCAACGACCACTATCTTGAAGTCGACTATGACCTTTCGGACGTGATGTTCGTCACGACGGCGAACTCGCTCAATATGCCCCAGCCCCTGCTGGACCGCATGGAGATCATCCGGATCGCTGGTTACACCGAGGACGAGAAAGTCGAAATCACCAAGCGCCACCTGATCCCTCAGGTGCGTGAGGATCATGGCCTGAAAGCTGATGAATGGATTGTCACTGACGAAGCCGTTCGCGACCTCGCGCGGTACTATACCCGTGAGGCCGGTGTGCGTTCGCTCAAGCGTGAAATCGCGCGGCTTGCCCGCAAGGTCGTGCGTAAACTCGCGACCGATGAAACGCTGACAAGCCTGACGATCTCGCAGGACAATCTCGCCGAATATGCCGGCGTGAAGAAGTTCCGCTATGGCCTTGCCGACGAGACCGATCAGATCGGTGCCGTCACCGGCCTTGCCTGGACGGAATCCGGCGGCGACCTTCTCACCATCGAGGCGGTCAAGATGCCGGGTCGTGGCAACATGAAGGTCACGGGTAACCTCCGCGAAGTCATGAAGGAGTCGATCCAGGCTGCCAGCTCGCTGGTCCGGTCCCGCTCGGTTGTTCTCGGCATCAAGCCAACCGTGTTCAGCACGAACGACATCCACGTGCACGTGCCGGATGGCGCGACACCGAAGGATGGTCCGAGTGCCGGTGCGGCCATGACCACAGCCATTGTCTCGCTGCTCACCGGCATCCCGGTGAACCGTGAGGTCGCGATGACGGGCGAGATTTCGCTGCGTGGTCGCGTGTTGCCGATTGGCGGCCTGAAGGAGAAACTCCTGGCGGCGCTGCGCGGCGGCATCAAGACGGTGCTGATCCCGGAAGAGAACGAGAAGGATCTCGAGGAGATCCCGGACAATGTGAAGAACGGCCTCAGGATCATCCCTGTGTCGGACATCAACGAGGTCCTGGAACTCGCACTGAGCGAGCCCCTGAGCCCGATTGTCTGGTCGGAAGCCGACGAGGCCGCCTTGCAGGCGAGCCTCTCCGGCCAGCCGGCCTCCAGTTCGGACGCTGTGCGTCCGCACTAATTCCCTTCGCCTCAATAAAAACGGCCGCGTCCTCCGACGCGGCCGTTTTTTTATGCCTGTTGAGAAGTCGGAACGTTGCTAGCCTGCGCCCATTGGTATGTCAGGACATTAAACTTACAGGAGATACGATATGAGAATTCTCATTGCAGGCGCGACAGGTAATACAGGCGCACGCCTGGTGAAGAAACTTACGGACTCTGGCCACACACCCATCGCCATGGCGCGGGAAAGCTCGGACACGAGTGTTCTGCCCAAGGGCTGTGAAATACGCATGGCCGACCTGACAGATCTGGACAAGGATGTCGCAAACGACGTCGATGCCGTCGTCTTTGCTGCCGGTTCAGGCGGCGATACCGGCAAGGACATGACGGACAAGGTCGACCGCGATGGCGCCATGGCGCTGATAGATGCAGCGGCAAGCGCTAAAGTATCTCGTTTTGTCATGCTGAGCTCTATCGGAGCAGACGATCCCTCGCAGGGCTCTGACAGCATGCGGCACTATCTTGAAGCCAAGCACATTGCCGACACACACCTCAAGGATGCCGGTATGCCCTATGTTATCGTTCGGCCGATAAGCCTGAGTGATGATGAAGGCAAAGGTTTGGTCTCGCTCGCAGATCATGTTGATCGCGACGGACAGGTTACGCGCGACGATGTCGCTGCGGTGCTCGCTGTATCTGTCACGCAAGCGGGCATGGATGACAAAGTGTTCGAGATGGCATCAGGCGACACACCAATCGCCAAAGCGATTGCAAATGTTGCCGCTTAGGCTCCCAAATGAAGAGGGCGCGTGTTTTTCGCACGCGCTCTCTTGCTTTTTGGTGCAGGAATCCGCAAAAGCCCGCTTGGAATAGGGCGGTTAGCTCAGTTGGTAGAGCATCTCGTTTACACCGAGAGGGTCAGCGGTTCGAGCCCGTTACCGCCCACCATTAAACACTGCAGATCGCAGGATCATTACAGCTCATTCTCGCGCAATTGCCGCAGTGGATTTCACAGATCACAGGCGTCCTCTGCAATGTCCGTCCGTCGCCATTGCAGGCCGGTCGAAGGCGCAGTCCATGGCGAAACGGTAAAGCTGAGCGGCGTCCCGTCGCGCGTGATGTCCAGCAGGATCGTCTCGCCGGGAATGCCGTCTGACGCGGCACCTAGCACGTCGGCATTGTTGATCACGTCGTAGCGCTTGATACCGGCTTTGTCCGCTGGCGAATCCGGCGAAACTGGACCAGCACGCGTTACGCCAGCATCATCGACATAGGGACGGAAGCCCAGTGAGTAGGCTTGCAATGTCTGCGGCTCACCCCGAAAGCATGGACCGAACATGTCGTCCGGGAAATCAAGCGGCGCGCCCTGCATCATACCGTCAAACTCTGCTCCGCCTGCTTCGCCGAGCGCATCGACAAGGATCTGCCGCCAGAGTGCGGTTGCGTCAGTTGCGCTGTCGCGTTCAGCGATAAAGCGGAAAATCAGGTCGTCGACACGTTTTTCGCCGCCCGTCGCCGCACGCA
>JAHJYW010000011.1 GCA_018827375.1 Alphaproteobacteria bacterium
ATCTCCTTCACTGGGCAATCGCGATCCTCATCCTCTTCATGATCTGGCTCGGCTGGAACATGGATGACAATGAATCCCGCTACCAACTGCACAAGTCGATCGGCATCTCGATCCTGATCCTCTCGGTCGCGCGTGTGCTGTGGCGCCTGATGAATCCACCAC
Organism: Alphaproteobacteria bacterium; assembly: GCA_018827375.1. Taxonomy (GTDB): domain Bacteria; phylum Pseudomonadota; class Alphaproteobacteria; order Caulobacterales; family Hyphomonadaceae; genus Hyphomonas. The sequence goes on from JAHJYW010000011.1 coordinate 163, forward strand.
CACCGCTGCCTGCGGACATGAAACCGCTTGAAAAGAAGGCGTCTCACTGGGTCCATATGGGCCTCTATATCCTGATGATCGCCATGCCCCTGCTCGGCTGGGCCCTCGTCTCGACCTCGGAATTCCGGGTCCCGACGGTCCTGTTCGGCGCTGTCAGCTGGCCTAACCTGCCCTTCCTGGATGGCCTGCGTGGCAACGATATCGTCCATGCCATACTCGGAACCCTTCACTCCAAGGGTGCCTGGGTCATCATCGGCCTGCTGGTCTTGCACGTGGCCGGTGCGATCAAGCACGAGTTCTCCGGCGAGGAAGGCGTTCTCAAGCGTATGATCCCCGGCCTGTTCGGCAGCACCGCGCCGCCGCAACCGCCTGCCCGCGGCTTCCTGGTCGCTTTCGGTGGCTCGGCGCTCCTGTTCGCGCTGATCGCCGCCGCGCCCCTGATCAACCGGTCCACGGGCAATGCCAATACCCCAGCACCGCCCACTTCAGAAGGTGAAACGCAAGCCGCTGCCCCTGCCGCGATCTCGCCCAATTGGGTCGTCGACTATGATGCCTCCGAAATCAGTTTCTCGGGTGTCCATGAAGGCAATGACTTCACTGGCACGTTTGAGGACTGGTCAGCCGATGTGGCTTTCTATCCCGACGATCTCGCCAATTCCGCCGTCCTCGTCACGGTCCGGACAGCGACAGCTGAGACCGCCAAGAAGCTCTACAATGACAGCCTGCGTGCGCCGGAATGGTTTGACGTGAAGACCTATCCCGCCGCCACAGTCCGCCTGTCAGACTTCGCCAAAACCGATACGGGCTATACGGCGACCGCCACATTGCAGCTGAAACAGAGCAGCGTCAGCACGCCGCTCGCCTTCACGCTCGATATCAACGGTGATGTGGCCACGCTGAATGGCGAAGCGACGTTCGACCGCAAGGAACTCGATCTCGGCCAGACGTCCGATCCGAACGCCCAGTGGGTCAAGGATGCCGTCAAGGTGACCGTCACCGGGCAGGCAAAGCGCAAATAGGTTCCGCCACTCGCACCACAATGCTATGGCCGCGCCCATGACCGCGAAGATCGTAACCCCGACGCCAGACGTGCTGGCCCGTGCCGCAGATGTCCTGCGCATTGGCGGCCTCGTCGCCATGCCGACCGAGACGGTGTATGGCCTCGCGTGCGATGCGGCCAACCCCGACGCCGTCGCCGGGCTCTACGAGGCCAAGGGCCGCCCGCGCTTCAACCCGCTGATCGCCCATGTCGCCTCACAGGCCATGGCCGAGTGCGAAGCCGTGTTCACCCCCCTCGCGCGCAAGGCGGCGGAAGCCTTCTGGCCCGGCCCCCTCACCATGGTGCTGCCCGTCGCCGCGACCGGCCAGACCTGCGACCTTGCTCGCTCTGGCCTCGACACAATTGCCCTGCGCCGCCCGGCCCATCCGGTGGCTCAGGCGCTGCTCGATGCGTTCGGCGGGCCGCTCGTTGCACCGTCCGCAAACCGCTCAGGCCATGTCAGCCCGACCACGCCGGAACACGTCCGCAGCGATCTGGCTGAAAAGGTCGCCTACATTCTCGACGGCGGCCCTTGCGCGCGCGGTATCGAATCCACCATCGTCGCATTCACTGGCGAAACGCCAACGCTGCTCCGCGCCGGCGCCCTTGAAACCACAGAGATCGAAGCCGTGCTTGGCTTGACGCTGACCCATCCCGGCGGCGGCTCCGGCATCACAGCGCCCGGCCAGCTGAAAAGCCATTATGCCCCCCGCGCCACGCTGCGCCTTGATGCAGCCACGCCCATGTCCGGCGAAGGCTATCTCGGCTTTGGCGACCACTGCCCGCTGGAAGGCAATCTTTCGCCCACAGGCAACCTGGCCGAAGCCGCCGCCAACCTGTTCGCCATGCTGCGCGCCTTCGACCTGCGCTATGAGCGCATTGCCGTCGCCCCCATTCCGCGCACAGGCCTTGGCGAGGCCATCAATGACCGCCTCGCCCGCGCAGCCCATCGCGACTGATCCTCTCGCGCCGCCACACCACTCCTGCTAAGTCCACCGACATGCACCCAGCACGCCCCTTCCGTGAAACAGATGTCGCCACGCTGGTCGCCCGCGCCCGCGTCCATTCGTTCGCCCTTGTCTGCGCTACGCAGGATGGCCGCGTCATGGCGGCCCATGCCCCCATCCTTATTGACGAGACAGGCGGCAAGGTCGCCCTGCGCTTTCATCTCTCTGCCAACAATGCTGTCACCGCCGCGCTCCAGTCCGGCAGCCGCGCCCTGATCGTGTTCACCGGCCCTGATGCCTATATCTCGCCAGACTGGTATGGCATGGACGATCAAGTGCCGACCTGGAACTACCTCTCCGCCGAAGCCGAAGGCCCTGTCACACCCATGGATGATGCAGGCGCCACACAGATCCTCGACGACCTGTCCAGCCTCCACGAGGCCACACTCTCACCCAAGCCCGAATGGACACGCAATAAGATGACGCCCGGCCGCTTCGAAAGCATGCTGCGCGGTATCCGCGCCTTCACTCTTGTGCCCGAACGATTTGAAGGCACAACCAAGCTCGGCCAGAACAAGCCTGCAGAGGCGCGGGCCGGTGTGATCGCAAGCCTGTCACCACGCGAAGACGGTATCGCCATCGCCGAAGAAATGCGAAAACACACATCATGACCAAACCACCCGCCGCATTCCTCGCCGCCGCCAAGGACCTGCTCGGCCCGAAGGGCTGGAGCGAAGATCCCGAACAGCTCGACAAGGTCGCAACGCCGTGGCGCGGCGCCTATCAGGGCGAAACACCTTTCCTGGCCCGCCCCGCCAGCACGCAGGAAGCTGCAGCGCTGGTGAAACTTTGCGCTGCCCACCACGTCGCCCTCACGCCGCAGGGCGGCAATACAGGCCTCGTTGATGCCGGCACACCGCATGGCGAAATCGTCGTCTTGATGACGCGCATGCATGCCGTGCGCAGTGTGGACCAGTTCAACAATTCCCTCGTCATCGAGGCAGGCGCGCCGCTCGTGACCGCTCAGGCGGCTGCAGAAGAGGCAGGCCGTCTTTTCCCGCTCTCCCTTGGTTCCGAAGGCACAGCCACGATCGGCGGCCTTATCTCCACCAATGCAGGTGGTGTCGCCGTGCTGCGCTATGGCATGATGCGCGACCTGATCCTTGGCCTCGAAGTCGTCCTGCCCTCCGGCGAGATATGGGACGGCCTGTCAGGCCTTCGCAAGAACAATACGGGGTACGACCTGAAACACCTCTTCGCGGGCGCCGAAGGCACGCTCGGCCTGATCACTGCCGCCACGCTCAAGCTCTTCCCGCAGGTACAGCGCGCCAGCGCATGGGTCTGCTGTGACAGCACGCAGGACGTCGTCTCCCTGCTCGCCCTCGTTCGCCAGCATGCGGGCGACACGGTAACCAGTTTCGAGATCATTCCGTCCGGCGCCATCGCCATGGTGCTGGAAGACGTGCCCGGCACGCGCGACCCACTACCGTCAGAGCTGCCATGGCGCGTGCTGATGGAAGTCTCGATGGTCGATGAAGCCCACGCCCGATCCACGCTCGAAAAGGCGCTCGAAGCCGCCTTTGAACAAGGCCTCGTCAAGGACGGCGTCGTTGCCGCCAGCAAGGCGCAGGCGCAGAGCTTCTGGCACATCCGCGAGACGATCCCGCTGTCCAAGCGCGCCTATGGCACGTCCATCAACCAGGACATCGCCGTGCCGGTCAGCCGCATCCCGGCCTTCATCGACAGCTGCAATGCCGCCGTCCTTGAAGTCGTGCCCAGCGCCGAGTTCGTCATTTTCGGCCATGTCGGCGACGGCAACCTGCACTATTCAGTCTGTGAACCGGCAGGCGCCAATGCTCCCATCCTCAAGGGGCATTCGCCTGCCGTCACCCGCATCATCTATGATCAGACCATGGCCCATGATGGCTCGATCAGCGCCGAACACGGCGTCGGCCGCCTCAAGCGCGATGAACTGGCCAACTTGCGCCCCCTCGCCGCCACCGAAACCATGCGCGCCATCAAACGCGCCATCGATCCCCTCGGCATCATGAATCCTGGCCGCGTCGTCTCGGTTTAACCTTCCGGTAACCAAACTTGCCGAGATGCTAACCATCGCAGAATGCGGAGTTGACGGGGCATGGCCTGGTATACCGACCTTCGGGACACACGCCTGTTCTCGCCCTCCGAGCGCGACTGGACAGCCCGGCGTCTGCTTGACCTGCGTGCGCGACTGAAGTCTTCCCTGCCCGATGGCGTCCCCCGCAAGACCAAGGATGCCTCGATCATCATCGGCACGTGGAACCTGCGCGACTTCGACAACAACAAGTTCCGCCATGGTCCTCGCCGCCGCGAAAGCCTGTTCTACATTGCCGAAATCCTGTCGGCCTTCGACATCTGTGCCATCCAGGAAGTGAACGAAGACCTCGGCCCCCTGAAAGATGTAATCCGTCTCATGGGCCCCGGCTGGGACTTCATCGCCACTGACGTCACCGTTGGCCCGTCCGGCAACCGCGAGCGGATGGCTTTTGTCTATGACAAGAACAAGGTCCGCTTTCGCAACATCGCCGGCGAAATCGTGCTGCCCAAGCATGCCCTGCTGCCGGATGAGCAACAGTTTGCGCGCACGCCGTTCATGGTCTCTTTCCAGGCTGGCTGGTTCAAGTTTTCCCTCTGTACCGTGCACATCTATTTCGGCGATGACAGCAAGAACAGCGAGGGCTATCAGCGCCGCGTCAAGGAAATCGAATATATCGCCAAGGAAATGGCAGGGCGCGCTGAGCGCGAGAATGAGAACTTCATTCTTCTGGGCGACTTCAACATCAAGAACACTGTCGACGAAACGATGCAGGCGCTGACCAAGGCTGGCTTCCAGCTGCCGCCAGACCTCTTCCCGTCCAATGTGCTCGGCACGAAATACTACGACCAGATCGCCTTCCGCACGCGCAAGGATGAAGTCACGTTCCTGTCAGCCGGCGTATTCAATTTCACCAAGACCCTGTTCACGCCGGAGCACTACGACCATTACGCGCCAGTCCTGCCCACGCGCCACCGCGATCTGAATTCGGATGGCACGCCAAAGGATCGCGCCAAGGACAAGGACTATTATTCCAAGCGCTGGCTGACCTGGCAGATGTCGGACCACCTGCCCCTCTGGGTCGAACTGGCCATCGACTTCTCCGATGAACACCTCCTGCACAATCTCGAACCCGGTTTCGAGAAGAGCGACGCTCCTGCGCAAATCGAATATACGGATGCGGAAGAAGTCGAAACAATTGCTTCCCCGCCTGAACCTGCGGAACCCGTCGGCAAGCGCCGCTCGCGCAAGCGCAAACCGCCCCGTGTTGCCGCCAAGGAGAAGGTCGGCACCATTGCGCCCGCTCCCCATATGACGCTTGGCGAGGCCTGGCGCATTTTCTGGTGGGTGGCCTCCGGCAAGGCCGACGCCTTCAAGCGGGAACGCAAAAACCAGCGAAAAGCCGAAAAAGTGAAGGCTTCAAAAGCCGCTCCCAAGCGCAAAAAATAGCCCGAAATCCGCGCAAGACTGCTTTAATATCAACCCAGACAATAGTTAATGTTTTTGTTCCCCGGGGTGCACACCCGCGCGCGAATCCCAATGGCTGCTGCAGTCAATGCAGTAACAATTTCGAGCCTTCTTTTGTCCCGCCCTGATATTCCTCAAATTTTGATGACATTAACTATTGCGCTTCTTGCCCGGGATGAGGCAATGAGCCGACCAGTTCAACTCCGGGCATGGACAGAATGTCACGAAAGCCCAATGGTGACAGCGGATTCTAACCAATCCTTCAGTTCACGAATTCCGGAGAAGCCGTAATACACGTTGAGCAAGTGTAGAGGGATTTCCAATGAAACAGACGTCGCGCAAATATGTGCAGACTGTCGCTGCAAGCCTTGTCTTGGTCAGCATGATCGCAGGCTGTGGCGGCGGCGGCGGAGGTGATGGCGGCACAGGCAGTGTCGGTAACCCCGGTTCGCCAAATACGCCCGGCTCTCCTCCTCCCCCACCACCGCCACCACCTCCGCCACCCGCGTCGCCTCCTCCGCCCACCACCGGCCAGACGCCGACCGGGCCCTATGACACGCGCATAGACACCGAGGTCGAAGCTCAGAAGTGGCTGGGGCGGACGACCTTTGGCGCCGATTATTCCAGCATTCAGTCCCTGGTCGGAACGGATGCCGAGGAGTGGCTTCAGGGCGAATTTGACAAGCCGGCTTCGCTCTATCTTAGCGACCTGCTCGCCCGCCAATCCAACGGCGAGAACATCGACGGATACAAACACCGCGACGTTCTTTGGGACAACATGATTGCAGGCAACGACCAGTTGCGCACCCGCATGCTGTTTGCCTTGTCCCAACTGTTCGTCGTCTCGGATGACACCGCCTTTAACGCGACGCCGCAAATAGCCTATTTCATGGACGTGCTGTCGAAGAATGCCTTTGGCAACTTCCGCGACGTGCTGGAGGAAGTGACCTATTCCAGCGCCATGGCGCGCTACCTCACCTACTGGCGCAACGAAAAGGGCGATCCTGCGACGGGCCGCATGCCGGACGAGAACTATGCCCGCGAAGTCATGCAGCTCTTTACCATCGGTGTGATCGAACTGAACCAGGATGGCACGCCGAAACTGGTCAATGGCAAGGAGGTCGAAACCTTCACCAATGACGATGTCGAAGGCCTCGCAAAAGTCTTTACCGGCCTCAGCTGGGCCGGCCCCAACTTCTACCAGGAAGATGCAGGCTCACAATACAAGCGTCTCGTGATGTTTGACTACATGCACGCGCCTGAAGAGAAACGCTTCCTCGGTGCGGTCATTCCCCCGAACACAGGCGGCGACGCGAGCGTCAAGATTGCGCTCGACACGATCTTCGAACACCCGAACACTGCGCCTTTCGTCTCACGCCAGCTGATCCAGCGCTTCACCGCAAGCTCACCCAGCCCGGAATATGTCAAACGCGTCGCCGATGTATTTGATGCGGGCACGTTCACTGCCCTGAACGGCCGCGTGTTTGGCACAGGCGAGCGTGGCGATCTTGAAGCCACGATGGCAGCCATCCTGCTCGATCCGAGCATCAATGACGCCAACGATTATGAGAGCGAAGGCAAGATCCGCGAGCCTGTCCTGAAATTCGTCAACTGGGCCCGCGCTTTTGACGTCAGGAACATTGATTCCTCGAAAGAAGGCATGCTTGACAATACGTCTTCGCAGTCGACAGGCCTTGGCCAGCAACCGATGCGCTCTCCGTCCGTCTTCAACTTCTACCGGCCGGGCTATGTTGCTCCGGGTACCGAAACGGGTGCGCAGGGCCTGACAGCCCCGGAATTCCAGGTCGTGAACCAGGGGTCTATCGTCAGCTTTATGAACTTCATGACCGCGTTCATCTTCGACACAAGCGGACCTGCTGATAATTTCATCCCGGACTACAGCCCGGAAATTGCCATCGCTGACGATGCGCAGGCCCTGACCGACTATCTAGACCTTCTCCTCACCGGCAAGACCATGACCGATCAGGCCAAGGCCGACATTGTCGCCGCAGTGTCTTCCATCCCCGTTGCGTCAGATGCCGACCGCGAGAAACGTGCCAAGCTTGCCGCCTTCATGACGATCACTTCATCCGCTTACGCTATCCAGCGCTAGCTCCAGATTCAGGGATAACCACAATGGCTAAAATGAATCGCCGCCACTTTCTCCAGGCCGGAGCCGCAACGAGCTTTCTTGCTGGCACTGGCGTACTCAGCACGCTGACCAGCGGCCAGGCCTTTGCTGCCAGCACGTCCGGATACAAGGCGCTTGTCTGCATCTTCCTCAAAGGCGGCATGGACCATGCTGACACGGTCATCCCGCGCGACCAGTCGTCCTACGACCTTCTGCGCAATGCCCGACCGGGCCTGTTCGGCGCGTATGGCGTCGGATCGGGAAGCTCCTCGCGCGATCGCACCAACCTGCTCGCCCTCAACCCGACCAATGCCGCCGATTTCGGCTCGCGCCAGTATGGACTGCCGTCGCAATTGGCAGGCTTCCAGACCATGTTCGAAGCTGGCGAAATGGCCATCGTCGGCAATGTCGGCCCGCTGATCCAGCCGACCAGCCGCCCTGATCTCGAGAAGGCAACCTTCAGTCTGCCGCCGCGCCTCTTCTCGCACAATGACCAGCAATCGACATGGATGTCGCTCGGCGTGGAAGGCGCGCAGTATGGCTGGGGCGGCGCCTTTGCCGACGCCGCCATCCGATCTGATTCCACCATGAACCCGCTCTATGCGATGGTGTCGGCCGGACCCAATGACGTGTTCCTCTCGGGCACTGAAGCCAGTCAGTTCACAACCTCTTTTGCCGGGGCGCAACAGGTCAAGCTTGTCGACGATATCTACACGCTCGGCGGAGAGTCCAAGTATGACGCCGCCCGGCGCGCGCTCGACGATTATGTCGCCAAGGCCAGCTTCTCCGAAAGCAATCTCTATGCCCGCGACTATATCAGCCAGTCAGGCAATGCGGTCATCAACAACAATGCCTACGACGCTGCGCTGAGCGGCAAGCCAGGCGTCACGGCCACCTTCCCGGCAACCTACACAGCCCAGCAGTTGAGCAGCGTGGCACGAACCATCAGCATCCGTGATGCCCTCAACACAAGGCGCCAGGTATTCTACGTCTTCATGGGTGATTTCGACACGCACAGCGGACAGGCCGGACAGATCCCCTCGCGGCACACCGAGCTCTCAGAGGCCGTTACTGCTTTCCGTACCGAGATGATCAACCAGGGCGTCTGGGACGACGTCACACTCTTCACCATGTCGGAATTCGGCCGCACCACGATCGACAATGGCGACGGCACAGACCATGGCTGGGGCGGACACCACTTCGTCGCTGGCGGTTCTGTCGCTGGCAAGAAAATCTACGGCGACATTCCCGCCCCGGATCTTGGCGCCGACACATTCACGTCAACGCACGGACGCCTCATCCCGAAAGTCTCAGTCGAGCAATATGCAGCAACGCTCGGGTCATGGTTCGGGCTCGACTCAACAGAGCTAGCTGCGGCCTTGCCTAATCTGTCGAACTTCACCGAAAAGAATCTCGGCTTCCTCACCTAGCGCGCGTCAGGGGCGGCACAGTCTCAGCAATGTGCCGTCCATGTCCGCCACGTTCGGCACACCCAGAAGTGAGAGGCCGCGCTTGACGTCGGACGAGAGAATGTCGAGTGCGCGCGTCACGCCCGCTTCGCCGCCAGCCGCCAGCCCGTAGAGGTACGCACGCCCCAGCGCCACGCTATTGGCCCCGCGCGCCAGCAGCTTCAGCACATGCGCGCCCCGCCGCACGCCGCCATCGGCGATAATCTCCACGCTCGCGCCAACCGCCTCGCGGATTTCAGGCAACAGGTCGATCACCGGCACGGACGTATCAATCTGCCGCCCGCCATGGTTTGACACCCAGACCGCGCTCGCCCCACTATCAATCGCGCGGCGCGCATCCGCTGCGGTGCTAAGGCCTTTCGCGGCGAACGGCCCACCCCACTCGCGGACAAACCATTCAAGGTCCTTCCAGCTCATGGTCGGATCGAACAGCTCGTTGATCACGGCCATGACATCACGCCCGCCCATGTCGACATTCTCAAAATTGGCCGGCCCGATCGACGCTGAGGTCAGCATGTCAAACAGGTAACCGGGCCGGCCCAGCGCCTGCGTTGCCGTTTTCACATTGATGCGCGGCGGAATGGAAAAACCGTTGCGCGGGTCACGCTCGCGCAGGCCGGCAACCGTCGCATCAACTGTCAGTATGCAGCCCGTATAGCCTGCCGCCTTGGCGCGCGACATGAACTCCCGCACGATGCCGCGATCCTTCCAGACATAAAGCTGGATGAATTTTGGCACGTCCGGCGCGACCGCCGCAATGTCTTCCAATGTATGGCTGCCAAGCGTCGAAATGGAATACGCGATACCCGCCTTCTGCGCCGCCGCCGCCACAGCCAGCTCGCCCTTGCGCGGATGGAACAGGCGCGACGCCGCCGTGGGCGAAATGAAAAAGGGCTGGGCAGTCTTCTGGCCCAGCACTGTCGTGCTTGTATCAATGCCGGAACTGTCGACGAGCGAATTCCATTGCCAGCCATAGTCGGCAAACCGCTCGACCGAGCCACGCAATGTCACCTCATCCTCGGCCCCGCCATCGATATAATCAAACACCATGCGCGGCAGGCGACGCTTCGCCAGCGTGCGCAGGTCATTGATATTGATCGCTTGTGAAACCCGGTTCATGGGCGGGACACTAGGCAGGAATTACCCCTCGCGCAATCACGCGAACAGGCGCTTGCGCAACGTAAATGACAAAGAAATGCGCCGTAAATGCGAGCCGATTTCCAGACGAATTTCGTCGCGCCCGATCTGTCCGCATGTGAACGCGCTGGCCCTGAAAGCCGTCCTAGCGCCGCCCGAACAGACGCTCCACATCGGTCAGCTTCAGCTCGACATATGTTGGCCGACCATGATTGCACTGGCCGGAATGGGGCGTCGCCTCCATCTGGCGCAGCAGGGCGTTCATCTCGTCACCGTTCAGCCGCCGTCCGGCGCGCACCGAGCCGCGGCAGGCCATATTGCCCATGACTTCCTCGAAACGTTCCTTCAGCGCCAGCCCTGCCTCGTACTCGGCAAAATCGTCGGCCAGGTCGCGGATCAGACCGATGGCGTCCATCTCCCCGAACAGCGCCGGTGTTGCCCGCACGCACACCGCGCCCGCGCCAAACGCCTCGATCTCAAGCCCAAGATCGGCCAGCTCATCGGCGCGCTCCAGCACCCGCGCGGCTTCGTCCTCGGTCAGCTCCACGACGTCAGGTATCAACAGCGCCTGCCGCTTCACGCCGCCCGCCGCCATCTGGCGCTTCATGTCTTCATAGACCAGCCGCTCATGCGCCGCGTGCTGGTCGACAATCACGATGCCGTCCGCCGTCTGCGCCACAATATAAGTCTCGTGCAGCTGCGCCCGCGCCACGCCCAGCGGGAAGCTGTTCTCAGCAGGCGCTGACGTCGGCTCGATCCGCGCTGTCGGCGCATTCTCGGCATCAAAAGCCTCGCGAACCGGCTCAGCAAACGCTCCCGGCTGATAGGCATTCACAGGAGGGCGCGCGGCGCCATAACCATCGCTCGCCCCATAGGCCGGCCGCGACGCAAACAGCGCCCCGCTCGGCATCGGCGCCTCGGCCTTCGCTTTGCCAAGCGCAAAGCCAGCCACCGTCGTCGAGGCCCTGTGTCCTGCCGCCGCCAGCGAATGGCGCAGCGCGCCAATCATCAGCCCCCGCACATTTCCGGCATCACGGAAACGCACTTCCGTCTTCGCCGGGTGGACGTTCACGTCCACATATTCAGGGTCCAGCTCGACAAACAGCGCCGCCATCGGGTGGCGATCGCGCGCCAGGAAGTCCTGATAGGCCGCGCGGATAACGCCATTTAACATCCGGTCCTTTACAGGCCGTCCGTTGACGAACATGAACTGCATCTGCGCATTGCCCCGATTCAGCGTCGGCAGGCCCGCAAAGCCGGTCAGCCGCACGCCTTCGCGCTCCGCGTCTATCGCCACCGCATTGTCACGGAAATCCCGCCCCATGATGGCCCCGAGGCGCGACAGCTGCCCGTCCTCGCCCTCAGGCTCCGCCGCGTGGCGGAACAGGCTGCGCCCATTGCTCTCCAGGCTGAACGCGACCGTCGGGTTCGCCATGGCAAGCCGTTTGACCACATCCGACACGGCCATCGTTTCGGACCGCTCGCCCTTCATGAATTTCAATCTTGCCGGCGTCGCGTGGAACAGGTCGCGCACTTCAATGCGCGTACCCGTCTCACCCCGACCGGTAAAGGCGGCGGGCCGCGGCCCCTCGATCCGTCCAGCTTCGACGAACACGTCAGCTGCGTCCTCGCCGGGCGCGCGCGATGTGATCGTCATCCGGCTCACAGACGCAATCGAGGGCAGCGCTTCGCCGCGAAAGCCCATCGTGTGGATGTTCAGCAGGTCCACCCGTCCATCATCGCCCGGCGCCAGTTTGGATGTCGCGTGGCGCTCCAACGCCAGCAGCAGGTCATCCGATGACATGCCACAGCCATCGTCCTCGATCGTCATCCGCTTCAGGCCGCCATCCTCGATGGCAATACTGACGCGGGTTGCCCCCGCATCCAGCGCATTTTCCACCAATTCCTTGACGGCGGCGGCGGGCCGTTCGACCACCTCACCGGCCGCGATGCGGTTGACCACATCATGGGGAAGTTTGCGTATTTGCGGCTGGGGGCGAACGGAATCAGGCATGTCGAAACCCTAGCCCAGCAGGCGGCTTTTGTCGCGGCTCTGCATCAGGTTCGGCCCAGTCCGCGCAAAGTGTCGCGTTTCAGATGGTTGCCAGCCGTCGCGCTTGGCTTCACATTGCCGATCGACTGTCTTGAAAGGATATACCAATTATGCTGAAGCCCGTTGCCGCTATCGCTGCCCTCGCCATGATTGCCGCTTGCGGCGGCTCCGGCGCCGACGAATCTACCCCGCCTGCCGCCACTGCAACGCCAGCAGCGACCGTCACCCCCGCGCCTGCGCCCGTCGCCGCCGCCCCGGTCGAACCGGGCGTCGAGTTCGCCAGCCTGCCTGCCCCCTACAACACGGCAGACTATGCGCGCGGCAAACGCACGTTCAAGCTATGTCAGTCCTGTCATCTGACGGCCGAAGGCTCTGGAAACCTGGTTGGCCCGAACCTGCATGGCCTCTTCGGCCGCGAAGTCGGCTCGCTTGAGGGATTCGCTTATTCCGACGCCCTGGAAGATGCTGACTTCATCTGGGAACCGCATCATCTGGACGAATGGCTGACCAATCCACGCGCCTACCTGCCCGGCAACCGCATGAGCTTTGCAGGCGTACGCAAACCTGAAGACCGACTTGGCCTCATCGCCTACCTGATGCTTGAAACCGGCTACACGCCTGTCTCAGGCGATGCCCCTGCCGGGGACGCGCCCCAGCCCTAGCGCCGCGTTGTCAGCGCCACTAGCCACGCGCCCTCTTCATAGGCGCCGCCAAATTCCTCACGATACCCAACGGCCACGTCAAAATGGCCGAGATGGTAGCCTATCTGCGACTCGTGTTTGTTCGAATCCGCGCTGTCATTGCTGCGCTCCAGCCACACCTGCTGCGTCACGAAGATACGGTCGCTGATATCGGCCCCATAGCCGAACTCCGCCCGCTAGCGCAGGCAGCCATCCTGATGGCTGATCGCTGCGATGTCCGCGAACAGGTAATAGCCAAGGCTGCGCCGCACACCTGAGTAGCCACTGCTGAGGCGCGCCTCCGCACCCCACTCGTCACACCCATATGTGCCCGCAATCGCACTGCCATAGACCGGCCCGCCCTCCATGCCAAAGGTGAAGCCTTTGCGCGACCAAAGCTGGCGCCGGGCGATCAGCCGATAGGACTGCCGGTCAATGTTGCCGATACTGTCTTCATAGGCCACGGCCTCGCTCTTGCCCGTCAGTGTCCAGCGATCGGTGATGCCATACTCGCCATACACATCTCCGCGGAAGCCATCGAGCCCTTCAAGGGTCTCACTGGAAACCAGCCCGCGCAGGTAAAAGCTGCCCCATCACGGGCCCAAGGCCCCGCCTCAGCCGGACCTACGGCAACAATTGCACCGAGAAGAACGGCACCCCATCCCCGCATGGTTGCAAAGTTAATGGAAAATCCCGGCGCCACCCAGTAAAAAATTGGGGCGCCTATCCGCCTGGTCAGGCTCCCCACGCCGCATTCTGCAACACCACACGATAGCCGTCAGGATCCTCGAATGTGACGCCTTTGGCGTCCCAATAGGCATTGAAAGCCCTCACCGGGCTGAACCCCGCCGCGCGCATCCGATCAATGGCTGCTGCGAACCGGTCCGCTTCCGGCAGGTAGAATACGAGCAGGTTGTCTTCGGTCGGCGCGCGGCCGACGACATGCCCGTGCGCCTTGGTGAATTCTAGATGATACGGTGCACCCTCATGGCCCAGCATCACACCGTCAAAGTCGTCATGATCACGGAATTCGAACAGGACATTAAAGCCCAGTCCATCGCGATAGAACGGCAGCAAGGCGTCTAGGTCATCAGTCGGGCGGGCAATACGTAGCGTGGCGTGCTCAAGTGTCATGGTGGTTCTCCAGAGGCCTCAAGCAGCCCTTGTCGGACCTCAACCATGGTTGAGGTCAACAGAGAGGCTGTCATTGCATACGAAAAAGCCCTCGCCAGACTGGCAAGGGCTTTTCCCTGAAGACTAAAATCGCGGCAGGCGCCTAGAGGCGGAAGCGGATCTGGTCTGACCAGAAGCGCTCAAGGCGCGAAATGGTCTTGTTCAGCTGCGAGAGATCGTCATGACGCACGCTCGCCGTTGGCTCGAGGGCCGTTGCCTGCTTCTCGAACAGATTGGCCACGCGGTCACGCACTTTAAGGCCACGCTCGGTCAGGCGCAGGGTCACCGTACGCTTGTCATCCTCGGAACGCGTCTGGATCAGGTAGCCGCCTTCCTGAAGTTTCTTGACGTTGTACGACAGGCTGGTGCCGGCAAAGGCGCCGCGGGCCCGAAGGACAGAAGCCGGGGCTTCATCATCGCCGATCTCATAGATCAGCAGCGCCTGGACGCCGGTCAGCGACCGTTCACCACCGCGCTCGAGATCGTCTTTGACGACATCGTGAAGACGACGGTGCGCCTGTTCAAGAAGGGAGAGAGACTTTAGGAAAGATTCGCCGACGGAAAGGGGTGCAGTATCCTGCATTTCAGAAATCATCATTAGTATCACCATCACTCAACTTTTGTTGTAGTTTGAGTATATTTACGCCGGCATTCCTAATGAATTGATAAGCATAGGCCTTTTCCAAGTGAAGAACGTTAACATTTGGCCGAATGCATTAACCGTTACTGCGGCGAAACGGCTTTTGAACCCAAAACACCCCTGAATTTCGCGTATGACGCGAAAAAATGGCCGCATCCCGAAGGAGGCGGCCATCTATTCATCATCAATACTTGGTTAAGTATGGTTATACAGCGTCAGGCAAATGTATCGGCTGTCATGGCCCCGGCATACTTGGGGCTTGGCCCATGCTTGTTGGTGGCCGGCTTGCTGTCCATGAACATAAAGACAAGCAGGATGAACCCGCCGACATAAGGAATGAAGTTGATCAGCACCAACCAGCCGCTCAGGTCCTGGTCGTGCAGCCTCCGCACCGTCATCGATAGGCCAGGCAGTATATTATAGAGCCAGAACAGACCCGTCAGGACGGGGATGATGTTCGGGTCGCCATTCGAGGCAGTTCCATAGAGCGCAAGGCTCAGAACGACATCGACTATGAAGAACACGACATAGCCGACGATCACAAACAGAAAATAGCCCCAGTATTCCGCCCGGCGCGCCCGGCCATTGAACTGGGCAAAGTTCTTCGTCAACGCGCGTATGAAATAGGTCCACAAGCCATCGCTGGGCTGAGGCACTGGCGCGGCATAGGCGGGCGACGGCAGGTTCGGTGCCGCCGGATAGGGCGCCGACGCGGCCGCTTGTGCAGCCGCTGGGGCGGCGCCCAGTGCATAGATGTCGCGCGCTTCTTCACCCATGCCTACAAAGTCGACCGTCTGGCCGGCCTGCAGCACCGAGCCATTGCGCACCTGAACTTGCGAGAACTGGTAGCGCCGGCCATCCTCACCCAGGATCAGACCTGCCCCATCTGGGCTGTCTGCCTTCAAAACTTCTCCACGCATGCAATCGCTCCATCAGCTGCCGTCCCGTTTTCTGGCCGAGACACAAGGCGCTTGTCCACCCAAAACCGCCCACTCAGTCGAATTCGAGTTCGTCCGGCCCTAGTGGCTCGAAGTAGCGCGCCACCTCTGCATCGCTGACATCCTCAAGCCGCGCGGGCGACCATTTGGGCGCATTGTCCTTGTCGACGATCACGGCGCGCACGCCCTCCAGGAAGTCCGCGCTCTGCACCTTGCGCCAGCCGATGCGGTATTCCATCCGCATATTGTCCTCGAATGTCGCCGCCTCTGCGCCTTCGCGCAGCTGACGCAGGGCCACTTTCATCGTCTCGGGAGACTTGGTGCCCATTACGGCTACCTGCTCGCCTGCCCATTCGCCACCCTCGGCCTCCAGCGCCGCGACAATCTCCTCGGCTGTATCCAGCGCGAAGCAGCGGTTGATGACATCGCGGTGCGGCTCGAAGCTCGCCACAGGCACGGCATGCGTGAGGCTCCGCAGGATCTCGTTCAGAAGGTCTGCTGCGCCGACCGAAAAATCAGCCCCCTCAACCTGCTTCTTCAGGTTCGTCACAAGTTCCGACGGGATGAAATGCGTCGCCACCCGCGCCGCAGCCACATCGCCCCCCTTCAGCCGCGCACCTGTCAGCGCCAGCCATGTGCCAAGCGCGCCAGACAGGCGCGGCAGGAACCAGCCGCCACCCACATCCGGGAACAGGCCAATACCCGTCTCTGGCATGGCGAACACGGTCCGCTCCGTCGCCACCCGGTGCGATCCATGCACGGACAGGCCAACCCCGCCGCCCATCGTCACGCCGTCCATGATCGCCAGCACAGGCTTGGGGAACGTCTTCAGCGCCGCGTTCATGCGGTACTCGACATTGAAAAACGCCCGCGCCTCGCTGGCATCGCCTGCGCCACTCTCCGCCAGCATGCGGATGTCGCCGCCCGCGCAGAAGCCACGCGTGCCCTCTTCATGCTCCACCATGACAAGATGCACCGTCGGGTCGTCAGCCCAGCGCTCCAGGGCCGACAGGATGCTCTTGCACATCGGTGCATTCAGGGCATGCAGGGCGGAAGGCCGGGTCAATGTAATCCGGCCGAGGCCCCTGTATACTTCAATTCGGACGTCTTCCGTCATCCCTGCTTCCTTTGTGTTTTATTGTCTGAATGCTTCAAAACTTCCCGTATCACGGGTAAATATATTTACCAGTTGATGCCATATATACTTAACAACGCACCTCAAAGACGAACGCTGCGCCCGAAAGGATATGTCATGGATGACACACCAAACCGCCGCGGTGGCCGCGCACCGCTCACGGGCACCGGCCAGATCAAGCTGGGCA
Source organism: Alphaproteobacteria bacterium (assembly GCA_018827375.1). GTDB lineage: Bacteria > Pseudomonadota > Alphaproteobacteria > Caulobacterales > Hyphomonadaceae > Hyphomonas. The sequence continues at coordinate 17,233 of JAHJYW010000011.1, forward strand.
TTTTCAAGCGCCTGAACTGCGAGATTCGGGATGTCTCCCCGGGTGGCGCCCGCATTGTCACGCCAGAAGGCACCGACCTTCCTGAACAATTCACCATGCGATTGCCACACTTCAAGAAGCCCCGCGTCTGTATCCGCCGCTGGCAGAGCGGCAGCGAAACCGGTGTCGAATTCAAGAACCAGATGCCAACCGAGAACTAATTCAGAGCGCAGCCTTCCAGCGTGATTCGGTGCATGATGCGCCGCTGGCCATGATAATCATTCAGCGCCCAATGCCAGGTCGATCGGTTGTCCCAGAAGGCCACAGATCCCGGCTTCCAGCTGAACCGATAGGCATTCTCCATATTCATCGCATGCGCGAACAGCTTCGCCAGCAATGGCATTGAGGCTTCCTGCGTCCACCCCGCAATGCCCACCGTAAAGGCCGGGTTCACATAAAGCGCCTTCTTGCCGCTCAGCGGATGGGTGATCACCAACGGGTGCACCACATCATCAAGCACGTCCGCTGCGGCTGCATTGCCGATCCGCTCGCCACCCGCGTCCGTTTTGCTATAATAGGTCTTGGCCTGCGACCCGAAAATCTGCTTGGCCGAATGCACACCGCGCAATCCCTCGATCTCCGCCTTCGTCGCATCGTCCAGCGTCTCATAGGCGCGGTACATGCTGGCGAAGAACGTATCGCCGCCCGTCTCCGGCAAAACGCGCGCGACAAGGATTGATCCCATCGCCGGGATCTCATCGTATGAATGGTCGGTGTGCCACCCGCCGCCGATATTGTCCTTCTGGTCAGCCTCCTTGGCCACCATCGCAATCTGCGGATATTTGGGATGCGCCGCAAAGAACCGGTTCACATTGATCGGCGCCCAGCGCTCGGCAAAGGCGAGATGGTCCTCTTCGCTGAGGGTCTGGTCCCGGAAGAAGATCACGCCATGCGCGGCATAAGCCTCGCGGATGGCATCAAACGCGCCATCCGTCACATGGCGCAGGTCCACGCCGGGCAACGTCTCGATATGCATAAGTGTCTCCCAATCGCGCCAGCTTCAGCCGGTCTCTGGGAATTACTCTAGCGCAACAGCGACGTGTCGCAATGCCAACATTCTTCCGCGCTGCCGCCGCCAATCGGGCTGCCCGGCGGCACATCCACGCCGCCGACCTCAGGCGCATGAGGCTCGGCTGGCCGTGCCAGGTGCGCCGCAATCCGCCGGACAAGATCGGTCCGAGTGGCCGCGTCCGTACCCGCCAACGGCTTCTCCAGCTTCTGGCCCAGCGCCATCAGGTAGCCATTCGTCTCGGCCACCACTTCCGGCGTTGCCTTGCCGCCCGCCGCCAGGTCGATCAGCGTCGACACATAGCGCGCCTGTTCGCGGTGCAGGATCGCCGCCTGTCGCGGCGCACCCGGCGCCGTGAACACTGCGCCCTCAATCGCGCCGAGCACCTCGCCGTAGGTCAGCGCGCCCGGCTCACGCCGCGCCATCTCGACCAGCCGCGCGGCCCGCGCAGGATGCAACAGTGCCTCCAGCGTCCCCGTCGCGGCCGAGTCCACCGCCGCCAGAAGGTCAAACATCGCGCCCGTCTCACCCGGGAAATATTCCGCGCCACCGTCCGTCCCGAAGAACGAATCGAGCGGCGTGTTCAACAGGTTCAGCGTCGCGTCCGGCAGGTCGAGCGCGGCCGGGTCCAGCGTGGCAACCAGCGCCGCCAAAGCCTCACGCTGACGCGCTGCCGGCACAGGCATGCCGCGACCGCCACCATCCCCGTTTACCGCATACTGGAAGTCATACCCGCCAACAGACTTCGCCGCCGCCGCCACCTCATAGCGATGATACAGGTAGACCGGCACCAGCACGGCGCGCAGGTCAAAGGTCGGCTGCCCCGGCCGGATATCCCCCAGCCCGAACTTCGCAAGCGCAATTTTCCGCACACGCATTGTCTCACCAAGCGCGGCAATCGGGTCATTTCCGTTGTCCCAGACGCTTGAATAGGGATGGCTCGTACCGACCCCGCGTCCCTGCGGATCATCAACAAAGCGCAGGCCACTCGCATAGGCCGCGCCCAGCAGCTTGTTGCCTTCAACATCCGCATTGCTGCCCGGCGCATATTGCCCGTAGAGCCAGCTCGCGGCCACCTTGTCCCACGCGCCAATGCCAACGGCATAGGCCTCGGAGAAGTCCAGCGTGTCATCGTCGTTCGCCGTTACCAGCGGCGCCGGATAATCCATGACTGATGCACGATCATTGGCCGAGGCGGCAAAGTTGTGCGCAAAGCCCAGCGTGTGGCCCACCTCATGCGCGGCCAGCTGGCGGATACGGTCAAGCGCCAGCTCCACCGGATCGTCCGCTTCGCCCGTTCCCGTCTTCGCCGTGCCGCCCAGCCCTTCAAAGATCATCCGGTCCTGCCGCACGCGCTGGCTGCCGAGAATGACATTCGCCTTCAGCATCTCGCCCGTACGCGGATCATACACGCCGCCACCATAGCTCCAGCCACGCGTCTGCCTGTGCGTCCACTGGATCACGTTATAACGCACGTCCAGCGGGCTCACGCCCTCAGGCAAAACCTTCACCTCGAACGAATCCGGGAAGCCTGCCGCCGTAAAGGCATCGGCCCACCACGACGTGCCCTCCATCAGCGCATTGCGGATCTCCTCCGGCGCGCCGCTGTCCACATAGAAAACGAGCGGTTTCTTGGCGGGGCTGCTTGCAGCATTCGGGTCCTGCTTCTCCAGCCGGAAACGCCGCGCATAAGACTGGCGCACCTGCCCTGAAAGCGGCGCCGAGAAATCATAGAAGCCGACATCAATCGCCCCGCTACGCGGATCGAACGGACGCGGCGTATAGCCATCGTCCGGTAGGCGCACCAATGACTGGTGCTGCACCAGCGTGAAGGCCCGGCCATCCGCCGCCGTCGCCACAACCTGCGATTTCGGCTCGTCGCTCGTCAAAGTCAGGAACGCATCGAATTCCACATTGTCGGGAAAGACAAAGGCCGCGCCCGCGTCCGGCATCGAGCGATCCTCGGCAATCGCAAAGCTGCCGCCTTCCGCGTTCGCCTTCAGCACCCCGCGCACATCCAGCGCATCCCGCGTCAGGAAGCCTGACAGGTCCACCAGCAGCGCGCCGTCCGGGCCTTCCGCGATAATCTCGCCCGCCCAGAGGAATGAGCGCGCAAAGGATTCCCGCACGGCTTTGCGCTCCAGCGGATTGTCCGCGCTTGCCCGGTAGGTCCAGTTTTCCTTCTCTGCGACCAGCTTCTTGCCGACGCGCCGGAACGCCAGGATGCTGCCTCCGTCGAAATAGCCCCGGTCCAGCCCGATCGGATTGGAGCCAAGCCCTGCCGTCAGCCCTGCCGAATGGATCGCCCGCAGCGACAGCCCGTCACCATCCGGCGCCGGAAAAGCCGCCAGCACGCGCCCGCCCTTGGCGTCGACATAAAGATCAAGGAACCCCTCGCTAAGTGTCAGCCCTTTGGTCGCCGCACCCCAATCTCCCGAAGCCGGCGCCTCAGCCGCCACAGACGCCTTCGGCTGCGCCGCACAGGCAGGCGGCAAGAATGAAAGGACAGCAATCGCGAGGGCGGCAACAAGGCGCATAGGGTAACTCCGGTAATGTCTGGCTGCCGGCACGCTGCCGCATCAACCGAAGGAGTTCAAACCCTTTCGCCCCAATAGGTCCTAAAAACAGTCGGCTGGTTCGCGTGAAGCGATACCCGTCACCTATTACGCAACACATGCGCTCTCGCAGTCGCATCAGCCATCGCAGGCTTGCGAGTCCCGCTGGATACCAACGTCCTTCACCTTGCCGGAAACATTATCCACGTCGAAATAGATGTCGCCATAGCCATACAACGTGACATCACCCTGGGTGACCACGCATTTCGGCTTGCCATAGGCGCCGCGCGCCAGGATCTGCTCGGCGCCGGGGCCAACGCCCACATCGGTGCGATAGCTCGGATCGTCCGCGATGATCCAGTACACATTGTCGTCGGCGGCCACTGTCAGCCCGTCATAGAAATAGGTCGTCGCACGCGTGTTCGGTATCGGCGTTGTCTTGCGCGGATTGCCCTTCGCCGCGAACAGCTCGAACAGCGTCATGCCGAGTTTGACATCGCCAACCCGCTCACCCGGCACAATCAGATTATCGTTCAGACTTCGCGGTGTACTCGTACAGGCCCCAAGGCCCAGCACCATCGCTGCCACACATATATTACGGACCACATTCATTGCGGGTCCTCCATCATCACACGCTACAAGGACGCACAGCTCACCGCATCGCCGCCCCAATGTCGAGGCACGAACAACACGAAATCATCACTGTACGCGCAAATCAGCCACAATTTTTTGTAATGTATACTGATCTGTAATGTGCGGATATCCGGCGCACGCTAGCCCTTCAGCATATCCCGCGAGATGATCACCCGCATGATCTCGTTCGTGCCCTCGAGAATCTGGTGCACGCGCAGGTCGCGCACGATGCGCTCCACGCCATAGTCCGCGAGATAGCCATAACCGCCATGCACCTGCAGCGCGTCATTGGCCACCTTGAACGCCGTGTCCGTGACAAACCGTTTCGCCATCGCGCACCAGCGCGTCGCGTCCGGCGTCTTGCCGTCCAGCCGCCCGGCCGCTTCGTACAGCATCACGCGCGCCGCCTGCAGCTCGGTCTCCATGTCGGCCAGCTTGAACTGCATCGACTGGAATTCCGCCAGCGCCTTGCCGAACTGCATCCGCTCCTTCGCGTAGGCCACCGCCTTGTCCAGCGCCAGCTGCGCGCCGCCGAGGGCACAGGCCGCAATGTTCAGCCGCCCGCCGTCCAGCCCCGCCATCGCGAAGCGGAAGCCATGCCCCTCCTCGCCAATCCGGTTCGCTGCCGGCACGCGCACGCCATCGAGGATCACCTGCGCCGTCGGCTGGCTCTTCCAGCCCATCTTGCGCTCGTTCGCGCCAAAGCTGAGCCCCGGCGTGCCCTTCTCGATAATGAAGGCCGACACGCCCTTAGCGCCATCGTCAGAGGTCCGCGCCATCAGCACGTAAACGTCTGACGTGCCCGCGCCTGAGATGAACTGCTTCGTGCCGGTGATCACATAGTCGTCGCCATCCTTCACGGCCCGTGTCTTCAGGCTCGCCGCATCCGATCCCGCGCCCGGCTCAGTCAGGCAATAGCTCGCAATCAGGTCCATCGACGTCAGCCGCGGCACCCAGGCCTTACGCTGCGCCTCATTGCCAAAACAATCGATCATCCAGCTCGCCATGTTGTGGATCGAGATGAACGCCGCCGTCGACACGTCGCCATAGGAAAGTTGCTCGAAGATCAGCGCCGCGTCGGTCCGCGTCAGGCCTGAACCGCCTACGTCTTCCTTCACATAGATGCCCGCAAAGCCCAGTTCCGCCGTGCGCTTGATCACATCGACCGGGAAGTGGCTCTCCTGGTCCCACATCTCCGAATGCGGCAGCAGCTGGTCCTTGGCGAACTTTTGCGCCATGTCGCGGATCATCACTTGCTCATCGGTAAACATGGCGCTCATTGGCTTTTCTTCCCTAAGTCAGTACACTCCAGAGCAATGACAAACTGCCGCCCTGAGAGTCAATGCGCCGTCTCCCTGAAGACTATTCGATTACGCGCGCCGCTCGCGATGAAATACCTGCCCTGATCCTCGTCGATCTGGCGGCCAGCACGCTATTTGCCGAAACCGGCCTCCTCCCCGAAGAGGCGCTGCACGACCATGTGCCGCAAGAGGTTTTCGAGCAGGCCATCGCCAATGACGACCTCCTCATCGCCCGCGACCACAAGGGGCGCGCCGTCGGCTTTGCCCTCACCTCCCAGCGCGGCGGCACGCTCTATCTCGACCAGATCAGCGTGCATCCGGACCACGGCCGCAAAGGTCTCGGCCGCGCCCTGATCGAACGCATTGTCGAGGAGGCAAAAGCCCGCAAGCTGAAATGCATCACGCTATCCACTTTCCGCGATCTCGCCTGGAACGGCCCCTTCTACCGCGGCCTCGGCTTCCGCGAGATTGCCGCCACAAAGAAGGCCGACTGGATGATCGACCTTGAAAAGGTACAGGCCACCAGCCTCGACATATCCAAGCGCTGCTTCATGATGCGTCGCATTGGCTGGTTGTAGATCGCCCCGATCTGCCGCATCTATCCGCTTATGACCCAGTTTCCCCAGTCCTTCCCCGCCACCCGCATGCGCCGCCTGCGCCAGTCCCCCTGGATCCGCAGCCTCGTCGCCGAAAACACGCTGACGCCCGCCGATCTGGTCTGGGCCATTTTCGTGCATGATGGCGAAGGCCGTGTGCCCGTCGGCAGCCTGCCCGGCATCGACCGGCTCAGCGTCAAGGAAGCCGCCCTCACGGCCAAGCGCGCCAGCGAGCTGGGCATTCCCGCCATCGCCATCTTCCCCTTCATCGGCCCCGAGGGGAAAGACGAGACAGGCTCCGGCGCGCTAAACCCTGACGGCCTCGTCCCCCGCGCCCTGCGCGCCATGAAGGATGCCGCCCCAGAGATCGGCCTAATCACCGATGTCGCGCTTGATGCCTACACCACCCACGGCCATGACGGCCTGCTCGATGCCGACGGCACCATCCCGAATGACGCCACCACCGAAAAGCTCGTCCAGCAGGCCCTCGCCCATGCCGCAGCTGGCGCCGACATTGTGGCCCCGTCAGACATGATGGACGGCCGCATCGGCGCCATCCGCCAGGCCTTTGACGACGAGGGCTTCACCAACATGATGATCCTCGCCTATGCCGCCAAATATGCGAGCGGCTTCTACGGCCCCTATCGCGACGCCATCGGCTCGGCCAAGTCCCTCAAGGGCGACAAGAAAACCTACCAGCAGGACCCCGCCAACAGCGAGGAAGCCCTGCGCGAAGTTGCGCTGGACCTCGCCGAGGGCGCCGACATGGTCATGGTCAAACCGGGTCTTCCGTATCTGGACATTGTCCACCGCGTATCCACCACATTCGGCGTCCCCACCCTCGCCTACCAGGTCTCCGGCGAATACGCCCAGATCAAGGCCGCCGCCATGAACGGCTGGATCGACGGCGACCGCGTCATGATGGAATCCCTCATGTGCTTCAAACGCGCCGGCGCCAGCGGCATCATTACGTATTTCGCGGAAGAGGCAGCGGAGAAGCTGGGGTAAGCCTGTAGGGTGGGTCGAGCGAAGCGACACCCACCATCCGCCTCCCGCTTATGCGCCGATTTACTCAGCACAACGCTATACCTGAGTTAATTACAGCTTCTCGACCAAACCCTTTAGTGCCAGCTTAATTGATCTGTTATCTGAGTTTGATAGCGCTTTCGAAAGATTCAGCCAATCTATAGAATGTTCTTTTGGAAATACGTTTTTCATTTCCAAATCACGAATGAAGGCAGCTAAATCTGGCTTTGATCCAAACCAGACGCTTCTTGGAGTTATCGCCGACAACCTTTGCGCTTCTCTAAGAAATTTCGTATCATCGGCATCCTCAATTTCCAATTTTTCTCCAATTGCAAACTGAATCGCTTTCTCGATCACGAGCTTAAGATTTGCTCGATCAGAATCCGTTGTCACTATCGCTCTTGAGCGAGTCTGATTTGACCAAGGCTCGCGAAACTCGACTTGAGAAAGATTTTGAAGTGCGTCCGTATACTTGTCATATGCCAACTTCTTCGCTCTTGTGGTCTGCGCGGCTCTAGCTCTTCGCGCATCATCTGTTGCGATAGAAAAATTGTGCCAAGACTCTACACGACGTTGGTATTGCACGCCCGCGAAGAACAGAGTTGCGATCCAAATAACTGCAAACGCAGTCGAGAACTCGGTATTCAAGACTTGCCATGCAAGCGTGTTTGCAAGTCGGAGAAAGCCACCCTCACCAGAGATACCGGGGAAAAACGTCACAAGCACCAGCATCGGAATGCCAATCGTAGCCGCAAATATTGCGTTCCGATAGCTTTTTGCCTTTTCCCACATTTTGCTGGACCATGTTCTATCCCGCTCAGCCTTGTCGGCTTCTTCTTGGCTATCAATCAGCACTTTGAGCTTTTGCTCTGCTTCGGCGTTGCTTTGTACAAGAATAGAATTTCGCAGTGCTTGAAGTTCTCGTGTTTTATTTTCTAGCTTGATCGACAAGCCAACGTCTTTGACTCCAAACAGGACAGCAGAAAGCGATATAAAAATAAATCCAATGAACCAAAACCACTTCGCAAAAAAATCAGTGACCTCACGCCAAAAACCTGGACCTTCGTCGTCTCCTTGAGATAAATCATCTTCTGCGGCGCCCCCAGCAAGTGCGCTCCTCTGGTATTGCCGTCCTTGAGCAGCTTCGATGCATCCCAACCTGTCTTGATTAGATGCAGCGGCACCAAAAGGCACTAACGTTACAGTTACATCCTCCTGCGGCAAGTAGGTGTTCGCAATCTCGCAAATATCTGTCCCGCAGTTCGAAGTTTGGTCTTCATCGCTCAGTATAAAGATTTCGGCAGGGCCTTCCTGCGCATCAAGTAATGCAGCTTCGAGTGCGGCCCCAAGAGGGGTAGAGTCTTTGCGGAAATCGGGCGTGGACAGCTGCACTTCAGATGCGGGCTGCTTCGCTGAAACAGAAATTGGCTTTTGGCAGGCATGCTCGTCCAATTCGAGATCGGCCCGAAAATATGTGAGCGAAACTTGTGTTGAAGGGGCGGTCTTTAGCATCTCGCTCAAGCGAGCAGCTACTTCGCCGTTTGCGGCGTTCAACTTGTCCTGCATCGATCCACTTGCATCGACAAGAAAATACGTCGTTGGCGCGTTCGGTTCTGCCTGATCTTCCTCTTGAGCAACGGCAATCAGCGCTGCTGAACTGGCTACCGCCAGTGCAATGATAAGCCTGCGCATTATCCGCTCCCACCGTCTATTATCGCGCCCAAGTGTTCACATAATGTTCTGATCCCCTCAGTGGGTCAATGACTAATTTTCCCGCTCGAGATGAAACCACCACGCGCTCCAGCAACCCTAACGCAACCGTAATCTCCCCCGCACACATCCCACCCCATTCCTGCCACGATCCGCCCCTATCCCTCGGCGGTCAAATTCAGGAGTCCTCCCATGATCCGCACGTTTTGCCTTGCTCTTGCTGCCACAGGCCTCACCGCTGCCCCGGCCCTTGCCGAGGACCGGGCCGACCAGGTCGCCGCCTGCATGGTCGCCAATGCGACAGAGGCCGACATCGCCCAGATGAAACAGCTGATGCTGCTGGCCCTGCAGGAGAAGAAGCAGGAGGCCACCGGCGTACTCGGCTCGCTGATGATGACCGCCGGCATGAGCGCCGCCGGCAATTGCGGCGTCGGCTTCAACGAGGTCGCCTCGCCCATGTTCGAATACGCCATGCGCGTCTACGGCGAACACCTCGGCACCGTCGTCATGGAGCGCTCGCTCGACTTCCTCGAACTGCCGATGGAATAGGCGGCGCCCGCCGACGCCTAGGCCGAAAGGCTCTGCAAGTAAGCCAGCAGCATCTGCAGCGTCAGCTCGCGCGCCCGTTCCGGCGGCTTGCCGATCAGTGTGCTGAGCGACGGTCCGAACAGGCCCACGCCCACGGCCAGTGTCACGCTCAGCAGGATCAGTTCCTCGGCCATCTCGGTCGGCACGCCCGTATTGGCAATCTTCTTCTGCGCCACTTCCTGCACCGCCTCGCGCACCAGCGTCAGCCGGCTCGTCTCGTCGGTCAGCTCCAGCCACGCCGCCAGACGCGCCGCGCCGCGCGTCTCGAACGCATCGAACAGCGTCTTTAGCCCCGCCGCCCGCGCCGCCGCCGGGGCATCGGCGGGCACCTCAATGGCCATGATACTGTCCACGAGGTCGCCGATCATCCGCTCCATCAGCGCTTTCTGCACAGCGTCGATCGAGCCGAAATGGTGCAGCACGGTGGCATTGGCCACGCCCGCGGCCTTGGCCACGTCGGCCAGCCGCAGCGATTGCGGCCCGTGCTCCACCAACAGCGATTCCGCCGCCGACAGGATATTGCTGCGCGATTCTTCGGGCGAACGGCGAATGCGAGGGGACGGTTTATTGTTTATTGACATTTTTGTCAGTAGTATCCATCTTGGCTACATGTTCAGTAACGGTTCCGCTCTAAAAAGGCACTAATCACAATGACGAACAAGCGCACACCCGAAGATGTGACGATTCTGCCCCGCGATCTCCATTTCAGCATGGACGGCGCCGACAACGGCCCCTGGCTGGACGGCGACCCGGTTGCCACCGCCATTTTCAACGCCATGTCGCTCACCTTCCCCGATGGCGAGCGCCTCTTCATCGATGCGGTCAAGGCCTATCGCGGCCGGGTCAGCGGCAAGCTCGCGCAGGACGTGAAGGACTTCATCACCCAGGAAGCCATCCATTCACGCGAGCACCACCTCCTCAACAACAAGATCGACCGCGAAAAGTATCCCGTCGACGAGATCGAGGCCGAAATCCGCGAACGCATTGCCTTCGGCCGCTCCGGCGGTCCGATCCGTATGCTGATGGCCACGATCTGCCTCGAGCATTTCACGTCCATGATGGCCGACCTGATGACAGGCCTCGAAGTCGACGGCGCGCCCCTGTTCAGCAAGACAGACCCGGGCCTGGAGCGCCTCTGGCGCTGGCACGCCATGGAAGAAACCGAGCACAAGGCTGTCGCCTATGACGTCTTCCTCGAAGTCACGAAAGACTGGCCGCCCTTCCGGCGCTATTTCCGCCGCTGCATGTCGATGGTCATCATCACGCACCACTTTACCAGCCATGTCGCCGACCATGCCGCCCGGCTGCTGGTCGCCGATGGCTACACCTATGAAGCAGCGCTGCGCGAGGTGAAAGCCTTCCTCTGGAAGAAACCCGCCCTGTTCGGCAAGGGCTGGAAAGTCTGGCTCTCATGGTTCAAGCCCGGCTTCCACCCATGGGACCACGACAACCGCGATGTCATGGCGCAATGGAAAGAAGAGTTCACCCTGGTCGCTGCCGAATAGGCACCGGTCAGGGCCACTGCGGCCCTGGCTCGCCGCGGATTGCGCCTAACGCCACTTGCGGCTCCCGACGGCGTGCGGGCTCTGCCCGGTCACCTTGGCCGCGCGTTTCGGAAGGTTCGCGCCCCTCCTTCGGCCGCGGCAGGAGGTCCGGCCAGCCATATTTGTCCCATGCCGCCACCAGGCCGATATGTGTCGCAAAGTGCATGAAATCGGGGTGCTGCCACACGCTCCGGATCGGGTCGACATCCGCCCAGATCAGCATCAGGCTGATCATGTTGGCAGGCGTAATCTGCTTACCCAGCGTCTTGAACACCATCGGCGCATTGCCCATCCACACCGCCGGCATGACGATGCTAGGGTCGAACGGATCATGCAGCGTCACATGCAGCATTTCCAGAAGCTGGCAATACACGTTGCGGTCTTCTTCCAGCCCGCTGCAAACGCCCTTCGCCGCCATCAGCCAATAGGCGTCCAGCCCGTCCGCATCCAGCGGGGCACTGCCCACGGGCGGGAAGATCACTGTGTTCATCAAGAGGCGCGTTTGCCAGTATTGCTGCACCGCCAGTTCGCGCTCGCCCGCCGTGGCCGTCGCCGCCGCCAGCAACATGGACGGAAAGCCCAGGTCCACCATGCGCTGCCCGGCGGCGATGCTTTCCTCTGCATGCCCAAGGTTGAGATGCGCGACGCATAGCATGGCATAGTTGCGGCCATACACAGGGTCGCGATCAATCGCAGCCTCGATCAGCGGCAAGGCCTCCTGCGTCCGCCCGCAATACAGCAGGAACGAACCCAGCCGGATAATCACATCCGGGTTCTCGGGCTCTAGCCGGTAGGCCTCATAGGCAAGGTCCAGCGCACCGACCGCATCATTCTGCGTCCATCGCTGCAGCGCCAGCATGGAGCGCGCATGCCCCTGCGACGGGTCCAGCGCGATCGCGCGGCGGGCACACTGGGCCATGATCTCGGTCTCGCCCTGCCGGTCCAGACAGGGCGTATAGACCACGCTATTCACATGCGCTTCGGCCAGCGCCGTCCAGCATTCGGCAAAGTCCGGGTCCAGCGCCAGCGCCTGCTCCAGCAGATCGATCGCCTTGGCCAGCAGACCCTCCCCGAAAGCACGGTTCGTCAATGCCCGCCCTTGCAGGTACAGGCCATAGGCCAGCCTATTGTCGGTCATCGGACGCGGCTTCAGCGCGGGCTGGGCCACGTTCAGCGCCTCGCTCAGGCCAGCCGTCACGGCGGCCGCCACTTCATCGCGTGACACGAACATGTCGCCCACCTTGCCGGCAAAGCGGTAGCTCCACGTCTCGAACCCGGTCTTGCCGTCAATCAAGCAGATATCGATGCGCACATGCTCGTCCTGATGCTGCACGCTGCCTTCGATCAGGTGATCGACCCGCAAGCGCGCGGCGATATCCGGCAGGATCAGTTCGGAATTGCGGAACTGGAACGACGAGGTGCGCCCTGCCACCATCAGTTCGGGCACCTGCACCAGCCGTGCGATCAGCTCATCCACAAGACCATCAGCGAAATATTCCTGGTCACCGTCCTTCGACAGCGACCGGAATGGCAATACGGCCACCCGCGTCTGCCCCGGCTGCGTCGCAATCTTCGCATCCAGCCGGTAGCCGAGCTTCGGCACGGTCGCGATCGCGTCGCTCATGCCATGCGGCGCGCTGAGTGCCTTGCGAAGGTGCGAGGCAGCCCGCGACAGGCTCTGGTCGCTGCCCAGGTCGCCCGGCCATACATTGTCGATCAGGTCAGACCGCAGCCACAGCTCGCCCGGCCGCCGCGCCATGACCACCAGCAGGGTCATGACCTTCGGCTCGACCTGGCATGTCCCCTTCGGCCCGGACAGGCGCAAGGCTGAAGGCGTGACGGTGACGTCACCGATCAGGAAAGGGGCCAGTCCCAGATTTGCGAGCGACGGATCTTCCAATTGAGCGTCCCCCCGGACTTTTTTTGAGGGAGAATTATCCCGAACCTGCATGTACGCACCTTCGAGGGCAGGAGGCCACCCGTTCCTGTGGTTGCAGGCGATGCAACCAAAACACTCCTTTGCAGAATTGCTCAACTCAAGGGCAGGAAACGGTCACACATCCGTCCGGTCAGGGAAGAAAATACGGATCTCATCCACCCATGAGCAAATAATTCCGACCGATATTTTTAATAAAAACCGCGCTGCCGCCTGTATTGCGTGCGATTACTTTCCTTTGACCCTCCCTGTACATCGCCCGGACGAGTAGCATCCCCTGCCCGCATTTCGCGCGCACAGCGCTTTCGGCCACTGCCTCGCGCGGCAGAGATTGCGCCTGTCACATGGATTGCCTACGACTGGCTCCAGACCAAGAACGGAGAGCCTCATGACGATTCGCCAGACCCGCTTCACCCTTGCTGCCCTCGCCGGCCTCGCTTTGCTCGGCGCCTGCGGCTCCGGCGATGCCCCGGCTGCGCCTGAGGCTTCCGAAACCGCCACTGTTCTCGACAATGGCATGACCGTCACCGAAGTCGTCGACGCCCGCCAGACCCACCTCAAAGCCGTCGGCAAGGCTTTCAAGACGATCAGCGACAATCTCAAGGCCGGCGAGCCTGACATGGCCGCCATACAGGCTGCCGCCGCCAGCGTGCCGACCGAGACCGCCGACATGGGCTACTGGTTCCCCGAAGGCTCCGGCCCGGCCTCCGGCGTGAAGACAGATGCCCTCCCCGCCATCTGGGAAAACAAGGCGGACCTCGATTCCAAGATCGCTGATTTCCAGGCCGCCGCCGCCACGCTCGCCTCCACCGCCGAAGCTGGCGACATCGCCGCCATCAGCGAGGCCTTCAACGCCACCGGCGCCACCTGCAAGTCCTGCCACGAAACCTATCGCGCAGACGACTAGATCCTGATGCCGGAACCGCGAAAGCACGTCCTTGTCTGGGACTGGACGATCCGTCTGTTCCACTGGCTCATTTTGCTTGGCGTCGCGACCATGTGGTGGACGGCCGAGCAGGGCATGATGGACTGGCACAGGCGGGTCGGCCTCGGCCTGCTCGGCCTCCTCGCCTATCGCCTTGTCTGGGGCCTGATTGGTCCGCGAACGGCCCGGCTTTACCGGCTCGTGCCCTCTCCGCGGTCACTCATGTCCTATGGGCGTGACCTGCTCGCCCGGCGCCACACCCCGCACGCAGGCCATAATCCCGTCGGCTCGCTCAGCGTCATCGCCATGCTGCTGGCCCTTGCCACGCAGGTCACCACCGGCCTCTTCTCGGTCGATGTGGACGGCCTCGAATCCGGCCCGCTCGCCACCAAGGTCTCCTTCGAAACCGGGCGCTTCCTCGCCGACATCCACGAGACCAGTTTCAACGTCCTCCTCGCCCTGATCGTGCTCCACGTCGCGGCGATTGCGGCCTATCTCATCTTCTTCCGGGACAATCTTGTGCGTCCCATGCTCACCGGCCGCCGCAGCGGGTCAGACTTCGCGCCCGATGTCCCCGCCGATGCCCGCGCCCCATGGCTCCGCGTGCTCATCTCAGCCGTACTCGCCTTCGCCGCTGTCGGCGCCGTCTGGAACATCGGCAACTGAGAACGTATCGAAGGGGCGCCCTCCCCCACGCGAGCGCCCCTTCTTCTCGGACCGGAAAAATTGAGGTCGGGTTGGAGAACCCTAGTTCCGGCTTGCGAGGGCGAGCTTGGTTTCTGGCAGGGCGCGGCCTTCATGATAGGCGATCAGCGTTTCCATCTTCGTGGCTGCGACTGCGTCGGTCATCAGGTGCTCACGGCAGTCTTTCTCGATCTTCACGCGGGCGGCCATACCGCCGACCATACGGCTTTCGACACGGCAGGCTTTTTTTGCCGTTTTCTGGAAGTTCGCATACGTGACATCGATTGGCGCGTCGGGTGAGAATTCAAACCCGGCAACGAATGTTTCATCTGCTGACGCTACGCCCGTTAGGGCGACAAGCGCCGAAGCGGCGACAATGGCTTTGTAAAAGTTGGACATGACAAGATTTTCCTGAGTGCGTTCGGACAGCCCGTTTGCTGTTCGCCCAATCTGTCGGACCACACAGCGCCCGTCCCGATGGCTGCCTGATTTCGGCCTGATGAAAATATGACGGCACTGTTATTGAAAGAATTTTTTCTATAATTCGTCGCAAGGCAGGATGATTTGGTGTGCGAGAATTATATGGTCGTCCGTTTTGCATAAAGGAGGAGTGAAGCACTGGGTGCGGATCGACTCCTTAAAGAATCGCCCCTAGATTGATTATCCGGAAACTCTGACGCGCCTTCAACCGGAGTGTTCTTGGTCACGATTAGCGGTATTGTGTTATAGGTTCAGGACCCGCGTTCAATCGTCCACAGATGATGAAAGTTTTTTTTGAGGAGCTTGCTTTGTCTGAACCCATAGAGATGGCTTATCGAAAAGTAAGTAGCCCGCTTGCTCGAAAAGTTGGTGAGCTAATACTACTGAAGTATGATCTAGAGTGCAGTCTAGAGTGCCTGATAAACTGGCAAGAGGATCTCCCTCAAGGTGACGCCAACGCTAGTTTCATAAACGCAGCAAATCAAAGCTTTGTCAGGGATGCAATTATTACTTTCCATGCTTGCTTCGATTCCGCTTGTCCGGAAAATCTCGACGCGTCTGTCATTTACGCAGACAACCCGGAAGCATTGCACTTCTTCAACTGGTGTAAAGATTTACGCGACACTTGGGTTGCCCACAGATTTGGCCCGTCCCGATTGGCGGAAGCTGTGTTCCAAATACACCCCGAAACTGGAGATGTTTTGGGAGAAGGTGAAATGACCGTGGCATATCTGGGGCCGCCATACGAGACGCGAGATATGATGATCCGCTTGGCTGAACACGCCCATGCTTACGCCACTTCTCTACTTACCAAACATAGAGAGCTACTGCTCGACGAAGTGAATAGTCTTTTTCCAAACCAGAGAAAAAAGCTGGACCTAGCCGGCTTTCGGATCGCAGGACCCGAAGAATTTCGAATGGGCCGTCGAAAGTATCGCAATGTAAACCGTGATATGAAATGATACGTATTCTGACATATATCGCGCCAGCACATCTTTCCCACAGATAAACACAAGCATCCTGCAATGCCCACCGGACAGGCGTGAAACTTATCCACACCCCTCTGCACCCGGCCTAGAATATCTGGATGATCTCCCGCCGCGCTCATCTCTATGCCTTCGTGCATCCGGTCTGCTGGCCATGGCTATGGTTCCAGCTCTGGCGCCTGCAGCACTGGATCCAGGCGACGAGGCGCGACGTGCTCTTTCGGGTTGATCGATTCGGCAATCTCTATGTGGACTTCATCAGCGATGCCCCGCACGATCCCGCGCGCTACACATTCGAGTCCCCGCCCGTGCCCGCTTGGGCGAGGCCCGGCCTCGCTTCCGATTTGCCTGAAACCCTCACGGCTTCGGCACGGCCCGTATACCCTGCGTCGGCTGTGCCCGTTTCCATACCGTACATGATCGCAGCCACACCCCTGCCCTACACGTCCTGACGCCTGACCGCAGGCCATAACCAGCACCCGCGCAACCGGATGGCCCTGCCATGCCGGCCGCACGTGCTGGTAGGTGTGCAAGTCGATAAAGCGACCGAAGCGAGCTGACCGCCGCGGAGTAATGCGGCAGAACCGTAGCGCAGACACATGTGTCAGTGCACGGCGGTGCGTCCCCCACCCAGCTCATTCGGTCCGGCGCTTATGGGCGCCTCCAGTCCTCAGATCCCCGAGTGGACTGGATCAAGGAAAATCCCTTGCGTCCCCCCTCCCGGAACGCCTGGTGAGAAGCAAAACCCGGAAAGGCACTTGTGAATATTCACGCATTTCCGAATACGGGATTGTATAAATTCGCCATCCTGTTCAACTTGCACCAGAGAAGAAGACAGGCACCAGCCTGCGACAGGGAGCATACAGCCATGATGCAGTTCGAATATGTCCTGCCACGCGCCGATATCCGCGCCCTTGTCGGCAGCTATTACGATACCACCATCACGGTCGGCTTCGACGATGTCATGCGCGCCGAAATTGCCAATGTCCGTTTTGTCGTCCGGGGGGCCGTCCGCACCAATATGAACGGCAAGGAGGAATCGTTTCCCGCCGGCACGGCCCTGCTCTGCGGCCCGACCTATAAATGGTGCAATGTCGGCTTTGACACCGGCACGCTCATCTTCGGCGCCGCCATCACCCCGCTCGGCTGGGCCCGCATGCTGGGCGTGCCCGCCGATACGCTGGCAGACCGCACCGTCATGCTTGCCGATCATGTGCCCGCGCAATCGCTACAACACATCCAGCCCGTCTTCGACGCGCCCGATGCCGCCGGCCGCGCCGCAGCTGCCGACACGTTCTTCGCCGCGCTGGACGATCCCGGCCGCCGCGTCCATGACGAATTCCTCGCCCTCGCAACGCGCTGGATCACCGATCCCGAGCCCAACGAACTGGAAGACCTCCTCGCCGCCACCGACATCTCGGCCCGCCATGTCGAACGGCTCTGCAAGCTCTATTTCGGCAGCGCGCCCAAGCGCCTGCACCGCAAGTTCCGCGCGCTCCATTCCGCCAACCGCCTGACCTGGCAGGAGCTGACAGACTGGCGCGACATCGCCACCACAGGCTATTTCGATCAGTCCCATTTCATCCGTGAGTTCAAGCATTTCAACGGACGCACCCCCAGCGAGTTCATCAAGGGCGCCCACCTGCTCGTTCAGCTCACCCTGAAGGAGCGCCTCCAGATCGCCCATGAATCCCCCTTCAGCCTCGTCGGTTGAGAGAGGCAGGCCGCGCAGTGCAAACCGAATATGACTACATCATCGTCGGCGCAGGCTCGGCCGGCTGCGTGGTCGCAAACCGCCTCTCCGCTTCCGGAAAACACAGCGTACTCCTGCTCGAGGCAGGCGGCGCGGACAACTGGATCTGGTTCCACATCCCGGTCGGCTATCTCTTCGCCATCGGCAATCCGCGCGCCGATTGGATGTTTGAGACCGTGGCCGAACCCGGCCTCAATGGCCGCGCCCTCGCCTATCCGCGCGGCAAGGTGCTCGGCGGCTCGTCCGCCATCAATGCCATGATCTCCATGCGCGGCCAGTCCGCCGACTATGACCATTGGGCGAGCCTTGGCCTGCCGGGCTGGAGCTGGTCAGACGTGCTGCCCGTCTTCCGCCGCATCGAGGATCATTTCCTGGGCGACAGCGACCATCACGCCACCGGCGGCGAATGGCGCGTCGAAGCCCCCCGCGTCACCTGGCCCATCCTCGATGCCGTGCGCAGCGCCGCCAGCGACATGGGTGTGCCCGCCGTGCCGGACTTCAACACAGGCGACAATGAAGGCTCGTCCTATTTCCACGTGAACCAGAAGCGGGGCCTCCGCTGGTCCGCCGCCCGCGGCTTCCTCCGCCCGGCCCGCAAGTGTCCGAACCTCCGCGTCGAGACCGGCTGCCTCGCCGACCGCCTCGTCATGGATGGCACCCGCGCCGTCGGTATCGAATATGTCCAGAACGGTGCCCGCCATACCGCCCGCTGCCGCGCCGAAGTCATCCTCTCCGCCGGTGCCATTGGCTCGGTCCAGATACTCCAGCGCTCCGGCATCGGCCCCGGCGCTGCGCTCCAGTGCGCCGGCATTGAAACCCAGGTCGACCGCCCCGGCGTGGGCCGCAACCTGCAGGACCACCTGCAGCAGCGCGCCATCTACGCCGTCACCGGCGCCCGCACGCTCAACGAGACCTATCACTCCCTGCCCCGCCGCGCCCTGATGGGTCTCGACTATGCCCTGCGCCAGCGCGGCCCGCTCACCATGGCCCCGTCCCAGCTCGGCATCTTCACACGGTCTGACGCCTCACAGGCCCGCGCCAATCTCGAATTCCACGTCCAGCCCCTCTCGCTCGACAAGTTCGGCTCGCCGCTCCACCGCACACCCGCCATCACGGTCAGCGCCTGCAACCTGCGCCCCACCTCGCGCGGCGAAGTCCGCGTCCCCTCCGCCGATCCCTACGCCAAGCCCGTCATCGCCCCGAACTACCTCGCGACAGAAGACGACCGCCGCGTCGCCGCCGACGCCATCCGTGTCACTCGCCGCCTCATGTCCCAAGCCTCACTCGCGCCCTACGGCCCCGCCGAAATCCTGCCCGGCCCCTCCGTCGGCGATGACGACGCCGCCCTCGCCCGCGCCGCTGGCGACATCGGTACCACCATCTTCCACCCCGTCGGCACCGCCCGCATGGGCCGCACGGACGACCCGCTCGCGGTCACAGACAGCGCCCTGCGCGTCATCGGCACCACGGGCCTGCGCGTCATCGACGCCTCGGTCATGCCCACCATCACCTCCGGCAACACGAACACGCCCACCATCATGATCGCCGACAAGGTCTCACGGCAGATGGCCAGCTGATTGTCCTAACGGCAGGGTGGCGACACCGCTGCGATCCGCCTAAACAGGCGGCAGAAAAGGCGCCCGGCGCCAAACAGATAAGGGAGTTTTCAGATGGAATTCGATGACGTGATCATGGGCCGGCGCAGCATTCGCGGCTACCAGAAGAAACCTGTCCCTAAGGCCCTGATCCGCGAGATCCTGCAGCTCGCCATGCGCGCGCCCACCTCGCTGAACACCCAGCCTTGGAACTTCTACGTCGTCGCCGGTGAAGTCCTCGACAAGATCCGCGCAGGCAATGTCGAACGCAACCTCGCCGGCGTGCCGCACAGCCGCGAATTCCGCCTCGGGCCAGAGTATGCCGGCGCCCACCGCGAACGCCAGATCGGCATTGCCATCCAGCTCTTTGAAGCCATGGGCATCGAGCGCCACGACAAGGAAGCCCGTCAGGACTGGATCCTGCGAGGCTTCCGCCAGTTCGACGCGCCAGTCTCGATCGTCATCACCTATGACAAATCC
The DNA here is from genome assembly GCA_018827375.1 of Alphaproteobacteria bacterium. Classification (GTDB taxonomy): domain Bacteria; phylum Pseudomonadota; class Alphaproteobacteria; order Caulobacterales; family Hyphomonadaceae; genus Hyphomonas. The sequence goes on from JAHJYW010000011.1 coordinate 37,073, forward strand.
ATTCAGGGCAGCGACATCGCCCCCTTCGATTGCGGCGGCGTGGTCAACTGCCTCGTCAACGCGGCATGGTCCAAGGGCCTCGGCTGCGTGATCAACTCACAGGGCATCATGCAGAGCCCCGTCGTGCGCGAACATGCCGGCATCCCGGACGACCAAGTCATCCAGACCTGCGTCGCCATGGGCTGGCCCGACGACAGCTTCCCCGCCAACGCAGTCGTCTCCACCCGCAAGTCAGTGGACGAAGCCGCCGTGTTCAGAGGCTTTGACGACTAGGAACATATCGTCCGTCAGGGAATTTAAGTTCTCGCCATGAACCTGATTGCATATCGCCCGCAATTCGTTTTATGAGGCAAACATGGCGCAACTCCTCATCGTCTGGCACTCACGCACCGGCGGCACGCTGCAGATGGCAGAAGCCGCAGCCGAAGCCGCGCGCGCTGAAACGGAGACCGTTCTAAAGCGGGCCGAGGACACGACCCCGTTCGACATGTTCGCCGCCAGCGGCTTCCTTTTCGCGGCGCCGGAAAACCTCGCAGGACTCTCCGGCGAGATGAAGGAATTCTTCGACCGCTGCTATTATCCCATGCTCGGCCAGGTCGAGGGCCGCCCCTATGCACAGATGGTCTGCGCGGGTTCCGACGGCGAGAACGCTGCGCGCCAGATCCGCCGCATCGCGATGGGCTGGCGCCTGAAGGAAGCCCAGCCGCCCATCATCGTCTGCACGAATACAAAGACGCAGGAAGACATCCTCGCCCAAAAGACCATTGCGGAAGGAAGCCTCACGCGCTGCGCAAATCTCGGCCAGGCGCTTGGCGCCGGCCTGGCCATGGGCGCGTTCTAGAGCGCCTTGCGCATGTGGATAATGGTGTTCGGCTTGCCATTTGCGGCTGTCATGTCTTCGCGTTTGAACGCGACATAGCCGCGCGCGAGATAAAGCGGATAGCCCGGAACAGTTGAGCCGAGTTCGATCGTCTTGAACCCCGCCGCCCGCGCCGCGCCCTCGCCAAGGTCCAGCAGCAGCGAGCCGATGCCCCGCCGCGTCCAGTCCGGGTGGGTGTACATGGCGCGAATACGCGCCGCATGGATCGCCGGATCGGCCAGCGAGTCGTCTCGGCCCGCCGTCTGGTCGCCGCCATAAAGCGTGCGCCGTTTGCCCCAGCCACCACACGCCGCCATCACGGTCTCGCCGTCCACATCGGTCTCGATCACGAAATAGGTGCCGTCATTGATCAGCGAGCGGTCGAGGCCCATCGACTCCTGCGCCGCAATGATTTCCTCAGCCGACAGGAACGCCTTCATGTTCTCGGCGATAGAGGCCTTCATCAGGTTCACTATGGCGGGAATATCGGCCTCAGTCGCGACGCGGTGACGGAACGTAATAGGCTCGCTCATGTCTGGCATGTTCCACTGGCTGGTTCAGGCCTGTCTTCCAACATCAAACGCGGCGCGTCCATGCCGCGCGCGCAAACCAAGGCGCGGCATGACGACATGCTGAATTGGCAGGCAGGTGCCTGCCCCCAGCCTCAGGTCTCGCTGGTCGTGAAGTTCTTCTCGGTCGACGCCATGCCGAGGCATACCAGTTCTTCCAGCGCGGCAAGGTTCATATCCTTCAGCGCCTTGATAAAGATGCAGGACTTGCCCTTCTCATGCTTGCCCAGAATTTCCAGCGGCGCCGTGAATTCTTCAAAGTCCGGCGAGAGGTACACAATGATGTGCTTCTTCGCGGGCTCGAAGCCGGAAATCATGAACTCGCTGCTGCGTCCGCCATCAGTCGTGTAGGCGTAGCGCCCATAGCCGACCTTGTGCGTGCCCCAGATCATTGCAGGAAGATCCGTGACGCGGGCGAAAAGCGCCAGCAGGCTTTCCGATTCCGCCTTGCGTTGCGGGTCTTCGAGATTGGAAATATAGCGTTCGACACGGGATTTGGAGGCAGCGGCAACGGGTTCTACTACGGTCATGGGAGGGTGACACAGTCCTTTGAAGTGGAAGTTTGTGTTACCTTACAGCCACAGGGCCAAAAAGTCCAAAATATCCTGCACTTAGCCGATATCGACCTTCGCCCCGAGGTCCAGCAGCACGATCAGCGTCGCCGCGACGATCAGGAAAAAGGCTGAAAGCGCGGCATTGATCCACACCGCCCATGTCGCGTTTTTCTGCTCGATCCACTTGCGTGGCCGTATCTTGCGCAACCGGAACACGATCAGCGCCGACAGCACCAGGCTCGCCACGTTCAGCGCCAGCAGCAGGGCGGCCCGCAAGGCGAGGTCATATTCGCCGCCGCCTGCAAACAGGCCCAGCGCCGCGCCTGGCGGCAGCAGCGCCGCGGCGACCATCACGCCTACCAGCGCCTCGGCTTGCCCGCGTGTCAGCGACAGTGCCGCAGCGCCGCCCGCCGCCATGGCCAGCGCCAGCCCGTCAACGCGCACTTCGGCTCGCGACATCAGTTCGTCGCTCTGCAGGTTCAGTGGCAACATGAAAGAGATCGCGAAAGAGACTGCCAGCGCCGTCGCAATGCCCACGGTCAGCGTCGCGCCGCCCCGCTTCAACAGGTCAAAATCGCCCAGCGCCGCGCCCATCGAAAAGCCGAGGATCGGGCCGAGCAGTGGCGCAATCACCATCGCGCCGATCACGGCTGCGATGCCGTCAGAGTTCAGGCCGATCGCCGCCACGATGGTCGACAGGATAACCATGATGACGAAATTCCGGTCCAGCCGGGCGCCATTTGAAATGTCAGAGAACAATTCCTCGCGGGTCGCCTGGTCAGCATTAGCGGCCTTCTCGCCCTTGATCTCTTCCAGCTTCGGCGCCGTTGCCTCAATGGGCAGCACCATAACCCGCCAGTCGGTCCGCCCCTCCAGCGCCATCTGTATATTGTCCATCAGCGTCTGGTTGGTACCGTCGCGCATGAACACGGAAATCATGCACCGGTCCTTTTGCTCGGTTTCCATGATCACATAGTCGATCGGGTCAGCTGCCTTGATGGCGCTAATCACCGTGTCGCAGGCTGCATCCTTCGAGAGGTGAATATCGAGACGCCGCACGCGCCTACGCGTCCCGTGTCAGGCGGGCGATCAGGCTGCTCGTATCCCAGCGTGCACCGCCCATGGACTGCACGTCGGCATAATACTGGTCCACCGTCGCCGTGGTCGGCAGGCTCGCGCCATTCTCGCGGGCCGCTTCCAGCGTGATGCGCAGGTCCTTGCGCATCCAATCGACGGCGAAGCCATGATCGAAATGGCCCTCGACCATTGTCTTCCAGCGGTTTTCCATCTGCCAGCTCTGGGCTGCGCCACCGCTGATCGCCTCGATCACCTTGGCCGCATCCAGCCCGGCCTTCTCGGCAAAGTGCAGCCCTTCAGCGAGGCCCTGCACGATGCCCGCGATACATATCTGGTTGACCGACTTGGCGAGCTGCCCCGCGCCGCTTTCCCCGATCAGCGTCATCTTCTTGCCGAACGCCGCCATCACCGGCTCGGCTGCCGCAAAGGCACTTTCCTCGCCGCCGCACATGATGGTCAGCTTGCCATTGATCGCGCCCGCTTCACCGCCCGAGATCGGCGCATCGATGAAGTGTGCGCCCTTGGCCTTGCAGCGTTCATGCAGTTCCCGCGCGAGCCCCGCTGAAGCGGTCGTATGATCAACCACGATCATGCCCGCGCCGAGGCTCGGCTCCAGCGCATCGAACACGGTGCGCACGTCTGGATCGTCGCCAAGGCAGAGGAACACGAACTCCGCGCCGAAAGCCGCCGTTGCCGGGTCTTTCGCCACTTCGCCCTTGTGATCCTTCTTCCACTTGGCGGCCTTGGCGCCTGTCCGGTTCCACACGCTGACCTGATGGCCCGCACGGGCAAGGTGGCCCGCCATGTGAAAGCCCATCACGCCCAGTCCAAGAAATGCCGTCCGCGCCATTCATGAGTCTCCTGTGTCTTTGTCATCAGTGACGCCTAAGCCGAATGACATCAAGGCGTTCTGCGTGAGCCGGCTGACCAGCGCAACATTACAGATGCCAATGTGTCCCTGAATTCGTTGAAATTTCATCGAAATCCACCGCTGCAGCTAGACCTGACCTTCACCAAGCCCTGCTATGACTGTGAGTGTTGATCAGAAGGATCGGTTTCGAGCGCATGGCGACTGCCACTCACTCTCGGCGATATGCGGGCAGAATGCCCGTCGCGCCCGCCCGTAAAACGGGCACATGGAAGATGGCCTATGCCGACTTCCTGACCGCGCTCATGGCCTTCTTCCTGATCATGTGGCTGGTCAGCGGCGTGTCCGCTGATGACCGTGCAGAGATTGCCGCCACTTTCCACAACAAGGCTGCCACTAGCCAGACGATAATGGCTGTCCTGCCCGATTCCACGGCCGGCCAGCTTGTCACCGCCCTCACCACCCAATCCGGCCTCGCCAATGCCGGTGACAATGTCATCCTCACCCGTGAGGCCGATGGCGTGCGGATCGATCTTGTCGACAGCGCCAGCCGTCCCCTGTTCGATTCGGGCAGCGGCGCCTTCACAGCCGAGGGCCTCGCGTTGGCTGAAGCCACAGGACAGGCGCTTTCACCGTTTTCCCAAACCATCTCCATCGAAGCGCATACAGATGCCTTCGGCGCCGCAGGCAATGCCTACTCAAACTGGGAACTCTCGGCAGACCGGGCCAACGAGGCACGCCGCGCCCTGATTATGGCTGGCCTGGACGCCTCGCGCATCCGTGCCGTTACCGGCCTCGCCGATACGCGCCCCCTTGATGCGGGTCAGCCGCACTTGTCAGCGAACCGCCGGGTCAGCATATTGGTTCACACAAACGACTGATAACCTGTAGAGGGATCAGGACGGACGGATGAACCGGAGCCTTGATGATCGCTGATTTCCTGGCCCACTGGCCCATGTGGGCAAGCCTCGCGGTTATTGTTGCTGCAATTGGTTTCTACATGTCGGACCGCTGGCCGATGGAGCTTGTCTCTGTTGGCGTCATTGCGGCTTTGCTTCTGCTGTTCACCATTCCCGGCGCCTATGGGGCCGACGGCACGCCCGTCAGCGCAGCCGAGCTGCTCTCCGGTTTCGGCAATCCGGCCCTGATCACGATCATGGCGTTGCTGGTCGTTGGACAGGGCCTGTTCCAGACCGGCGCGCTGGATGGCCCGACCAAGGCGCTTGTCGGCGGCTACGAGAAACGCCCTGTCACCACACTGGTCCTCGCCTTTCTCGCGGTCTTCGTGACCAGCGCCTTCGTCAACAATACGCCCATCGTCATCATGTTCCTGCCGGTGATGAGCGCCATCGCCAAGCGGATGAACGCCTCGCAGTCCAAGCTGATGATGCCGCTGAGCTTCGCGTCCATCTTCGCGGGCATGACGACGCTGATCGGCACCTCGACCAACCTGCTCGCTGCCGAAGCCTTTCAGCGCATCGACGGGCGCACACTCGGCTTCTTCGACCAGACACCGATGGGCCTGATCCTCGCCGGCACCGGCCTTGTCTACATCGCGATCTTCTCGAAATTCCTGCTGCCCAACCGCCGCGGCCTCAGCGACGAGCTGGCCCAGCCCTCCGGCAAGCAGTTCGTCGCGCAGATCGAGGTCACGTTCGGCCACTTCCTGAAGGGCAAGAAGCCCGTCGCGGGCATGTTCGCAGACCTGCCCGACATGACCGTCCGCATGATCCAGCGCGGCGAGCGCGCCTTCCTGCCGCCCTATGAGGACATTACCCTCCAGCCGGGCGACCTTGTCATTGTCGCCGCCACCCGCGCCGCCCTGCAGAACGTCCTCTCCCGCCAGCCGGACTTTCTCCAGCAGGTATGGGAATCGGCCGGCGGCGACCTTGAAGAGAACAGCCGCTCCGGCGCGCTGGCCCTGACAGAGGCCGTCATTGCGCCCGGCTCGCGCATGGTCGGCCGCACGGTCGAGATGCTCGGTTTCCGCCGCCTCACCCGCGCCGTCACCCTCGGCATCCAGCGCCGCAGCCGGATGATTCGCACAAAGCTCGGCGAAATCCGCCTCGAATCCGGCGACACGCTGCTCCTCTGCGGCCCGGTCGACGCGTTTGTCGACCTGCGCTCCAGCCGTGACATCATCCTGCTTGAATGGTCCCAGACCGAAATCCCGCTGACCACGCGCGCCGTCGCCGCCCGCGTGATCGCCCTCGCCATGGTCGGCCTCGCCGCAACCGGGCTTGTCTCAATTCTGCACGCCTCGGTGCTGGCCGCTGTGGCCATGCTTGTTGTCGGCTGCGTGAATACGCGCCAGGCCAGCCGTTCGCTCGACCTGCGCATTTTCCTCGTCATCGGCGCCGCTCTCGCCATGGGCATGGCGCTGGAGAAAACCGGCGCAGCTGCTGCGATTGCGCATGCTGTGGTGAATTATGCAGCGCCCTATGGCACGCTTGCTGTGCTGTCGGCCCTGTTCATCAGCGTGGCCATCCTGACCAACCTGCTGACCAATGCCGCCACTGCCATCCTGTTCTCGCCCATTGCCCTTTCGGCGGCCACGGAACTCGGCGTCTCCGACCCGCTGCCCTTCCTGCTGGCGGTCATTTACGGCGCCAATTGCAGCTTCGCGACGCCCTTTGCCTACCAGACAAACATGCTCGTAATGGGCCCGGGACACTACAAGTTCGGCGATTTCATGAAATTTGGCGTGCCGCTCGTTTTATTGCTTTGGTGTGTCTTTACGCTGTTCGCCCCTTGGCGGTTCGATCTGTAAGTGTATCGTCGCAAATCATGAAGTTCATGGACTCCCAGATACTGCCTGCAGGGCTCGAAAGGTCGCTCCGTTTCTACGTGACGAACCCCAGCCCGTGCCCCTATCTGCCGGGCATGCGCGAGCGCAAGGCGTTCACCAATCTCTCGGTTCCGGACGCCGATTCCATCCACAATTCGCTCAGCCAGGCCGGTTTCCGCCGCAGCCAGACGATCGCCTACCGGCCCGCCTGCCCGCGCTGCAATGCCTGCCGCAGCGTGCGCGTGCCGACGCGCGAGTTCGTCCAGTCCCGCAATGACCGCCGCGCCATTGCCCGCAATGCCGGCCTAATCCGCACGCCGGTAAAGGCCGAAGCGACGCGCGAACAGTTCCGCCTGCTCAAGACCTACGTCCAGACCCGCCACGACAAGGGCGGCATGTCCGAGATGACCTATCGCGACTATGCCACCATGGTCGGCGGCAGCCCGGTGCAGAGCCTGATCTTCGAATATCGCGACGGCCCGGACGAAGACTCGCCCCTCGTGGCCGTCTCGATCACCGATGTCCTGCGCGACGGTTTCTCGATGGTCTACACCTTCTTCGATCCCGAACAGGAATCGCGCGGCCTCGGCCATTACATGATCCTCGACCATATCCAGCATGCCCAGGACCGGGGCCTGCCGCACGTCTATCTGGGCTATTGGGTCAAAGGCAGTCCGAAAATGGACTATAAGCGCCGCTACAAGCCTCTCGAAGTGCTGGACGGCGACCAGTGGCGGACGCTAAGAGACGACGAGTAAACCCTGACGGAGCGCAGGGCGGGGCTCTCTGGGAGGACATGTCATGATCAACCGACGCAATATCGTCGGCGCCGGCCTCCTCGGCGCAGCTGGCGCAGCCGCAGCCTTTGCCAATCCTGAAGCCGCGCAGGTGCTTGCGCCCGCCAAGATCAATCGCAACCGCCGCAAGTTCAACATGGTCACGACATGGCCAAAGGGCCTGCCTGGCCTCGGCCGCGCCGCCGAGCGCGTGTCCGAACGCGTCTTCGCGATGTCCGACGGCCTGATGGAGATCAAGGTCTTCGCAGCCGGTGAACTCGTTCCAGCATTCGAGAGCTTTGATGCCGTCGCAAACGGCTCAGCCGACATGTACCACGGCGCCGAATATTACTGGACCGCCAAGTCCCCCGCCTTCCCCTTCTTCACCGCTGTACCCTTCGGCATGACGGCGCAGGAAATCATGGGCTGGATCGACTTTGGTGGCGGGCAGGAACTCTGGGACGAACTCTCCGGCCAGTTCGGCGTGAAAGCCATTCAGGGCGCCAATACGGGTCACCAGATGGGCGGCTGGTTCCGCAAGGAGATCAACAGCCTCGACGATCTGGTCGGCCTCAAGATGCGTATTCCCGGTCAGGGCGGCGACGTGCTGCGCGCCCTTGGCGGCTCCGCCATCGCGCTTTCCGGCGGCGAGATCTATCAGGCCCTGCAGACCGGCTCCATCGACGCCACCGAATGGGTCGGCCCGTGGAACGACTACTCGCTCGGCTTCCACCGCGAGGCGCCGTATTATTACGGCCCCGGCTTCCACGAGCCCGGCGCCAGCCTTGCCGTCGGCATGAACCTGAAAGTGTGGGAAAGCCTCACCGTCGGCGAGCAGGCCATCATCAAGGCCGCCTGCGAATCCACCAACCACACATCGCTCGGCGAGTTCACCTACCAGAACTCCGTCTACCTCGACCTGCTTGTCCGCGAGCATGGCACACAGCTGCGCTCCTTCCCGCCGGAAGTCGTCAAGGCCATGTCGGAAGCCGCCTATGACGTGCGCGCCGCCAGCGGCAAGGACGGCATCGAGAAGCGCATCTATGAGAGCTTCGAGGCCAGCCTCAAACTGATGCGCGGCTGGGCCAAGGTCTCCGACGGCGCCTACTATCCCGCCCGCGAACTCGGCAAATAGGCTGGCTGGGGGGCAACATGGATCCGACGTTCTTCCTCTACCTCGGTGCCTGGCTGAAAGTCCTCGGCGTCCTCTGCCTGCCGCTCTTTGCCGTCCCGCTAGTTGTCGTCGCCTTTCCCGGCTTGATCGACCGTTTCGCCAAGCGCATGATCACCTTCCTCGACGCGCTGTCGGGCGGCGCGCTGAACCTCGCCATTGCCAGCGCCCTGATCCTCGTCCTCGCCCAGCTCGCCGTCGTTATCCTGCGCTATGCCTTTGGCCTGTCCTTCACCTGGCTCAGCGAGATCGTGATCTATGCCTTTGCCGCCATGTTCATGCTCGGCTCGGCTGCCGCCTTGCGCGATGATGCCCATGTGCGCGTCGACATCCTGCGCCCCCACTTCGGTGAGGCCGGGCGCAACTGGATCGAACTGGTCGGCACCTATCTCTTCCTTTTTCCGATCTGCCTGCGGCTCATCACCAATGGCGAGCAAGGCCTGACGCGCTCGTGGAGCCTGCTCGAAGGCTCGCGGGAATCCGACGGCCTGCCGATCCTCTTCCTGTTCAAGACGCTGGTGCCGGTCTTCGCTGTCCTGCTGATGACCGCCGGTCTCTCCGTCGCCCTGAAGGCCGCGCTCCGCCTCACCGGCAAGCTGCCGCCCGCCGCCACGCCGATCGAAGGCGAAACCGGGGGAGGCCATGATGGAGTTTGAAATCATCCTCGCCGTCGCCATGTTCGCCTGCGCCATTCTTGGCCTGCTGGCGGGCTATTCCGTGGCGCTCACACTCGGCGGCGTCGCGCTCCTCTTCGCCCTGATCGGCATTGCGACAGGCACCTTTTCGGCCTCCTTCCTGATCGCCTTCCCCAGTCGTATCCAGGGCGCATCAATCATGCAGAGCCAGACGCTCGTGGCCGTGCCCCTCTTTGTGCTGATGGGCGTCATCCTCGAACGCTCGCGCGTCGCTGAAGACCTGCTGCACATTGCCAGCCGCCTTCTCGCCCGAGTGCGCGGCGGCCTCGGCTATGCGGTCATCCTCGTTGGCGCCCTGCTCGCAGCATCCACCGGCATTGTCGGCGCCACGGTTATCACGATGACGCTGATCGCCCTGCCAACCATGCTGCGTCAGGGCTATGATCCGAAACTCGCCACCGGCACCATCGCCGCCTCCGGCACGCTCGGCCAGATCATCCCACCCTCCATCGTGCTCATCCTGCTGGCCGATGCCGTCTCCAATGCCGCCAGCCAGGCCAGCCTCAAGGGTGCGGGCTCCGGCGTCGTCTCGGTCGGAGACCTGTTCGCTGGCGCGCTGATCCCCGGCGTTTTGCTCGTCGTTTTCTACCTGCTTTATATCGCAGCCATGGCCATCTTCCGCCCGGCCACATGCCCACCTGTTACACTCGCGGAAGACACAGAGCGGCTGACCGTAAAAGAGGTCGCCTTCGGCCTCGGCGCGCCGCTCATGCTGATCATTGCGGTGCTGGGTGCGATCCTCGGCGGCGTTGCCCCACCCACCGAAGCCGCCGCCATCGGCGCAGCGGGTGCCATCCTGCTCGCAGGCCTGCGCCTCTCTGGCGACGCAAACAGCCGCCTCGCCCCCCTCATCCTTGCCGGCCTTGGCAGCATCGTCGCCATACTCCTGCTCCGCAACACGATGGACCTGCGCGCCGGCGTCGCCGCCATCAGCGGAGCAAACTCCATCGGCATCATCCTGACCATCCTCGCCAGCCTCGTCTTCTTCGCGGGCGTCGCCGCAGGCCTTCTCGTGCTGCGCAAAATGCGCCAGCTGCTGCCCGCGCTCACCAGCGCCACGCATATTACCAGCATGGTCTTCCTCATCCTGATCGGCGCCTCGCTGTTCAGCCTTGTCTTCCGTGGCTATGGCGGCGACGAGATGGTGGCCGCGCTGCTGCATCAGGCGCCCGGCGGCAAATGGGGCGCGCTGGCCATGACCATGCTCGTCATGTTCATCCTTGGCTTCTTCCTCGACTTTATCGAGATCGTGTTCGTCGTGGTGCCGCTGGTGGCGCCACCGCTGATCATGCTCGGCTTTGATCCCGTCTGGCTGGCGATCCTTATGGCGCTCAACCTGCAGACCAGCTTCCTGACACCGCCCTTCGGCTTTGCTCTCTTCTACCTGCGTGGCGCGGCGCCGGACGAGATCAACACGATGGACATCTGGCGTGGCGCCGTGCCGTTCATCGGGTTACAAGTCGCCATGATCATTCTCGTTGCTTTCATCCCGTCGCTCGCCACATGGCTGCCCAGCCTCGCCGCCAATTGAGTAGCGACGTCTCCCCGTTCCAGGCCATCGCCGTCAGCCGCCTTGCGCACGAGTTGCAGGCAGCTGGTCGTTCGGTCATCCATATGGAATTCGGCCAACCCTCGACAGGCGCCCCCAAGCGAGCCGTGGAAACCGCGCATAAGGTGCTTGATGCAGAATCCATGGGCTATTGGGAAAGTCCCCAGCTCAAGGCGCGCATCTGCCAGCACTATGGCGACACATACGGCGTCGAGGTCACGCCCCGCCGCCTTGCCATTACATGCGGTGCCTCGCCCGCGCTGGTGCTGGCCCTGTCATCCGCCTTCAATCCCGGCGATGAAGTCGCGCTCGCCCGGCCCGGCTATGTTGCCTATCGCGGCACGCTGAAGGCGCTGAAGCTCGTGCCCGTCGAAATCGAGTGCGGCGAGGCCACCCGCTTCCAGCTCACCGCCGCCCAGATCGAAGCACTGGACCCTGCACCTGCCGGCCTGATCATCGCCAGCCCCGCCAATCCGACCGGTACGATCCTGCCCGAGGCCGAACTCGCCGCCATCGTGAAGGTCTGCGCCGAGCGGAACATTCGCATCATCTCCGACGAAATCTATCACGGCCTTTCCTACGGCCCGCGCACGGCCTCGATCCTCGAACACACGAACGAGGCCTACGTCATCAATTCATTCTCGAAATACTTTTCGATGGCGGGCTGGCGCCTCGGCTGGATCGTGTCGCCTGAAAGCATGGCCAGCCGCACGGCCGCCTATATCGGCAACATGTTCCTGACGGCGCCCTCACTGTCCCAGCACGCGGGCCTCGTCGCCATGGACTGCCGCGATGAACTCGAAGGGCATCTCGATACCTATCGGCGCAACCGCGAACTGATGCTGGCCGCGCTTCCAGCGCTCGGGCTCGAACGCATCGCCCCGCCAGACGGCGCCTTCTATATCTATGCGGATATCTCGCGCTTCACCGACGACAGCCTCGGCTTCTGCATGCAGCTGCTGAAGGATACCGGCGTTGCTACCGCTCCCGGCGTCGATTTCGACCCGGTGAACGGCCACAAGTTCATGCGCTTCTCGTTCGCCGTCTCGACGCCGGAACTTGAAGATGCGCTGGAGCGGATCACGCCCTGGTTCAAGGCGCGGAGCTAGCCGCAGTCATAATGCGCTTCGGCCCCGCCATCCGGCGTGCGCTCCAGAGACACGAACGTGCAGCCATCGGGCGCGGCGACAATGGCGGCCTCTGTCAGCTGCTCATCCGTCGGCGGGCCTGCGCTGGCGACGCCAAAGCTGCCATCGGTCTTGATCGAGAGTTTCAGCTTGAAGCCCTGCCCGGCCATCGGCGCGGCCATGAAGGCATAGTTCTGTGTCGCAATCGTCTGCGGCACGAGGCCGTCCCATGTCGATGCGCTCCAGCTCGCGCCGGAACTGGCACACGCGCCCAGCAACAGGGCCGGGACTAGTAGACAGGCTTTCATCATGCGTCCTCCCACGACAGGCATGGGAGGCACACTACATGAAAATGGGCGTGTTTAGAACTTCACTTCCGGCGGTGTGCTCAGGGCCTCGCGGCCTTCCACGCCCACGTCGAAGAAATCACGCGGTTCAAAGCTGAACATGCCCGCAATGACCGATCCCGGGAACTGCTCGCGGGACGTGTTGTAATCCTGAACAGCCGAGTTGTAGAAGCGCCGCGCCGCAGCCAGCTTGTCTTCAATGGTCGACAGCTCGTTCTGCAACTGGATGAAGTTCTGGTTGGCCTTGAGGTCCGGATAGGCCTCGGCCAGCGCGAACAGCTTGCCCAGCGCGCCGGTCAGCATGCCCTCGGCCTGGCTCATCTCGGCCGGTGTCGAGGCCGATTGGGCCGCTGCGCGCGCCGCGATCACCTGCTGGAACGTGTCCTGCTCGTGCTTGGCATAGCCCTTGACGGTTTCGACGAGGTTCGGGATCAGGTTCTGGCGCTGTTTCAGCTGCACATCCACGTCGGCGAAGGCCTGGTTGACCCGCTGGCGCTTCATCACCAGTCCGTTGTAGATCAGGATGATAAAGCCGACGATGGCGACTGCAATCGCGAGTACGATCAGAATGGGGCTCATAAGCCGTCCCTCCACAAAAACGATGAATCAGGCGTAGCCGCCAACTGCCGCAGAGGCAAGTCAGGCGTCGGCGGGCACGGTCGCCATGTCGGATTCCATGCGCGCCAGCAGATCAACTGCGCCTGATGCATAGGCACCGATCCAGCGGTCGTGGATCTGCTTGATCGGCAGGGCATTCAGGCAATTCCAGCGCTGGCGGCCCTGCTTCCGGGCAATCACGAGGCCCGCGTCCTCCAGCACGCTGATGTGCTGCATCACCGTGCAGCGGTTCAGCGTGTCAAAGCGGGCGCACAACTCGCCCGTTGTCTGCGGATTGTCCTTCAGGGCATCCATCAGGTCGCGCCGGATTGGCGCCGCGAGGGCCTTGAACACGAGGTCGATTTGATCATCACTTGACATGTTATATTTTTATAACATGATTGAAGGGAAGACAAGGAGGGATGTCATGGACCTGAAATTCGAAGTCAGCGGCCGTATCAGCCGCCCGGTATCCGAAGTGTTCGAAGCCGTTGTGAACCCGGAAAAGCTGTCCGGCTATTTCACCACCGGCGGCGCCAAGGGCCGCCTCGAGACGGGCGCCACGGTCACCTGGGATTTCCACGATTTCCCCGGCGCCTTCCCGGTCCATGTCGTCGAGGTGGAGAAAGACAAGCGCATCATCCTCAAATGGGGCGCCAACGATCCCGGAGCGCCACAATCCTACGACACGACCGTAACGATGCGTTTCGAGCCGACCGATGATGGGCGCACCATTGTTACCATCGCTGAAGAAGGTTGGCGCGAAACGCCTGCGGGCCTGAAGTCATCCTATGGCAATTGCATGGGCTGGTCGCAGATGCTCTGTGCCATGAAGGCTTATGTCGAACACGGCATCAACCTGCGCGAAGGCATGTACAAATAGAATCAAATTTGCGCGCCCGGTAGCAAGGCCGCTCAAAATGTGTAGCATCAGCTCCATGTCCGATGCTGCCACCCTCGCGCGCATGATTGACGCCGCAACACGCGTGATGGTTTTCACCGGCGCGGGCGTTTCCACGGAGAGCGGCATCCCGGATTTCCGCAGCCCCGGCGGCGTCTGGTCCCAGATGACGCCGATCTATTTTCAGGACTTCGTGTCCTCTGCCGAGAAACGCCGCGAAGCCTGGACGCGCGTCTTCAACCGCTCAGCGGGCTGGACTGGCGCCAGCCCGAATGCCGGGCACGCCGCCATCGCAGCGCTCGTCGCCTCCGGCAAAGTGGGCGCCGTGGTCACACAGAATGTCGACAACTTGCACCAGGATTCCGGCGTTCCTGCCGATCAGGTGATCGAGATACATGGCAACGCCACCTATGCCCGCTGCCTGAATTGCGGAAAGCGCTACGACATCGAAAAACTGAAACCGCGCTGGGAAGCGGGCGAAGATCTCACATGCGTCTTCTGCAAGGGCCTGATCAAGACCGCGACCATCTCGTTCGGACAGGCCATGCCGGAAGCCGAAATGGCCCGCGCCGCCGAAGAGGCCCTGCTCTGCGACCTTTGCATCGTGCTCGGCTCATCGCTCGTCGTCTATCCCGCCGCCGGCATCCCGCTGGAGGCCAAGCGCAATGGCGCCAAACTCGTCATCATCAATCGCGAGCCAACGGATCAGGACGCGATGGCCGACATGGTGCTCCATACAGAAATCGGCCCGCTGATGAGCGATGTGCTGGAGCTGCTGGAAACCTAGCCCACATTCACCGGCGCGCTGAACTTGCCCGCCTGATAGTCCGCGTAGGCCTCATGGATTTCCGCCACCGTGTTCATCACGAACGGACCATGCGAAACGATCGGCTCGTCAATCGGCGCGGCATGACCGAACAGGACCACGGCGTCCGAACTCGCGACCAGTTCCACACTGTCGCCCGCGCCGAGTTCGGCGAGATTGAAACCCTTCACCGCCGTGCCGTTGATGCTGACTTCGCCGCGCGCGACATATGCAAACACATCGCGACCCGCCAGCCCATCAAACGTAATCCGGCTGCCCTCTTTCATATCAAGCCATGTCATGAACACGCCCGTCAGCGACTCGATCGCCCCGGTCTTGCCCTGCCATTCGCCAGAGACGAGGTGCAGCTTCACGCCGTCGGTCTCCACCACCGGAATCTGGTCCGCCTGCACGCCGACATAACGCGGCTGGACCATTTTCAGCTTCGACGGCAGGTTCACCCACAGCTGCAGAATCTCCAACGGCCCGCCGCTGCGCTTGAACGCTTCGGGCGAGACTTCCTCATGCACGAGGCCGCTGCCAGCGGTCATCCATTGCACGCCGCCTTGGCTGATAATGCTCTCATGCCCGGCGCTGTCGCGGTGGGCGAGGTCGCCCTCAAGGATGAACGTCACCGTCTCGAACCCGCGATGCGGATGCGGCCCGAATGGCAGGCCGCGATTGCCCGGCTTGTAGGTCTGGGGCCCGTGATGATTGAGGAAGAGGAAGGCGCCGACATTATTGATGCCCCGCCCCGGCACAGGCCGCCGTGTCACCAGATCAGCGATATCGTCGCGCTCGGCAGGATGGACCCGCAGGACAGGCTTGGGATGGGACATGGCTGCCTCCTCTTCAATGTTACTGCAGTGCATTTAGGTGCGCAAAGAACGTTCAGGAAGGCTGGAGGTTCAGTGCGCCTTTATGGCCGCCAGCTAGACGCGCTCAGGATGAGCCGTTGGCCTGAATGTTAAACAGGACCACGGCCATTACGTCAGCCTGAACCTACCCGTTAAACGTGCCCGTCTTCGGGAATCCCTTCGGCACGGTCTTGCCAGCCTGGGCGCGTTTGCCGATCCATTCCTGCCATTCCGGGAAGGCGCGGTGGCGACCGCCGGTCATCACGATCAGGCCGTCTTCCTTGTCGAAGGTCATCACGTCGGCCAGCGCATCCTTGCCACGATAGGCCTGCAGCTTGTTGCCCTTGCCGCGTGCCATTTCGGGCAGTTCGTCGAGCGGGAAGATCAGCATCTTGCGGTTGGTGCCGACCACGGCCAGCATGTCGCCCTCAACCGGGATGCAGACGTTCAGTGTGCCCTCGCCGGGGTTCACGGCCTGCTTGCCCGCCTTGCGGTTGGACTCAAGTTCCTTCTCGTCGACCACAAAACCATAGCCGACAGTCGAGGCCATGACGCGTTTGCGGCCTTCCTCGAACTTGAACATGGCGACAATATCGACGCTGTCCTCAAGCTCGATGGATAGCCGGATCGGCTCGCCATGCCCGCGTCCGCCCGGCAGCTTGTCGGCCATCAGCGTGAACGCGCGGCCATCGGATGCCATCAGGATGATCTTGTCCGTACTCATCACTTCCTCGCTCAGGTACAGCTCGTCGCCATCCTTGAACTTGGTCGAGTCCGGGTCGAGCCCATGCCCCTTCATGCCGCGTATCCAGCCCTGCGCGGAGAGAACAACCGTCAGCGGCTCCTTCGGCTTGGAGGCTTCCAGCGCAGCCGCGAGGTCCACGTCCGGTGCGTCTTCGAACTGCGCACGGCGGCGGCCGAGTTCCGTATCCGGGCCCAGCGTATCGCGTGCGGCCTTCAGTTCTTTCGACACTTTCGTCCACTGGCGCGCGGTCGATCCGATCAGCTTGACCAGCTCGTCGCGCTCTTCGACCAGTTTCGCGTGCTCGCCGCGAATTTCCATCTCTTCCAGCTTGCGCAATGCGCGCAGGCGGAGGTTGAGGATGGCTTCAGCCTGAATATCAGTGATGCCAAAGCGGGCGATCATCACCTGTTTCGGCTCGTCTTCCTCGCGGATGATGCGGATCACTTCATCAATATTGAGATAGGCGATCAGATAGCCGTCGAGCAGGTGGAGGCGCTTCTCGATCTTGTCGAGGCGGAACTCGGCCCGGCGCACAACCACTTCGCGGCGATGCTCAAGATAGGCTTGCAGAACGGCCTTCAGGCCCATGACCTGTGGCGCGCCCTTGTGCAGCACGTTCATGTTCATGCTGAACCGCGTTTCCAGATCGCACGACTTGAACAGGCTTTCCATCAGCACGTCCGGCTCGACCGTCTTGGCGCGTGGCACCAGAACAAGGCGCACGTCCTCGGCGCTCTCGTCGCGAACATCGTCCAGCAGCGGCAGCTTCTTCTGTTCCAGCAGTTCGCCGAGCTTCTCCAGCAGGCGCGACTTCTGCACCTGATACGGAATCTGCGTCACGATGATCTGGTAAGTGCCCCGGCCGGTGTCTTCCACTTCCCACTTGGCGCGCATGCGGAAACTGCCGCGGCCCGTCTCGTAGGCGTCCAGCATGGCTTCCTGCGTCTCGACGATCACGCCGCCGGTCGGGAAGTCAGGCCCCTTCACGAAGCCCATCAGCTGTTCCGTCGTCGCCTTCGGCGTCTCGATCAGGAAGCGCGCAGCGTCGATCACTTCAGCAGCGTTGTGCGGCGGAATGCTCGTCGCCATGCCAACCGCAATGCCTGTCGCGCCATTGCACAAGAGGTTCGGGAAGCCAGCTGGCAGAACCACCGGCTCTTCGTCATTCTCGGCATAGTTGGCACGGAAATCGACCGCGTTCTCGTCGAGGCCTTCCAGCAGCAACTCAGCCGCATAGGTCATCCGCGCTTCGGTGTAACGATATGCAGCTGCGCTATCCCCGTCGATATTGCCAAAGTTGCCCTGACCATCGACCAGCGGGTAGCGAACGTTGAAATCCTGCGCCAGGCGCACCAGCGTGTCATAGATCGAGCTGTCACCATGCGGGTGCCAGTTACCCATCACGTCGCCGACAATCTTGGCGCACTTGCGGAAGCCGCCTTCGGGATCCAGCCGTAGTTCGCGCATGCCATACAGGATGCGCCGCTGGACAGGCTTCAGCCCGTCGCGCACATCCGGCAGGGCGCGGGAGGTAATCGTCGAAAGCGCATAGGCGAGATAGCGCTTCGACAGCGCCTCGCTCATGGGTTCGTTTATGATCCGGTCTTCCGGGCCGTCATCTAGCAGGTCGGACATTCTGGCCTCTTTGCATCTCGTGCCACATTCTGGTGCAGGACCGAATCTATACCGACTCGGGCCCGCTGCGCAGCATTAACAAAGACGGCGGTTTGGTTAAGGAATGGGTAAAACGCAAGCATATGACTGAGTTTCGAGCCTGGCTCCTGCTTCTTGGCGTCCCGCTTCTGCTGGTCGGCCTGCTCCTGTGGCTGGCCCCGCCGCGGCATAACCCGTTCGCGCCCATCGACCTGACCGACCGTATCGGCCTCGGCACCCACGCCAAGCTGCAGCGGGCCCGCGACCAGCGCGAAGTCTGCTTCAAGGCACTGGACGATGCGGGCGTGCTCTACACGCCGCTGGAAGACGCCCCAGAGGACAAAAAATGCGGCCTTAACAACGCTCTGACGCTCGACCGCACCCTCACGCCCTATTCCGCGACGCTCAGCATGACGTGTGCGGAGACCGCTGCCCTATACACGTGGGAGCGCCATATCGCCCGTCCTGCAGCTGTGGAAATCTTCGGCTCGCCCATCGCCCGGATCGAGACCTATGGCAGCTTCTCCTGCCGCAACATCGCCGGCAGCGACCGCCTGTCCCAGCACGCCCACGCCAATGCCGTCGACATTTCCGGCTTCCGGCTGGAGGATGGCCGCCTCATCGACGTCAAAACCCATTGGAAACAAGGTGGTCTGGAAGAGAAATTCCTGAAACGCATCCATGATGGCGGCTGCGATATCTTCTCGGTCACCCTCGGGCCTGACTATAACGCCGCCCACAAGGACCATTTCCACTTCGACATGGGCCCTGGCCGCGTCTGCCGCTAAGGCCTTGCCCCAGCGTCGCCCCTTCTGCGCACGTTTTTCTCCGCTAGACTGTTGAAAAACAAGAACACAAGGGAGCCCTACATGACCCATGCCATGCTTCTGCCCGTCGCGGTCCTCGCGGCCTGGTCACTGGTGATGTGGATATGGATGCTCGTCACGCGCGTTCCGGCCATGCAAAAGGCACGGATGCATCCTGAAAAGGCCAAGCATACACGCAGCGACGCCTTCAGCGCCCTGCCCTCCGAAGTCCGCCAGATTTCGGACAATTACAACCACCTGATGGAACAGCCGACCATCTTCTATGCCCTGGCGCTGGCGCTCGCCGTCAGCGGCGCAGCAGGCATGGTCGATGTCGGCTTTGCGTGGGCCTATGTCGCCATCCGCGTCATTCACTCGTTCTGGCAGGCGACCGCCAACAAGGTCATGATCCGGTTCTACCTGTTCATCGCCTCGACCCTGATGCTCTTCCCGCTTGCAGGACGAGCGATCTACATCCTTGCGACAAGCTGAAAACAACAATAATTCCAAAGGGAAGCGCCACATGAAACTATACACATCCATCGGCCCCAACCCGCACGTCGTGCGCATGTTCATGGCCGAACGCGGCATCACCCTGCCCACGCAGGACGTGGATATCGTGAAGGGCGAAAACCTCGGCGAGTCCTATCTGTCGGTCAATCCGGCCGCACAGTCGCCCGCGCTGGAACTGGACGATGGCAGCATCATCACCGAGATCTGGCCGATCTGCGAATATCTCGACGAGACCCATACCGGCGACAGCCTGTTCGGTGCCAATCCCGAGGAACGCGCCCAGACGCGCCGCTGGACCCGCTGGGTCGACCTCAACGTGCTCGACCCGCTGACCAATGGCTTCCGCTTCTCCGAAGGCCTCGCCATGTTCAAGGATCGCACGCGCTGCCTGCCGGACGCCGCACCCGGCCTGAAAGCCCGCGCGCAGGACAAGCTGAAATTCCTCGACGGCCAGCTCGCCAGCCGCGCCTATGTGGCCGGCGACAGCTTCACCTTCGCTGACATCATGCTGTTCTGCTTCCTCGCGTTCGGCAATCAGGTCGGCCAGCCGCTGAACCCGGCCTTCCAGCATCTCACCGCATGGTACGAAAAGGTCGGCGCTCGGCCAAGCGCCAGCGTCTAGACCCGCTTCAGGAGCCGCGCCACAAGCTGCGCCCTCTGGACCGGCACGGCGCGGTTCATGCCGTTGAACACCCGCGCTTCGATGAAATAGCCCGTCAGGGCCAGCCCGTCGGCGATGTCATCAACGCCGAGCGGCGCGCCCGGCGTCACGAGGAAGCCTGGCAGGCGCAGCAGCCGGTTCACATATTCTTCCGCTTCGGACCCGCGCACCGCCCGGCCTGTCTTCGGTGACACATGGGTGAGGCCGTCGTTTGCGCCGCTGAGAGCACATTCTTCGAGGTCCAGCCCGAAGCCCAAAGCCGACAGGAGCCCCAGCTCCCAGCGTACATAGAGCGCTGGCCAGACTTCACGCGCCTCGATTTGGTCCAGCAGGATGGTTGTCGCCTCGTAGAGCGCCGAGCCTGCCGCATCGCCCTCGTCGAGCGCGCCTCGCAGCAACGTTGTCACCGCCGAGATCGCCGAAAGGGCGCCCGCATCATCCAGCACGCGCGAGGCCCGCTCCCGGGTCGACTCAGCCACGTCAAAGCGCCCCAGCTGTTCCTCCAGCCGGCCTGTCCATGAAAGCGATACGGTATTGCCAGCCTCATACTGCGCCCGCCGCGCACGCGATGCACCGCCATAGACAAGGCCAGACCGGCGACCCTTGGTCTTCGTCAGCACATCAAGGATGAGTCCGCCCTCACCAAACCGGCGGCCACCGAGGATCAGGCCTTCATCGGTCCAGTTCATGCTGCGCCCTAGACATCAAACTCCAGGCCGATGCCGGAATAGCTGTCGCGGCGCTCCTGCCACTTCTCGTCCACTTTCACGAACAGGAAGAGGTGCACGGGACGGTCGAGCATTTCGATCAGTTCCTTGCGGGCCATGCGCCCGATCTCCTTGATCGACGCGCCGTTCTTGCCCAGCACCATGGCCTTGTGGCCGTCGCGCCCGACAATGATGACCTGCTGCACACGGACGGACCCGTCCTTGCGCTCTTCCCAGCTCTCGGTTTCGACCATCAGCTGGTATGGCAATTCCTGGTGCATACGCAGCAACAGCTTCTCGCGCGTCACTTCAGCAGCCAGCAGGCGCATCGGCAGGTCGGCGGTCTGGTCTGGCGGATAGAGCGCCGTACCTGCAGGCATACGATCTGCCAGCGCAGCAGAAAGCCGGTCCACGCCATCGCCATTCTCTGCCGAGATCATGAAGATCTCGTCGTAGACGCCCGTGTCATTGAGTTCGCCCATAACCGGCAGAACCTGGTCATGCGGAAAAAGGTCGATCTTGTTGAGCGCGAGGAAAGCGCGCTTTTCGGTCAGCTTCAGCTGCTCGATCACACGCAGGTCGTCGGCGATCGACATTTTCTGCGCGCCGGTTGCAGTGCCTGCCTTGTCGGCCACCCAGGCCGCGCTGTCCACGAGGTGCACGATGGCATCGGCGTCCGCTGCGCCGCTCCAGGCCGCTTTCACCATCGCCCTGTCGAGACGGCGCTTGGCCACGAAGATGCCCGGCGTGTCCACCAGCACGATCTGCGCATTGCCCACCTGCGCCACGCCGCGCACGGGGAAGCGCGTCGTCTGCACTTTGTGCGTCACGATGGCGACCTTGGCGCCGACAAGTCGGTTGGTCAGTGTGGACTTGCCCGCATTGGGTGCGCCGATAATGGCGGCAAAGCCTGCGCGGGTGATTTCAGTTTCAGTCATTGTGTTCCAGTCAGGGTGTTCAGCAGCAAGGCGGCTGCATTGCGCTCGGCGTCGCGTTTGGAGGATCCGGTGGCCGTTGCCTCGCCATGGGGCGCCACTTGTACTTCTATCTCATAAACAGGGGCATGGTCAGGACCCGAACGGCTGACGACGCTGTATTTCGGCAGCGGCAGGCCTTGGCCCTGCGCCCATTCCTGTAGCAGTGTCTTCGGATCGCGCGTTTCAACGGGGGCGGACTCAAATTGCTGCGCCCAGCCGCGCTCGATGAATTTGCGCGCGGCGGAAAGCCCGCCATCCTGGTAGATCGCACCAATCATGGCCTCGCAGGCATCGCCAAGTGTCGATTCCCGCTCGCGACCGCCGGATGCCACTTCGCCGTCGGACAGGATAATATAGTCCTGCAGCCCGAAATGGCGCACGGCCTCGGCGCAGGCGCCCTTCTTGACGAACCGGTTGAGGCGCGGGGCAAGGTCGCCCTCGCTCTCGGTCTTGCGGCGCTCGATCAGGCGCTCGGCAATGGTCAGGTTCAGCACGCGGTCGCCGAGGAATTCAAGCCGCTGGTTCGACAGGCGCACAGAGTCCGCGGACGCCACCGCGCTCGGATGCGTCAGGGCGCGCACCAGCAGGTCCCGTTCCTTGAAGCTGTAGCCAATCCGCTCCTGAATCGTTTTCACGTCCGCATCCGAGAGGCTCGGCACATTGGCTTTTGCAGCGGCGCGCTGGCGCGTACGTTTGGGGCGTGCGGCTTTCATCAGGAGGCCGGCAGCGCTTCGATTATCACTTGGGCTTCCGCCCACGGATGATCATCTGTAATGGTAAGATGTATAACGGCCGTGTGGCCTTCCGGCGTCATCGCCGCGAGGCGCGCTGCCGCGCCGCCTGTCAGCGCGACCGTCGGCTTGCCGCTCGGCAGGTTGACGACGCCCATATGCTGCCAGTGCACGCCCCGGCGCGGCACGCCGGTGCCCAGCGCCTTGGCGCAGGCCTCTTTCGCGGCAAAGCGCTTGGCATAGGTCTCTGCAGTCAGCTTGCGGCGACGGGCCAGCGCAATCTCGGTCTCGGTGAAGACGCGCTTCTCGAACCGCTCGCCAAAACGGGCCAGCGTCTTCTCGATCCGCTCGATATTGCAGAGGTCGTTGCCGATGCCGATGATCATGCGCGCGCCTCGTCCATCAGGCGGCGCATCTCGCCAATCGCTGCCGGCAGGCCGATAAAGATCGCCTCGCCGACAAGGAAGTGGCCAATGTTCAGCTCGGTGATCTGCGGAATGGCCGCGACCGGCTTGACCGTATCAAACGTCAACCCGTGCCCGGCCTGCGGCTCAATGCCGATCCGATGGGCCTCTTCAGCGCAATTGCGGATGCGGTCCAGCTCCAGCTCGGCCAGCTTGGCTTCACCCGCCTGCACCAGCTCGACATAGCGCCCGGTGTGAAACTCGGTGATCTGCACGCCAAGCGCATGGGCGGCATGCAGCTGCACCATGTCCGGTTCGATGAAGAAGGATACCCGGCTGCCATTCTTGTTCAGCTGGCGGACAAAGTGCGCGAGATGGTTGTGCGCCCGCGCAGCATCCAGCCCGCCTTCGGTCGTCAGCTCAGCGCGCTCTTCCGGCACGAACATGGCCGTTTCCGGTTTGAACTTCAGCGCGATCTCGAGCATTTCCTCGGTCGCCGCCATTTCCATATTGATTGGCAGCGCCGTCGCATTGCGTATCTCGGTCAGGTCGCCGTCGCGAATATGTCGGCGATCCTCGCGCAGGTGCAGCGTGATGCCGTCGGCGCCCGCTTCCGTCGCCATCAGCGCCGCACGCATCGGGTCAGGGTGCGAGCCACCGCGCGCATTCCGGATCGTTGCCACATGGTCGATATTCACGCCGAGGCGTATCCGCTCCGCCATCAGGCAAGGCCCCGCGAACCGGGCTTCACCGCTTCCATCGCGGCGAGTTCCGGCGGCAGGTCGTCTGCCGCGTAATCAGGGAAGTCCACCGCCGCCAGCGACACCAGCTTGCAGCCGACATCCGCCTTGCCGTTGGAACGATCGATGATGCACGCGCCGCCCACGACTTCGCCCGGCAGCCTGTCCAGCGCCTCGACCGTCTCGCGGAACGACAGGCCCGTGGTCACGATATCCTCTGCGATCAGTACGCGCTCGCCCTCGGCAATCGAAAAGCCACGCCGGAACTGAAGCTTGCCATCCACGCGCTCGGCAAAGATCGCCCGCGCCTTCAGGTGCCGCGCCAGTTCATAGCCCGGAATGATGCCACCCACGGCTGGCCCGGCCACCACATCGATCTTGCCGAATGTCGCCGTCAGCTTCGACGCCAGCGCCTTGCACAGCTTTTCCGACAGGTCCGGTTGCGAAAAGACGAGCGCCTTTTGCAGGAACACGGGGCTGCGCCGTCCGGAGGAAAGGATAAAATGCCCCTCCAGGAGGGCACCTGCCTCGCGAAACACCGCGAGTACGTCTTCATTCGTCATCTTCTAGCTCCTGGTCGCGCACTGCCCGGTCCACAACGGCCAGGGAGCGCAACGCTGCAAGTATCTGCGTCAGGCGCTTCAGGTCTTCAACCTCGATCTCCATGACCAGCTCGGTAAAGTCCGTGCCGCGCTCGCTCGTGGCGATCCGGATGATATTGCCATTGGACTGGGCAACCGCCGTGCAGAGCTTTGCCAGCACGCCTTTTTCGTTGGCCGCGCTGATGCGGATACGGCCCACAGCCACCGCGCCAGTCTTGGCGAGCTCGGTCCATTTCAGGTCGACCCAAAGCTCCGGATGATCGTCATATTCCGCCAGTTTCGGGCAGCTCGCGATATGCACGACGAGGCCAACTTCAGGCTCCTGCACGCCCATGATCCGGTCGCCGGGCAGCGGGCAGCAGCACTGGCCAAGGTGCAGCGTAACGCCCGGCGTCATGTCGGCGCCCGACACCAGCAGCGGCGCATGCTCACTGTCGAGACGCAGCTTGTTATCGGCATCAAAGCGTTCGGCGCGATAGCCCGGGAAGGCCGCTTCCATGATATCGGCCGAGGAAACACGTCCGCGTCCGACGGCCTCAGCCATCTCCTCGCGGTTTTCAAATCCGGCGAGGTGGGCCGTGTGCGTCATCTTCACGTCGATCGGGTCAATGCCCGCGCGGCGCAGCGCCATGTTGATCAGGCCCACACCAAGGCGCCGGAACTCGATCTGGTCACGCTCGCGTACCAGCTTGCGGATGGCCGAACGCGCCCGGCCCGTCAGTGTCATGGCTTCCCAGCCAATCACCGGTGCCGGAACCTTGCCGCGCAGGATGTCGACGACATCGCCGTTCTTCAGCGGCCTACGCAGCGACTTCACTTCGCCATTGATCCGCGCGCCGATCGTGGTGTCGCCCACGGCCGAGTGCACGGCATAGGCAAAGTCCAGCGGCATCGCGCCGGCCGGCAAAATGATCAGCTTGCCCTTCGGCGTGAACGCGAAGACGTGCTCGCGGTACATTTCCAGCTTCGCATGTTCGAGGAACTCGCTGGCGTCCGCGCCGTCCTGGATCAGCTCGGCAAAGGCTTCGAGGTTGGCTGCCGGGTCAAGGCCCGCGGCGCGCGCCGAATCCACGTCGAAGCCATATGACTTGTTCTTGTAGCCCCAGTGCGCCGCCACGCCGAACTCGGCCGTGCGGTCCATCGCGCGTGTGCGTATCTGCAGCTCCACGCGGCGGTTGCCGGCGGCGCGCACCGTGGTGTGCAGCGAGGCATAGCCGTTCGGCTTGGGTACAGAGATATAATCGCGGAAGCGGTCCGGGATACAGGCCCACAGCGTGTGCACTTCGCCGAGCACGCGGTAGCAGTCCTCGACTTCGCTGACGATAATGCGGAAGGCAAACAGGTCGGCGACATCCAGGAACGAGATCGATTTGCGCTCCAGCTTCCGCCACAGCGAATAGGGCTGTTTCCGGCGGCCTTTGATCTTGGCCTTGATGCCGGCCATTTCCATCAGCTGGCGCAGGTCGCCGTCAATGCGGTCGAGGTCGTCGGCATTCTCGCGCGCGAGCTCTTCCTGCCGGTAGAGGATCGCACGGCGCGCTTCAGGGTTCAGCTCCTGGAAGGCCAGGTCTTCCATCTCGGCAGCCAGCGTATAGAGGCCCACACGGCGGGCCAGCGGCGCATAGATGTCCATGGTCTCGCGCGCGGTGCGCTGACGGCTCTCGGCCTTCTTGCGAAAGTGCAGCGTACGCATGTTGTGCAACCGGTCAGCCAGCTTCACCAGCAGTACGCGCAGGTCGCTCGTCGTCGCGAGGATGAATTTCTGGAAGTTCTCGGCCTGCGCGGATTCCTTGGACGTGAATTCCAGCGCGTCGAGCTTGGTCACACCGTCGACCAGTTCGGCCACATCGGCGCCGAAGCGTACTTCGATGTCGCCAATGTCGATACCGGTGTCTTCAACCACGTCATGCAGCAGACCCGCCACGATGGTCACTTCATCGAGGCGCACGTCGGCCAGCAGGCTCGCGACCTCAACGGGATGGGAATAATAGGCGTCGCCGGAATCGCGCGTCTGCTCGCCATGGTGCAGCTTGGCAAAGTCATAGGCTGCACCGAGCAACTCGGACTTCACGCGCGGGTGGTAAGCCCGCACTTTGGCAATCAGGTCTTCGCGGGAAAGCACATGTGCGGATGCAGCTGGAGCGTCAGTCGAGACGGCTTTGCCAGCCGTGTCGCCAGCCCCTTTGTCCTCAGCGGAAAGGGCGCTGCCGTCCATGGAGCCTCCTAGAGTCGGTCGTCGCGTCCGGACTCGATTTCCGCCTGATAGGCACGCATCACGTCGTCTTCGGTCGCAGCCGGGCCGGACATGAGCGCGATGCGGTCGGCTTCGCGTTCGCTTTCCTCGCTCGGGCGCACTTCCTGCAGGTTGGAGATCATGGCTTCCTTGACGACTTTCAGGTCGACAGACTCTTCAGCGATCTCGCGCAGCGACACGACAGGGTCTTTGTCATTGTCGCGGTCCACCGTCAGCGGCGAACCTTCACGGATCATGCGGGCACGATGTGCAGCGAGCAGGACGAGCTCGAAACGGTTCGGCACTTTCTGGATACAGTCTTCGACGGTCACGCGGGCCATGGGCAGTCAATCTCCTTGAAGCCGACCCTTATATGCAGTGCAACAAGCTGGCGCAACCCGGCCTTGCGCCTGAAACGCAGCCTGAGTATGCCAGTTCTATAAGTATTTTCGGCGTTTTTATTAGCCTATACCCTATATTACCTGAGGAATTAAGCCAATGGCCTTTTACAAGGACGAGCGCCTGGCGCTGTTCATTGATGGCGCGAATCTCTATTCCGCGGCCCGCGCGGTGGATCTGGAGATCGATTTTCGTAAGCTTTTGAAGGAATTTCAGGGAAAAGGCCGCCTCCTGCGCGCCAATTATTACACCGCCCTCGTCGAAACCGATGAATACAGCCCCATCCGCCCGCTGGTCGATTGGCTCGCCTATAACGGCTACAATGTCATCAAGAAGCCTGCCCGTGAATTCACCGACCGGGAAGGCCGCAAGCGCGTCCGGGGCAGCATGGACGTGGAACTGGCCATCGACATGCTCGAAATGGCCGCCAATGTGGATCATATCGTGCTGTTCAGCGGGAATGGCGACTTCCGCCGGGCCGTCGAAGCCGTGAAGGCGCGCGGCGTGCGCGTCTCGGTCGTCTCCACCGTCGCCTCAAACCCGCCCATGATCGGCGACGAACTGCGCCGCGAGGCCGATAATTTCATCGACCTAGAAGACCTCGGCGACCGCGTCGCCCGCCCAAGGCAGGGTTTCGAGGGCAGCACCAATGGTGACGACGAGAGCTGAGCGCTCTTTCCCACGCCAAATTCAAGCCGCGCAGCAGATCTCGCCCATCTTCTCCTACCGATCCCCGCCTGTCCTATAATGACCAGGCTGTACGGGTTCCCAGCCCGTGCAGTTCGTTCATGACTTGCGCGGGATGGCAGGCCGAAGGTGCGCACCTTCTACCCTACCTGACCAACAGACTGACAATGCGCGCCCGGAGCTTCCCTCCCGCGCTTTTTTTACCAAGGAAAACCGGATGGCCCCGCCAGTCCGGCTTCTGGCGCAGGCGCCAGGATCAGGCGATCTTCGTTCGCACAACGGGTGCCAGCTGCTCGGCTTCGGCCAGTAACCGCGCGCGAACTGCCGCGGCGTCAGCCTCGAAATAGGCATCAGCAACCCGATCCAGCCCCGCCATGAACTCGGAAACAACCCGCAGCATGTCTGGTGAATCCGGTGCTTCGGCCGGGTCACGCGATGAAAGCGCCGTGTATCCGGCCAGCACAATTCGTTCGTGAACCTCGGATGGCCACTCGCTCTTGTTGGCGATGAGATACGCGTTGCAGAAGTCGTCAAAAGCCGATTCGCTGAATAGCCATTTCTCGTTCACGTCCCAGAAATAGTCCGCCGTGTTGACCAGCTCGGGATCGGCACCGCGCGGTACAGTGGCCGCTGCCACAGCGCTGAGCCATGTCTTTCGCGATCGTGAGGGAATGGACGCCGTGATGATATGCGCAACGGCATAGACAGGAACATCATCCAGCTGTTCGCGCGTGTGGTCCCTGACGTATTCGTCAAAGGCCGTCTGAGACCGGGCCCCTGCCACGATTTTCGACATCAGCGTGGCCGCCGTCGTTGGATCGGGTACGGGTTGGGGATCGACGGATGGTGCGGGCACAGATGCATTTCCGCCCGGCCTGCTGCGTCCCTTGATAATATTGTAGATGACCGTAAGGGCGACAATTGCCACCAGCGCCATCGAGGCGATTGCGCCCCAGCTCATGTCTTCCATGGCCCGTCTCCTCTATCAGCCACTTTAGGCAGCTAACGGAGGAATCTTAACAGAGGGAAAACCCTTAGCGGCGCGAACGCTCGCGCAAGTAAATGACGCCAGGGTGGCGCCAGGCCTGTACAACCGTGGTGAGTGACCAGACCCAATTGGCGATCAGGACCAGAAAGCCGAGTCCGCCAAACGGGATGAGAAGCACACCAACGGGAATCAGCATGAGCTGAATGATCGCCGTGCCAATGCGCCCGATGACGATCGTTCCGAGTCCTGGAACGAAGAAGTTCAGGATGAACGCAAAGAACTTGAACGTGCTGCGCGTCGCGCCTACTGCCACGCGTCCAGCCATCTGGCCGACGCCGGGGCTCTGGGGAATGGATTGGTCATGGTCATAATCGGGGGATGGGTAAGTACTCATAATCCCCATGTGGCCCCGTTAACCACGCTCTTCAATACCTTTACGCAGGGTCTATCGCGCAGGCACATGCGCCGCGATCAGCTGCGGCCCTTCTGCTGCAAAGGCCCGCTCCAGCGCCTTGTCAAAGGCCTCGGCCGTATCGACCGCGACCGCCGGCACGCCGAGGCTCGTCGAGAGCGCAACCCAGTCAATCTCCGGTTGGTCCAGCTCAAGCATGCTCTTGGCCGTCGGCCCAGGATTGCCTGCGCCGGTGCGTGCCAGTTCGATGTTCAGGATACGGTAGGAATGGTTGACGAACACGACAGTCACCACATTCGCCCCCTCGCGCGCCATGCTCCACAGCGCCTGGTTGGTATACATGGCCGCGCCGTCGCCCGTGAGGCAGAGGACCTTCCGGTCCTTTGCCGCCACCGCTGCGCCGAGCGCCAGCGGCATGCCCTGCCCGATCGCCCCGCCGGTCAGCTGCATCCAGTCATGCGGCTTGGCTTTCTGCGTCATCAGGAAGGTCGGCAAACCGTTCGATACGGCATCATCGGACACGAACGTGCCCTCCGGCATATGCCGCGCAATCGACTGGCCAACGGCCACCGCATTCAGCCCGCCGCTCGGCAGGCCCGGCTGCTCCAGCGCCGCCATCGGCGCCACCTCTTTCGCGCCCAGTGCGTCGGCCAGCGCCGCAAGGATCGCCGCGCTATCGCTCTCCGGCCCGCCAATGATCATCGGCGTGCAGCCTTCCGGCACCAGAACGCTCGGCTTGCCTGGATAGGCAAAGAAGGCCACCGGCACCTGCGTACCCGCCACCAGCATCAGGTCATGGCCCTCAAGATCAGTCATCGCGCCTTCGGCAAAATATTGCATCCGGTCCGGAATGAACCGGCCTGCGCCACGCGCCTGACGCGGGAAGAACGTGTCCGTCATCACGCGCACACCGGCCGCCTTCAGCCGCGCCGCCGTCGCGAGGCCCGCCTCGGTCAGCGCGCTGCCATTGATCAGGATCACGGGTTTCTTCGCGGATTTCACGGCCTTTGCCGCCGCCTCGACACGGGCCGCATCCGGCGCCCGCAGCGCGGGCCGCGCGCGCTTCCTGCCCGGCTTGCCGCCTTCCAGCCATGCGGTGTCCGCTGGCAGGATCAGCGCGGCAGGGCCCGAGATCGGCGAGAGACTTGCCTCCCAGGCTTCCGCCGCCAGCTCGCCCGCTGTCGCCGCTGTGTCAGCCGATTTGATCCACACCGAATTTGGCCCGGCCATGCCGCGTATGTCGGAGGCGAGCGGCGCATCATAGCGCTGGTGCGGCACCGCATGGTCGCCGATCACGTTGACCATCGGTGTCCACGCCCGGCGCGCATTGTGGATGTTGGCGCCGCCATTCAGGTAGCCCGCACCAAGGTGCAGCAGCGTCATCGCCGGGCCGCCCGACACCCGCGCATAGCCATCCGCAGCCCCTGTCGCCACGCCCTCGAAAAGGCACAGGACCGAATGGATGCGCGGCTCATGGTCCAGCGCAGTCACGAGATGCATTTCCGACGTGCCGGGATTGGCGAAACACGCGCTCACCCCATGATCGGCCAGAGTCGAAACCAGTGCTTCGGCACCAGTCATGTTGCGTTCAGGTTCGTTGGCCATACGTGTTCACATCCCTCAAGTGTTTGAGCGTTTCTTTAGCGCGTTCGCATGGGGGGGCAAAGCGGGACGGGTCGCAATATACCGGACGGACTTGGCGTTAGCCCGCTAAATTGGCGACCCGCCCGCAGCCAAAGGGGATCTGGCTGGAGCCGCGCAAAGGTGGACGAGCGGCTCCAGCTTCAGCCTAGCCACACATCCAAAGGATTGCGACAGAAAAGTCTCACCCAAAGCTTGAATGTGATCATTTTTTCTTGATCAGGCGCTTATATTTATTACCTCTTCAAATACAGAACCTGCATACAGCTTCGCCACATCCTGTTTTCGCAAGTCCAGAGTCCGCGATTGGTTCATGTAACCTTTCTCGGTTATCTCGCCTGCATCCGCTTGGGGCGGTGTCGTCTGAAGCAATATTCGCGCAATGCGCGCCGACGGCTTCGAATGCTTGGCATTATAGGCCTTCAGTCCTTGCGTAACCGCCGCGATCACTTCCGGATGCCGGGCCAGTTCCGCCATGGGCAAAGCCTCCCCGACAAGACGCTGGCACCAGGCCTCGTTGAGGAAGCCGAGCAGACAGATTGCGTCCTCGTTGAGGCCGCAGACCACCGCGTCAGACAGCGCGCCGCCCGTCGCCGCAACGGCCTGAACGCGCACCGTGCCAGCCGACACCCATGTCCCGCTCGCCAGCTTGAATTCCTCTGCCGTGCGCCCGTCAAAGGCGAGGCCCTTTTCGGGATGGTCCGGATCAACGAACCGCACCGCATCGCCAAGCCGGTAGAAGCCTTCATCGTCAAAGGCTTCCAGCGTCCGCTCGGCATTGCGGAAATAGCCCGGCGTCACGTTCACGCCTTTGACGCGCAATTCCAGCTTCTGCGCATTCGGCACCAGCTTGAACGTATTGCCCGGCAGCGGCAGGCCGATCAGGCCCATCACATCATTCGGCCAGTGCACGTTGGACGCGGTCGGCGATGTCTCGGTGGCGCCATATCCGGCTGATAGTGAAATCCGCTCGCCCGTGATGCGCACGGCCACGGCCTGGATACGCTCATAGATGTCCTGCCCCATGGCCGCGCCGCCATACGCCATGCAGACCAGCCGCTTGAAGAAGGTCTCGGCCAGCGCGTCATTGCGCTCCAGTTCCGTCGCCAGTGCTGCCCAGGCGGCCGGAACGGTCGTGTGCTGCGTCGTGGCGATTTCCGTCAGGCTGCGTATCATTTCAGGCAGGCGCGCAGGCGTCGGCGCGCCATTGTCGATATAGAGCGTGCCGCCCCAGTCGAGCATGTTGTGCAGGATGGAATGGGCGCCATAGGTATGGCTCCACGGCAGGAAGTTGCACATCACCTGCGGCCCGCCGCAGATCGCGTCGAGGCGCGCCTCGTCCCACACGGAGCGGATCATCTTGGCGTTCGCCGCCACCATGCCGTGCAGGTTGATCACCGCCTTCGGCTCGCCGGTCGAGCCGGACGTCAGCATGTATTTCGCCACCGTGTCCGGCGCCAGCGCCTCATAGGCGTCATCCACCGCCTGCGTCGGCTCCTTGGCAAAGCGGCCGATCTGGGCGCTGTCGCATCCCTTCGGCTCGCGGCGGCTATAGATCACCAGCCGGTCGCCCACGCCCATGCCATCCAGCCCGCGCTGGTAGGCCGCGCCGTCTTCGACATAGATGATTTTCGGCTCGGTCAGCTGGTCGATATATTTCAGGCGCGCGAAGTCCTCGCTCAGCAGCGCATAGGCTGGCGTCACTGGCACCACAGGGCTGCCCGCCCACATGGCCGCATACATGATCAGCGCATGGTCGATGGAGTTCGACGCGAGGATCATCACCGGCGCGTCAGGGCCGGCGCCAGCATCAATGAAAGCCTGCGCCAGGCGGCGCACACGGTCCAGACCGTCGCCATAGGTCATCTCGCGCCAGCCCTCGGAGGCCGGGTCTTCCGGCACGCGCTCGGCCAGCCAGATACGGTCCGGCGCTTCAGCGGCCCACTTCACCAGCGGCGCCAGCATGTGCGGCGGGTGGGCCTTCAGCGGCTGGCCATTGTTCAGGTAGATCGTGCCGTCCGGTCGCCTGTCGACGTCCAGCTTCAGCGGCAGGTAGGGAACTTCGCGGAAAGAAATGCCAGACGTACTCATACTTGTCCTCGTGTTTCGATATGCATTACGCGCCCGCAATGCTTGCAGTGAACGGCGTCACGGTCATGCAGCATCAGGCCGCAATCCTGGCATTCACATTCAACCTTGTCACTCGGCTCGATGATCGCCCGCAGCAATTGCAGGAACATGGAAAGGCCCAGCACCATCACGAGAATGGCCACAAAGCGGCCCAGCTGGCCCTCAAGGATGACATCGCCATAGCCCGTCGTGGTCAGGCTGGTCACCGTGAAATAGAGCGCGTCGATATAGGTGTGCACGTCGGACCCAGGACGCCCCACCTGCAGCGCATAGACAAGCGCCGCCGTGATGAACACGAACACGACAAGGTTCGTTATCTTGTCGATGATCCGCTCGTGCCGCTGGAAGAAAGGCGTCAGCACGCGGATACGCTTCACGAACGTAAAGGCCCGCACGGCCCGCACGGCGCGCAGCACCCGCAGGAACGCAAAGTTCGACACCAGCAGCGGCGCAAACATGGTCACCACGACGATCATGTCGGCCCAGTTGATCCATTTCATGAAGAAGAGATGCTTGTGCCGGGCGATATAGAGACGCGCCAACAGGTCGAGCAGGATCACGCCGCCGATCAGGTAATCAACGATGAAATGCGAACGCCCCCGCGCCTCGAACGGTGCCCAGAGGAAGTAGATGATCGTGACCATGTCGAAGATCAGTAACGCCCAGCGGAAGATGAACGGGCCCGTGCCGTGCCCCTCGTACAGCCAGAACAGCTGACGGTTCAGCCCCTTGCGATCACTCATATAATTCCTGCCTCCAGTCGGCGGTTATGGCCAATTGGCCCGCCAGTGTCACGTGGCAGGCCGCAGAGGCAGGATGGCACGGGTGGCACGGCATGCAGCGCGGCGCAGGATCATGGGGCATCTCCCACCACCGCGCGCAGGCTGTCCCTGATATCCTTGTTGTTAATTGCGAGAGTGGTAAACGAAGACCTGGTATTTACGGCCTGCAACCGAAGCAGCGGAATGAGTTGAGGGTCCGTACGCAATGCCTCTGCCCCCTGTTTGACAAGTTCAGGTGATAGGCCGGTTTCGCAATCATAGTTGAGCTGGCTTCCAATGCCCTCATAGTCGCCGATAGCCAAAAATTTGTCGCCACAGGTTTCCCCCAGAGCCACCTGCACCGCGACCGGAACGCTTTTCCGGAATGCGTCGCGATAGGGCGAGTCCACGCCTTCTCCGCTGGCCGGTGCAATAATGGGCGTCGTGTAAACGAGAATGGCTGCATCCCGCAGCACCTTGTCCCTGATCAGCGACATGGACCCGGTTGAGGTCAACTCATCGAATGTCGCACGCTGACGCACCCCGCGCTGATATTGTGTCGCGCGGTAGGCGTAGATCAGGAGGTCTTCATCCGACGCGTCGGCGTTGCCTTCAAGAATGGCGAGCGCGCTATCGGCATTGTCCCGGACGGCCCCAAGATAGTCCATGAGGCCTTCGTAATTCCAGGCCTCGACCAGGAGATCGGCTCTGAGCTGCTCGGCAAACACCGCGCCGCGCTGCATATCGTTCCGCGCCGCATTCCAGTTATTGACCTGCAGGCCGAGGAACACGCCGAGCACGACGATCAGCGTTTCCACTGCGACGGTGAACCAATCCTGCTTGCGGAAGGAATCGGTGAGACGGCGCAGGATCATTCGCCCTCGCCTGCCCGCGCCATGCTGCCGTCACGTCCCGCCATCAATTGTCCCCCACATGAGGGAACTTAGCGCCAAATCGCGGCCTGCCTAGAGAAAATAGGGCGTCTAAACGCCAGCTGGCTCCAGAGTCTCGTTGAAGCGGACGGGCTTGCCGCCGCCCTTTTGCGTGATCTCGCCATCGCGCATGACGAACTTGCCACGGATGATCGTCGCGACGGGCCAGCCGGTGGCTTCCATCCCGTCATAGGGGGTCCAGCCGCATTTGGCCTTGGCCCATTCATTCGTGATGGTTTCCTTGCGCTTCAGGTCGACGACCGTGAAGTCCGCGTCATAGCCTTCGGCGATGCGGCCCTTGTTGGCGATGCCGAAGACGCGCTGCGGCCCGGCGCTCGTCAGCTCGACAAAGCGCTGCAGGCTGAGCTTGCCATTGGCCACATGTGTGAGCATCAGCGGCACGAACGTCTGCACGCCCGGCATACCCGAAGGCGACGCGGGATAAGGCCGCTCTTTCTCTTCGCGCGTGTGCGGTGCGTGATCCGTTGCCAGCACATCGACGATCCCGGCATTGAGGGCGCGCCAGAGCGCATCCTGATGGCGCTGTTCGCGCACGGGCGGGTTCTGCTGGGCGAAGCCCTTCAGCCGCTCATAGCAATCGGGCGCCGCCAGTGTCAGGTGGTTCGGCAACACTTCGACCGACGCCACATCCTTGGCATCGCGCAGCAGCTCCATCTCTTCGGCCGTCGAGATATGCAGCACATGGATGCGCTTGCCGGTCTTGCGCGCCAGCCGCAGCAGGCGCCGCGTCGAGCTGACGGCCGCTTCCACGTCGCGCACGACGATATGGCTCTGCCAGTCGCCCGGAACGGCGAGAGAACGGCGCTCTTCGAGGCGGTATTCGTCTTCCGAGTGGAAAGCCGCCCGGCGCTTGATCGCGCGCAGCACCGCTTCGACACCTTCATCATCCTTGACCAGCAGGTCGCCCGTCGAGGCACCCATGAAGACCTTCACGCCGCAGCAGCCCTGCATCTGTTCCATCTCGGCCAACAGGTGCGGGTTGTCATTCGTCGCGCCAGCATAGAAGGCGTGGTCGACATCCATGCGGCCCTTGGCGCGGTTCAGCTTGTCGGTCAGCGCCGCCGGCGTGATGGTCGACGGATTGGTGTTCGGCATTTCGAACACGGCCGTCACACCGCCCAGCGCCGCAGAGCGCGCCTCGGTCTCGAGGTCGGCCTTGTATTCCAGCCCCGGCTCACGGAAGTGAACCTGGCTGTCGATCACGCCGGGCAATATGTGCAGGCCGGTCGCGTCATAGACTTTCCCGGCCTGGGACGCGTCGAACTTGCCGATCGCGACGATCTTCTCGCCATTGATCGCTACATCCACGTGTTCTTCGCCGCCGGGCGACACCACGGTGCCATTCTTCAGGATTAGGTCATATGTCTTGGTCATGGCCTCCTTATGCTCCTGTGCGCCGGGCCTGTCATCCCGTGACGCTGCCGCAATGCTTGACCTCGTCCCTGCTGCACCGCACAACCGCCACTTATCAGCTACAGGACCACCCATGAAACATGCCGCGCCCCGCGCTTTCGCCCATCCTGCCCTGCGTCCACTGGTGATCGGCGCCCTCGGCGTCGCGGCCCTGACGGCATCTTCCTGGATTTCCGTGCCGATGTATCCGGTGCCGATGACGCTGCAGACCATGACCGTCCTGCTGCTGGGCGCCCTGTTCGGCCCGCGCATGGGCGCCGCCATGGTCCTTTCATGGCTGGCCCTTTCCTTCACCGGCGCGCCGGTTCTGGCTGACGGCAAGTCCGGGCTTCTCGCCTTTGCAGGCCCGACGGCTGGCTATCTGGCCGCCTTCCCGATTGCCGCTTTCCTCGCCGGTTACCTGCCAAAGGGCGACCGGATCGGTGCTCACGCACTGCGCCTTGCCGGTTTCCTCGGCCTTCACGGGCTTATCCTCGGCCTCGGCGCAGCCTGGCTTTCGGGCTTTGTCGGCGCTGAAACAGCAGTCGTTGCAGGCGTTGTGCCCTTCCTGATCGGCTCGGTCCTGAAAAGCGGCCTCGCCACCGGTCTCTACGCAGCATGGAAAGGCGCAGACAAAGCGGGCGGGGCACACTAGATTACCATCATGTCCAAACGCGCCCTGCCTGATCGCTCCATCATTCGCCTGTCCGGCCCGGACATGCTCGCCCTGATGGAACGCACCGTCACCAACTCGGTCGACAACTGGAACACTGGCGAAATGCGCTACGGCGCGCTGCTCACCCCGCAGGGCAAGATCATCGCCGACTATCTGGCCATGCTCTCGCTCGAGAACATCTATCTCGATGTGCACAGCCACGCGGCTGACGAACTGGAAAAGCGGCTGAAGCTGTTCCGCCTGCGCTCCGAAGTCGAGATCGACCGCCTCACGGATGATGTCGTCACCGAAGGCAGCTGGGTCGACGTGCGCTCCACGAGCCTGCCGCACCGCGCCATTTCGCCAGCGGCAGAGATCGGTGTCGAGATGTCCTACGAGGAATGGCACAAGACGCGCATCGCCGCCGGCGTGCCCGAATGGGGCGCGGACTATCGCAGCTCGGAAGTGTTCCCCACCGACGTGAACCTCGATGTGATGGGCGGGATCGACTACAAAAAGGGCTGCTTCGTTGGCCAGGAAGTCGCCAGCCGCATGAAGCGCAAGGCCAAAGTGCGCAAGCGCACGCTGCCCGTGCGCGGCGAAGGCCTGAAGCGCGGCGCGGATATCCTCGCAGGATCGTCCATCGGGAACGTCACAAGCGTGTCCGGCGAAATGGGCCTCGCCCTGATCCGCACGGACCGGATGGTCCAGGCCGATGCGGCCGGCAAGGCGTTCACCTGCGGCGGTCGTCCGGTCACAATTGACCGGCCAGAATGGCTCAAGATGGAATTGATTGCACTCACGGCGGCCAATGACTGACGCACCCTATTGCGGCTGGGCGCCGATGAACGACGCGCTCTATCGCGGCTATCATGACGAAGAATGGGGCGTGCAGGAGCACGACAGCCGGGCGCTTTGGGAAAAGCTGCAACTCGACGGCATGCAGGCTGGCCTCTCGTGGATCACCATCCTGCGCAAGCGCGACTCGATCCGTGAGGAGTTTGACGGGTTCGATCCCGAATGCCTCGTGCGCTGGACGCCTGCGCGCATCGAAAAAGCCCTCCAGAATCCCGGAATCATCCGCAGCCCCAAGAAGATTGAGGCAACCATCGGCAATGCCCGCGCCTATCTGGACATGGCCGCAGCAGGCGAAGACTTCTCCGCCTATTGCTGGAACTGGGTCGGCGGAGCGCCAATCGTGAACAGCTGGACCGATTTCCGCAAGGCGCCCACGTTCACGGACTGGTCGACCGCCATGTCAAAGGATCTCAAG
The DNA here is from genome assembly GCA_018827375.1 of Alphaproteobacteria bacterium. Classification (GTDB taxonomy): domain Bacteria; phylum Pseudomonadota; class Alphaproteobacteria; order Caulobacterales; family Hyphomonadaceae; genus Hyphomonas. Next base: position 74,676 of record JAHJYW010000011.1, read on the forward strand.
AAGCGAGGCTTCAAGTTCGTCGGACCAACGATTGTCTATGCCTGGGCACAGGCCGTTGGCATGGTGAACGATCATGAGATACACTGTCCCCGACATCAGGCTGTGCAAGGGATATGACATGCGTTTGGCAATCCTGATTCTTCCGGCACTCCTGCTCGCGGCCTGCGTGACGAACGACACATCGGCCGGCCGGGAAGGTACCGACTGCAGCCTGATTGATTCGCCAGCGGACGAGGCGGCCTGCCGCGCCTATGAAAAGACCCAGGCGCAGGATTCCGAAGCGGCAAAAGCCAAAAAACCTTCGGACATTGCGACAGACCACTGAGCGGCGATTCCAGTCCGCTTTGACCTCAACCCCGTGGAGCCAAAATGAAAAACGCCCTTATCCTGACTGCCCTCCTGTCCGGGACGATGCTGCTCGGCGGCTGCGCTTCCAACGCGGCTGCGAAAGAACGCCAGCAGATTGCCTGGTCGCGCTGCGCCAGCTCACCCGGCCCCGTCGCCCGCGAGTCCTGCGTCACCACACAACTTGCGCTGCTTGAAGCCGCCGACCGCGCAGAAGCCGAAAGCCTAGCCGCGAAACAGCGCAGCTATGAAAACCGCGACGCCGAGCGCGAAGCCAGTGGCATGTCACCTGAAATGGCCCGCGGATCTTCCGATCCCGGCATCCAGCTGCCCCGCTAGCGACCTGCACCTCTTCTCTCGACCAGATGCGCAACGCAGGTTACAGCAAATGCATTGAAATACACGAGGTGCGGTTTTCACCGCACGCTTGCTGAGGGCAGTATGAAAACAGCAGTGATATCGGCGACAGGCCTCTGGACGCCCCCGCAATCGATTTCCAATGAAGAACTCGTTGAGAGCTACAACGCGTGGGCGGACAATTGGAATATTGCCTATGCCACCGACATCGCCGATGGCGCCGTTGAGCCCAAGACCCATTCTTCCGTCGAGTTCATCGAGAAGGCCTCGGGCATCAAGTCGCGCCATGTGATTGACAAGGAAGGCGTGCTGGATCCGGGCGTCATGGCCCCCCGCATCCCGGAACGTGCAAACGACCAGATCTCCGTCATGGCCGAAATGGCCGTTCATGCTGCACGCCAGGCGTTGGAACGCGCTGGACGCAAGCCGGAAGACGTCGATGCCGTCATCTGCGCCGCATCGAATATGCAGCGCGCCTATCCAGCCATGGCCGTCGAGGTTCAGGCCGCACTCGGCTGCAAGGGCTTTGCCTTCGACATGAACGTCGCCTGCTCCTCCGCCACGTTCGGCATCCAGACAGCAGCAGACTTCATCCGCAGTGGCAGCGCCAAATCGGTTCTCATGGTCAATCCGGAAATCTGTTCCGGACACCTGAACTTCACCGATCGCGACAGCCACTTCATCTTCGGGGACGTCGCCACGGCGGTCCTCGTCGAAGAAGAGAGCATTGCTCCGGCCGGTTACTGGAAAATCCTCGGCACCAAACTGAAAACCGAGTTCTCAAACAACATCCGCAACAATTTCGGCTTCCTGAACCGCGCAGCGCCGGAAGGCGTCGGTTCGCCGGACAAGTTGTTCGTGCAGGAAGGCCGCAAGGTTTTCCGCGAAGTCGTGCCGATGGTGGCAACCATGATCGGCGAGCATCTCGGCGAGCTGGGCCTGGCGGGCACGGACCTGCGTCGCATGTGGCTGCATCAGGCCAATGCCAACATGAACCGCCTGATCTCGTCAAAAGTGCTGGGGCGCGATGCGACGGATGATGAAAGCCCGACCGTGCTCGACACCTATGCCAATACGTCGTCGGCCGGGTCGATCATCGCTTTCCACAAGCATTCGGGTGATTTCAAAGCGGGCGAAAAAGGCCTGATCTGCTCATTCGGCGCAGGCTATTCGGCGGGTACGGTATTGGTGGAGAAGACGGCCTGAGGCGCGAGCGCCCCCGCGCTATTCTTCCAGGTCTTCGGCAAACATGTCGCCCCAGAGGGCGCGGCGGCTGGCACGCGCCGCTTCAACAACCATGATAATACAGCCCCCAAGCAATACGCAGAATGGCAGCGTCTGGCCCGAAACGAACTGTGTCATCATGTCGATCATGTCTTGTCCTAGGTCTGGCCGCATCTGACTTGCGCGGTCTCTTGCTGGTGTTGCAACCCTTATGCCGGAAAGGCCTTAACACTGCATTCTTGGAACGGGGCAGAAATGGGGTCAGTTTGTAACCGTATCGCCTCCGTTTCTTTACCCTTGCTACCAATAGATTAAGGTTGGCCCCGATGAGCACTCCCGTGAAGCGTTCTGTTAAGCCTCCACGCGTCTGGCAGCGCATGCTGTCGGGCCGACGGCTGGACCTTGCCCACCCTTCGCCCGTTGATGTGGAAATCGAGGACATTGCCCATGGCCTGGCCCGCGTTGCCCGCTGGAACGGACAGACAAAGGGCGGTCATGCCTTTTCCGTGGCCGAGCACTCCGTCATCGTGGAAGACATATGCCACGCACTGGAGCCCGGCCTTAATCCCCGCGACCGCCTGACGGCCCTGCTGCACGACAGCCCGGAATACGTGATCGGCGACATGATTTCGCCCTTCAAGGCGCTGCTGGGCGAGAGCTACAAGTCGATCGAGGCGCGCCTGCAGGAGGCCATTCACATCCGGTTCGAACTGGCGCCCGTGACACCGCAGCGCCTGAAGAAACTGATCAAGCGCGCCGACCATATCTCGGCCTGGTTCGAGGCGGTCCAGCTGGCCGGGTTTTCGGAGAACGAAGCCAACAAGCTGTTTGGTAAGCCGCCGGAGGGCATAAGCCTGAAACTGAAGCCGCTCGCCGTTCCCGCAGCACAGGAAGCTTTCCTTGCGCGCTACAACCAGTTGCACCATGGTTTTGAAATGAGCCAGCGCCGATGACCCTTTCCGTCCTGATCGGCCTTTCCGCGGTCATGGTCGCCGTTGATGATGGCGATCCGCTCGTGCTCATTACGCGCCGCGAGACAGGCGAGGACGCCCTGCCCTTTGGCCCGTTCGACCCGGAACGCCACCGCACATTCGACCTGTCGCTGCGCGGCTGGGTGCGCGAGCAGACAGGTTTCGAGCTGGGGTATGTTGAGCAGCTCTACACATTTGGCGACAAGGACCGCGATACGCCCGAGGCCACGCTGGCCGATGCCCCGCCCGCCGCGCGGGTAATTTCGGTCGGCTATCTCGCGCTGATGCCGGACGCTGCGCCCGCCGGCGCCCCGTTCGAAGCGCGCTGGCAGGGCTGGTATCGCTATTTCCCGTGGGAAGACCATCGCAATGGCCGCCCCGGCATGATCGATGCCGAACTTGCGCCGCATCTCTACACATGGGCCGCAGGCAATCCCCAGCGCCTCGACCGCGCCCGCATCGCGTTCGGCCTTGATGGTGCGCGCTGGGTGGAAGAGCGTGTGCTGGAACGCTACGAGCTGCTCTATGAAGCAGGGCTGGTCGCCGAATGTGCGCGTGACGCCGGCCTGCCGCAGCCAGCCGTAACGCTCGGCGCACCGATGGCATCGGACCACCGCCGTATCCTCGCCACAGCACTCTCGCGCCTGCGCGGAAAGATCAAGTACCGTCCGGTCGTGTTCGAGTTGCTGACAGAGCGGTTCACGCTGTCATCGCTGCAACGCGCTGTGGAAGGCATTCTCGGCTTGTCACTGCACACGCAGAACTTCCGCCGTGCGCTGGACAAGACCGGCCTCGTTGAGGGCACAGGCCGCCTGGAGACCGGAACGGGCGGACGCCCGGCGGAGCTCTACGCTTTCCGCCGGGACTATGTCAGGGGCATTGCCGCCCCGGGCCTCGCGACACCGCGCAAAACCCAGGACTGACTATTCAATGCCTTCCGGCTCACCTACGACGACATAGGTGAACTTCTCCGGCGCGAGGTATGTCTTCGCCACCCGGTTCACATCGTCCAGCGTCACCGCATCAATGTTGGCATTGCGCGTATCGAAATAGTCGATGCCGAGTTCCTGCTGCCGCACCGACATGATCTGGTCAGCAATCTTCGCATTTGAATCAAAGCCCAGCGGGTAAGAACCAGTGAGATAGGCCTTGGCATCGGACAGCTCTTCTTCCGTCATGCCATCGGCGACAAACTGGTTCAGCTCGTCATGGATGCCGGCCAGGAATTCGCCTGCGCTCTCGTTCTTCGTCTGGCCACCGCCATTCCAAGTGTCGAGATGGTCGGAGGTGGAAAGCCCCGTGTAGATACCATAGGTCAGGCCCTTTTCGACGCGGAGCGTCTTCATCAGGCGGCTCTCGAAACCACCGCCGCCGACCGTGTAGTTCAGCACGTAGGCGGTGAAGAAGTCCGGGTCATGACGCTCAAGGCCCGGCGCTGAAAACGACACGAGGCTTTGCGGTTGCGGTAGGTCGACGATGATCGGCTCGGCTGGCGGCGGCGGCAGCGCGATGTCCGCCACAGGCGCGATTTCGCTCGTTTCCGGCAGGGTGCCGAATGCCATGTCGACCATCGGTGCGAGTTCTTCCGGCGTCACGGCGCCCACGGCAGTTACCAGCAGGCGATCCTTGACCATCAGCTTGCGCATCTGTTCGCGGGCCAGCTCTGGCGTCAGGGCCGCGATGCTCTCCACGCTTGTCTGGCGAGCATAGGGATGGCCGGGATAGAGCGCATCTGTCATGGCCTTGCGGGCCAGCCAGTTGGCGCTTGTCTCACGCTGCTTGACGGCAATCAGGTTTTCGCGCTGGAAGCGCTCGAACGGACCGGCATCGAATCGCGGTTCGGCAAAGGCCGTCGCGATAAGGCCCATGGCCTCGGTCGCATTCTCCTTCAGCATGGTCGCCGAACAGCTCGTCCAGTCATTGCCGGTGGAGCAGCCGAAGCTCATGTTCAGCTCTTCCATGCGCGTCTGGAAGCCAAGCGAATCAAGATCACCGGCGCCTTCATTCATGTTGTAGACGACCGAATCCGACAGGCCTTCCATGCCCTCGGGATCGGATGTCTCGCCGCCCTTCCATGCCATTTCCACCGATACGATCGGGATCGACGGTTCGGACACGAGCCAGACGGACACACCGCCCGGCGTCACGAATTGCTGGATCTCGACAAAATCGCCCTTGTGGACATCCACCTTCATGGCCGGTTCGGCCGCAGGTGTCTCAACGAGCGTCGCAGACGTCGTCTCGGTAACAGGCGCAGAGGTGCAGGCGGTCAGCACGAGCGCGCTGGCGGCGCCCATCATCAGCTTAAGGTAGGTCATCTTACTGGTCTCCTTCGGCTGGTACGAGTTCGGCTTCGATATAGTGGCGGTCCTCGCCAAACACTTTGCGGACAGCGGCCAGCGCCTCCTCGGTGGTGATCGACTTGATGGTGTCCGGATAGTCCAGGATATCATCAATCGTGCCGCCAAGCGCCAGCGTGGAGCCGAACGTGTTGGCCATGTAGGACTGGCTGTCGCGGGCGTAGATGGCTTCAGCGGCGAGCGAGTTGCGGGCGCGCTCCACTTCGGCATCGGTGAAGCCTTCGGCTAGCACCTTGCGAATTTCGGTCATTACCGCCGTGTCCAGCTCATCGAGCGAGACACCGTCAACCGGGCTCGCGCTGATAATCGCCGGACCTTCATCGTGCAGTGTGGTCCAGGCGCCTGTGCTGACATTGATGGCAATCTGTTCGTCTTCGACCAGCGCCTGATAGAGCCGGCTTGTCATGCCGCCGCCCAGCACGGACAGGCCGACATCCAGCGCATAGGCTTCGCGCCGCTGGCGCGATTCTGACAGGCCGCTGTAGTAGCGGCTCCAGCTTGGCTGGCGCACTTTCGGGTCGGAATGAACGAGGAGCTTGTTCTCGGTCAACAGGGGCACAGGTGCCCATTTGCGCGTGCCGTCGACCGTGCCCGTCGGTTCGATCTGGCCATAGGTTTCCTCGGCCAATGTGCGGACTTCTTCAGCCGTCACATCACCCGCGACAACCAGGATCGCGTTCTCGGGCGAATAATACTTGTGGTAAAAGGCCATGCCGTCGGCGGGCGAAAGCTTGGCCACTTCCTCCATCTTGCCGATGACTGTGATCTCGTAAGGATGGCCCTTCCATAGTTCGGACAGGACCTGTTCCTGAAGGATCGCGCCAGGATCATTCTCGATCCGTTGACGACGCTCTTCCTTGACGACATCGCGCTCGGAAATGAACGGGCCTTTGGGATCATCATTGATCTTGAGGTTGCGCATGCGCTCGGCCTCAAGTTCCATCATGGTCTTCAGCTGCGGCTTGGCCACGCGCTCGAAATAGGCCGTATAGTCCCAGCTCGTGAAGGCGTTGAGCTGGCCACCATTGCGCTGGACGATCGTGGTGAATTCCTCGGGACCAAGGTTCTCAGTCTCCTTGAACATGACATGTTCGAACAGGTGCGCGAGACCGGACTTGCCAACTTCCTCGTCAACCGCGCCAACCTTGTACCAGACCATGTGCGTGACGACAGGCGCGCGGTGATCGGGCACCACGACGACCTGCATGCCATTGTCGAGCGTGAACGTCTCAGGCGTCCAGGCAGCGTCCTCGGCCGAAGCACCTGCGCATAACAGAGCGACCGCGAGCAGCCCTCCGGTAATGATCCGTTTCATGGGCTTACTCCTCTGGTCGTCTCTGACGCGCATCTATTCTCAGGCCTGGATCAGGTTCCCGGCAGCTTCAGGCGGCTTCCGGCCTTGGCTTTCTCGATCACGACATCGCCGCCGCCAGTGGCATTGTCGGTTTTCGCCGCTTCAACGTCTTCCGCGTTGTCGCCGCGCCAGAACAGGATCGTGTCGACAACACCGCTCGATTTGCGGATCGTCTTGGTCTCTTCATAGTCGACCTGCGAGCGAACCATCGGGTTGACCGCATTGGCACCGGCCGCTGCCACGAGGGCACGCTCGGATTTGCTGGCACCTGCGCCGACTGTAGTGCCGAAGGCCGTGGCAACTTCCGCGCGGGTCGTATCGACTTCGGCAGGCAGCGAACCACCGGCCGGTGGCGGACGCAGACCATATTCCGGCGGCACGATGAGCGGTGCCTTTGTGACAACGCGGAATTCATCCGGCGTACGCGCACCGGATCGGCCGGAACTGCAGGCCGTGGTGGCTGCCAGCGCCGCGCCGACCGCAATCAAAATAACAGGTTTCATCATGATAGGGCGTCCTCGCCTCAGGTTGGCATGGGTTTCAGGTCTCATGGTCAGGCCTTAGCCTGCTTTCGCCCCGACAGTAAGAACTGATCAACAAACAGCAAGACCGCACCAACACTAATCGCAGCATCGGCGACATTGAATACCCATGGGAAATGGAGTGCGCTGGCATCGATAAAGTCGACAACGGCGCCGAAACGGACCCGGTCGATCAGGTTGCCGAATGCGCCGCCGACGACCATGGCCAGCGACAGTTTCAGCATGCGGCCCTCGGCACGCAGCAGCCAGACCAGAAAACCCAGCGCGATCAACAGCATGGCGGCGCTCAGCACCCAGCGCATCAGGCCTTCGGACTGCAGGAAACCATAGCTCATGCCCCGGTTCCACAGCATGCTGAAGTCGATTGGCCCCGGCAGCGGGATGCGCCCGCAGGGCACAGGCGCATTGAGGCATTCGATCGCATTGAAACGCGGCTCGGACAGGATCAGCCACTTCGACACCTGGTCAGCCAGGATGACGACGGGCACCAGGGCCAGCGCCCAGATATTTGCCGGATTGAACTTCATGCCGAGCAGATTGCAGACCCCGCCCCGCCGATCAAGCGATTCTGTACACTTGGCCGGGGGTTAGGGGAGCGTCTCAATCGTGCATCGCGTCCCAGGCCTTCACGGCCAAGGCGTCGCGCGGTGTGATGTCCGGGAAAGCCGGGTCAGCGCTGGCAGGATCGAAGTATTTCCAGCTGCGGCGGCACTTCACGCCGCTCGCCTTGACCGGATGCACAACGACGCCCGGCGTATCGTCCAGCGTGAAACCGCCACCATCGCTCGAAGATGAATGCACCAGTTCAGCGCCCGACGTGATGAACAGGTCGCCCGCATTCTCGCCTTTGAAGGCCTCGATCAGGGCTTCGTCGGCAATCAGCACGCGCGGCGTGGATTCCAGCGACGCGCCGATACGCTTCTCGCGGCGTTCCACTTCCAGCGCGCCTGTCACGACGCGCCGCACGGTGAAGATCTTCTCCCAGCGCGCCGCAAGGTCTGCATCGCGCCAGCCGACCGGCGTGTCGGCGAATTGCAGCAAATGCACGGAAGCGGCGCTGCCTGCCAAATGGCTTTCAAGGAAGGCTTCTTCCATCGTGAACGGCATGACAGGGGCGAGCCATGTCAGCAGGCGTTCCAGAACGGCGGCCATGACGGTGCGGGCCGCGCGGCGGCGATTGCCGAACGTGGCCGTGTCGCCGTCCCAGACTTCTTCCGTCTCGAAGCGCGGATCGCAATAGAGGCTGTCCTTGCGCACGTCGAAATAGACGGCCGAGAGGTCCACGCCGCAGAAATTGATGAGCAGGCTCATCACCTTCTTGAAGTCGTAGACATTATAGGCCGCGCGCACCTGTTCATCGAGTTCCGACAGGCGGTGCAGCACCCAGCGCTCAAGGCCCGGCATCTTGCGGGCTTCGATGGCCTCCGCTTCCGTCCAGCCGTCGAGCGCGCCGAGCATGTAGCGCACCGTATTGCGTAGCTTGCGGTACGATTCGACCGAGCCCTTGATGATCTCGTCGGAGATGCGCAGGTCTTCGGTATAGTCGCCGCTGGCCGTCCAGATGCGCAGGATCTCGATGCCGTACTGCTTGGCGATCTGGTCCGGCTCGATCGTGTTACCGATCGACTTCGACATCTTCTTGCCTTCGGAATCGACGATGAAGCCGTGCGTCAGCACCTGCTTGTAAGGCGCCATGCCGCGCGTTGCACAGCATTCCAGAAGCGATGACTGGAACCAGCCGCGGTGCTGGTCGGAGCCTTCCATGTAGAGGTCGGCCTGGCCAGTTTCTGCATCGATGATGCCGCGCTCGCGTAGGGCGAAGGCGTGCGTCGTGCCTGAATCGAACCAGACGTCGAGAACGTCGGTGACCTTATCCCAGTCGTCGGCATTCATGCCGTGCGCGCCGAGGAACTCTTCCTTTGGCGTGCTGAACCAGGCCTCGACGCCGCCCGCCGCGATAGCGGCCTTGATCGTCTCGTTGAGGGCCTGCGCCTGTTCGGCAGGCAGCGCTGCGGTGTGCGGCTGGCCGCTCTTGTCGACGAAGATCGTGATCGGCACGCCCCAGTTGCGCTGGCGGCTGATCAGCCAGTCAGGGCGGCCTTCGACCATGCTGCGCAGGCGGTTACGGCCTGCGGCGGGGAAGAATTCGGTCGCGTCGATGGCGGCGAGCGCGTTCTCGCGCAGTGATTTGCCGTTCGGGCCCGGCTTGTCCATCGAGATGAACCATTGCGGCGTGGCCCGGCGGATGACGGGCGCCTTGGAGCGCCAAGAGTGCGCATCGCGGATTGTGGTGATGCCACGCGCCAGCAGGTTGCCGCTCTCGGCGAGGGCCGCGATGACTTCCTGATTGGCCTTGCCCGGCTCGCCGCGCTTCTTGCCGCTGGTGCGGATGATATCCATGCCGCCAAAGCGCGGCACGTCCGGCGTGTAGCAGCCATCGGCATCGACGATCTGGCGGATGTCGGAGGCCTTATGCCCGTTTGCCATGAAAACGTTAAAGTCATCCTCGCCATGCGCAGGCGCGGTGTGCACGAAGCCCGTACCGGCATCATCGGTGACGTGATCGCCGGCGAGCATAGGGATCGGATGCGCGAAGAAGGGGTCCATCTCGGCGAGGGGGTGCTTCAGCGTCCAGCCTGTCGGATCGACATTAGAAACGCGCGTGAAGGCACTGACCTTGGCACCGTCCATAACCGTCTGTGCAAGGTTGTCGCCAAGCATGAGCTTGTCGCCAGCTTTCACATAAGGGGCAAAGCCAAGCTCTTCCTCGCTCATCACGGCATCGACCGTGTATAGGCCGTAGGAGATGGCGGGGCTGAACGAGACAGCCTGGTTGGCGGGGATCGTCCATGGCGTTGTCGTCCAGATGACAACGCTTGCGTCATCGTCACGGCCCGTGACCGGGAACTTCACCCAGATGACCGGCACCTTGCGGTCATAATATTCCACTTCTGCTTCGGCGAGAGCGGTCCGCTCGACCGGGCTCCACATGATCGGCTTGGCGCCGCGCACGAGGGCACCCTGCATCGCCATGCGCAGGAATTCGGCAACGATGGTCGCCTCGCTCTCGAACTTCATGGTGAGGTAGGGATTGTCCCATTCGCCCTCGATGCCGAGCGCACGGAATTCCTTGCCCTGGATCTCGACCCATTTTTCAGCATAGGCGCGGCAGGCAGCGCGAAACTCGTCGCCCGGGACGTCATCCTTGCCGCGGTTCCTGGAGCGGAATTCCTCTTCCACCTTCCACTCGATGGGCAGGCCGTGGCAGTCCCAGCCCGGCAGGTAGGCGGCGTCATGGCCCGTCATCTGGTGCGAGCGCACGATGATGTCCTTGACGATCTTGTTCATCGCCGTGCCAAGGTGGATGTGCCCGTTCGCGTAGGGCGGGCCGTCATGCAGGATCCAAGGCTTGGCGCCGCGCGACTTCGCGTCGGCACGCAGCCACTTGTAGAGGTTCATCTCGTCCCAGCGCTTGATCCATTCCGGTTCGCGCTGCGGCAGGCCGCCTCGCATCGGGAATTCGGTTGTCGGCAGGAATAGCGTGTCGCGATAATCGCGGTCGGTCAGGGAATCGGTCATGAGTTCAATATGGCTTTTTGCAGTATCGTCGGCGTTTGATACGGGTTTCCCGTGGTTTTACCACGGGTTTGTGGATGGTTTCTGCAGCATGAATTCCCGGCTTCGCCCGTCCCGTCAAATCGGGTCAGTGCGCCGCCGGGCGTCTAATTCGAATGCTGTGTATCCGTGCCATGCTTTCCGCCTAGCAGGCGGGGAAAGTCCTGTCACTATCGGAGGCCACCATGGGCGGAATCCGCGACCTGTGCCGTGGGCGCCTCAGACAGTTCTTCGGCCAGTTTCTCGCAAAGAGCTTCAAAAACGGCGCCATTCTCTAGCAGGTTCGCCCAGGTCACGCCATGGTCGAGGATGACATAGCGCGAGACATTCACCGTATCGGGCGCCGACTTGTAGATCGAGACAGCCGCATAGGACTGGTCGGTGGCGCTGACCTCTTCGATGGAGCGATCAGACTTGAAGACGGCGAGGAACTCAAGGCCCCGGCAATCTGTACCATTTGCGTTGGCGCAGGCCGTATAGATGCCGAACGACATGCCGTCCTGGCTGGTGGCAAAGACATACGGGGCCTGGCGGTCATTGACGCCTGAAGTCGTGTAGCGGGCGCCCATATCGTCCAGCAGCAGCTGAAGGTCACCCATGCCGACCGAGCCGACGACCATATCGCGCGCCCGGACACCAATGTCTGGCGCCTGCGCGACCGAAGCCAGCGGCATCGCAGCGCAAAGACAAAGTGACAGGAGCGCTTTCTGCATATGAATCCCAACACGGGAGGGGTTACGAAGTTCCCGGATCCGTATCATTTATCCGGGTGAATCAGGCGCTAATTTGGCCGCGACGGAGCGTCTTTTAGACGATTGTGCGATTCAGCCGTATCCTTGTGCATCTGGACAATCATTTCATCCACGCTGCCGAACTTCAGTTCCGGTCGCAGGTAAGACACGAGCTGGACCTCGATCCACTTGCCGTAGATGTCCGCGTCGTAGTCGAAAATGAAGGTTTCCAGAAGCGGATCGCGCAGGCCGGTGGTGGGTGTGCGACCGAAATTGGCCACGCCGCCACGCCAGTCCTGTTCACCCTCGATGCGGACGCGGACGGCATAGACGCCGTGGCGCGGGTGGATCAGGTCGTTGAGGTGGATATTGGCCGTCGGGAAACCGAACGTGCGGCCGTTTTTCTCGCCCGCCTCGACAATGCCATCGGCAATCCACCAGTCGCCGAGGATTTCCGCTGCCATTTCAGGCTCACCTGCCATCAGCGCCTGCCTTATGGCGGTGGACGAGGCCTTGGCGCCCAATTCCAGCACTTCCTCAACCACCGACACGCCAAAGCCCAGCGCGCGTCCGAGGCTCGAGAGGCGCGCCACATTGCCCATACGGCCCCGTCCGAACCGGAAGTCGAACCCGACCGAGACGTGCGATACGCCAAGCCCGTCGACCAGGACCTGGCGCACAAAGCCCTCGTCGGTCATCGCCGCCATCTCGCCATTGAACGGGAGTTCGAACACTGTATCCGCACCCTCGGCGAGGATGAGATTATTGCGTCTTTCGGGCCTGAGAATGCGGAACGGCGGATCGTTCGGCCGGAAATAGGCGCGCGGCGGAGGCTCGAATGTTGCCACCGACAGCTTGCCCTGTCCGGCCTTGCGCGCCGCTTCCATCACAGCGCGGTGCCCGGCATGCAGACCATCGAAATTGCCCAGCGCCACGGACGCGCCGCGTGCGCTGGCGGGCAACCCGCGATAGTCGGCAAAGATGGCCATCAGGCCTCCCGGCGAGGCGCGACGACTTCCGCTTCGCCCGTGATGACGCGCTTGTCGTCGACAACGCATTCCACTTTGAGCGTGACCCGGTTGCCCCGGTCCTGCTTCTCGGCCACTTCGGCGCGCACATGGACGGTGTCGCCAATGTGCACAGGACGTTTGAACCGCATGGAGAGGCCGATAAAGATCGCTCCCGGACCCGGCAGGTTGTTGCCGAGGATGCCGGAAATATAGCTCGCCGTCAGCGCGCCATGGGCGATGCGGCGGCCGAACACGGTCTTGGCAGCGAACTCTTCGTTCATGTGCAGCGGATTGTAGTCCCCTGACACTTCCGCGAAGCGCTGGATATCGTCTTCGGAGATCGTGTGCACAGTCGTGTGCGACATGCCGATTTCCAGGTCTTCATACTTGTAGCCGTTGAATTCACTCATTCGTCCGGATCTCCGATTTTTCTCCGAAAAGTTCGATACACGGGGCCGATGCCCACGTCACCACCTTAGACCTGACATGGCGTAAGTGGCGTTTTCACCATAGTCCGCGAGCAGGTCTGTGACTTCCTGCTCGAAATCAGGTCCGTGCTCCTTCAGGCCCGTGCCGACATAGAGGCTGTCATAGCCCTGCCGGGTTGCGCCGCGAATGTCCGTGGCGGGGCTGTCGCCGATGCAGAGGATGCGCGAAGACGCATGGCCGAGGGCGTTCAGTCGCTCCAGCGCGAGGCGATAGATGCCTGCATGTGGCTTGCCAGGATAGACGACCGTGCCGCCAAGATCTTCGTATATGTCAGCCAGCGCACCGGCGCACCAATAGAGCTTGCCGCCCACGCGTACCTGCTTGTCCGGATTGGCGCAGATCATGGGGAGGCCGCGATCAACGCCCGCTTTGAGCTCTGCGCGGTATTCCTCGGGCTGGTCGTTATACATGTCACGCAGACCGATGCAGAGCAGCAGGTCCGCATGGGCGCTTTCTTCAAATGTCAGGTCGAGGCCTTCATAGAGGTAGCGGTCATGCTCCCAGCCTTCGTCGCCACCAAGGCGCCAGATGGACTGGCCGCTGCGCAGCTTGAGTTCAGCGCGCGTGGCGTCGCCGGAAGTCACACAGTCATCAAACGCCTCATTTGGTACGCCAAGCGGCTCGAAATAGCGGATGACCTGCGCCTTGGGCACGGGGGCATTGGTGATCAGGCAGACATTACCGCCCTGCGCGCGGAACTTCACGAGGGCCTCGCAGGCCTCACTGAACATGGCGCGGCCATTGTGGATCACGCCCCATACATCGCAGAGGATCGAATCATATTCGCCCGCAATCGCGGACAGGCCTTCGGGAAAACGCAGCTGTGTCATGCGCCGCGACCTAGGCCGCGCCGCAGCCCCGGTCAATCCAGCGGGGCATTATTGCGTCAGGCCGCAGGCGCTCGCGGGTAGTGGGTTAAGCACGTACATCGCCGCCGTGGGAATGGAATGATAGTTGGCGAGATAGCAGCCACGCACCTTCATGACCTGGCCGATATTCTCGCCAAGCTGGAGGCTGGGCATATAATCGCAGGAGACACTGTTGGCCGCGAACTGACTGGGGTCGCCGGGCCGGACATTCAGCAGGAGATGGTTGGAGCCGGTCGGCACGGACATCATCCGGACGCCCTCCATCGGCCCGAACTCGCAGTCGCCCTCAAGCTGGGAGAAGGTGCCGTCTTCATTCTCGAAGGAAGGGTAGGCTTCGACCGACATGGTGAGATTAAGAAGGACGACCGCGTGGTCCTCGATCATTTCCAGCGCGGGTGCGGGCTCCATCTCATCGCCTTGCGGATAGGGCAGGATGGCTTCGACCCTTACCACTTCGGGCACAGTCTGGGCAGACGCGTTGAGCGCCGCCGCGAGCAGAAGGAAAGGCAAAGCCAGTATGCGCATGGGTCACTCCCGTCTCATGTACGGGCCCATTTAGCGAAGCGATTGGGGCGAAATAATGCCGGTGGCGATCAGCCGAAATTCGACAGGCGCTGCATCAGTTCGCTGGGAGGCGCCGTTTCTTCCATCAGCGACGCCTTGATCGGACGCGGCGCACCGAAGATGTGACCCTGCCCATAAGGGATGTCGTATTCGAGAATTTCGACAACACTGGCTTCGTCTTCGATCTTCTCGGCAACCAGCGTCACGCCGTAGCGCGACAGGACTGCCGTCACTTCTGCACCATCAACGCGGCGATTGATCGATGAGACAGGGCGGGTTCCATGCGGGTCACGCAACTGTTCGATCAGCACGTGTCCGTTCATCTTCACGAAGCGAACGCTGGCCGCCTGAAGGCGTGGCAGGTCCAGTGACAGATCATTGGCGTGGTCGATCGAGAAGCGGAATCCGAGGGCCGTCAGCTTGGCCATGTTCTCGCGCATGGTCGCGGAACTTGTCTCGAACCGGTCAGCGCGAATCTCGAAGATCACGGCGCCGGAGAGGTCGCGATTCTCGGTCATGAATTGCAGGAACATCGGGAAGAACGTGGTGTCCTCCAGCGACGAAGCGGCGATGTTGCAGAACACGCCGACGCGGCGGTCACGCTCGGCCAGACGGCGCACGATCTGCACGCAGCGGAAAAGTGTGAAATTGTCGATGATGCCCATCAGGTTGGCGCGGCGGGCCGCGTCCAGGAACTCTGCAGGGAGAATCAGTGAGCCATCCGGACGGCGCAGGCGCGTGAAGCCTTCATAGAAGGACACGCGGCGTTGTGGCAGCGACACGATGGGCTGGAGGTGAAGGTCGACCCGGCCGTCTTTAAGGGCATCACGCACGTCACGCAGGATGGCATCATCCTGTGGCGCCACGGAGGAGACAACCGATGGCTCAGCCAGCTTGGCTTCGAAGCTGCGCGACAGGCGGTCGATCAGGCCTTCGAGCTGTTTCATCTCGGAAACAAGGGCGTCGCGGCGCTCGGTCAGCTCATGCTTGATCGTGGTCTCGACAGCCTCTGTGCGGGCGCCAATGACATCCACGCGCTCGGATGTATCGAGCGTCGTGCGCTCCACGCGTTCCACGCGTTCATCAAGTTCGCGGTGGGAACGGCTGCTGGAGACGAGCACATGGATCTGGGCGAGAATCACCGTGGTGATCGCCCCGCTGGTGATCGAAAGTGGCAGGCCGAGTCCTGCAAAGGCGTTTACGCAATAGCCGACGCCGCCGCCTATCGCGATATAGAGCAGGAACAGGACAAAAGTCATTCGGTCAGCACCCAGTTCTTTCCATCAACCTTAACAAATACGCCCGATTGGTTAACGAATTGCATGGAAATGACGTAATTTGCCACCTTCCACAATCCCGCTCCAGTCCACCGTTGCGTCAAAGTCACAGACCTTTTCAGTCACACTCATGACACGTCTGAGACGTCTAGACAAAGCCTAAGCCCACCGATACCCACAGCTATCCGAGCGCACTGGTCCGTGGCCATTTTATTGGCCGGAGCGGGGGCAATCTCGGGGGAGAGCGGGGCCTTGCAGAGATGCGGGGCCCCGTCGTCTTATGGCGCTTCGGTGCCTTCCGGGGGCATGCCGAGCGGCACAAAAACCACTTCGGTTAGGGGCCATGCAAGATCCGCCTCTTCGCAAGATACAGTCAGGTTTGCGGGGCCCGAAAACTGCGCGGCCTGGGTCATGCCGCAAGGCTCCAGGACCACACGAACACCATTGTAATCAACCCAGTAGCCGACCCGCTCCTTGTCATTCACCAGGTGTGTAACGACAAGATCGCCGGTGTTGAAAACGCGCGTCTTGGTGTCCTTCTCGCCGGGCAGCGGCTGCAGGACGGCGGCATTGAAACCACCCGCTGGCGCCTGCTCCACAAAGGTGAACGCGTCGGACGCTTCATAGGCCTTGTTGATGGCTGACAGCACCTGAGTCGTGCCCACCGGGCCGGAGACGCGCAGAGGCGTTTCATGGCCCGCGCGCCAGCTGGCATTGCGGACATCATCGAGGCCTTCAATGTCTTCGCCGCGCAGGGAAAACAGCATCACGGCATCGAGATTCTGGAGGTCCGTAGGGGTCAGTCCCTCCACTATGCCGGCAGGTGTGCCAAAGAGGACACGCTTACCACCCGCGATAACCATAACGCAGGGATGAGGCGCCGTTACCGGTGCGCACGGCACCAGCGCAAAGTCAGCTGACGTGACTTTCCGGGGCGCTTCGGCGGGCGTCGGGGGGGCTTTCGCGCTGCCACACGCGGCAACGACCAGAAGCGCCATCAGGATTCTTGCACGCATGCCGTGAGGCTCCGGTCTACCCGATCACGGTCTCGCCCGCTTCCCTTACGATTTCGTTTTCGGTGAAGCCAAGGCAATCGATTTCCACCCTCACCTTGTCACCGGCCTTTAGCCATTTCGGTGGCTCGTGACCTGCGCCGACGCCCGCCGGTGTGCCGGTGAAGATGACGTCGCCCGGCTCCAGCGTGAAGGCTGCTGTTAGGTGGGCAATTTGGGCGGCGATGTCGTGGATCTGGTCGCGGATGTAACCGGTCTGGCGGCGCTCGCCATTCACGAAGGTGCGCAGTTCGAGGTTTGGCAGGTCGTCGATCTCGTCCATCGTGACCATGGCCGGGCCAAAGACGGCATGCGTGTCGAAGCCCTTGCCCATGATCATGGTCTGGCTGGCGCGCTGCCAGTCGCGCACCGAGTAATCGCAACCGATGGTGACGCCGGCAACAATCTCGAAAGCCCGTTCACGCGGAACGTGGCGGCCGCGCTTGCCGATGATGACGACAAGCTCACCTTCATAGTCGAGCTGTTCCGAAACCTTGGGCAGGTCGACATTGGCATAGGGGCCGTTGGCGGCAGTGACCTGTTTGTTGAACCATTTCTGGACGTCCGGTTTCTTCGTGTCGATGAAGCTGACGCTTTCGGCCGCGTGCGCCGCGTAGTTGACGCCTATGCCAAGAATTTTTCCGGGCTTTTCCACCGGGGCAAGCAAGGTGACCTCTCCAAGGGGAATGGATTCGTCCTGCGGGCTGGCCGTCAGCGCGTCTACAAATGTGCCAGCTGCAAGCGGCACTACACAGTCCGCTTGCAGGTGGCCGAAACGCACTTCGTCACCTCGTTTGAATCTCACCAGACGCATACCGTTACTCTCCCGTCACACTTTTGCCCAAAGACCTTGAGAACCGTTCATCCCGCGTTGTGATGGTGTTTGGCAAGGGCTAGGGAAGACGGCTGTATAGGGGAATTGAAATGAGCCTAGGCGTCCGAGCTCAGGAGAGCTCGCTTAGCGGTATTTTTGCACAGGGAGAACGCCTGTGTATGCCGCCCTACCAACGCAGTTATTCGTGGGGAGAGCGCGAGGCGCTCGACCTGCTCGGCGACCTCGCTGAAGCGACCGACAGCGACATTCCACATTTCATCGGTGCGGTGGTTCTTGTGAACGGCGCAGAGTCCGGAATGGTGGAGATCGTCGACGGGCAGCAGCGGCTGACAACGCTGACGATTCTTCTTGCCGTGCTTCGCGACCTTGAAACCGACAAGGACATGTCTGCCCGCCTGCACGCGATGATCGCCGACGAAGACCGCCCGATGCTCGGCGAAGCGGCCAGCTGGCGCCTCACTCTAAACTATATGGACGGCGCGTTTTTTCGCGACACGATCCAGCGGCCGGGCGCGACCCGCACGCTCGAAAACGAGCCAGGCGAGAGCGACAGCCAGCAACGTATGGTTGGGAATGCCAAGGCCATGCTGAAGGAGCTGAGGCAGCTGTCTGACGAGCGGCGGCGCGCGCTTACCGACACAGTCGTCAATGGCTGCGCATTGGTGCGTGTCGTGGTGAATGACAAGGATCAGGGGTTCAAGGTTTTCCGGGTTCTCAACACACGCGGCAAGGAGCCCGACGCGCACGACATCATCAAGACGGAGCTTTTCCAGAAAGCCAAGTTCTCGGTCAAAGAGGCCAACGCCTATGCCGAGCGATGGGCCGAACATGAAGCCGTGCTGGGCGGCGGCGCATTTGATGACCTGCTGCGCCAGATACGCGCCATCCATGACCGCTCGCCCAAAGGCGATCTTGTGGCGGGTTTCCAGAAGGCTGTCCTGTCGAAGATCGACTCGCGCAAATTCCTCGATGAGATGCTGCCGAGCTATGTGGCCGCGTATCGTCAGATCACGACCGCGAATGTGGACGAAGGCCCTCATTCGAAACTCGTCTCTGACAAGCTGAACCAGCTGCGCGCCCTCGAACAGCAGAGCTGGCGTGCACCTGCGCTGAAATTCCTTGTGGAGCGGGGGCTCGATTCGCCACTGGCGCCGGAATTCTTCACGCGGCTCGAGCGGCTCGGCTACATGATCCAGCTGATCATCCACGACAAGGACCAGCGCAACAAACGGTTCAACAAGGTGAGCGACGCAATTTCCAATGAGCGGACCCTGATGGCCAAGAATGGACCGTTCGCGATTTCCAAGGACGAGGCGCGCAAGGTGCGCGAGCGCCTGCTGGGCCGTTTCGCGACGTTCGGTCAGCGCCGCGCCATGGCGCTGCGCCTGAACGCTGCGCTGGATGGCGGCTTC
Organism: Alphaproteobacteria bacterium; assembly: GCA_018827375.1. GTDB lineage: Bacteria > Pseudomonadota > Alphaproteobacteria > Caulobacterales > Hyphomonadaceae > Hyphomonas. The sequence continues at coordinate 93,683 of JAHJYW010000011.1, forward strand.
ACGATCCGGCCGGAATCCGATGCGACCGTGGAGCATGTGCTGCCCCGCAACGTGCAGGAAGACAGCCATTGGATGGTCACCTGGCCCGACCCCGCCAAGCGGCGCGAGCAATGCGATACGCTCGGCAATTTCGTGCTGTTGACCAACAAGGTGAACCAGAAGGCCGACCGGCTGGACTATCGCGCCAAGAAGGAAGTCTACTTCAATGGCGGCGGCGGGGCGGACTTTGCTCTCACCCGCGACCTTGTCGATCAGGACGCCTGGACACCGGAAGTCGTGCGCAAGCGGACAGAGCGGCTTGCGGAGATTCTCGATGCGGAATGGGATTTGCCGCGATAGGTTTCCCTTTTCCTTAGGACACCCCTAGCGGCAAGGCGGATGAGCCCTTACCGTCGCCCCAACAATAAACTTGAGGGAGCGGCGCCATGAGCCTGTTTGATCTATCCGGGAAGTCAGCCATCATTACAGGATCGTCGCGCGGCATCGGCCGGGCAATTGCCGAGGCCATGGCCGACGCGGGCGCCAAGGTGACGATCTCGTCGCGCAAGCCTGGCCCGTGCCAGGAAGTAGCCGCCGGCATCAACGAGAAGCACGGCGACGGCACCGCGATTGCCGTGCCCGCCAACATCTCCTCGAAGGATGAGCTGCAGGCCATGGTCGATGCCACGAACAAGGCGTTCGGCAAGGTCGACATTGTCGTGTGTAACGCGGCAGCAAACCCGTATTACGGCCCGATGGAAGGCATCACGGACGACCAGTTCGAGAAAGTGCTGCAGAACAATATCATTTCGAACCACTGGCTGATCCAGATGTGCATGCCGCAGATGCGCGAGCGCAAAGACGGCGCGATCATTCTCGTCTCGTCGATTGGCGGCCTGCGCGGCTCGCCCATCATTGGCGCCTACAACATCTCCAAGGCGGCCGACTTCCAGCTCGCCCGCAACCTGGCCACCGAATACGGCAAGGACAATATCCGCGTGAACTGTATCGCGCCGGGTCTGATCCGCACCGACTTTGCCCGCGCCCTGTGGGAAGATCCGAAGAACCTGAAATCAGCCCTGTCAGGCACACCGATGGCGCGTATCGGCGAGCCGGAAGAGATTGCCGGCGCGGCGGTTTATCTCGCCTCGAAGGCCGGGGCCTACATGACAGGCCAGATGATGGTCGTCGATGGCGGCGCCACCTGCTGAGACGCACATGCACCTGACTGACGAACCTGCCTCACCGCCCAGCGCGGAGACTGACTTTGCGACCTTTCGCGAGGTCGATATCCGCGTCGGGACCGTGCTCGAAGCGGCGCCACTGGAAGGTGCGCGCAAACCTGCCCTCCGGCTCGTGATCGATTTCGGCGTGGGCGTTGGTGTGAAGAAGAGTTCGGCGCAGGTGACGGTGCATTACGAACCCGAAAAACTGATCGGCAAACAGGTTGCCGCTGTCGTCAATTTCCCACCGCGCCAGATTGGCAAGTTCATGTCGGAAGTGCTGACGCTCGGGTTTCCCGATGCCGACGGCGCCATCGTCATGTTCTCGCCTGACCTGCCGGTGCCAAATGGAGCCCGTCTCGCATGAGCCGTACCGAAATGTCTGTCCAGCAGACCGAATTCTTTGGCCGCCTGAAAGCGGGCACATGGGACTTTCCCCCCGGCATCAAGAATCTGGGCATCCGCCCGGACCTCTGGCTGAAGGAAGTCTCCTATGGCCACACACGGTATGAATGGCCCAACACCGGCGACCGCGACATTGGCGACCAGCGCGTATTCGGCGGCTGGGTCGCGGGCCTTTCGGATCATATCGTATCGATGACGATGGCGAGCGCGCTGGAAGACGGCGAATGGTTCACCACGATGGAACTGCAAACGCGGATCCTTCGCCCGGTGCCGCACGGCCTGATCACGATCGAGGGCCGGCTGGTCAGCCGCGGGCGCACGACCGGCCTGGTTGAGGCCGACTGGCGCGATGAAAAAGGCCGCCACCTGGCCCGTATCACGGCGGCCAAGGCCATCCGTTCGATGGAAGAGTTGCGGCCCGGGGCCTGAACGCCTTTCAATCGGCCAAGATTGCCAAGAAAGCTTCAAGTATCGGCGGCAGAATGGCGAGCGCGTTCGCCATGACACGACCTTCTGCTACGATAATGATGATTGCCGCTATGCACCTCAATGCGTAGGGGCGACCGGGCTTATCCTGTAAAATCGCGATATTCGAGCGCTTATGAACGCCCGGATCCCAGTCGTGGGGATTTTGCCAATGCGCATATCTTTACCTTAAGTCACACCAAAATTGCATGACAGCTGCCCGATATTGAATGGGGCAAAAATCGAACCTTTTCGCCCATCGAGCGTAGGTCCATCATCGCAATGCTGCTCGATTTCGGGACTTGCCGGATAGAATGTCCAGCGCAATCCGCATCGTAGGCATTTTAATCTCCCAGCCGGGTTCCGGTCTTTATCCCTGTTTCTGCGGAAACATGCGATGGCCGAAACTTGCCTGTGTTTACGAAATCGGACTTCTGAATGAACAAATCTCGCACTTACATTGGCGCTATCGGGGCGATCGCCTTGCTGAGCGTTGGTGCGACTCTGCCTGCGTCGGCTGAGGCCGGCCTGACAAACCAGTCCCAGACAATGATTGGCGTCAGCGTACGTGTGCTCGGAAATGATCCGAACCATGTCCATCCTGAATTTTCCTATCAGGGTCACCAATCCAACCAATGGTATCCCAAAGCCCAAGTCATCCGCGCGAATGCCTGGGACGCGGGCCGTCAGGGTTACGATTGCTACGACGCGTTCCAGTACACATGGATCGATCACGCCAAGGCGCGCCAGGATACGACATTCTGTTTTGACGCTGCCGGACAAGAATTTGAGCCTGAGGCCACACGTGCCTCGGCCAGACTGAAATAGCGAACTAAACCTCCGCTAGATACCTGCCCCCGTTCGTTCGCGCACGGGGGCTTTTTTTGTCACGGAAGCAGGAGGCAGGCGTCGCCGTAGGAATAGAAGCGATAGTCCGACGCGATGGCGTGGGCATAGGCGGCTTGCATGATGTCTGTTCCCATGAGGGCGCAGACCAGCATGAACAGGCTGGATCCCGGTAGGTGGAAATTGGTGACGAGCGCATCAGTTGCGCGCACCGCGTCGCCGGGTTTCAGGAAGATATCCGTCGGGCCAGTTGCGGCAGCTAGCGTGCCCTCCGGCGTGGAGCAGCTTTCCAGTGTGCGCATCGCCGTCGTGCCCACGGGCACGCAGCGACGGCCAGCTGCGCGCGCGGCATTGAGACGGCTGGCCGTTTCGGGCGTCAGGCGTCGCCATTCTGCGTGAAGCCGGTTGGCTTCGAGCTGCGCCTCTTCCAGCGGTTTGAAAGTGCCAAGACCGACATGAAGGCGAACGGTTTCGCGGACGAGGCCAGCCGCATCAATTTCGGCTAGCAGGCGCGGCGTGAAATGGAGACCCGCTGTTGGCGCGGCGACCGAGGCGGCATCCTCCCCGGCAAAAGCGGTCTGATAGGTTTGCCGGTCACGCGCATCGGCCGGGCGCCGTCGCGCGATATAAGGCGGTAGTGGCATGGCGCCGTGCGCATCAAGCGCTTGCTCGAGCGCGACGCCGGACTGTATAAAGGACAATTCGATCTCGCCGCCATCGAGGCGCTGGGTGATGGTGGCCTCAAAGCCTTCGGCAAAATGGATCGGGTCACCGGGCTTCAGCCGCTTTCCGGGCCGCGCAAGGGCGCGCCATGTGTGATCGTCAATACGTTCGACAAGGTTCACGTCACAGGCCACATCGGCGCCGATTTCATCTCGCGCGGGCCGCACGCCCTTCAGGGCAGCAGGCAGGACGCGCGTGTCATTGAAGACCAAGACATCGCCCGCGGTCAGGTATTTCGGCAGGTCCCGCACGCTGGCATCTTCCAGCCGTCCGTCACCGTGCACGACCAGAAGACGCGCGGAATCCTGCGGGTCAGCCGGTCGCAACGCGATCAGGCGTTCAGGCAGATCGAAATGAAAGTCGGCAAGGTTCATGGGCGTCATGGATTATGGGCCCGTGAAGGCGCCGGCAGCTAGCGCTCGACGACAGCGGGAACGGACGGCAGGTCGCACACATTGAGGTCTTCATCGATATCGGCATGGGCTGCCATGAAGTTCGGACCGTCTGTGCGCTCGACCCATACATTGGGGCGTTCGCCCTTGGGCAGGTCAGCTGCGACTTTGGTGTGCATCAGGATATCCGGCAGGGCGACTTCGCCATTCAGGGATTCCTTGCCCGCCTTGATCGCCAGAACGACATCCTCTCCCTGAACGACTCGGCCCCAGGCCGTGTATTCCTTGTCGAGATGCTGCGACGTGTCGCGCATCAGGAAGAATTGCGAATTGGCCGAATTCGGGTCCGACGTGCGCGCCGTCGAGACAACGCCGCGGCAATGCGGGATCCAGCTCTCGACCATGCCGTCCTTGGACATTTCGCTGAAGAAGGAAGCCTGTGTCATCATCGGGAAGCCATTCACGTAGCCATACTTGGCCGTGTCGGCAGGGCCGATGGCAAACGTGAGCGGCATCTCGGCCGGATTGCGGCGATAGGTGAACTCGCCCGGAATGTCCGGCAGGCCGGACTCACGGCCCTTGAGCGCGTAGATGTCGCCGCCCTGCGCCATGAAACCGTTGATAACGCGGTGAAAAGTGGTGCCGTCGAGGTCGCCTGAACGGATCAGTTTCGAGAACTGATCGTAGTGTTTCGGGGCAACTTCCGGGAAGGCCTCGATCAGGATGCGGCCCTTGTTCGTGTCAAAAATGAAGAGGCGTTCGGGATCAACAGTGCGCCAGTTTGCAGGATCGGCCTTGGCCTCTTCCACCGTAGTGGCAGCAACGGCGGGCGCTGGCGCAGCAGCAGTCTCTGCAGCATCAGTTGGTGTTTGGGCATGCGCCATCAGGCCCAGCGACAGGGTCGATGCGGCCACTACCAGGGGTGCGAGCTTCATTTCTGATATTTCTCCATGAGGGCGCGTTTCACGTCAGGGCTTACAAACGGCGCTATATCGCCACCGAGGCTCGCAATTTCTTTCACGAGCCGCGACGCGACCGCCTGGTGCCTAACATCGGCCATCAGGAAGACTGTTTCAATGTCGGGATTCAGTTGCTCATTCATCGCCGTCATCTGGAATTCGTATTCGAAGTCCTGAACGGCCCGCAAACCGCGCAAAATCATCTGCGCGCCGCACGCTTCGGCAAATTTCATCAGCAGGCCATGCATCGGCATGACCTTGACCTCAGCCAGGCCCGGGCCGTTGAAGCGCGCACATTCGGCCTTCACCATGTTCACGCGTTCTTCCAGCGAAAACAGGGGCTTCTTGGCCTCGTTGATCGCCACGCCAATGACAAGCGTGTCGACCAGCTTCATGGCGCGACCGAAAATATCGATATGCCCGTTGGTCGGAGGATCGAATGTACCCGGGTAAAGTCCGATACGATGCACTGGTGCCCCTTCCCTGTTAGTCAGGCATTTCCGGTGATCCCGCCGCAGCTGGGCCACCATTTTCCCCATCCATATCGGTTTCAGCGTCTTCTACAAGACGTGCAACAGAAACAACGTGTTCGCCCTCATGCGTACGCAGCACCCAGACACCGCCCGTGGAGCGGCCCGCAATGCGGATCTGATCGACCGGTGTGCGGATCAGCTGGCCCGCATCCGTGACGAGCATGACCTGATCGCCATCGCCGACGGGGAAGGATTGGGCGACTTTCTTGGTCGGCCCGCTCTTCTTGTCGCGGCCCCAGATGTTCTGCGCCACGAGGCCTTTGCCGCCACGACCGGTGACCCGGTAATCATAGGCGGATGAGCGTTTGCCCATGCCGTCGTC
>JAHJYW010000012.1 GCA_018827375.1 Alphaproteobacteria bacterium
CGAGCGAGGCGAACCTCCACCTCCCGCAGTTTCGCAATAATCTCTTCAGGCTTGGCTCTCTTGCCCATGTCTCAGCTCCATATCTGAAGCCGGAACTAACTCAAATAACGGACCACTTTGACGGAGGCAGACCACTTGCTTAGTGGGCTATATCTAATTGCCTTTAGGCGTTCCACCCCGAATGAGGGCGCGTTGGAGAGCAGTCCATGAGGGGCCGGACTCTAACTCGATTTGGAGGAAAATCTCAGTGGCATGTCATCACTGAAACACTTGGCGGGTTTGCGAAGGTGTTTGGAGGCGTCGGCAAGGATTGAGAGCCAGGTCCCTTTCAATCGAGTGAGCCTTGCGGGCTGCAGCGATGAGCGCGGCAATCCTCCCGCCACCGGATGGATGTCCCGGCGAACCGCTTTGTGACTTCCCGTTTGGGTTGACGCACACTATAGTCGCGGGCAAGCCATATATGTGGCAGCTGAGGCCCGCGCGTGACATTCTTTCAACTCCCTTCTGACTCTGAGTTCGAGCCGCGACCCGAAAGGCGGATCTATGCGGTCTTGGACTCTGTCGAATGGCTTGAAGGAGAGATCGGCGAGCGGGGGAGCTTCGCCTTCGATGCCGTCAATGCCGATTGGTTTGACAGCATCGATACGGAGCTCGGACCTGTGCGCGCTGGGACGCTTGATCCCGTGGTCTCGATCGCAGAGATCGTGCTGGCATCTGGTCAATCCATCCTCATAGACGAGATTATCCGCAACGCCGCCAATAAAGACGAGGCCGGCGAACGCAGGTGGATCGAAATCCTGTTTGATCAGGGCGATCTGATCGTATCGCATTTTCCCAATTTGTTTGGACCGCCCGCGGTTCGAAAAGCGGATATCAAGCCGGTTCCGGAGAAAGCCGTTGCGGCACTCGAGCAGCTTGTCTCTCTGGACGAAATCGACTCTGCGACACAAAAAAATTTGGAAGCCGCGCTGGCGATCCAACCTGGCTTGGCAGTATCAGTCTACGATGTCGGCCAGGGCAATTGCAATGCCGTGCTCAACGCAGCCTATCAACCTTTGCTTTATTATGATTTCGGGGGCGGCGTTATGTGGCACGCGGGCACTGTCCCCCCCGGCCTCATCGGGCTTTGCGTTTGCAACCATCCCCCCGTCATCCTGTCACATTGGGATTGGGATCATTGGGCAAATGCGCTACGCGCCGTAACGCACGCGGCGAGTGGAGATCCGCTAGCGCTTCCATGGATCGCCCCGCGCCAGAAGATCGGCGCTGTCCATCGCGCCTTCATTGCCAAGCTCTCCAACCTCCTCCTCTGGCCCGACCAAGGACTTACGAAGCTCGATGTCGGCCCGATCTCGGTTCACAAATGTGACAGCACACGGTCTAACCGGAACCATTCCGGCCTGGTCATGGAATTCCGGCCCGGATGGGCCAAAGGCAATGGCGTCCTTTTTCCTGGCGATTGCGACTATGATTTCCTTCCGGACCAGGTCCGCCAAAAGCAGAATTATGATGTGATTTGCGTGCCCCATCATGGCGGCAAATCGCCCTCGGCCAATGTGTTCGCCCCTGTCGCTGCCGCCTCCTACAAACGCCTTTGCTATTCAGCCGGAGATCCGAACAATTATCGCCATCCCCGACAAGAAACCATCAATGCGCACAGAGCGAAAAAATGGACGCCCCGGGACGAACGCTACACCTTTACTGGGCGAAAATCGGGGAAGCAAAAATTCGGGCACATTCTGCTCGACCCGGTCTGGATGGTGCGGTCCCGCTCCATCCCTTCCCCCTGCGCGTGCGAGGTGCCCTATTACCAGTATCGGCACAACCATCGCCATTGGTTTACCTATGCAATATGAAATCGGCGGCTTTTCAGGCTGCCTTGAACACTCACGTAGCTTTTTCTCCCAATAATTGAATCAGGCTTGTGCCGCGTGCGATTTATCCGCACACTCAATCTTGAGGAGAACGGATATGGCTGAGGGACACCATATTCTTATCAAAACCACCGGGCTGACGCCGAAGACCGGCTTTCGCCTGACTGGCCGCGACCGCGAAACGGTGTCGGCAGACCCTCTGTTTACCCACATACAAATCAAAGGGGCTGCAGGCCCCGGCATAACGGCGGCCCCGCGCCGGTCTGACTGGCTGAGCGCCGAAATCAGATCCAAGGATCTAAGCGCTTGGGACATCTGTCATGCGCTCGTCGACGGGTCGCAAGGCGTTGCCGGCCGGACCAAGGTCGAATTCGCTGAACCGGATATTGAGCACAATTTTTCCTGGGCTTCGGAGACGGCCGGTTTTTCAGTCCTCAGCGGTCAATGCGGCGCCCCCAAACCCCAGGTCGGCAATCCTTTCGAAGCCATCCCGGGCGATGATTTCTGGTTCCTTGGCGAGGACCATAGCCAGCTCCTGAAAGCGCGCCTGCAGGTTAAGGCGAAGGACCGCAACGTCGGACGGATTGCCCATATCGATACCGGCTATGATCCAAGCCATCACTCCCTCCCGCGCCATTTGCGAGTCGACTTGCAACGCAATTTTCGTGACGATGACCGGCCATATGATGCACAAGATGAACGCAGCGACCAGATCCTTGCCAATCTTGGACACGGGGTCGGAACACTCTCCCTCCTTGCCGGGAAGGATGTCCTGCTCAACGGCACGACCCAGGCTCTGAGCGGCGGCGCCGACCTCGACATAGTCCCGATCCGGGTCGCAAATTGGGTCGTGAAGTTTCGCACCAGCGCCCTCGCGAAAGCTTTTGACTATGTCTATGGACTGCGCGGAGACCCTGAGACACGTTGCGATGTGATCACGCTCTCCATGGGCGGCATTGCATCGGCCGCCTGGGCCGATGCCGTCAACGCCCTCTATGATGAGGGGATCTTACTCGTCGCCGCCGGCGGTAATAATTTTGGCAACTTCCCCACCAAATCCCTCGTCTATCCGGCCCGGTTTGACCGTGTCCTCGCCGCTTGCGGTGTCATGGCCGGCGGATCTCCGTATGCCAATATTCCCGGCTTTGTAATGCAAGGCTGTTATGGACCGGCCCGGCATATGACTCAGGCCATGGCCGCCTATACGCCGAATGTCCCTTGGGCCCGGTTCGGCTGTCCGGACCTCTTTGACCGGGACGGCAAGGGCACGTCCTGCGCGACACCGCAAATCGCCAGTGCCGCCGCTCTCTGGATGCACAAACATCGCACCGCGCTTGGCAGTCTTACGGGTGCACAGGCCTGGAAACGCGCCGAGCTCGCCCGCCACGCGCTCTACCAATCCTCTGCCCCGCCCGGAGCCGGAGCCTCCAAAATCGGGCGCGGTCATCTCAAAGCCGCAGACGCACTGGCCCTGAAACCGGCAGATCTGATGGCCTCAATTGAACGATTGCCACCGGATAGAGTGTCCTTCCCGCTCTTCAAAGTCCTCACCGGACGCGGCATCACGCCAGCCGAGCCCGGCCGGTTACAAATGCTCGAACTTGAAGCAGCCCAGCTCAGCCAGACGGCATCCGAAATCGAAACCGCGCTGGACGCGCTTGATTTGGATGACCCGTCAAGCGTGGGCTCGGCTACCGGCCTGCTTGTGCTCGAGGCGCTTGCAGACCATCCCGCCGCATCAAAGGCCTTGAAATCCACGCTCGGCGCTGCGCTCGGGCGCCGTCCCCAATCTCAACCGTCCGCACAGGCTGTGCCAGCGGCGACGTTTGCCCTGCCGGATTTGGAGCGAATGCCGGGCCCGCCACTGCCGCAGCGCCGCCGGATCCAGATCTACGCGACCGACCCGCTCGCCGGCACGCGCTTTGAGGATTTTCATCTGACCACAGCAACCATCACAGTCCCGTGGGAAGCAGACCTTAAACCCGGACCGGTCGGCGAATATGTCGAAGTGGTGGATGTCGACCCAGCCTCCGATGCCGCCTATTTGCCCGTCGACCTCAACCATCCGGCGCTTCTGGCCAATGACGGCTACACGCCTACCGAAGGCCACCCGCAATTTCATCAGCAAATGGTCTATGCCGTGTCGATGCGCACCATAGAACTCTTCGAGACCGCGCTTGGGCGGCGAGCCCTCTGGCCGGAACATCTGTCAACGGTTGAAGGGGAATTCGGCGGCCGGTTCGTCCGCCGGTTGCGACTCTATCCGCACGCCTTACGCGAAGCGAATGCCTATTATAGCCCGACCCGCAAGGCGGTTCTGTTTGGCTATTTCCGGGCAGACGAGACAGAGACCGAGGATCAACTCCCCGGCGGAACGGTGTTCACCGCTCTCTCTCACGACATCATTGCCCACGAAGTGTCCCACGCGCTGCTTGACGGCCTTCACCCGCGTTTCAATGAAGCCTCCAATGCCGACATGTGGGCCTTCCATGAAGCCTTCTCCGATATCATCGCATTGTTCCAGCATTTTACCATTCCTGAAGCCCTCGAAGACCAGATCATGCGTCATCGCGGTGACCTTAGCCTCTCAACCATGCTTGGCGCGCTGGCGCTTCAATTCGGACAGGCCATCGGTTATCGCGGCGCCCTGCGCAATGCCATTGCCAGAAAAGACAAGGCCGACCGCTGGCATCGGATTGTGCCAAGCAAGGATGACTATCAACGCCATCAGGAACCCCATTTGAGAGGTCAGGTCCTCGTCTCGGCGATCTTCGACGCCTTCCTCAATGTCTATGAGCGTGAAGCGCGTGATTTCATCCGGCTCGCAACGCATGGCTCCGGTGTATTGCCACCTGGAGAAATTCCGCCCCTCCTCGCCAGGAAATTGTCCGAACTCGCCGCCAGGATTTCCGGTCGTGTTGTCTCAATCTGTATCCGCGCGCTCGATTATTGTCCGCCGATTGATCTGACCTTTGGCGAATATCTGCGTGCCCTGATCACAGCCGACCGCGAATTGGTACCCGACGATGCCTGCGGCTACCGTGTCGCCTTCGTCTCTGCCTTCCGCGCGCGCGGAATCTATCCGGAAGGGGTTGCGAACCTATCCGAGGACACGCTCACCTGGCAGGCCCCCTATCATGACCTCGCCCCGCTCGAAGCCTTGCTTGCCAAGGCGAATGTCGACTGGGACCTTCGCACGGACCGTCTGCATTCGTTCACATCCTCCAATAAGAATGCCGAGATTCTGCGAGCTGCGATTAAGTCCCTGCCAGAAAACGTGTTCTCCGAACTGGGCATGATCAAACGACACACAACTGCGCGTGAGGAACGCGTCCTGATTGACCAGATGCCGGGCAAGATCCGCGGCGTCGAGGTCCATTCTGTGCGCCCCGCCACACGGGTCTCACCCGAAGGACGCATCCACCGTGAGCTTATCGTGGAGCTGACCCAGACCTGGACACCGGACAATAATGGTAATGAATTCTATCGGGGCGGCTCCACAATTATTGTCGATGCCGATACAGGCAGGATAAAATTTGTGATCCGCAAGCGGATTGGAAGCCGCAACCGGACCGAACGCGAGCGCAGCTTCCGCTCGGCCCTGAGACTGCGTCAGCCCGCGCTCAATTATATCAAGGATCGCGGACTGAAAACCGAGCCCTTCGCGCTCCTGCATGGCCATTAGGGAGAAAGTTATGGCAAAGCGCTCCCGGAAGGCGTCAAAGCCCGCCGCCAAAGCAGAAACCTTTGGTGTCTCCATCCGTATGTACCGGCTTGGCGTCGGAGATTGCTTTCTTCTGCGGTTTCAGCGCGGCGAAGATGGCGAGCCGCCTTATTCCATCCTGATTGATTGCGGGATCCACCAATCGGCAAAGGGCGGGTCGGACCTTATCCGGCGGGTCGTCCAGGATATTGCAGACGTTACGAGCAAGAAGCTCGACCTCCTCGTCGGGACCCACGAACATTGGGACCATATTTCCGGCTTCTCTCAGGCCGAAGACATATTCTCCACAATGGTTGCCAAAAAGGCCTGGCTTGCCTGGACCGAAAATGATGCGGATGAACTCGCTCAAAAGATTGCCCTCAAGGAGAAGCGCTATCAGGCCCTTGCTCTCCTTTCGGCCGCCGATAACCGACTGCGCCTGTCAGGGGCCGGGCCTGATCCAAAGCTTGAATCGCTTATGGGGTTTTTCGGACCCGGCGGCGGGGTAAAACTCAAAAAGGCCGGCGACAATTTCAAGTCTCTTGCCGGCGACGAGATCGAGTTTCTAAAGCCGGGCGGGCACCCGATCGAACTGCCTGGCATAGCCGCCCGGGTCTATGTGCTCGGTCCGCCGCGCAATGAGAAACTGATCGCAAAGAACGCGCCGAGCCGGTCGACCAGCGAAGTCTATGAGTTTGGCCACTTTGCTGCAGCAGCTGACCGCCTCGAAAAGGCCACGCATCAGGGCAATGCCCCCTTTGACAGCCGCTTTGCCATACCCATGAAGGCGAGTTCAGGCATAGACTTCTTTTCGCGCCACTATTGGGGAGATTTTACACCGGACGCATCCGATTGCGGGGTCGAAGAGCCACGACAGGACTGGCGCCGTGCCGACAATGCCTGGAGTCAGCTTGCCGAGAGCCTAGCGCTCAATCTCGATGAGGACACGAACAATACGAGCCTCGTTCTCGCCTTTGAACTCGGCGACACGCCCGGCGAAGGACCGATCCTGCTTTTTGCCGCCGACGCCCAGGTCGGAAATTGGCTCGGCTGGAAAGATCTGACGTTTCAGGCTGGCGCGAAGACCGTCACATCGCGCGATCTGCTTGCCCGGACCATCGTCTATAAGGTCGCCCATCATGCGAGCCATAATGCAACTCTGCGAGAAGAAGGTCTTGAACTCATGGACGCGCTCGAGCTCGCTCTCGTTCCGACCGATGACGCCATGGCTGCGAAAGTGAAATGGGGTACCCTCCCATGGCCCGCGCTGCTTGAGCGGCTCGACGAAAAGGCCTCGGCCGGGGTTGTCCGCACGGACCGGTCCTCCGCGCCGAGCCGGGGGCGCTTCCGTGTCACCAAATCCGACCTATTTTTTGAGTTCTATCTCTAGACGCAGGGCCCAAAATAGCCAGCACCCTCTCTGTAACAGGATAACGGTCCTGTCTCCGCCATTCTTCGAATAATCACCCTGCGCGCGCGATGGCTTAGTCCACGTCGCGCCGCGTATTTGTGAGAGCGAGACGCTCTGACACGCCAAATTCGCGGGAATGAGACATGTTGTTTTGAGCCCGCTCCTCACCTGATCTCTTCAGATCACGGAACGGCGTGTTCCTGATTGAAAATTTCCGCGCTTAGGTTTATTCTGCAGTTTATGTCTTTGCGGTCGGTGGGGGACACAATGTCGTATGCAGGCAAATACATCTTCATCCTGAATTCTGATAATGATCCAGGATATATGCCGGGCTTTTGGGTCGCCACACCAAAAGCCTTTGACACACGGGAAGAAATCCTAGCAACCGGGTCATTCAATATCAGCCGGGAACCGGTTCCGAAAGCAGGTCTCGACATTGCATATGCCGGCGTACACGCGATGCAAAGCGTTCAGGACGGGAAAACATATCCGGGCAAAATCTATCGGCTGAGGATTGAAGCATGAAACACACGCTTCGCCTGACTTTGGCCATCCTATTCGCTGCCACGACCGCCGCTTGCCTAGGTCCCCAGTTCACCAAACGCTATGACAAGATCGTCGCCACAACGTCAAATGATGCAAACGTTGCGCTCGATGTTTCTGCGCAACTCGTTCCGAATACGTCCGACAAGCCAGCCACTACCCTGATCTCGCTCGATCCGGCAGTCCAAGCCCAGGCCCTAAAAGCGATCAGCCGAAAAGAATCCGCTAAACCGGACACGATTACGGAATTGCTCGGGAGCCGGATTGGAAAATCAAAACCAGGCAGCGCGCCCATTTACACAAAATTCGAGAAACGAATTGCATTGCTGGTTGATCTTCCACTCAAAGCGCAGCGCGATCTGTCTCCTGCAGACCGATTTGAACGTCTCGATACGACCATCACTCTGTCAGGGTCTCAAAATCCTCGTTTCATTTCCTGGAGCAAATTAGTGTGCCCGGAAGTCACTGCCGATCTGGGGGATTTGACTTTCAAGCAATCTGGAACACTTGGTGCTACCGCGGGATTTGACACTTTATCGCCTGATCTGAGCGCTCTTGAAATAAAAGGAGAGCTCGCCCGCGAGCTGACCGAAACGATCCGGCTGCGTGAAACACGCTTGGCCTGTTATGGCGTTCCGGAAGGATCCTCAGCCCGTATCGTGCAAAATGGAGTCCTTGGCCGACGCATAACGGGCGTGCAGACGATCGACATGATCATCGAAGTCGAGCGACTCTCTCCTGAATCGCTTGCTATCAGTTTCACGCCAGGCGCACCTGACAAAAAGGCATCTCTTGATTTTGCAGTCATCTATCCCCCGGCGAGCTGCACGCCTGTTACGCTCGCGACGAGCGCAGAGGGTCTCTTCCGCAGGACAATCAAGGGCGATGATACAGTCACGGAGTCTGATGACACTGTGAAATACCTTACGGCCACGGGACAAAACGCCGGGCTGGATGTTGAGCTGGTCTCTTCCGAAGAGCTGCGCGTGGATTATGTATTTATCCTTGTTGCGGGAACCCCCATTAGCGTTTTATTGCCGGGCGACGTCAACACGAGCGCCTTGAGATTTGTATCTGTATCAACGGCCGAGACGTTTCTGGGTTGGATGAGTGCGCAAGAGGCGCCGCCTCAGCAATTGGGAGCCGCCACACTTTCACTTGGCGGCAACGAGTTGACCCAAAGCAATTATCGCAACGCCTATTTGGCTGGCGGTATGCTGAACGCCGCGCAACCAGATTGTAAACGCAGAGCGGGAAAGTAGGACTGCGCCTCGCCCTGAAATTGGGGCGCATTGCTCGCATTGTGTCGTCTCCGCCCGGCGAGGTTCCTCAATTCCGGAATGCGAAATAGAAACAATCCGGTTTCTTAGGGGCAGAGCATGAGAATACACAAAGCGCGCTCCTCATAAGAAGGACACGGCCCACACACGACTGAAGAGTCTTCAGGCGGCCTGCACGGCCGCGGTGCGGCGACACATCCGCCAGGACAAACAGGCGCGGATAGATGGGGCGGCCATCGATGCGAAAAATCTCGACCTCAATCGCGCCGTCACGCAGCCAGCCAGCGACGCGTGCAGATTGCAGACTGCTGACATAGCCAAGCTTCGCGCCGTTCTGGCGCTGGATCTGAACCGCATGTGGGTCGAAACCATTTGTCGGTTCGGCCACAAAATTCACTCGCTCGCCAACAGTGAGCCCTTCATGATCCGGCTCACGCCGCCGGTAGCCCGCGACATCAAAGATAAAGCGGAAAGGCCCGTCAAACCCGTCAAAAGTTTCGGCAAAGCTGAAACTGTCACTCGCCAGCCGGCCTGACCGCAACCGACCCGTCGCCCCCCACCTTCCAATTCCGCTCGCAATCGGCTAACCCTCCTCCCCGGGTGGGCCGGCACAGCGATAAGACCTCTGGGTCAAAACCTGTGCCCCGTTGCGCATGCTTCGCGGTTTTCCGACGGCCCATCTATTTTCCTTTTCTGGTTGCAAATGCGCGCCTCGCCGCTTAGAATAATTCTCAGCATCTTTGCAAGAAGAGGCTCGGGGCGTCGGAAACCCTGGCAGAGCATGATCCACCTTCAGGTGCCTTCCAGCACAGACGGTCTTATTGCGACTCCCGTTCCCCGACCACGCCCCGAACCCTTCCGTTCACGGATGCGCAGGGCGTCGGAAACCCTGGTGAAGCATGGCTGATAATCCCCTGTGCATCCTGCGCGGGCCCGCTGTCCTGTACCAGAGAATCTCGCGCCGGAACCGAAGCAGGGGCACGGCATGGCAGGTACACCGCGACGATCAGAGCAGAACGGCCAACGGAATGCGGTCCGCGCGTCTGTAAAAGGTAATGAGACAACAAGGACTGCCCCTGACCGGGCTGTATCAAACCGCCCGCGCCCGTCTGCGCGGCCCGTTTGCGAGGACGCCCTGAACCGGCTCTTCCGGGAGTATCACAGTCAGCTGCTGCGCTTCTGTCGGATCCGGACCCATGATGCGCCCGAAGCCGAGGATCTTGTCCAGGATGCGTTCGTTGCAGTCCGACGGGCCTATCCCGACAAGGCCATCGACGAGCTCCGACCGCTCCTGTTCACGACGCTTCGGAACATGACCCTCAACTACCTGAAATCCGGCAACACGAAACGCCAGAAGACATCAGTGGACCTGCTGGGCCGGGATGATCGCCTCGGCTGTCCGCGCACGCCGACACCGGAAATCCAGCTCATGGATGCGCAATTGCTGGCCATTGCCGAGCAGGCTATCGCGGCAATGGCGCCGCGCCGCCGGGATGTGCTGAAACTCCACCGGTTCGAGCACCTGACTTATGAGGAGATTGCTGAGCGCCTCTCGGTCTCGCGCTCAACGGTCAAGAAGGACCTCGCCGACGCCATTGCAGAAGTTGCCGAAGCGCTCGCCCGTAAAAGCGGGCCCGGCGCCGATCATCGGGCGGTGCGGAAATGACAATGCAGGAGCCGGGACATGCGAGAGCTGCGAGACGTCCCCTGGTGGGGGAGTGTTTCGCGCTTAAGGGAAGTGCGGCGCTCGACGAGATCTTTCGTCTTCAATATGACCAGCTCCTCAGATTCAGCCGGATACGTATCGGCAATGCCTCTGATGCCGAGGACCTTGTGCAGGAGGCTTTTCTGTCTGTGAGGCGAGCCTATCCGGACAAGGTGATTGGTGACTTGAGACCGCTGCTTTTCACGACCTTACGTAATCTCACGCTGGACTACCTCAGATCGGGCTATGCGAAGCGCGCGCGAAAGTCGGACGCCTTCAGCGACCTTGGCGATGTGCTTGCGTGCCCCCACTCGCCGACGCCCGAGACGCAGATAATCGATATCCAGTCGCTGGGGATTGTGCAGGAGGCGCTCGCAAAGCTCGAACCGCGCAAGCGCGACGCGCTCCTCCTCAGCCGTCTGGAACGCCTGACCCATAAAGAAATCGCTGCGCGGCTGTCGGTCTCCCCCCGAACCGTCCGGACCGACATAACAGAAGCGATGGCTGCCATCACCAGGAGCCTGATGCGAAGCAGTGACCCGAGCCATTAGATCTGACCGGCATTTTGCATCGCGCGTCTTCTGCTCGCACCGCCTTGCACACTCTGGCCCACAGTCCGACTGCCCGTTCGCCATCTGATCTGAGAGGTTTGACCTGACCAGACAGAAGGGCTCTGCCCCATGGCAATCGCGGGACACGCTCAGGAAACAGACAGCCGCCGGACCGCCATGTTGCGCACGGCCTTCTGTCCGGTCATCCGCAATGCCCTGGATGCCGCCGATACGATCGAAATCATGGCCAACCCGGACGGGTCTGTCTGGATCGAGAAAGCCGGTATCGGTGTTGTGGTCTCCGAACACAGGCTCGACGCCTCTGACCGCGAACGTATTATCCGGCTTGTCGCCTCCGGTGTCGGAGAAGCCGCAAACCGCGCCTCCCCGATTGTCTCTGCCGAACTTCCCGGCAGCGGCGAGCGGTTTGAAGTGCTTCTGCCGCCTGTCTCGACCGCGCCCTGCTTCTCCATTCGCAAACCGGCAACAACCCCGTTCGAACTCGGCGACTATGTCGATCAGGGCGCTTTATCCTCTGCACGGCGCTAAGGAGGTTAATCGCAAACCGCGCAGACTTGAGAGCATATGCTACAGCTCACGAAGGATCTCAAGGATGTCGTCAGGTATCGCCCGTTCAAGTGCAAGCTGGGGCGACAGTCCCTTTATCGGTGATATAGCCGCTTCGAGCGTGGGAAAGCTGTTCTCGAAAAATTTTCGCGACACCCCATGGCGGACAATGATGTGGCGATAGCGCGTCTGACCTCTGCCAGGCCAATCGACGATATGATCCACATGATCGGCGTCCACTTCTTCCGATACGATGTCTGGCTTCAGAGGAAGGCCGACGAAATCGATAAGGTCCATTCTCAACAGCAGGTAAACCAGTATGCGATTGAGAGCCGCCGAACCGGGCGAGAAAACCCCTCGATCAACTGAATTGAAAACAACATTCACTTCTTCAGAAACCAGCGGTTCGAAATGTTTTTTCCATCCATCAATCCTCGACCTGAAAGCCTCGTCATATTTAGCAATGACGCTGACTTCCTCTCCACCGGCGATACCGTTTTGGATTTCCTTCTCAATCTCGGCTATGCGCCGTTTAGTTCTTTTACTGAATATTTTTGGCGCAAGCTCATGAAGGATCGCATGATCGTAGTTTTTCAATGCGCAATTCAGCACCGAAAGTAAGCCGCCGTCCCCTGCACCGGAAACAAGGACCTTCACCGGTGACTGTTTGGTACCATGTATGTGATCGAGATTTGATGTCGCCCAATAACGTCGAATTCGATCACCAATCATAACCGGACTTTCGAACCCGAAACCCACGGTGAAAAAAACCGCATCGAAGCCGGAAAAGGTGAAGCGTCGATCTGTAAGGAGCGTGTACTTCTTTTCGGGCGTCTCTTCGATGTCCTCAATGGTCATGCTGAAGTGAGGCCGATACCGCATGGCATGCTTACTTTTGATGGCGTCGAAGCTTTCTATAGTCTGACGGGATACGGCATCGGCAAACCCCGGTGACCAATTAATGCCCGACATTCTAAAATTTGCGTCGATATCGCAATCCGGCCAATCGAAAAGTGTTGGATGAATGTACCTATCGAAGCATCGCACCTGAATAGGGATCAGCCGGTCCTTCTGCTCAAAGAGTTCTACGCTGTGCCCCAGTTTTAGGAGCGTTGCCGCGCACGATATGCCGGCAAATCCCCCACCAATGACCGCCACGTTCATGGATTTTTGGGGTGGCTGAATTGATGCCGCCAGAGCCAGAACAGATGCCCGCGTCTGTTGCGTAGCGATGGTCTTCTTGTAATCGAATGATCCAACTACATAAGCACGCTGAAGCCCACCAAGCTTCACGCTGGTGAGGTAAGACGTTAGAAAACCTCTCGCCTTTTCAGATAGTCGCACGTCTGTCACGATCCCGCCCTTCAAAGGTCGCGTCGGTCAGGGTCGTCAAGTTGCGCGCCGAGCGGGTATACAGGACAATAACTTGGCGGCGCCGTCGCCTCCGTAATCACACGCGCAACGCGCGTGAAGCAAGGGTGAATGCATAACTCATCTGTATCGTTAAATAAGAGCCGAAATGGCTCTGAATACTCGAATTGCGCCTTAATGTAGTTGCGATTGCGCTGGATCAGACGGCCTACGCCACCGATCTCCGTCAACATCCTAAGAAAGTCTTCAAATTCGAATACGTTACCATAGCCCTTTACAGAAGACTGATTGAAGGCGCGGTGCATGTCACCATAGCGACAGACGTTCGAACCGATCCGCTTCAGAACTTGCGGCACCTGTTCTATTGCGGACGGCCAGATAAACTGATGCGCTGAAATGATCTCATTATATATTCGCGCCTCAGTCTCTTTAACGGCCGCCGAAATGGATTTTGGCCGGAGCTTGTCGTCAATAGTCAGACCTGAGCCGAAATGGTCGGAGAAACATTTGTTTAGCATCAGTATCATCTGACGAGGCAAAAGCTGCGTGTGCCTTAGCAGATATGGGATCGTGGGTTCCATAATACCGGGGTGTGTGTTGGGCACTTCTTTGGGCAAGAAATGCTCCCAAAAAGCGATCGTCCCATCTCGTGTTTCAAGTGCTGAGACATTACCGGTGAGGTCCTGGACAGTGCGGCCGTGGTGAAGTTCTAGAAAGGCGGCATATCGCTTGGCGCAGAGTTGGAGTATTTCCATAGCGCTCCAGTGGAGCACTGTGTGTCGCTGAAAGTCTTTCAGAACATTGGAGGAAAGCTCTGTCAGATAGAAAAATGCCTCCGCGGGAATACAGCAACGAATGTCGACCATTGTTGATGAGCCGGTAAACTGTGATATCCCGCGCAAAAGACCTGACAACGTCAATCGCGTCTCTTCCTGCGTGACATTTAACTGTTCAAAGCTATCGAAAAGAATGATCCCCCGCTTGCTATTGCGCATCAAATAGCGGTGCGTGGCATCCTTGGCTTCCGTAAAACTAATGTCACACAAATCCAGCCGGTCGAAGCGTTGAAAAAAGCCAAATAGTTTTTCTTTTTCCGGGAGACTTTCATACTTTAAGATCAGTGTGCTGAGTCCACGTAATGCAGCTTCATAGGGGTCCAGATTGATAATATCGAGATCGTGGGCTCGTACAAATTCCCTAATCTGGACAACACTCGGCTCGTCGTCATCTACAGAGGCAATTTGCTGGAACACTGACAACCAAAGCACGTAACTCCAAAGCGCAGCAACCTGTTCCACCATTGGCTTGGGCTCGTCGACACGGATCTGATCATTGATCCTCACAAGGATCGTCTGAAATGTACGTGCCGCGCGCTCGGCATCGAAATAAACTAATGGATCGTAGTTCCCTATACGGTGCGGCACGAACCGATGGGACAGCAGCGCATCCGTTTTTCCCGATCCGCGCCGGCCGACAATCATGGTTGGATGGCTTTTCACTTGCTCAAATGGTCGATTGGCCTGGTGAAAATAACGCCGAAAAACTTCGCGGTCGTTTAGCCCGTGAACCGCCTGCACATCCCCTAGTGGCTGATCAATTGTGAAAAACTCTTTCAGTAAATACTGAGCAGACAATCCCCACCCTCCAATTGATTTCCCTAGGGACGTTAACCTTATATGTACGATTTGCAACATTCAATTTGCATGCAAGGGTTGATTTGTTCTCAGCGCACGGACCGGCAGTTTTCCTGCACAACCGGCCGCAAAAAGAAAGTCCCCTACCGTTTTTCTCTGAATGGCTCAGCCATTCGGTTGCGATCTGCCCCCTTCTGCACGCACTTGCGAAGACGCTCCGTTGGAGCCTTTGGTAAAAGAATCGCGAATATTAGTTGGTCGTTGTCCTGTTCCCAGGCCTCAGTTGGATTTATCCGCCATCGGCTTTCCGAGAGGACATGCAAAACGTAAAACGGACCCAGCCGCACAGGCAGCGCACTCGCTGAGGTGGAGATATTTGCGGAAGGAGAATCTTGCGGGTGCTCGCCTGTCGAACAAGCGCTTTATTCGCAAATCACATGCTAAGGTCTCGGGGCAGATGACCACTCCCGACACTAAATTGTCAGTTGATGTGTTGCAGAAGACAAGCATTTTACGCGGCACCGTCTAATGAAAACACCGTCTATAAAACAGCTTCTTTACCTGTTCGCGGGGATGGCCAGTACCATTCTGTAAAACTCAATTTCATCCGGAAAGGCGGCGCGGTTCCAGACGACGTCTGCTTCATATCCATCTTGTCAGGGCTGGGGATGATCATGAGCCCCAGCAACCGGCAAAGGGATGGCTCGCGGGGGGGCGGAGGCTGCCTTCGGCAATGTAGGCAGCGCGAGAGGCGTCAGGCGTGCATGCGGAGATGCGATTGTGTCCTGGCTTACAGGACTTTGCATTGGCTCACGCAGATTGGCCTGCGTTCACATGGTCTGCCTCCCGAAAAGTGGTCCGTTATTTGAGTTAGTTCCGGCTTCAGATATGGAGCTGAGACATGGGCAAGAGAGCCAAGCCTGAAGAGATTATTGCGAAACTGCGGGAGGTGGAGGTTCGCCTCGCTCG